>JBKCUW010000061.1:0-3547 GCA_046318275.1 Pirellula sp. | reverse complement strand
AGCAAGGTCTCTAAAAGTCGAAACGGACCGTCGGGGACTTCGGTCCAACATTTTGTTCGTCCTCCACTAGGTCCATCCAAATTTTAGCAATCCTCGACCGCATTTTGGACATGGAGTTCGGAGCTTTTCGATTTCAATGTTTGCGATATGGCAGATCGGGCAGTACACGCCATCGCCATCGATTGGAATCGATTCCCGTAACTCGGACATAGTTAATGCGATTCGGTATATCTCATCACAATCGGCATCAACTGACGGAAGTCCAGATGCAACCGGATCGGGAATTCTTCGATTCAAGGGTGTCGTCTCAATCCAGTCCTCATGACTGAGACTCTTGTCGTCATCAAATCGCTCGGTGATATCCAATTGGCTGAAAGCTATCTGCTGCGGATCCATCGTTTCAATTTTACGAAGTCGGATTGTCAGTTTTCGGGTTTTAGAAAACTCCGCTTTGATTGACGGTTCGGCACAAACGACAGACCAATCAGTCGCTCCAAGATGCAGTGTGGTGTCGATCTCAAAAGAATCGGGTAACTTATCGACAGGCATGTTTGACCTCGCGAATACCGTGCCTGTTGCCTCATCGACAAAAGCAACGGCAACATCTCGATTAAACCATGCCATCTTTGATATCTCTTGGACGAACGCCCCCGATGACCGAGCGGTGGCAAGTGAAGTGTCCATCAGGAAGCGGCCGATCCACCGCCTCGGTCCATCGGATTGTTCGGCGCGTTTTGATTGGACGACGCGTGCGCTTGAGGAGGACCTTGTTCGTAATCGTATGTGTTGAGTTTGATTGTCGTCAAGTATTTGCCACCGTAATTCACGTCGAACGACTTCGAATCGGCAGAGTTCCCAATATCGATTTCAATTTGTTCAAGGATTGTCTTCACTTGCAAGGCCGAAAACGCCTTGTGAAGTCGAATGTCAATCTGCGTAGGTTTTATGGTTGCGGCAAGTGCGTCACCGATTGAGTCATCGCGATAGCACAGTCCTGGGAGCGAAGCATCTCTATGTTCTGTGGTGTACGGGAAAAAATGAGCAGCACGAGCGTTGACGACAAGCTTGATGAAGTAGCCGTTTTGTGAAATCGATGTTCGCAAGTAATCGTCGCCAACGATGTTCATGGGTTATCGTGTTAAAGCGGATGGATTTGGAGCGACGAACGACCATGTTGACCGAGCCCCCGCCAACACGGTTTCTAAAGTTCGAAGCGGACCGTCGGGGGCTTCGGTCCAACATTTTGTTATCGCAAGCGTTCTGAGAAATGGAAAGTATCGTGAGGTGCCTTCTCAGCACTTTCGCCCTCGCAGAGCGTATGTATCTGGCGAGTTCAATACTCTGGCAGCAAGTGTACGCAAGTAGTCATCGCCCTGTAGTTTGTATTGTTGCCGTTCATGATCGCTGAGAGGGAATTCGACGCCGTATTGCATAATCCTACCGCACAATACATTCAAAATCATTGTGTCATCGGATAGAACTCGCAGTTGGGTTCCGTATTCATGGAATAGAACTGTCCGGTTTTGGCTATGCAGTTTTTTGAGGAGGTCATCCTCAGAATCGTCTTTCGCCGAGGTGTCTTTCATCACAAAGTGCTTCCCCTCAATCGTTCACGGATGAAATGACGACAGCCCGCTATTTGCGATAACGGCAACCATCACCGAGTGGCCGCCAAAAAAGTATCTAAAGCAGATCGCCGCCGACCGGCCACTTCGGTGCATGGTTTTGTTATCAGGCATTCTACTGAACGGCTACGGATCTTGAATGACGTCAGGCAATCCGAGCGTCACCGCCAGATCATCGTAGTCACAAAATGCAACGCATTGGTTCTTCTCTGCTCGTTCGTTAAGCTCTTCTTTACTATAGCAATAGTAGACATCATGGTTGCAGGTGTCGCAATGGCGAATCAGTTTGTCGGCGGTGGGTTGTAGGTCGGCCCATTGTTTCGGGCACTTGAAACGAAAGCGAACATCACAATTTTGGATCTCAGAATACGATGCTAGGTAGAGGAGGTCGACAATTTTGCAAAGCTGATCGCGTGGGGCAGTCTCATAATCGAAGTCTCGACCTAAGACAAAACGAAGAACCTCTATCGTTTTGTCAGATAAGTCGTCCGCGGTTGTGGGGAGGACGAGCTTTAACTTTCCATCCGCAAGTGCAACAGGCAAGACACAATGCTCGCGTGCAACTGATTCAGGAACCAGTTGAATCGCGGCGGCATCGACGTTCAGCATGTCTAGCTCGTGTTGATGCATTTCTTGGCCCGATAACGAAAGGGTTCAGCGAGCCCGAGTAGTGGACTCGACGCAAGTCGAAACGGCTTGTCGAGGGCTTCGTTGCAACCCATTGTTATTTGGCATTTTCGTATCGAGTCCGAAGTTCGGCAAGGTCAGTATCGCTGATGAGGTCTTTAGTGCAACCTGAATCGGTGAGTATCCATCGCCAAAGCTCATAGTCGGCATGGTCGCGAGGGCATTCCAAAGCACCAGACCAACGTACGCCGTCAGCTCGCCAGCCCGAGACCTTCATGTGCAGTGTAGCATTGACATCATACGAATGCCATTCGCGCCAATACCAAGTCGTATCTCTGGGTTCTTCGTAGCAGTCTCGCCACCACGGCGGTGGATTGTCGATGTCCTGTTGTTTGGTGAGATGTAGCGGATCGCCCTCGCAGTTGAGCGAGAATCCACTGCCATCCTCATTGAACGCGACGACCATCTTGGCACCGCACGCTGGACATGGTGTTGCAATGATCGAATCTAGCGGTGCATGATCATGAACCATCGCGATGATGCGATCGGCTTCGTCATCAAAAATTCCGTAGGTGGTTTGCATTTGCATGCGAGATCACTAGCCAAATAACGTTGGCGATCACCCAGTCGCCGCCAAGAAACTGTGATTCAAATTGGCGGCCGACCGGCGACTTGGGTGGATCGCTTGGTTCTGCCGCTGTTCGGCTGTGTCAATAGCGGGACCGTGAATGCAAACACCAGGTTCATAGCTGCGAGAGAGTACAAAGCTGTCAATCCAGGAACTCGTGATTCGCCTAAGTTCATAAGCCAAGCGACCGTTGTGATACCGAGGGCGCCTGCCATGAAGCAGACTCTCGTCGCAGACCTTGCGAGTATTGTCGATCGCTTCAACCAAAATACGACAAGTGTGAAACCATGAGCAAGCGAAATCACGATCGCAAACAATCCTGGCGTTCGATTCTCGTCAACGAGTAAACTCCACACGCCAGCCAAAAAAGTGAGCCCAAAGCATCCTCCAAGTCCGTATCCGAGAAACCAGACTCGCCAGTCCAAGGAGGAAAGCATCAATCTGGATGCTCCGTGGCTCGTTGATTCGATTTGACTTGTTGTAGATTCCATTTGCATTGAAACCACAGTTTGCAATTGTGAAGGCAGAACGACCAAATTCAGCGAGTGCGAGGAGTTGACTCAACGCAAGTCAAATGGGCCGACCGAGCACTTCGCTGCAATTTATTGTTCGTCCTTACTCCAGCTTGCCGTCAAACTTTCGAACGCGGTAACGCACATCGAAGTTC
>JBKCUW010000060.1:0-25564 GCA_046318275.1 Pirellula sp. | reverse complement strand
TAAATAAAAAAAACGATTCCTGAGTCAGGGACGATCTCAGTAGCGCGGCACTACTTCAAGGGAGGCAAGTAGTTATCCGCTTCTGCCGCTTTGAACCAACTCGCCCAGTCGCGGCAGACTCGGGAAGTCGGGTGTGTGTGTTGGGTGCGCAAAACTAACCATGACTCAGTAAAACGACGGCCGCTGAAATGTCAATGAATTTCCTACCGCGCCAGGAACGCAAAAAAACGCTTTGTCAACCCCCGAAATGACCAAAAAGTAATGAGAAATTCTCATGAATTTCCCTCGCCTCAAAAGCTAACTAACGGCAATTTAACCAACATCAAAAACCGAACGTTTACGTCCAAAAAAAATCCAAAAAAATCCTGAACCGCGCAAAAACACCTAGGAATATAAGCTTAATGTAATCTTGCTAGCGGTTTGAGAAGGGCTGGGACCAGATGCCGCTACGGGATGCTATTCATCCTTGATGGTTTTACTTCCGATCAAAATAAGCTTCCCGAATTTCTGTCTCCATGGTCGCGGATTCGGACATCGCAGACTGGAAATTCGACTTGCTCAAGGAGTAGAGCAACGTCTCCTCCAGAGGCCAAACAGTCGCATTGCGAGGCTGCCCGGTGAGGAGCGCCATCTCACCAAAAAAATCGCCGGGACCCAACTGAACAAGCTCTGTATCGGAGTCACCTCGACGGACCGACACTCTCCCTTCGCGGATCAAAAAGAATCGATCTCCAGGATCGTTTTCGCGAATGATGGGGACTCCGACTTGCGCAGACTCGATGAGCAACTCATCAGCAACTCTGGTCAACGTACGTGGAGTGACTCGCTCGAACACTTTGCACTTGGCCAGCATCTGGGTAATGATCGCAGCTTCCTTGACCAAGGCGTCGCTGCGGATCGAACCATCCACCAAAGTGACGATGCGATCGGCGACATCGAGAATGCGATTGTCGTGCGTCACGATCATGATCGTCGTTCCCATTTCTTTGGCTTGACGCTGTAACAAATCGACGACAGTTCGCCCACTCTGCTCGTCGAGGGCCGCGGTAGGTTCGTCGGCGAGTACTAGTTTTGGCTGATGAACCAGTCCTCGCGCAATTGCAACTCGCTGTTTTTGACCTCCCGAGAGTTGCTTTGGCTTATGATGCATTCGATGCCCCAATCCAACTTGGTCCAGCATCGATTCGGCTGCGCGCTGATGACCCGCCGAATCCATTTCGGGCCGGCAAAGCTCCAGCGACATCCGGACATTCTGAGTGGCTGAGAGGGACTCGAAAAGGTTGTGGGACTGGAAGATAAAACCGACATCCCTGCGAAACCGCTCTAACGCAGGTCGACTGGCCCCATGCAATGGTTCCCCGAGCACGCATAGTTCACCCTGCTGAACACTGCGCAGCGCACCGATCAAAGTAAGCAATGTGGTTTTCCCCGATCCGCTCGGACCGGTCATGATGATTATTTCGCCCGGGTAAACCGTGAGGTTATTGTCGAATAGCACCTGCTTTCTCAACTCCCCCGCACCAAAAAAATGCTGCAACTTGGTGGCTTGGATCGATGGCCGATCCCCTTCGCGGATCCGCAATCGGGTTTGCGGGTCGAATTGCGTCGCCCGAGGAAGGGATGTCGATAGCATGGTTTTTTCGCGCCTGCATGTAATAAATCTGGAATAATAGGGGAGCCTATCAGTTCCAGTCGTTTTGACTATTCCGGGCCTTACGCCTTCAATCGTATCCAAAACCGAATCCAAAATAGCACTCCAGGCGATCGACTGGCATCGCAATGAAACCCGTTGCAAACACCGCAATCGAGATCCCTAACAACTCCGACCTAGCCACCTGAGTCTATGCGATATTCTACGCTTCCTTCATCGTTCACGGACTTGGCCATGAACCTTCGATGCTCCACGACTTTTTGCTCGTTGAATCGCCGCCTTTTAGGTCGTCGCAACTTCGTTGACCGCGGGTTGTCTACCAGTAATCCATCAAACCCAATCGGCGCCATATCCATTTTCGGCGTTCTCGCCATGTTTGCGTCGACAATGATTCCAGGCTGCTCCAGCCCTGCAAACAACTCCAGTCTTGCAGAATGGTCGAGCCCCATCGAATCTGCCGATAAACACCAACACTCCAAGGCTGGGACTTTGACTTTCGTCCATTATCGAAAGCCATCGGATTCACCTCAAAACTCATTGCCTCTGACGGATTCGAATCCCAAAGAACCCGCCGGGACCAGCGGCGCCGCAAAAAACACCGCCGCAAAAAACACCGCCGGAACAACCACCGAGAGTGAGTCCGTCCAGATCTCCGCCCAAGGCCGCTTGCAACCGCTGGGCGGGATCGTGCAATTGTCTTCACTCCCAGGAGACCGCGTCGCGTCGATCGATGTCGAGGTGGGGCAAGCCATCCAGGCCGGAGATCGCTTGATCACTCTGGAAAGCGAGCAGGCAAAAAAAATCGAACTCGAAGGAGCATTGCTGAAATTGGCCGACGCCAGAGCCCAGCACCAAGCCCAACTACGGGATGCCGAACTCGCAGTAACCACATCACAAGGAAAACAAGTCGCTGCAAACCAACAGCGCGCACAAGCGATCGCGACAGCAGATCGCGTCCAAGAGCAAAAGGAATCGATTGCGACACTTGAGCGCCAAGTTCAAACCCTCGAGCGACTCCGCGACGACCCACTGACCAAAGCCGCCATCGGTAGCTTGGAACTCGATGGAAAACGCACCGAACTCCGAACCGCAGTGCAATCCCTCGCTCAAGCCGAACTGGCCTCGAAACATGCGATCGAAGCGAGCGAACTGGCGATCCAACAAGCAACCGAACTTCATCGCAATGCCTACGCCACCCACGAAGCTTTGCTCGCTGCCAATCCGGTCGCAACGATCGAGAAACAAATTGAACTTCTCCAACTCCAACTCAAACAATCGTCAATCCACTCCCCACTGAACGGGACCGTAATTCAGATCGCAGCGTCCGTCGGGGAACGTACCGCGACCTTGCCACTCATCCAAGTCGCCGATTTGTCCAAAATGGCATGCGTGGCGGAAATCCATGAAGCGGACATCGCTACTGTCTCCCCTGGCCAACGGGTTGAAATGAGATCGGCAGCGCTGCCCCGCCCAATCCAAGGCAAAGTGCTTCGGATCGATCGCTCCATCGGCAGTGCGCAAATGAGATCGCCCAACCCGCTCAGCCGATCCGATTTTCGATCCGTCCCTGTCTGGATCGAAATCGATGGGGTAGATACGCCGCTGGCAAGCGAACGCTTGCAACTTCAAGTCGACACGATCCTATTCGCGAACGCCGCACGAAACAAACTCGCTTCTCCCAGTGGATTGCGTTAACAAGTGGATTGCGTTAAGACACCGCAGATCGCACCAAGACACCCTGTTTCCACGACTCATTTACGTCGCTACGAATCATGATCACCAGCCAATAATAATTGGCCATAGGATCAAAGATTCCCCGCGTTACGGAAGGTATCTAAAGATCGTTCGCGAAGCGCGTCGCCTTAATTGCATCCATCGACGAACCCAATCCACCTTCCAGGGAAGGTGTTTGATATGTTGGGATGCAGATCGAGATGATGCATTCTATCACAATACCAACCAGTGCCCGCCGGCGAGAAGATCGGCTCTTCGCGATACGGTCGCTCCCGAAACCACAACCGGTTCAATTGAGTGACTTTCATAGCTTGAATTTGATGACCGTAGCACTTGCGATTGTCCTGCGCAAAACGAAGAATGCTTCCCTTCCCATCAGCTATATGCACTGGCATATGCACTGGCCGACCACCAGGTCGAACATTCTTCTTGCTGTAGGCTCTCGCAATTGGCATCCAGTGCGATTGCCAAGGCCCCAATGGACTCGGAGCATGAAACAATTTGAGCCAGTACGATTTCCAGCCCGCAAACATCCACCAACGATCGCGGTGCTGAATGATGGATGCATCCATAATTGCCCCTGTGACCAACGTCGCGCATCGCTCCCATCGAAGGGGGAAGTCAACAGCCCGATAAAGGTTGACTTGCCGGACCGATTTGCTCTCCGGCATCATGTATATTTCACCACCATGCTCAAACACGAACGGATACGATAGGTGGTGAGATTCCTTCAAGGCGATTCCAAGGACTTGCCATTGCTTCAAGTCATAACTCGAAGCCACAGCTATAACTGCGTTTCCTTCGTTTCGCACCAATAGCTCAAAGAAGAGATACCACCGATCGCGTACGAAAATCGCAAATGGATCGGCTGCTCCGTATCCATTCCATGGTCTCAATGATTCTCGATCAAATATCGGATCTCGAGAAATATTCCGCTGCAAATCATCCACCGAATCGCCATGCGACAGTCCGATCAACCATGCTCGTTCATACGGATCCGGATCCATATCGGGCACCAAGGAGATAGAATGAATGAGGGAATAGAGTGAATGAGGGGAAAGAAAGGACGGCCCGAATTGCCCCAAAAGCACCTCATCACTCCACAGGAGGCAATGAGACTCCTTGCCGAAATATAAAATATACAGCACCGCACATGCATAGAGCAGCCCACAAGAAGTCCCATCGAAGCGACTGCTTCATATAGACCACCATAAATGGAACAAAAACACACAACGTGATCACCTCCTGCATGATCTTCAGCTGAGGCAACGTCAAAACGGAACTCCCCAGCCGATTCGCGGGAACTTGGATGAGGTACTCAAACAACGCAATGCACCAGCTAACCATAGCTGCCATCAACCATGGCTTGTCCTTAAGATCTTTCAAATGACCATACCATGCAAACGTCATGAAGATGTTGGATGCAATCAGCATCAGAACAGTAGTAAGAATTATTGCCATGCTCTACCTCTTTTTTGAAAGTATTGATGTGGCGATTCAGCACCCTAAGACGGCATCTTTTCGCCGGCATCTTTTCTGACGCGATCATTGCTTGATTAGCTTTTCGAGAACCACTCGAGCGATGTCGATTTGCAATGCGGCGGCCGTCGCCCGCCAACCTGGGACGGCGTTCACCTCGAGCACTAAATCACGACCATCGTCGGTTGTCAAAATGTCGACCCCAGCCATCCACGCATCGATGCTGCGACACGCTCGGAATGCGATTGCCACTTGCTCAAAGGTTGGCTCGTGCTCGACCGCTGTCCCGCCGCGCGAAACATTGCTTCGCCAATCCAATGGGTTCTGCCGCTTCACACAAAACACAGCATCGCCGATGACGAGCAATCTCAAGTCATATCCTGGGCTAGCTAGAAACTCCTGGACGTAGATCACCGCTTGCAATTGCTCGAGCGTGCTAAATACGCGCCACGCCATATCCGGATCCTGGATCCGAACAATCCCTCGACCTTCCCCACCAAAAAGCGGCTTGACCACGCAGTCTTTCCCAAGGCTCTCCCATGCGGCCATGGCCGAATCCCGATTCTGGCAACAGACCGTTCTCGGAATTTCTAATCCCGCTTGGCGAAGGAAGTCCAACGTCAACCATTTGTCGATGGCGATCTCAAGCGACCGCGGTGGATTTACCACTCGCACCCCCGAGGATCTCGCGATATGCAAAGCATTCATCCGAAAGATGGTTTGCTCCAGCGAACCCAATGGCATCGTTCGGACCAAGAGTGCATGCGGCACTCGATCCCCGCTAAACTCCGCAACCGACGAAGCGCCTCCTCGGTAGGCGACTTGCAGTTCTGAAAAAGAGTAGGGCGTTAGCTCCACCGCTTGATCCCAACAGTCCAATTTGGATGCGCGCATTAAATCTCGAAAGTACCAGCTTTCGGCAGATCCCAGCACGCCTATATGGAACGGATTTGGGGGCACTGTGTTCTCAGGTTGCAATGAATGAGTTCCATCAACTCCGCCACTGGAAGGACTCATCCTCCCACCGACTCACCAAACGATTCCTGAAGTACCTCAGGATTGAACTTGCCATATCGAAACGATCGACCCGTTTTTAAATTCACAAAAGTAACCATCGCAGGCGCAAAAAGCCCCGGATCGACCTTGTAAAAATCATAGTCATAGGCTTTAAACGTCTTAGCGAACGGCTGTCCATAATCTGCAGAAGTCGCACTGGGCACCTTGGGTCCCACCTCTTCGATCGTGCTGTCGTCGCATGACACCCAAAGCGTAACATGCCCACCATAAAGGATGGCGTCGTTCGTTCGCCCGATCCCTTTTACGAAGTCCACAGCGATCGGCGGCATTGGAGCCGATCCGTACCCCGATGCGATGCTCCTCAAATCAAACCCTAACTCAAAGAGCTTGTGCAGCGAAGTCTCCACCGACCTCGCGACGACTTGAATCACGCCGGCGATACTCCGCGTTGGAGCAACGCACAAGATGACTTGATCAAGACTCACTCGGCATGCGTCGGCTACGGAACGAAGCACCGAAGGAGGCGGGAGGTCTTCGCACTCCAACACTCCGATGGCACACCCCGAATCGTCTTGAATCCCCAAGGCATCAAGCACTGCTTCATTTCCCCGTTTGGCCCGCATCGGACCGGACCCCATCGCAAAAAACGAGTCCCCAGCGAGTTTCCAACCCGCGTACTGCGAGCCCATGCATGCGTTGCAAGGATCGTCGGTCGAGACCATCACGAGAGGACCCGGCCAAATCCCCCGGTCGGCAGGTGCCAAATCCACCGCAGCGCAATTCCCAAGACATATCTTGGCTAGGAGTAGTCCCGCTTCGATACCGCCAACCGTGCGGCATCCAAAATCGAGGATGCGACCACCCCCCTCCAACAGATGACTTTCGATTCGTAACGTTCGGGCGTCACGTTCCGCCCTTTCGATAAGTGGCCGGGTTGCAGTGTTGAGATTCATAATCTCCTAAACTACCAAAATCAGACGCGAGCGGAATGGCACCGCTCGTCCCTCCTGTCGAAACACTCTGCTAAAAAACGGCTGTATCGCCCCCCTACCACGCGCGCAATTCGACTCCATGTCTGTTCGTGGACCAACTCGCATGAAATCATTCAACGAGGCCAAAGAAGAAGAAGAAGAAGAAGCGGCCAACAAAGACGCGACCGCAGAAGAATCGATCAAAAAAGAATCGACCACTGAAAAATTTGGTCGAAGTCGAATCTAGTCTCAGGCTGGGAGTTAAAAACTACGGCGAGTACTTGAGCTCTCCAAGAGTAGCCTCAAGTTCGATCGATTCACCATCGCGACGAATGGTGATAATAACTTTCTGGTCGGCTTTCGAATCCCTAATCTCGTCGATCAATTGCTCCACCGAGACCACCGCAACCCCGTTGAAATGCGTGATACGATCTCCTGGATAAACGCCCGCTTTGGCCGCTGGAGAATCGGGAACAACAGCTCGAACTACCACCGCAGGCGCAACATCCTCCCGCATGCTACCCGAAGCCGATTCGGGACCAAACGGCAACTCCGGAGTCAACTCCACGCCTAACCACCCTCGACGCACCCGTCCATGCGCCATGAACTGATCGAGGACCTGGCGAGCCAACCGCGATGGAATCGAAAAACTAACCCCTCGATACGACTCGCCAACAATCGCGGTATTGACTCCGATCAACTCCCCACGACCATTCACCAATGGACCTCCGCTGTTGCCCGGATTCACCGCGACGTCGCTCTGCATCAAATCGCTGTAACGCGAGGTTATCCGCTCGCGCGATCCTCGATACTGCTGGTTTGCATTCAGGTCGACTCGGTGCTTGCCACTGAGTATCCCGAAAGAGACCGATCCAGTGAGACCAAAAGGACTCCCCACCGCCCAAACCGGCGAGCCGACATCCACCTCATCGCTGTCTCCCCATGCGATAGGCATCAAATCCTCTGCGTCGATCTTCAGCAAAGCCAAATCCGTGGTCCGATCGACTCCGATGATCTCAGCCCGAAACGCTCGATCGTCCGCCAACACCACGGTAGCTTCGACAACACCCTCGAGGACGTGATGATTGGTAAGGATGTAACCGTCCTCCCGAACGATGATCCCGCTGCCTTGGCCGGTTGTGTTGCGGTATTCTCGCAATTCTGGATTGGCTCGCCATGGTTCCTGCGCGAGAACCTCACGAGAGCCATTCAATGCAAGCGCGGTATTCACAGTGATGTGAACCACACTGGGACTGACCCGTTTGGCGACCGTGCGCGAGACCTGGGATAACCCCTCCCAAGACACCCGCTCTAATTGATCCCCCGCCAGTTCATACTCAGCTCGCAACTGCCCGCGGTGCCACGAATACCGCGACGACTCCAGCATAGGTGGCAAGAGAAAGCGTAGGCACACGAGCAAAATCAAGACGACCGACAAACTCAGAACGGTCGATGCCAGCAGATTCGAAAACGTAGGATGCGATGCGATGCCCCTGGATTCGTGTGGCCCTCCCTGAACGGGTTTAATCTCGCTGGGTTTAATTTCGCTCGACAGGGTAGGGCCGGGCGACTCCACCGTTCCACCCGTTGAACTCCAAACTTCAGCAGGAGCGATCAATGAATCCTCCCGCTTGAGGTTTGCAGCGGGTGCGTTTGCAGCGGGTGCGTTTTCAATCGGTGCGTTCATGGGGTGCTACGCTCCCAAAGGACTGCCGGGAAACAGTTACCATTCAAAACAGGTCCACGATGCATTGGAACCGCCCGACGTCCGAACTACAAGCAAATTTTCCGAGAGTGCTGGCAATGCCCGGTACACCCCCTCGGGCAGTACCGTTTTGGATAACGGCTGAAAACCTTCCCGCGTCGCTGGCAACAACCATATTTTTCCGTTGATGCCGATCAAAAGAATTCTTGGTTTCGATCCTTCCCCAGGTTCTCGTTCCCCACGAACCTCCACAGCGGTACTGTCCAATCCAACCGCACTGTCCAATCCAACAGCACCGTCCAATCCAACAGCACCGTCCAATGCGATCGAGTGGCAAATGGGCATTCCCGCCTCGGACCATACCATCTCCCCCGTCTCACTATCCATGCATTTGTAGCTGGGCCATCCACCATCTTCGCGGCCGTCAGATCCAAAAACAATCTTCCCGAACGAGACCGGAGACGCGTACTGGCTAGAGATCACGTCCCCCTTGTTCTCTACCGAAATGGTCTCATTCGGCCCAGCGGGCAAGCGTGCGATCACGAATCCGATCCCGTAACTTGATGTCAAAAAAAGTTGCCTGTCTCCGCAAACAATCGGCGTCGCGGCATTCACGGTGGGACCGCGTTGCCCGAACGGAATCTGCCACTGTACCGATCCGGTTTTAGGCTCTAGCCCATAGGTCACGTAACGCGTCGGTACCACCACGGTTCCCGCTTGCTCCGTTTTTACTCCATCGACTTTTACTCCATCGACCAGGATCGGCGAGGCGTAGCTCGCATCGGCGTCGGTGGACTGCCAAAGATTCTTGCCATCGGACAATCGGACTGCGACCACGCCCCCTTTTTTTCGTCCACCCACGTTGACGATCACACTCGAATCAACCACCAACGGAGCGCTACCCGCACCGAAATACCCATCTTCGGCAGCGAACTCCTTTCGCAACTCTCGAACCCAACGCCGCTTGCCATCGCTTCGTGAAACGCAGTAGAGCGTCCCCGCTGCCGAATAAGCGAGCACGGCATCGTCGACGATCTGAGGAACGCAACGTGGACCTTTGTCCGAATCGATGCCTTGCTGATACACCGCAGGAAACGATGCCGACCAAATCTCCTTGCCATCGGTCAATGAAACCAAACGAAGCACATCCTGCTTCCCATCCCGCTGGAACAAGGCGACTTGCCCATCTCGAATCGCCGCACCCGCGTAGCCTTGGCCAGCATCGAGCTGCCAACGGATCTTAGGCTTCTCGGGGAGTTGATCCGGAACCCTCGCCTTGGAATCGGCATGCCCGTTGCGAAACGGACCCAGCAACCCGGGCCAGTCTGCCCTCACGGAGCCCAACATCGCGCAGGAAAAAATCGCTCCGAACAAAATCGCAAATCCGACACCTCCAGGAAACAATCGGAGGTTGTAACCTGGACTTAAACACAGCAGATATGAACGCCGCAAGCATGAACACCGCTGACTTAATCTCGCAATCGGCATGGCACTATCCCGGAAGTTTCGTTCGAGTTGGACGCAGAATGATGTCGGGCATCGGATTGTATCCGATCGATCAAGTCTGCTGGGCAACCCTCTCCACACTCCCAGCCAATTCCAAAGCCGTCCCTAACGCTGCGCTGGCAGATTGTTTTGAGCAGGTAGATTGAGCTCTTGTGCCGGTGCGATCGCTTCCAAACTCCCTGCGGGAACGTGGCCCGGAACCCTGGAAGCATCAGCCCCCGGGTAATTGCTTGGGGCTTTCATCATCGAAACATTCGATTTCGTATCGGGTCGGGCTCGCGTATTCATCGCTTCCCATGGCTTGGGATAGTTGTAAACAGGTATGTAAGCGCCGGCATGATTGCGATAATTCCCGTTGCAGTAATTGGTCTGCCAAGCCATCGCTTCCTGGCTTGATGGCTCGATCTTGTACGCGATCCATCCGGGGATGTAGCGAGGCCGATTGTAGACCTGACGATGCTCCGGGATCTTCGAAGTGATCGTATGCGGCAATAAATCGGGGCGCTGCATCGCGGGATCTAAATATGTCCCCGACAAGAAATCATGAGGCCCATCCGCCAACACCGGGTTTTCAAGAATCCCGCTGGTCACAATCCCGCTGGCCAACACGCTCGACATACAAGCCGTCGCGAAAATGTTCCTCAACATTCGATTCCCTCCCAAGTATTTTGACCAGTCCCTAGCCGTACCCTCTATCATCGCCTGCGCTCGTCACCAGATTGAGGGTCTTCCTAACTTCACTTCCCATTCATCAATGCTGGCATTCATTTGAGCCATTTGGAGAATCTGTGCCATTCGCGGAACAGAGGATTCCCTGGACGAACCTTTCGATGAAGAAATAAAACGGCGAGGACGGGCTCTTTTTCCAAGAATCGCTATCCTGGAACGAGATTCCAACAACCGAAATAGCCACGGTCTCGTCGGCGGACTTTCCTCGCAGGTATCTTTCCTCCCAGTTATATTGGGGCCGGGACATTGGAGCCGCGACGAATCAACTTGAGAGGTAAAGCGATGCCCCATTCGCTATCGACCGCAACCCAACCTTCGGCACTTACTAACCGTGACACGTTACCGGGCAGTGTCACATTACCGGGCAGCGTCACAATACCGGGCAGTTCGAGCCGAGCGGAAGGTTATCGGTCTGCCGATACGTTGGGCTGCGCCTCGTTCGGCCAGATGCGTCGCCGACAGCTCCTGGCAACGGCCTCCATCGCCTCCGGATTGGCCTCCGTTGGATTCTTGACGCGATTTGCGGAACAGATCGCCCGCGCCCACGAGACGGGTTCACCCCTGGCCCGATCCAATCGCCCCAAATCGATGATCTTGCTCTGGATGCAAGGAGGCCCGAGCCAGCTCGAAACGTTCGACCCCCATCCCGATTCTGCGATCGGAGGCGAGACCAAGTCGATCAAGACCTCGCTTCCGGGAGTATCGATCGCGGCTACCCTCCCGAAGTCCGCTCAATGGATGCATATGGCCACCTTGGTCCGTTCCATGGTCTCCAAAGAAGGGGACCACGAGCGAGCTACCTACAATATGAAAACAGGGTGGCGTCCCGACCCAACTTTGGTCCACCCGTCCATCGGAGCCGTTCTCTGCCATCAATCCGAAAGCAACTTGGAAATCCCTCGCCACGTATCGATCCTCGCCGGACAATGGCCTTCGCGAGGTGGTTATCTCGGGAGCCAATGGGATGCGTTCCAACTGTTCGATCCCAAAGACCCCCTTCCGAATCTTCGGAGCTACGTCGACCGCGAATCGTTTGATCAACGGGTTCAGGACCTGAGCGTCGTGGAAAAGGCGTTTCGACGAGGGCGATTGAAGGATCTTGATCGGACGAAAACCCTTCATGCAAACTCCACGCAGCGCGCGACCACGATGATGGATAGCTCGCAGATCCAAGCTTTCGAGATCGAACGGGAATCATCGGAGGTGCGTCAGTCGTTCGGTGATACACCCTTCGGAAGAAGCTGTCTGGCGGCAGTCCGGTTGGTCGAACAAGGGGTCACCTGCGTAGAGGTTGAACTGAGTGGCTGGGATAGCCACGTTGAGAACTACGCGCTTCAGTCAGGTCGTTGCGCAATCCTCGACAGCGCGATCGATGGGCTCATCCGCCTTCTGATCGACCGGAATCTTTTGGACTCCACGATCGTGATGTGCGGGGGTGAATTTGGCCGAACCCCTAAGATCAACATTGCGGACGGTCGCGACCATTGGCCAACCGGTTTCAGCACCCTCATTTTCGGCGGCACCTTCCGACGAGGTTACGTGCACGGCGAGACGACGAGCGAATTGATGGCTCCCGGCGAAGATGCATTGCGCGGTGTCAAAGACCCCGTGCGTATCGAAGACCTGCACGCGACGCTCCTCGATGCGTTCGGCGTCCCTATTTCTGAAGAGATTCGGACTCCGATCGGCCGCCCCATGTCCAGAAGCCAAGGGACAATTGTTCGGACTCTCCTCCAAGAGAGTTGAACTTCTCAAGAAAGTGAAACGAGTGAGCGAGATTGCAAGGGACGCGATAAAGATCTGGCAAGCAGGCGTAGATGCGGTCCGCGCAGACCGTGTCCTACGCGATACGGTCCAATGGGATGGTCGCTGGCTCCACGTGGAGGGTGAAACCTATGACTTGCGTGGGATAGATCGCATCATCGTCGTCGGTGCCGGTAAAGCGTCCTGTGGAATGCTGGTCGGTCTCTCCGACTCGCTTCGCGCTTGCGGTTGTCCGTTGCCCGTCGTGATGGGCTGGGTGCAAATCCCCGAAGGCTCCGTCGATCCCCGCGCGCTCGAGTTGAATTCTTTAGGTTCATGGCGCGTCGAGATCTGCGAAGCTAGGCCGCGAGGGGTGAACGAACCGACGGAAAAAGTAGTTGCAGGCACACGCGAAATCATGCGCCTGGTGAAATCAGCGGGAGCGAATGATTGCGTGATCGTTTTGCTCAGCGGTGGAGGCTCAGCGCTCCTTTGCCAACCCGTGGACGAGATCTCTTTGGCTTCAAAAGTCGAAGTCACACGAAGTCTATCCGCCCTCGGCGCGTCCATCGAACAACTCAATGAAGTACGGCGATGCTTGAGCCAAGTCAAAGGTGGTGGACTGGCGCGTCACTGCCATGCGAAACTGATGCTGACCTTGATCATCTCGGACGTTCTCGGAGATCCCGTCGAATACATCGCCTCCGGCCCTACGATCCTCGATCCACCTCCCAATCCCGCAAACGCACTTCGCATCCTGCAATCGTTCTGTCCGGATGGGAACGAACATCGAGCGATCAAGGAGTATCTGCTGCGAGCATCGCAACTAACTGCGCATTCGAAGCCGAGTCACAGCGGCTCTGTCCTCCGAGGTTTCTGGGCTCGCCCATCCACGATTTTGACCCATCATGTCTTGGCAAATAATGCCACCGCCGTCGATGCGGCAGGAACTTGCGCGGTGGAATTGGGATACCGATACTGGATGCATTCTGCGAAATCGGGAGACGGCCCCGCGGACCTTTTCGGTCGAAAATTTGCGGAGCAACTCTTTATGTCCAGCCGAGACGCGCTGGTGGATTGCCTGATCTCCGGTGGCGAACCCACTGTCGTTTTGCCAGAAGCCTCTAAACGCGGCAATGGTGGCAGAAACCAACATCTCGTTCTATCCGCAGGAGAGTGGGTCTGTTCCCATTGGTCGAAACTCGCCCCCCGCGAGTTCGCGATTTTGTCCGGAGGCACCGATGGCGAAGATGGCTCCACCACCGCCGCCGGTGCCTGGATAGACCACGAATGGGTCGAGCGATGCCTCCGAGAAAACCTCCCCCTTAAGGCGTATCTGCTACAGTGCGATTCTAACAGCCTCTTTAAGAAAACAGGGGGACTGCTTGAGACCGGTACAACCCACACCAACGTCTGCGATCTACGTGTAGGGCTTTACCGAACCCGTTGACTTTAGGGTCTAGTTCCCCAACGATTCGACGAAATGAAGCAATCGATATCCACCCCGGCTTCGTTTGTTGCTAGACTTGAGGCAGGGATCGGCGTACAAACCTGCTCTGATTCTCGTTTCGTCCAATCCCAGTTCCACCCGCACACAAAACGCCTGTTCTTACTACCATGCTTCATCGCAGTCCAGCCAAATACCTCCACGCGATCATCGCTGGTTGGTTGCTATTGGCTTCGGTGGCAGCAGCTGTTGAACCGTGGATCGGTGGTAATGCGGAACTCGTATGTGCCGACCTGTCCGAGGAGACCGAGTCCGATAGCGAAGAGGACTTTCAAGAGTCCTTCGGTCCATGGTTCCACTCCGATAGTGTTGAGCATCTCGAACTCAATCGAGTTTGGACGCTGCGCGCAAACGAATGCTGTTGGGAAATCCCCCAGAGTCTATGGAACCCTCAGCGGTGGCAACGCCCCCCGCCATCCCTTCGCTAATACTCTCATCTAGGTTCTCTCCTCCTAGAACGCAACAGACCTAGAACGCAATAGACCTTCTTTGGATATGAGTTTCATCGACTCACTTCCTGAAGATGATGCTAGGCAAGTCCCACGATGCCAAGGACTCGCGAGTATTAATTCCGTCCACCACCAACGCGCTGAACGCTTTTCTCAACAAGCCAAACGCTTCGCCATTTTGGTCGAGTCATGACAGATTCCAAAGCAGATATCCCAGTCGGTAACGTTCAAGGTTTTACGAAGTACCTGAAATACGATGCCCTTGCCGGCATGATGGTATTCCTTATCGCCCTCCCTCTTTGCCTTGGGATCTCCATCGCGAGCGGTTATCCGCCCATGGCGGGTATCTTCACAGCGGTGATCGGTAGCATCGTCACCAGCCTTATCAGCAACAGCGAACTAACGATCAAAGGCCCCGCGGCGGGATTGATCGTGATCGCGATCGGCTGCATCAATGATTTCCAAGGAGATGGTTGGGGCAACGGGGGATCCGATGCAGACTGGGGTGCTTATCGCGCCGCCCTCGCTGTAGGTGTCGTCGCTTCGCTGCTACAAATCGCCTTCAGCCTCTTCCGGGCTGGCATCCTGAGCGAGTTCTTTCCCAAGTCAGCTATCCACGGGATGCTCTCGGCGATCGGTGTCATCATCATTGCCAAGCAGATCCCGGTCGTGCTGGGAGTCACCCCGGAAAGCAAAGAACCACTCGAACTCCTGCTGCATATCCCTCATTACATCGCCGAAGCCAATCCCGCCATCACCTTCATCGGCTTGATCAGTTTGCTTTTCTTGTTCACATGGCCACACATCAAAAAGAACTGGTTGAAATGGGCCGCGATCCCTCCGCAGTTGATCGTGTTGGTGATGGCTGTCCTCATCGGTCTGTACCTGAACCTGATGCAGGACCACGCTTACAAGTTTCTAGAGAAGGAGCACCTCTTAGGGGAAAAGTTCCTCGTCCCGCTTCCCACTGAAATCCTCGGGATTCTCACCCAAGTCACCTTTCCCGATTTCACAGCCCTGACCCAATTGAAGGCATGGAAGTGGATTTTCATGTTCTTCATCATCGGCACCTTGGAATCGATCCTCAGCGCCAAAGCGGTCGATTCTATCGACCCATGGAAACGCAAGACAGACATGAATCGAGACATGCTCGGTGTCGGTATCGCGAACCTGTTGGCATCGCTGGTAGGTGGACTGCCTATGATCTCTGAAATCGTTCGCAGCAAAGCCAACATCGATAACGGAGCCCGAACCCGATTCGCAGACATGTGGCACGGGATTTTTCTGCTTCTGTGCGTTTCATTCTTACCAGCCGTCCTGCACATGATCCCCCTGTCGGCACTCGCAGCCATGCTGGTTTATACCGGTTTTCGGTTGGCGCACCCGAGCGAGTTCATGCATATGTTCCATGTCGGCCGCGAGCAATTGATCATTTTCGTGACGACCTTGATTGTGACCCTCGCTACCGATTTGCTGATAGGTGTCGGAGCAGGGATCGGAATGAAATTTTTTATCCACTTGCTCAATGGAGTCCCACTCCACTCGTTCTTCAAAGCGTACTTGGATGTAGAGCAAGTTTCACCCGACACGGTGAAAATCCACGCGAGCGAGTCCGCGGTCTTCAGCAATTGGATTCCTTTCAAACAACAGATCGAGCACATTGGACTCGTGCAGCGCAACAACATCATCGTCGACGTCTCAGACACGAAACTGGTCGACCATACGGTGATGGAAAAATTGCATGAGATGCAAGGTGAAATGCAGGAAGCTGGACTGCGTCTGGAACTCGTCGGACTCGAACAACATCAAGCGTTATCCACCCACAGCGATGCAGCGAGAAAACGCGGGATGGCCAGAATGCGACGGATCACCATCGTCGCCGAATCGAGTCTCGAAGACATCTTGCAACACGAATGCATCGCGCGTGGAGCAACCGGCTTTACGGCGATGCCCTCCCGCGGTATCGGTCGGCACAATATCGCCAACGGTGTCTGGCAGACGGAATCCAACATCCGCCTGGAAACGATCGTCCCCTATGAAGTCTGCGACGACATTCTCAAATACCTCAAGGAGAATATCTTGAATCGATACCGCGCGACAGTATGCGTGGAGACGATCGAGGTTATATTGGCGGAACAGTTCACCTCCCCGAGCAGCGACGCAGAAACGAAGCACTAGCCTTTTGCGACTCCCGCTTTCCGTTTTCATCTGCCGTCCTACTTCACCGTCCTATTTCACCGTCCTATTTCACCCTTCGAGAAATACCATGTCCACTGAAACCACTGTTGTCGCTGTAAGCATCGATCGCGTCGGACTTGCCGCACTGCGGAACAAATGGGGCTGGTTCGTCGGCTTGGGCGCCCTGCTAATCGTTTTAGGCACGGTCGCCATCGGAGCGTCGACAATGACGACCATCGCCACCATGGTCTTCCTCGGCTGGCTCATGGTCCTCGCCGGGGTGGCCTACTTTGCACACTCGTTCTACTGCAAAG
Organism: Pirellula sp.; assembly: GCA_046318275.1. GTDB lineage: Bacteria > Planctomycetota > Planctomycetia > Pirellulales > Pirellulaceae > JBKCUI01. Next base: position 8,581 of record JBKCUW010000060.1, on the reverse strand, counting down.
AATGGGGAGGCTTTTTCGTCGAACTCCTATCCGGAGTCCTCTACGCCGCCTCCGGCGTGATGATCATCGCCAACCCGTTGATCTCCGCGGAATACTTGACCCTGCTCATCGCCATGCTGTTGATCTTCCAAGGCATCTTCAGGGCGGTCGTAGCGATCGCAGTGCGGTTTCCCAACTGGATCTGGCTGCTGCTAAGCGGTCTCATCACCTTCCTGCTCGGGCTATCGATCTGGCATGAATGGCCCCTTTCCGGCCTGTGGGTCATCGGCCTTTTCGTCGGCGTCGAAATGATTTTCAACGGCTGGTCGTTGGTCATGCTGGGACTGATGGCGAAGAACCTTCCAACCACGCCCGCAGCTAAATAATGCTATCGCACGTGTGGGGCCACGACATTGCGAACAGCCGGGCAGTTCTGTGAACAGCCGGGCTGTTTTGGTACCAGCTCGGCATTTTTGTGAATAACTGAGCAGTCGTTTGAGCGGTTGGGCGTTCGCGGTTGTTGGTCGCGAGCAACTATCCTGAATTCCGTCGTCGCGGGTTGCGAGTCGTTTCGAGACACCGACGGCTAGCGACAAGGTCGCTCACAGGATCGATTGCCACAATCGTTCATGATCTGGAACAGCAGGCGGCTAGTACTGCGATGGGATGTTGATCGCCGGTGATGCCTCGTTGATCACAGGCGCAACCCCAGGCTGCTGACCGTACATGGGTTGTTGCCCGTAATTGGACGGCGCACCATAAACCGGCTGGAAGTCGCCCATCGGCAGTTCGCCATATCCCGATGGCTGCATCGCTCCTCCATTTTCGACACACGGCAGACACACTCCACTGCCATCCTGTGGAGCGAAACCGTATGCGGCAGAGGTGATCTGCCCCGGATCGATCCAGATGTTGTCGGCATTGACACGAATGGTACCCAGGTCTTGGTCCAAGTTGCGGCGCTGAGCTTCGTAAAAGACCCACACGCCGAGGAATGTGTTCTGTGCGCTGAGCAAATCTTGAAGAGCCGAAACGCTGTCCCGAGCCGCCGTCGGTCCGGACGCTTGATTCAAACTCTCACGGATCTGACGCAAATCCTCGTTGATCGTGATCTGCTGCGCCGCGATCCGAACCGCATATCGCTGCAACTCAAAGTTGTACTGGTTGTACCGAATGTTTCGAAGGTTTGCGCGAAGCGACTGCCAGATGGAATCCTCATACCGGTAATAACTCCGCTTGGCCTGCTGATACTCGATCAATACCTGACGGTAATTGTTCCGCTCTTGAAGACGTGTCAAAGCGGTATCCCATTGGAAACCCGCTCGAAGACGTCCATTGGTTCTATCACCAATCAGACTTGGACGAACACCCCCTGCAGAATTATTGTTTATATCCCCATTAAAAATCACATCGATAGAGCTTTCTAAGTTGTCAGCGACAGTTTCGATCGACCTCCAAGAATCCACTAACGATGCTCGAGCGTTCATCCAGTCCAGTCGGTTCACACGAGCAACCTCAACGGCTTCTTCAGGCATGAGATCGACTTGGGGTAAGACGACGCTCTCAACCCTTGCTCGCGCTTGCAATACCTGCAATGCCAACACATCCTCCGAGAACTCGGCCAACAGCGACTGACTCGGCAATATCACTTTGTCACGTAACAGATTGAATTGCTCTCGTCCATTGACTCCCTCCGCGGGTGTGGCAAGAGCCTTTGCCGATGCATCCTGAAGCTCCTGGACCTTGGCTTCGCGAGCACGGAAGCGATCCTCAAGCTTGTTCAGGTCCGCTGTTAATGTATCAGGCAATGATTCCATTCCGGACGAATCGAGCAATGCCGTGTCGAGCGTATCCGTGGGAAGTAGGTTACACACCGCTCCACGCTCTTGCTGGTAGATCTGCCGCAGTCTCGCCAATTCCTGTTCGCGGCTCGGCAATACTGAACGCAGTCGTTCGATATCTCTCCGGACTTCGTCAAAGTCTTTCCCGAGCAAGGTCTGGCGAACGTTCTCCAGGGCACCGATCCCCCCTTGGATCTCGGAAACCGCTTGCCTCGCATCGTCATTCCACTGCAGCGATCGGACCTTGATCCCAGTCACAGGATCGGTCTCTGTCGGGCTCAACTCCAACAACTTCGTGTTGTCATCCCCGATCGATTCGCGCAGTCCAGCCACCTGATTGCGGCGATCTTTAATATCCTCACTGATCAAATTGAATTGATCCAATATGGGATCCTTGACCTCAACACAAACGTAGGGCGGCAACCCTAGAATGCTGACTTTGAAGTTATCGAGTGTTTGTTCATAGTTAAACTTAAGTTGCAGCAAGGTTGCTTGGGAGTTGATCAACGCTTGACGAGCCTGGGCCACTTGCAACTGTTGGCTTGGGATCGTGTCCTGTGTCGCAGGAATAATGGTCAGTTGCTCGCGGAGAGTATCCTCGAAACGGGCCAAGTTATCCCGAAGCCTCGCGACATTCTCTTCCGCGTTCCTGATCTGGAGTTGGTTTTGAACAAGCCCTAGAAAGCCACCAACTTGTGGAACGGCACCGCCGCCACCACCAAAACCAGCCCCACCCGTTGCAGCTTGATTCTGTACGGCACCCAGTGCGCCGAATCCACCACCGAGACCTGTAAAGTTGTCCAATCCGGCTCCCCCGAGCAATCCACCCCTTCGGGTTGGTCCCGTTTCCGCATTTCTTCCAACAGTTACCGTGATGTAGAACCCCGTTCGATAACGTTCAAACGCACGCACGTTATAGAGCAAGGTGCGCTCGGCAAGAGTCAAACGTTCCATAACAACATCGCGTCCGGCAGCTCTCAACAATGGCTGAACGATACCAAAGTCGACGATTGTATTGGCCCCTTGATCATTTGGACCCGCCAATTGCCATGTGAGGTTATTCGCAACCCCTACAATCATATCTGCGCCAGTCGTGAACTTTCTACGAAATCCGATACCAGTCCGATTTGACGTTACTGGATTAGCAGACTTTGTAAAAAGCGAATTCGAGATAGTTGACTCGCTATCAGTGCCATCATTTTTAAGCGATCCACTCGCCGAGTAAAACGATCCGTATCCTCCAAAGAGCTGGTTGCTGAGCAAGAACCGCTCGGAGCTCACATCCAGCGCTGACAGATAAAGCGTTTCGATTTTCTGCTGGTAGTTGGTGTTGTGCAACGTCGCAACGCGCACCGCCATGTCGGCATCCAGCACCAACACGCCTCGCTCATCGAGTGGCAAATACTGCCACCAAATCGGGTTCTCGGCGGTGTTCGTCCGCCCGTTCACATCCCAAAGGGGATAATGCTTCTTGCCATTGAGCACCTTCATGTACTCATGCGCCGTGTTGTCGTCCTCAGGCATCGGTGGTCGATCCGGATTGAACGGGTCGAACATCCGCGACATGCGATCCACTTGTACCGATCGGATCGGATCCGACATCGCATCGGAGATCTTTTCACCGATCAACTCCGTCACTTCTTGGTCCGCTCGCGTGCGGTAATGCGCTCGGTTGCAACCCACCAATCCCGATACCATGACCGGGACCACGGCCGCTGTCAGGCAGGCCCCTCGGATCGATGATCGTATCCACGATTTTCCACGCTGTGTTTGCGACATTTGGCATATCCGAACAAAGTGAGTGCAGTAACGGTTCCTCCTCTCATTCGGCTATTACCAATCCTGCGGTTGATTCCTGAACTACCAGCCCTACACGAATTGCGGAATATGCGCAATTTGCCAAAACCTCCGATTGTTCCCAGAAAATCGCTAGCGTTGTCCGTCGACTCCAAATCGAATGGGCTCGCTTTCAACACCGTTGAACCAAGCACAAAAAGGGGACTTTTTACGGGCTTTCCCCTTTCCTTCGACACCTTGCTCCCCTACCACATCATTGCCGAGGCAAAGGCCCACCCGATATAACAACTCCTTCCCGAATCGGATTCGACGACCTCTTCGTTAAACTCCAACAGCCAACCATGTCTGTATCAAAATGTATCCCCTCTCCTGGGCCTTTTTGCCATGGAGTTATTTCCTCGAAAATTCTGATGCTTGTCAGGTTAGGACTCGCCTGGGCGCTACTGACGCCATGGCCCTTTACCAGCATTTGCTTGACGACTAGTTGCGTTACTGACACTTGCTTTGCAGCTTTACCTATCGTCGCTCCTCCCGAGTCTAACTCGCCCCAAGCATTACCATCGGCCGCGCCGAACTCGTTAGCAGCTCTGCGCGATATCCACGACCACGATATTGCCTGGGACAAGAACAGCAAGCTTCGAGTCTATGCGTTCCTCGGTTGCGACTGCCCCGTAGCCAAACTTTACGCCCGACGGCTTGAAGAACTTTGCAAGCGTTTCGCTTCACATGGTGTCGAGTGGGTCGGCGTGATCAGCAACCCACAAGACAGCATCGAAGATATCGAACACTTCGCTCAGGAAATCGAAGTCACCTTCCCTTTCATCAAAGACTCGGACCAATCGTTGGCCGAATCGTTGAAAATCTCTCGAACCGCGGAAGTCGTCCTGGTCGACGCTCAAAACGAAGTCCTCTACCGTGGCCGCGTCGACGATCAGTATGCGCCCGGTATCACTCGCTCAAAGACCACGCGCGAAGATCTAGCGATGGCCATCGACTCTGCCCTCGAAGGGAATACTCCCGAAATCGCCGTTACCGAACCGGTCGGTTGCCGGATCGCCTACGTGCGCAAAGCAAATCCATCGGAAACTCCTGAAACTCCCAAAGTCACCTACGCGGATTCGGTCGCCGCGATCTTCAACAAGCATTGCACCGAATGCCATCGCCCAGGCGAAATCGGTCCCTTTGACATAACCAACACGGAGGAACTTGCAGGTTGGTCAGAGATGATCCTTGAAACGATCGACACTGGACGCATGCCACCCTGGCACGCCGACCCAGCCCATGGTTCCTTCAAGAACTCGCGATCGATTTCCAAGGATGAGATAGAAACTGTTCGACAATGGGTGCGAGCCGGTGCACCGCTGGGCGATACGAGCAGCCTAGCGATACCGACGTTCGCTCAAAGTGGTTGGCGATTCGGTCGCGATCCGGATTTAGTGGTTCCTATGAACACCAAAGCCTACGGAATTCCCGCAACCGGTACCGTTGACTACCAATACTTTGTCGTCGACCCACAGATCAAAGAAGACCGCTGGGTATCGGCAGCCCAAGTCATCCCAGGGGATCCCTCTGTGGTCCATCATGCGATCGTCTTTATCCGACCACCCGATGACGCTGAGTTCATTGGAATCGGATGGCTGACCGCCTATGTTCCAGGTCAAATGGCGACCAAATTCCCGCAGGGTTACGCTCGCAAAATCCCTGCTGGTTCCAAGTTCGTTTTTCAGATGCACTACACACCCAACGGACGAGCAACGAGCGACCTTTCAAGGATCGGTTTGACCTTTGTTGACGAACCATCGGTCACCCACGAGGTCTTCACCGTTGTTGGGATCGATCAAGACTTCGAAATTCCACCCGGTGCCAGCGACCACCGCGTCACCGCAAGAGTTCCTCGCTATCCCAAAGACGGAGAACTCCTCGCGGTCTCTCCCCATATGCATGTGCGGGGCAAGGCCTTCGAACTCCGGGCACGCCGCGGTGATGCTCATGAAATACTTTTGAATGTTCCTCACTACGACTTCAATTGGCAACATACCTACGAGTGGACCGATAAGATCTCGCTGTCCGATATCGATGGCCTGGAATTTACGGCGACCTTCGACAACTCGGATGCCAATCCCACCAACCCGGCACCCCGCGAATATGTCATGTGGGGAGATCAGACGTGGGAAGAAATGGCCGTCGCATTCTTTGAAGTCTCCCGCCCGAGAAACAACTCAATCAATCAACAAGGCCGCAGCATCACTCAGCGCAGCGAGCAGTCCAACGACGCCAACGATTCTATGAGCAAACGTTTGGAATCCCAACATGAGGCAGCAGCCAAGTACGCGGACGATTACATCGCGAAGTGGGATTCCAATAAAGATGGAATCGTCTCGTGGGAAGAATCACCCCGAGTCCTTCGCGACTTCGGCTTCTCTCGCATCGATCGAAACAACGATCGACAAATCACCCGCGAGGAACTGATCCAAGCTGGCCAAAGCAATGCAAACCAAGGCCAACGGCGGGGCGGTCAATAATCCAATGCTCCAAAGTTCAGGTACCAACCCACCGACTGTCCCACCGACTGTCCCGCCGCCGGACCAACCGTCCGACAATCCGCCGGACCAACCGGCAGCCCCAGTTTCCAACCCAGCAGAGTTCGATCCTGACCGCGTCGGCTTCACCGGCAGGTTGTTCGCCGCCATCATGGACCATCCACGCTGGTGCTTGTCCCTCCTCCTTTTGCTAACCGGACTCGCCATCGGCGGATACCTTGATCCCGACTGGCCGGAAAAACTGCGTTCGCGTTGGTTTCCAAGTACCGATAGCGCGAGCAATGTCTCTGATGCATCCTCGGCGCTAGCCAAAAACACCCGTACCGAGAACTCGAATACGCCTCGACGTTTTGGACGCAGGGGCGGAATCGGCAATACCGCCGGACGTGCCGAAGCTGTCTTGGTGATCAAATCTCCCGCGATCTTCACTCCTGAAGGCTCTCAAGCCTTCCGCGACGTGGTCGATCGAGTCGACGCGCTCGACGTGGTGGCGTCCGTACGTTCGCTCGACCAAGCTCCCCCGTTGAACATCTTTGGGCTAACCGAGCCGATTCTTCCTCGTGGTAATGCCACCCAACAACGCTTCGACGTCGCCAAGAAAAAAGCAGTCTCGCAGCCGCTGGTCGTCGGGCAAATACTCTCAGACGACGCCAACACGGTGCTCATCGAACTCACCTACGATTGGCTTTACATCCAAGACAACTCGCAATGCACCGAGCCGATCTTGGCCGCCGCTCGACAAGCGGCATCCGAACATCCAAGCATACCGATGGAGTTCCATGTCACTGGAAGTGTCCCATTGCGTATGGTGCTCATGCAGAACAATCGCAACAACGAAATCCGCTATCAGGTCATTGCATATTGCATGATCGTGATCATGGCGGCAATCTTGTTTCGAGGATTTTCGGTGGTTGTAGCCGTGGCGGCAGTGCCGATGATCGGCGTTTTTTGGACATTAGGTTTTCTGCGTTACTTCAATCTCCAAGACAACCCGTTCAGCTTTGTCATTTTGCCGGTTCTCTTAAGTCTGATCGGTTTCATCGATGGCGTGCACATGATGATCCATATCCGAAAATGCATGAGAGAAGGATGCACTCCCAAACAGGCTTGCAAATTTTCTCTTTCGATGGTCGGGCTCGCATGCTTTTTGGCATCGATCACTACGGCGATCGATATGGGGTCCTTGGCGTGGGCAAGCCATCAGGTCGTCCGGGAGTTTGGGTGGTCCTGTGTTCTGGGCGCCATCGTCACCTGGGTCTCTGTGATGCTCGTGCTCCCTCTTTTAAGCATGACTCGATGGAGCAATCGATTCATTCATGGAGCAGAAATCGATCCGATGAAGCACATCATCGATCGAATTGATCCACTGATCAGCTGGGTTCTCTCTCACAAACGCAAAGTGAGTTTCTTCGCGCTGCTCCTAACTGCTAGCTTGTCGCTGATCGCTTCAACGCTCCGCCCGGACGACAGAAAGTCCAGCGCGATCCCAACAGGCAGTGAAGCTCAAAAAGCGATGGCCCATCTCGACACAGCGATGGGGGGATTGGACGTCTGCATGATCGATTTGAAATGGGATCCAGCACAAGTTCAAAAAGAACAAGTAGCCTTGGTGATCGATCAAGTCGAGTCGATGCTCAAAAGGGAACCTCTGATCGGCCATCCACTATCGCTCGTAACCCTTTTGAACGCATTGCCTGGTGAAGGTACGGTCCTGGACAAACTTTCCATGGCGGAGCTTTTACCTCCCCCGCTGCGCCAACGCCTTTTCAACGAAGAAAAATCGACCGCGACGATTACGTACCGATGCAAAGACTTAGGAACAGCGACCTACAAACCAACCTTCGAGCGGATCGATCAAGCGTTGCAATCGATGGTTAAGGCGACCCCGGGACTCTCGATGGAAATGCAAGGGGATGCGATTTGGCGGTGGCGAAACCTCTATTCGATTGTCACCGACCTAAGTGCCAGTCTAGGCAGCGCGGCGTTCATAGTGTTCTTAGTTTTGGCCATTGCGTTTCGGTCCCTGCGTTTGGGACTCATCGCGATCATCCCGAACCTGTTGCCTCTGTTAGCATCCGCAACCTACATGGTCATAACCAAGCAACCCCTTGAGGTCGTCAGCGTCTGCTGTTTTACCATCTGCCTGGGAATCGCCGTCGATGACACAATCCACTTTGTGTCGCGATACCTCGAGGAATCCAAACATGGGGGAACCGGCGAAGCGGTGATCCAACGATCGTTTCGAGAGGTGGGAACAGGAATCATCATGACGACCATCGTTCTTGTGGCGGGATTCAGTTCCGTTCTAACGTCCGAGACGAGAGACCATCGCGTGTTTGCCGAATTAGGCCTCGTAACCCTGATCTCGGCGCTGCTTTGCGATATGTTTTTGCTACCCGCACTCCTTGCGTATTTTCATAGACC
>JBKCUW010000059.1:0-45033 GCA_046318275.1 Pirellula sp. | reverse complement strand
TCACCTCGCTCGGCCCGTTCTTTTGCTTGCTGTTCTTTTGCTCGCTGTTTCCACCATAGATCTTCTGGTTCATCGGAGGCGACCAGCAATAGATTATGGATCTGAGCTTGAAGGTAGGGACTTCGAGCTTCGTCGGCGATTCGTCCCTGCAATTCCGCAGACTCCCTGTTTGGGCTGCTACCGAGTGGTTTGCTTGGGATCCCCATGGATACATTGTCAGTTTGCTGGCTGAAGAATGCTCTTAACGATTGGACTGCGAGCCATTCATTCCTGGCAAACTGTATTGAAATGGCTGCGATCGCGATGGCCGCCAAAACGGTCGTCATTTGCAATCCCACGTGCCACCAAGGCAACGAACGCTTCGCTAAGGATGATCGAGTCATCGGCCACCTCCATTTTCGGATTTTGCAGGTTCTGAATCGAGGGTGAGCATTAATGCTTTTGTTTCGGATTCCCAATGCCCTCGCCAATGGCTACCTGGATAACTATGAAGGATGTCGAGTGCGTTCCCATACAAGGTCCCATCGACCCAATCCGAGATTTGATCGATCTGATCGTCTGGGTCTATCTCTTTACTTAGCGCCGCCGATTCATCGCGCGACTTGGCGTTCAGCAGGTTCCAAAGATTAGCGGCAAGTTCGTCCCGTTCGCGGCTCCTGCGAAGCATCCCAGGGAGTGACGGGTAGGTGGTCTTATAAGGAATCGAGTACTCGCCAAAGTCGTAGCCCCAGTCGGTAAACCAATTGGAGCGATCGTATTGGTACTGCATTTTCCAAGCTCGACTCAGTTTATAATTCCGGGCCTTGTCGCGAGCATCGCTGTCTCCTAAGAACACAACGATCTTTCGATAAAGATCTTCTCCTAGCCATTCCTGAGCTTTGGTCGCTTTGCATTCACGAAGCAACGCCATTTCTAGAATCTCGCTATTGTCTTGAGCTCGAAGGGAACCGTCTGCTCGGATCTGTTGTATCGATTCGAGGATTCCATTCGCGATGGAGCGGTAGGTTGCTAGCTGTTCCTCCGAGGCATCGGCGACGACCTTGGATTGGCTGACGCTGAGTTCTGAGAGGCAAAATCGAACAAAGTCGCTACTCCGCAGCCCTTGGAGAACAGCCCGTTCCTCGTCCGATTGCAAGTAGCGAAGGAACTCGGCGCGAACGTCCTCGTTGCTGTCGAAATTTTTTTGTGCCTTGTCGACTGTTTGAGATAGGTAGAAATTGCGTTGCATTAGGTACATACGGGAGCCGAATGTGGGATCATCGGATTTGTTCGCTTCCCTCCACGTCCCCTCCAGTGCGGCACGAATCCCGGGATCCATTCTCTTGAGCGTCAACGTCGACCAGATTCCAGGAAGCAATGGAATTATCATCGCCGTCAACAACCACGCTGCATGGCCACCAAAAAATCGTCGGTCGAACGAACGGTCCATCCAATCCTTCATCTGCGACCAAGTTGCGATAACGAGCAGGGCGAGCGACACAACAAATAACCACATTGGTGTTTCGAACAGGACAAGTGCAAAGAGACCGTAGGCGACAAAGACTCCTGCGATTAGAGGAGATGTGATTACACTGATGAGTGGGCTCTTGATGCATTGCGACCACCACTGGGACACCGCATACATTCCCACGACTGCAAGGAAGAAGCAGATCGAGTCCCCGAGGATTACTTGAGGGTCGGCTCCATCCCAACGCGCTGCAGATCGACGGGTGAACAATCGCCAGAATGTCGCGAGCAATAAGATCAAAATGGGAAGCCAATGCCTGGTGAGCCAAACTCGCGTCGGAGAAACACCGCGGTCTGCATAAAATCGGATCCTGTTGGCGATGTTGTCTCCTTGGAATGCGAAACAACCCAACCAGCAAACCGCGATTCCTCCCAGAACGATAAACACTATGAACTCGGAGTTATGATTGAGGGCGCGAAAAGCCTGATCCTCTCGGCCTCCATAGAGTTCGGGAAACGATGCCATCGCCCAAATCACGCAAAAAAGGACGATCGTTAATACCGACAACGGCACCCCATTCTGACGAATGGCCTGCCAAAGCAGCGCGGAGTTTGGGGGGACGCCTTCCCATCGCCACCATTGAGGTGCAGCAACGGTTGTCCTCGTTGCGTTTCCTAGTAGGCCATACCACGGAACCGATGCAGAGCGGGCCGAAAGATCGCGCTGACTGGCTAGCCACCCATAAATTACGGCTAGCACAAGGCCGACAGCCCAACAGCCCACGTTGATCCCCCAATAGGCAGAGGACCAATCGGTTGCAGTGTCTAACCGAACAACGAGAAAGAGCTTCACGATCTCAGATGCGATCCAGACGACACCGCAAACCGGGATAAGCAGCAACAGCGCATGGATCGGCGAAGCGACTCGCCACGCCAGCGCGAGCCCCGCGAATCCGAGGAAAAAAGAGACGGTTGGAAAGAGGAATGGAGAAATAGAGCTTTCAGACAGGGAAATCACCTCTGACCTAGTGATGCCGAACTGTCCTTGGAAGACGATACGAAACAACCAGAACATGAGGAGCGAGATCGCCCAAACGGCTACTAGGCCAGCCAGTGCTACCATGAACTTTGTCTTGGCGATTTGCTTGGAGCTAACGGGCATTCCTTGCAGCCACTGAAGCGTGCGGTTCTCTTTTTCCACACCGACCAAAAGGACACCGATCCCCGTAGCAAAGAAGATCGGCATGACGATGAATGTGTAGGGGGTGATTATCCCCGAGCCACCGGCGCTTGTAAAAAAGGACATCGCGATCATCAGGAGGTTCAAAACACCCCCAAGCCCCAACACGGACCAAAATAATGGTGCGATCTGCCGGAGCTCTTTCCAAACCAAAGCTTTTGCGATTGTTGGTCGACTCATGAGCGTTGTGCCTCCATCGATGGACGAGCCCCAACGGTGCTTTCGCTCGTGCGATGCGCGTACTTCGAATCGCCGCGAGTGCACGCTACGAAGAGCTCTTCCAGCGTTGCGGGCTGAGCCCGGACGCTCGTAACCCCAGTACACCCCCTCCAGAACTCAGCCGCTTCGTCGCCAGCACCTTGAACCACCAACTGTTTTTGACGCCCCTCGGTGATCTCTGCCAAGATCTTCGAGGGAGCCGACGGATCGGGCAGACTGATCAGCGGGTCGGCCAACGATACCGTGACCATCGCAATCGACTCCTTGAGTTCGGATAGATGGCCGACGAGCTGCAGTCGGCCTTTGTGCATGATGGCGATTTGGTCCGCTACCCGTTCTACTTCCGCGATCTGATGGCTCGACAGAAAGACCGTTCGACCCGTTGCGGCAAAGGTGATCATGCTTTCCAAGAACTCTCGCCGAACCAACGGATCGAGACCCGATGTAGGCTCATCGAGGATGAGCAATTCAGGATCATGAGCCAATGCCAGCGACAACGCGACCTTCGAGCGCTGCCCTTTGCTCAGATTCTTAATCTTGCGATCCGACGGGAGTTCGTACTGCTCGATCGACGTGCGATAACGGTCGACGAACCCTTCGGCAAAAAAGGAGGAGGCAAACCAACCGATTTCGCCGACCGTCATCCAGTCGTAAAGCGCCGGGGCATCGGAGACATAGCCGATCCGCTGCCGGATCTTCAGCGAGTCCTCCTTCTTGCTCGGATCCAAATCGAGCACGCGGCATGTACCAGCCGTCGGCTTCTGAAAGCCGGTCAGGATCCGGATGAGGGTGGTCTTGCCAGCTCCATTTTCGCCGAGCAACGCGTACACGGTCCCCGGTTGCACGGACAGGTCGACGCCTCGCAGAGCTTCACAACCTCGAAAGTGCATTTCGAGGCCTTCGATTTTGATCACATCATTCATGGGTTTCACCTTTGGGTTTCCAAAGACAAGGCAGAAGAGTTTGAATGCGTTTTTTACAAGCGTTGCTTGCAAGGATGGGTGTGACGATGTTGAGTAACTTGAAGATTTTGAGCAACCAGCGGGGGACTGCCGATCAACGACGGATGCCGTGATGGACATCACGCTTGGGATTCTCAGGACGTAGCCCCATTGGCTGGCACGGGTGTCGAAACCGTAGCGACCTGACCGTCGAGCGACTCAAGCTGCGCAGCGATGATCCGCTTGATCTCCCTGGCGTTGAGACCACCGTGGAGAGCTTCGGCGATGGCACCTCGCAATCGGTCCTCGAGGAGCGAACAGCGAGCCTCGCGACACGATTCCAAGGCATCACTGCGAACGGCGATGCCACGCCCTCGAAGCGATTCCACGACGCCATCGTTTTGTAGTTGAGAGAAGGCCTTGGCGATCGTGTTGGGATTGATGGCCAACGAGACCGCGAGCGTCCGGACGCTAGGAAGCAACTGCCCCGGCACCAGAACTCCGTCCGCAATCGCGAATTTGACCTGCCGAACAATCTGTTCGTAAATCGCGATTCCGTTATTGGGGTCGATAGAAAAGAACATAAACAACTCCTGGGCTTCTGCCACTAGTGTGCTACGTAACTAGAACACTAATCGGAAGGATTGTCAACTGGAGTTCAATCGATTTTCTCGCGTTTTCAAAAGTTTCGAATCGCGCGGGATTGCGTGGGTTCAATCGCTTGGGGTCATTGGAAGAGAAGCCGAAGTTTCACACGGTGACACGGTGACACGTTGACACGTTGACACGTTGACACGTTGACACGGTGGCACGGTGGCACGGTGGCACGGTGGCGGGGAGAGGAATTGTGGTTCCGAGGGGGGAGGACCCTGGTTCTTCTTCGGGCGCTTCGCCTCTTTGCGCGAACAATGCTCTCAGCGAGTCGTCGTATGTGCCCACTCTTGCGCCCACTCTTGTGCCCACTCTTATGGAACACCTGCAATTGTCAGCGAATGCCATTTGCTAGCGAACGCGGCGCCGGTTCGATCTTGACGCATGCCCCGAAAATTGCGAATCAAAGCAGAACTGTGTCTCTCGTTCTTCGTCGGTGAAAACCGAATCCCCCTGCACGCGCGATCCTAATCGTATGCCACTTTCCCGCTCCTACCGTTCCGATCGACGTCGCCGTGTTATGCGCGAAACGATTGCAGCCGATTCGGATTTCGCGGTCGAGTCAGCGCGGGCGCAAAAGAAGGCTCGACGCGCGAGCGAAAGCGATCCGACCGAACTTCTGCTAGGGAGCAGCGACAAGGGGTACAGCCAAGGGGTGCGCAAGACTTGCCAGCATCGTTTGGTGCAATTGATTCCGGTACGCCCCGGATCGTTGGCAACGGTCCTGATGATTCTTTGGTGCGCGTGGGGTACCCTTCTCTTTTGCCATTACTGGTTCCATGTCCGCGCGAACTCGATGGGGCGATCTCCTGTTCTATTTTGGCAGTTGTTCGATCTGCGCAGCCCTCACAGCATTGCGAATTGGTTGACGTGTCAGCTGTGGATGATGACCGCGCTGTCCGCGTGGATGATCTTTCAATTGCGACGTCATAAAGCGGATGATTACAGCGCGCGGTACCGCATTTGGATTATGCTCACCGGTGTGGCGATCTTCTCCAGTTTTGACACATCAACGGCGTCTCTCTTTCTCCTCGGTCAAAGCATCGATCCGTGGACTCGCAGTGAGATCGGGTATGGCGGTTGGCCGTTGGTGTTGGCCACCTATGCATCGCTGGTCGGTCTGATCGGCTTGAGGCTCTCCACGGAATTGAAATCCACACCGGGTGCCTTGGTCCTCTGGATCGGTGGTCTCGTTGCATGGGCTAGTGCCGCGCTGCTTGGAACGGGCTTGCTCAAGCTCGATTGGAGTCCTGGAACGATCGATTTGATCGTAGGAGCGTGTTGGCTCGGCGGTGTTCTGGCGGTCTTTCAAGCGGCCGGACTCTATTTGAGGCAGTGTTATCTTCAGGCTCAAAAGCGATTCCTCGAGCGGACCGCGCTGGCAAAGCAATCGGGTTTTGCGATGCCAAAATTGTCATGGAAACGCTCTGCAGATCCTGACGCTCCAGGTGAATCGGTGGATAGCGATGAGGATGTTTTGGGAACGATTCCTAAACGAAGCTGGCTTCCTTGGCGAAACCGTTCCTCTGACGATGATGAGCTGGAGGACGAGTACGACGAGGATGAGGAAGGAACGGATGAAGTGCGCCGCAATACTGCATCCACCACCGCAAAAACAAGTTCAACGAAGTCGGCAGCCGTCGATGCGTTTGGGGAACCTAAAAAGCCGATGCGACTTTTTGGATTCATTCCTCATCGAAGCGAGCGCAATGAACAGTTTGCCGATGGCGAACTTCTGCGCGAAGATGATGGTGGACCGGTCGATATTGGGTTGACCAAGAAGTCTGGTTGGTTCGGACGGAAGGTTCCTGCGTCGTCCGATGCAGAGAGCGAAGCGTCCATCACGAAAAAACAATCCGTCGAGAAACAGCCTGCTGTGAAGAAGCCATCCACGCCCCTTCCCATCGATTCCGATGTTGATGCACCGGATGCGGAAACACGGGAGAAGCGACGTTGGTTGGCCAAGTTCTGGAAGTCCAAGACCGCTGAATTGGCAAACGATGTCGACACAGAAATTGGGTCGGCTAAGCCGTCTTCATTGAAACCCATTGCTGCTAAAGCATCTGCACCGGAACCTGCTACTGGAAAGTCGAAGTCCGCTGCTGCTGCCGACGAGGACTCTCCGCCTAAAAAGAGCTGGTTCCCATTTGGGCGATCTAAGACCGATCCGTCTGATCCGAGCAAGAGCGAGGATATAGCGGCATCGAAAAAGGGAGCGAGCGAACCGAAACCGAAGAAAGAACCGAAGAAGCCCAAAGAACCGAAGGAGCCCGGACAGCAACACGTGAAGAAGCTTGTTGGACGCATCACGAGTTGGTTGGATGGATTGAAGCTCAAGCCACCCGTCGATGAATCGATGGAGTCGAGTTCCATGGGCTCCGATGCAATCGGCGGAAACCGTGCTGGGGCTTCCGGGCCCAAACCGATCGATTCGAGTCGGGCTCTGCCGGGCACTCAATCCAGCGCGAGTTCGCAATCGTCCAGCTCCGCATCGGATGCCAATGACGAAGACGAAAACTCCGACGATTATCGATATCTGTCCAAAGCGGAACGAAAACGATTGCGTCGTCAACAAAACGACCGCGGCGCCGCATAAGTGGAATCGTGAAACTTCTCGCAATCCGCCTTTTCTTGGTTGTGCGGATGACCTATAGTTGACTTCAGTGCGAGTTGGAAATGATTCGCACTCTTGCCTCCGGTCGTTTTTCCGGCTGAGGGACCATAATTATGCGTTGGCCCAAATCATAACGGCGAGTGCAGTAGCACGCTCGATTTGCGTCAGTCTCGCAGCGGCTCCGTGTCGTGCCGCAAACGGTCGGAGGATTTTTGAATCACACGAGAGCCATGAGTTGCACGCGCGACTCATGGCTCTTTTTTTCTTTGGAATGGTTTACTATAAATCGAGTTCAGTTCGTCAGAACGTGTCACCCATTATTGCCTTGTCTCAGGAAAGGCTCAGCGAGCAAGCTCGCTCAATCCCATGGCTTCCACCGACGAGAAACTTCTCCAAGCCTGGCAATCGCATCAACGCGGCCAAGTCGAAGCGGCCAAGCAGGTATACACCAGTGTTTTGCAACGTGAACCCAATCACCCGAATGCGTGGTGTTATTTGGGGATCGCGCTCCATGACCAGCGCCACTTTGCCGAGGCGGTTGAGGCGTACCAGCGGGCGATTTCGCTGCAACCTCGTTTTCCGATCGCACTTAACAATATGGGGAACTCATTGCGTTATCTCGGCAAAGTTTCCGAAGCGGACGCTGCGTTTCAGAAAGCGATCGATCAGCAACCAGGTTACTTCAATGCCTTTCGGAACCGCGGCACATTACACGCGTGGACCGGCAGGATTGATCTGGCATTTCAATACTACTACGAG
This sequence comes from Pirellula sp., assembly GCA_046318275.1. GTDB lineage: Bacteria > Planctomycetota > Planctomycetia > Pirellulales > Pirellulaceae > JBKCUI01. The sequence goes on along the minus strand of JBKCUW010000059.1, from coordinate 37,163 downwards.
GCGATGAAGATCCAGCCGGACGATGCGGAGCTTCACCGCAATCTAGGCGTCATCCATCTGCTCCAAGGAAATTTTCCGGAAGGTTGGCGAGAGTATCGGCATCGCTGGAACTGTAAAGAAGCCATCCAGACAAACTACAAGCAGCCGAAATGGACAGGGCAAGACGTCCGCGGCAAAACGGTTCTCCTCTACAGCGAACAAGGACTCGGCGACACGATTCACTTTGTTCGATATGCCAAGGTGATGAAGTCGCTCGGTGCAAAAACCATTTTGCATATGCAGCCGCAACTGCTCGCGCTGCTCCAAGGCTGCGAAGGGATCGATGCGATCGTGCCAAACACTTGGAAGGTAGAGCAGCCCTTCGATTACCATTGCTCGTTGATCGACGTTGCGGATGTACTCAACACCAACGTTGAGAATATCCCCAGCGAGGTTCCTTACATTCGGATCGGCGAAAATTTGGTCGGTTATTGGCGCAACCAATTGAATCGAATTCTTCCACCCAGCAAATACCGCATCGGCTTGGTCTGGCAAGGCAACCCGGATCATCAAGCCGATATGTTTCGTTCGTTTGCGCTTAGAGAATTGGAACCCCTGGCCGATTTGGAAGATGTGCAATTGATCAGTTTGCAATTTGGAAAAGGAAGTGAACAAGTGCGGGAGTGGACGGGAAAACGCCCCATTTACTCGCTCCCGAACGATTTGGATCAGTCCAGCGGAGCATTTATGGACACCGCGGCCATCCTGAATCACTTGGATTGGGTCGTTACCAGCGATACCTCGATGGCGCACCTCGCGGGAGCCTTGGGACGCCCCACGATGTTGATTCTCGGTTTCACTCCGGATTGGCGATGGCTTCTCGAGCGAGACGATAGCCCGTGGTACCCTTCGATGAAGCTCTTTCGGCAACGAGAGATCGGAGTTTGGGGACCGACCGTGCACGCGGTTCGCGATTCCATCGGCCGAGCCATTGCAGGCCAGAACGCACACGCCTCCGTCGGATCCGAGGATGTATCGCAACCGCAAAAGGCATCCCTATTATGATCCCCGGAATCAAGCCACTGAAGATCGGAAACGTCGATATCGGGTTTCCGGTCGTCCAAGCCGCCCTCAGCGGATACAGCGATTGGGCTATGCGGATGATCGCTCGCCGAATGGGGGCATCGTATTCCCTGTGCGAAGTGATGCTCGACCAATTTCTGGTGAGTCTCAAGGACCGAAAGAAGACACAGCACTTCCTGTACAACACGCCTGAAGAACATCCGGTCGCGGGTCAATTGATGGGAGCCGAACCGGAGCAGTTTGCGCTCGGTGCCCAGAAATTGGTTGAAGCTGGGTTTGCAGTGATCGACATCAATTTCGGTTGCCCAGTTCGCAAGGTCCTAGGTCGTTGTCGCGGTGGGTTCCATCTGAGCCAGCCTGCGGTGGCGTTGGAGATCGTCCAGCAAACCAGAGACAAAGTCCCTGCGCACATACCAGTAACGATCAAGATGCGGCGTGGGCTCGACGATACGGCCGAGAGTCGCGACAATTTTTTTGAAATCCTCGACGGAGCGTTTGCCTACGGAATTGATGCAATCACCGTCCACGGACGAACCGTGCAACAACGCTATATCGGACCGAGCCGATGGTCGTTCCTCAAAGAGGTTAAGGACTACGTCGGCCCCACCAAAACGATCCTCGGGAGTGGCGATTTGTTCTCCGCCGAGGATTGCTTGCGAATGATGCAAGAGACCGGAGTGGACGGCGTGACCGTCGCTCGCGGTTGCATCGGGAACCCGTGGATCTTCGAGCAAGCACGCAAGATATTTAACGGTGAACCGCTCCCACCCCCACCGAGCGTCCATCAGCAACGCGACGTGATGCTGGAACATTTTCGACTCGCCGAAGAACTGTATGGCCCCGAACGCGCGGGCGTTCCAATGCGCAAGTTCGGGATCAAGTACGCGGCATCGCACCCCCAAGGGCAAATCGTCCGAGACGATTTCGTCCGCGTGAAGGACTTCGATGCGTGGCGGGCGGTTTTGGACCGCTGGTATTCCGACGACGCTCCCGGGGTGTACCCGAGTCGATCGCTCTACGAACAAGAGCAAGAATGCGGATGAGCTCTTCCGTCCACCGGATTTCACTCGCGAAAGCATGGCGTGGGGAGGGTACCAGCGACGCTCCAGGCGACCGGCGCTCGATCGCCAGGGTGTTTCACGCGCCCCCAGGTGGAGTTGGCACCTCTAGGATTTTTTTGGTGATCGCATGCGATACCTCAGACCAGGCGAACATGGAAGCAATTTTCCTTAACGACAATCTTCTCACTTGGTGTAAACTGGAGACGCCCAATCGCTGGGATATCACCGAATCGATCCTGCCCACGAATCGTCTGAAAATCGTGGTGGGAGTTGGGGGCGAGAACCTGGGGTTGGCCAACGGAGCATCCACTCAATTTGGTTTTAACGTATGGCTAGAAATCTTAGAACGCTGATTCGTACATGGGGTTGGAGCGTTGTCGCTCCAACCACTCTTGTTTCCATAGTTTCGTTTGCAGGATGTGATTCACCAAAGGCGATAGTTCCTGAGGTGGCTTCCTCGTTGAATGATTCGGCAGCATCCGGTGAACCACGATTCGCTACCAAGCCAGAATCCTCCGCGGAAGCCGGAATCGCTCAGGAACCAGGAATCGCTCTGGATCGCAGTGCTGAAAAGTCACAGGATGGGGCGAAGCCAAACGAAGCAGCCGTCAAGCCAGCCGCCGTCAAGCCAGCAGTTGCGGTGCAGGAGAAGCCCAAGGAAGTTGAATTAGACGCATCGGTCCTCGTCGACGATCTGCTCGCTGCCCGTTTGTCGCCCGAAGAGTTGGATCAAGGGTGGATACGACTCTTCGATGGACAATCGATGATCGGATGGAAGAACACCAGCAGCGCCGATTGGGCGGTGAAGGATGGAGAACTGGTTGCCAATGTCGGTGATCCGGGGCTACTGGTGACCCAAGTCCGTTTTTCGGATTATGAAATCGAGCTGGAGTACTTTGCGTCCGAACAGACCAACAGCGGACTCTTTCTGAGAACCCCCGAACAACCGACCGATCCCGCCAAGGATTGCTACGAACTCAATATCGCACCCCCTGACAATCCGTTTCCAACCGGCTCTCTAGTCGCTCGTGCAAAAGTAAATGAGTCGATCGATGAACCGAACGGAGGGCAATGGAATACGCTCCATGCACTGGTGGATCAGAACCGCATCCAAGCCTGGGTGAATGGCCAGCAGTCGGTCGACTACACCGATGATTCAGGGCTCGTTTCGGGCCGCATCGGGTTGCAGTTTCGAGAAGGCCCCATCCGGTTCCGCAATATCCGGATCCGCCCGATCGGGTATTCGTTGATCCCCAATGCAAAGCCATCGGACTGGAATGAGCCCAAGGGGACGATCGAAGCGAAGTTCACCGAAACAGGGACTATCCAATTGAAAGGTGGGCGAGGGCATTTGGAGTTGTTGCAACCCCATGCCAATGTCTGCATCCAAGCGACTGCGTTGACGCTGGTCGAAAACGTCAACTCGGGAATCTTCTTTCGGTGCATACCTGGTGAGGACATGAATGGGTACGAATGCCAGATCCATCATGGATTCAAGGAGGATCGACGTCGTGCGGTCGATGCAGGGTCGGGCTCCATCTTCCGAAGGCAAAATGCAAAAGCCGTGCTAAGTGATGAAGGTCGCCCGGCGCACGTTACCATCGTTGCCGATGGACCTGTGATGGCAACATGGGTCGAAGGAGTTCAAGTCGTCCAGTGGGAGGATACTCGCAAGCCGGACGACAATCCCCGCAAAGGTTTACGGACCGCGGCGGGGACAATCATGTTGCAAGGTCACGATCCGACCACCGAGATCGAGTTCACGCGGTTGCTCTTAAGCCCGATTTCGGATGGCAAAGAGTAGCGACCTGTAAAAGGAGGGATTCCCCTCATTCGTACTCAGTTTGCCCCGCGGATAGTACTTTGCCCCGCGGATAGTACTCGTCGTCATACTCGCTGCTCCGCCGGTTGGCTCGATGATGATCCGTGCCGAGATCAAGACTGAGTATTGCGAATCGATTTCGCGAAGCGTCGAAAAAACCAGAACAGCCCGATAACAGCCAACGGTTAAGAGCACCGCTTCGCTGAGAACGAGCACCGCTGCGCTGAGAACGATGGAAGTTCTGTCTAGCCGCGATGCGTTAGGATCGGTTGATGCTCGCAGCTAACCTGCAATTGCGGGAGTTCCTCATTATTCATCCGCGGTCCATGGGGCGATGGGGCTGCCATCGGGACCTTTGGGTTTGGCGGGATTGCTTCCGCGCAGACTCGCTACGTAGGCCGAAAGCATTATGATGTCGTTCTTGTTGGGGATTCGGGTCGACCACGCTGGCATCGCACCACCCGCGACTCCTTCGTTGATCACCTTGGTGATGTCGGTGATCTTCTTGATGTGCTTGTAGTTTTCATCGCACAGATTCGGCCCGATCACTCCGGCTCCTTCAGCCCCGTGGCAGGATACACAATTCGACTTGAAGATTGCCTTGCCCACTTCCGTCCACTTCGCATCGTCTTTGAACTTCATCAATGTTGCTGCGTCGGCGGTTAATGGCGGCAAGTCCGCATACTTTTTACGCTGGTTCTCATCCATGGCGACTTGGTACTGCTCTTGGAGGGATCGACCAGGGGCACCGACGTGGAAATAAAGGAGATAGAACGGTGAGAACACGACGGTGATCACGAACAACCACTTCCACCATCCCGGCAGTGGGTTATCGTATTCGCGAATGCCATCGTAGGCATGTCCGAGTGGAACGTTGGTTGGATTAGGATCCGTGGTGGAACTCATCGCAGATTTCTCCCAGCGTTGGTGGGTTGATTCTTTTGGTTTGGTTTTGGATCGACCACATCGTCGGTCAGGGGAATCGATCCGTATTTGTGGGTTGTTTCTTTGCGCAGGGACATCGCCCATGCGACGATGGCTAAAAAGCAGACCGCAAAGATGACCAAGGCGACTTCGTCAAAGAACGAATAGTCTAGCCAGGAGACAACATCTTTTAACATTGATCCACTTTCAAAACGTTTATATTGGTCAAGCTATATCAAGCTATATTCAGTAGACGCGTCTCGCAACTCTTTCGCCGACAACCGTCAGCGGTCGTCAGGATGGGCCATTGAGCCTACTGCGCACCCGATTGCTCGTCTCCAGCAGCGATCCCTGCCGTCGCCTCAGGAGTTGCTGCGGCTGGGGCTTCGGGTGAACCCGGAGTCCCTGGAGCAACTGGTTCCTCGGTTTTGAAAAGGTCCGTGCCAACTCGCTGGAGGTATGCGATCAACGCGATCGCGGTTGAGTCCTTGGTAAGGTGACCGTTGTACTCGACCGGGCCACCTTGGGTGACGATCTCCGCAGCCACTTTTTCGGCTTGCTTGCGAGCCACTTCCGCGGACTCTTTGGGATCAAACGCGTACGTGGCTCCGAGGAATTGGGCTGCGCGAACTCGTTTCTCGATTTCGTTGTAGTTCAGCTTTTCTTCGAGCAAGTGCCGGTAGCTTGGCATGACGGAGCCTTCGGAGATGTAGCTCGGGTTTTCAAAATGCCGCCAGTGCCACAACCCGCTTTGCTGCGTGATGCCGATCCGGGCCAAATCAGGTCCGATGCGTCGAGAGCCCCATTGAAACGGATGGTCGTACACCGACTCCCCGGCTTTGCTGAACTCCCCGTACATCAGTTTCTCGGCGACCATCGGCCGAATCATTTGCGAGTGGCAGTTGTAGCAACCTTCGGAGACGTAGATATCACGGCCCGCCAGTTCCAGCGGCGTGTAAGGCTTCACGGTGGAAATGGTGGGAATATTGCTGCGGATCAAGAACATCGGGATCAGTTCAAGCGCACTGGCCAGCAGGACTGCGAGCGCTGTAAAGATCGTGAAGCGAACAGGGAGCCGTTCCCATCGTCGGTGCCAATCCATATGCGTCACCGTATCGAGTTTGGTCGCCAGTTCCAGCACGGGGGTACCCGACAAGTTACTCTTGGGAATCGAAGGGTCTATGTACGTTTTCGATAGACGGGGCGCTGAATAAACCGGAACCTCGTACTTGGCCGGACGCGACATCCAGGTCATCACGGCATTGAACGCGAGCATCAAGACACCGACCACGTAGAGCGATCCAGCACCGACACGAGTCCACCAGAACGGAACGATCTGCTGAACGGTCTCCAAGAAGTTGTACATCAAGTCCCCGTTGGGCTTGAGTGCCCGCCACATGAGGCCTTGAGTGATCCCTGCTGCATAAATCGGAATGATGTAGAGCAGGATCGCGATGGTACCGATCCAGAAGTGCCATTCAGCCATCTTCGTGCTCCAAAGCTTCGTTTGGTACAAACGTGGGAGCAGCCAGTAAATCATGCCAAAGGTCATGAACCCGTTCCAACCCAACGCGCCCGAGTGAACGTGAGCGATGGTCCAGTCCGTGTAGTGAGAGAGCGCATTCACACTCTTGATCGAAAGCATGGGGCCTTCAAAGGTTGACATTCCGTAGAAAGTGATGCCGACCACGAAGAACTTCAGAACAGGATCGGTGGTGACTTTGTGCCAAGCACCTCTCAAGGTCAACAGGCCGTTGATCATTCCGCCCCACGATGGCATCCATAGCATCACGCTAAAGAGCATCCCAAAGGTGCTGGCCCATTCCGGCAAGGCCGTGTAGTGGAGATGGTGTGGGCCTGCCCAAATGTAAATAAAGACCAACGACCAAAAGTGTATGATGCTGAGTTTGTAGCTGAAGACCGGACGATCGGCTGCTTTCGGAAGGAAGTAATACATCAATCCGAGGAACGGGGTGGTCAAAAAGAAGGCGACCGCGTTGTGCCCGTACCACCACTGCATCAATGCGTCTTGAACCCCGGCATAGACCGAGTAACTTTTGCCCCAACCGGTGGGTACCACCAAATTGTTGAAGACGTGCAGGATCGTCACGGTGACGATGGTTGCGATGTAGAACCAGAGGGCGACGTACAGATGCCGCTCGCGGCGCGTCAACAACGTCATCATGAAGTTCACGCCGAAAAACAGCAGCCAAACCACGGCGATGGCCAAATCGATCGGCCACTCCAATTCCGCGTACTCTTTGCTCTGCGTGATCCCCAGCGGGAGCGTTACCGCGGCGGCGACGATGATCGCTTGCCAGCCCCAAAAATGGAGACGCCCAAGCGTCCAACTCCACATGCTGCACTTGCAAAGTCGCTGGGTACTGTAGTAGACCGCCGCGAAGATGGCATTACCAGCAAATGCAAAAATGGCGGCATTGGTATGCAGGGGGCGCAACCGAGCGAACGAAAGCATCGCCCCAATGTCGCTCCGGAACATGTCGGAAATCGATGGCATGACCAGAAGTACCGCGACCAGAACACCGACGGAGGTACCGACAATCCCCCAGAAAATGGTTGCGGTCACGAAAAGTCGAACAATCGCATCGTCGTAGCTAAATTGTTCCAATGCGTCCGATTCGGAAGCAGTCAAAGAGGTCTGCGACATGACGAAATTTTGCGTTCAAAAGACGTGGTGGGGAACATCGCTCCACAACCGCGATTGCCAGATCGGTTGGAAGCTCGATTCAAGGGAAAACCCGATTGTAGCTTTCAAATCGACAATTGTTCATGTCGAATGGAGTCATTGCCGCGAGAATCGTCCGCGACAGATTGAAGCAACACCCTTATTTTTCGCTGTTTTTGTAGCGAAAAATAAGGGTTGTTGACAAAGCCTTAAGCCGCTTTGGGCTCGCGCGAAACGCTGACGAGCGAGCCGATTTTTGCCCCGGCACACACGACAAAAATGATCGCGATCAAGTACCACAACGGGCTTCTGGCGTACTGGCCTGCTTCTGAGAAAGAAAGGGTGTCAATCGTTTTTCCTGGCGGCAGTTCCGTCGGGTTCGAGTACGTGGTTGTTATCAGACTCAACAAGCCTAAAAAGACCAGCATCGCGACAAAGATCTGTAACCCTTTGGCATGTTCCTTACCGGCGAGTTTGGTCGTCAGCGCTCCGGCCGCAATGGCTGCGATGCATCCGCACCCGAGTTGCAGTAACGACCACCCCAGACTTGCCTGGTTGGTTTCCCCGACAAAAGCGAACCTGGGGCCAAGCCCGAACCAGGTCGCAGCCACCCCGGCGATGCTGATAGCCACCATCAGGATGTAACCGACCACCGCCGATAGGATTGCACGAACCATAGGTTGTTTCCATTTCTAGTGTTCTAGGGCCAAGGCTTCTGACCGGGGGGATCGATCGTTTTTTGGACGGGATTGGCAAGAACCGTTGCGAGCCGAAGCGATGGACCGACGGATGAAGCGATCCTTAAAAAGGTTGGGAGATACGGTTGGGGCAATCCAACAGGCTGAGAGATCGACCGGGAGGCGTGATAACTCCCAGGTTAAGGCAGGCTGTCGATCGACGCAAGATTCGGCGTTTTCGACGGTGTATGCATCGGGGAAGTTTGGTTTTTTTCAAGGATTTTCGAGGGGGCTTGTGGTCATCGGTGACTCCGTTGTTTGTGGAAATCTTCCCCCAAATTACTAGACCCTCCCGACCCACTGGTTCATAATTCCGGTTCCGGTCGGGCCCTTCAGATCGGGGAGGTCTGCGAGGAAGAAATCGGTTGTAACGATTTGACTCTTCGCGGTTTCCATTTTCGGTAGCCTTTCGCAAGGTTGCGCGGGTACGGGCAATCTAGGATTCCCCAGACTTGCCGAAGTGCCAGACTTGCCGAAGTTTTCGTGCCCTCGGGTACCTGACTGCTACGACTTTCGTTTGAATTTTGTCCGTTGTTGGATTTCATCGTCGTAACAACTTTGTTCTGTCAATCTTTCATGGAATCATCGAATGAGAAGTGATCGAAGATCATCTGTGATTCGAGGACTCGCGCTCAGCGTAGCGATGGGCCTCGGGTTAATGCCCAGTGTCGGCCGTTCCCAAGACGCCGCACCCGCCCCGGAATACCCACCGTTCGAAAAGGTGGTGGAAGGCTACACCAAGGTCGATTCCAAATCGCCGGATCGTGGTGCATTGTGCAACATCTGGACCCGCGAGAAAGACGGCCAAGTCCTCTTGGAGCTGCCGAAGGATTTCGCGACGAAGAAGTATTTTATCGCGTTGACCGTGAGTAGCGGTGACAAATTCGCTGGTCTGCAAGCCGGCGATTACTACGTCTATTGGCGGATGTACAACAAACGCCTCGCATTGATCCTTCCCGAAGTGGGCATCCGATCCAACGGCGAACCCGAATCGAAGTCCTCGGTGAAGCGATTGTTCACCGACACGGTCCTCCTCGATGTGCCCATCGTGACGATGGTACCTCGCGGTGGCCCGATGATCGACGCCGATGCGTTGTTCGTCGGACAAGCTTCCAAGTTCTTCGGCTCGTCGATCCGAGTTCAAGATCCACAGCTGACGAAGATTGTGAAGGCCAAGCCATTCACGAAGAATACCGAACTCGCTTTCGAAGTGGTAACCGCCGGGGGCAAACTCCAAACGATTCATTACTCCTACAGCGAAGTTCCTGACGATAACGGCTACCGCCCACGCAAAGCCGATCAACGCGTTGGGTACTTCGTTACCAACTACACCGACTTGGGTAGCTATGACGACGACAAAAAGCGGGTTCGATACATCACCCGTTGGCGATTAGAAAAGCGAGATCCAAATTTGAAGGTTAGCCCGCCGGTGACCCCGATTCGGTTCTACATCGAACACACCACCCCCGTTCGCTACCGACGCTGGGTGAAGCAAGGGATCGAGTACTGGAACAAGGCCTTTGAAAAGGTTGGTTTCTCCGACGCGATCGAAGTCCTCTATCAAGACCCTCGGTCGCCAGACACGATGGATCTCGATCCAGAAGATGTTCAGTACAACTTCATTCGATGGCTCAACAACGACATCGGTACCGCGATCGGACCGAGCCGCGTCCACCCGCTCACCGGCGAAATCCTCGATGCCGACGTTGTTTTGACCGACGGTTGGATCCGCCATTTCAACTTCCAATACCACGACATGATGCCGGATTTGGCGATGGAAGGGATGAGCGCCGAAACGTTGACTTGGTTGGGATCACACCCCAACTGGGATCCACGGTTGCGACTGGCGCCCAGTGCGAATCAAAAGTTCTTGCAAGGCGTCCTGGCGGCTCAATCCCGTCTGCCTTACGCAGCGCACCCGCTGACACGCGTCGACTCTAAGTTAATGGGTGACCAGCAATTCGATGGATTGGTCGGTCGCACCAGCCAAGTCAACGGATTCTGCGCCGCAGCGTTCGGCAAGCAAATGGATATGTCGATGGCGCGACTCGCTTTGGATCTGATGGATGAGAACGGCCAGTTCTTGGCCGAGCAAGAACCAGCGGCTCCGGGGGCAGCAAAGCCTGAGGACAAGAAGCCAGAGGAAAAGAAACCTGAAAAGCCAAAGGAAGATCTCCTCGATGGCATGCCAGAGTCGTTCATCGGACCTCTTTTGGCCGAGTTGGTTGCTCACGAAGTCGGACACACCCTCGGGCTGCGTCACAACTTCAAGGCATCCAGCAATTTGAGCCTCAAGGAAATCAACTCCAACGCTGTCAAAGGTCAAAAGACCATTGCGACCTCGGTGATGGACTACTTGCCGATCAATATGCCGTACCAACTCGAAAGCGAAACCCGTGGCGATTACACCATGATCGGCATCGGGCCCTACGACTATTGGGCGATCGAATACGGGTACAGCCCGGAAGAAGCAAAGTTGCCTGAGCTCCTCAAGCGAGCCAGCGAACCTGAGCTTCAGTACGCGACCGACGAAGATACCAGCGGTCCTGACCCTCTCGCACGCCGCTACGATTATTCAAAGGATCCTCTTGATTACTGCGAAAATCAAATCCGTTTGATCAAGCTTTATCGGGATCGATTGCTCGATAAGTTCGTCAAGGACGGCGATAGTTGGGCAAAGGCTCGACGCGGCTACGAGTTGACTTTGGGCGAACAAACCAAAACCGTCAGCATGATGGCCAATTGGATCGGTGGAGCTACTGTGAACCGCGATAAGAAGGGTGATCCGGGCAACCGTCAATCGCTCATTCCAATCCCAGCGGAACAGCAACGCAAAGCCCTCGATTTCGTCATGCGAAACGCCTTCCGAGATGATTCGTTCGGTTTGACCAATGCGATCCTAAGCCGACTGACCGTCGACAAGTGGATCGATGAAGGGGTTCGCTCCATGGGAGAATCGACATTCCCCGTCCACGATCGAATCTTGGGTATCCAAGCCAGCACGCTGACCATGCTCATGAACCCAACCACCCTTCGCCGCGTGTACGACAACGAGCAATTGGTTCCTAAGGACCAAGACGCGTTGACCCTACCGGAGATGCTGGACAAAGTTCAGAACGAAGTCTGGTCGGAATTGGCCGGTCAAGCCGAAGGAGAAGTCTCAGCTCGAAAGCCACGGATCAGCTCCTGGAGACGCAATCTCCAACGTGAGTACCTAGAGCGATTGATCGACCTAGCGATCCCGAGCGGTTCGAACGCAGCCAAACCGATCACCTCGTTGGCCTTGATGCAACTCAAGGAAGTCAAACGAAAGATCGACACGGCTCTCGGCGGACCAGGCCTCGATCCATACTCGATCGCTCACTTGACCGAGTGCCAAACTCGAATCGCTAAGGCTGTCGATGCAATCTACATCTACAACCAACCGGAACTTAGCGCCGGTGGTGGCGGCGGCGGATTCATGATCTTCAATCAAGATCTCGTTCCTGTAGCCCCGGTAGCCGTTCCAGCATCGGTACCAGCGAACTCCGATTCGTCGATCGGAACGGAAAACCGAGAGTCGTCCGGACGGGTTCAATCCAAAAAAGACTAGCGAGGGATGCCGAATCGGCATCCCTCGCTTCGTTATCGCTCATGGTTCTAATCGGACGCAGTCCGCCTCGGACGGTACTCGTAAGCATCATCGAACTCGCTGCTCCGATCATCGACTCAATGATGGTCAGCGCCAGCGTCTCGAACGACATTTGCTCCGAGGTTCTCGTAGCAGCGAAGAATTGATAACACCCATCGAGTACGAGCACCGCTGCGCATAGTACGAGGACGAGTACGAAGGCGAGTGCAATGGCGAGTGTAATGGCGAGTGCGATGGAAACCCTCGTTCCGTTTGTACTCGAGCATTTCCGTCGAACTGAGAATTACCGAGGCGGGGACTATCGAGGTGGGCTGACGTTGCTTACGCGCCCGAGAATTTCGCGCAGGATTCGCTGTTCCAATTCCCCATCGTTTTCTTGTCGGATCCAATCAAGTGTGATTGGTTGCCCCATGAGATCGGCGTCTGCGCGGGCGATCGAACCATCATGACGAGCAATTGCAGAGCCTTCCGAAGAGTACTGCGAACGGTCGACAGCCTCGAGTTCTTTGATCACCTCGACGGCAATCGTAAAGCCTTGTTCGGTGGGGGTCACACGGACAATGCACGTCCTTCGCATCGACTGAAGGGTACTCTGATTCCGTTGGAAACCGTACAAAGCATCTTTTCGCCATGGTTCAAAAATTGTGGCGCTAGATTCAGCATGCGTTTCCAATCGGCCTTCGAGCCATTGCACGTTGTCGCGCGCCGCCCGCTGCTCGGTCTTGATCCGAAAGTAATCCTCGACAGTATCGACGATCTGATTCCAGAGGAACTCGCTGTCGCTGACATTGACACTGATCGGGTTGGCGAGTTGCGTTTGTTTATTCAGCGGGATCGACGGGATCAACAGCGTGCTTCGTTGCAAATACGAACAGCCGGACACTCCTAGTGCAGCCCATGCACCAAGCGTCCAACGAAGCAACGAAGCCTTGTTCATTCCAAACCTCTTCCGGCGGCATTCGTTCAAGAACGCCTTGCATCAGGCTTACGAAGCAGGGGAAACCGGAGGTGTCTTCGGCGGATTGATGTCCTTAAGCGAACGGCCCAGCCGCTTTCTCGATGTCCCTTCGCTCCCGATCCGTGGTGCTGCAGATTCGTTTCCCTTGCTGGACGAAATCCGCTGGATCGGTGTTTTGGCAAACGCTTGCAATGCCGGATGGAGTTCGGTCGCCTCGTCGGGCGTTCCGATCGTCTCGATCGCGTCGCTAACACCCATAAGGACCGATTGCTTGACCCCTTCGCGTATCCAACCGAACAGACCGAGTTGGCTCATCGATTTCTCTCCTGAAGCTGGGAGTTTTTCTGCGGAAATGGTAGTGAGGTTGCATCGCGGCATCCTACAGGGACGCAAATCCCTACCTTGCGGCCTCACGCCCCAAAGCTCACCGCAGGGACACTAGCAAAATCGACACCTGCGATTCCATACCAATCCCACGGGATCCATTTCGCGGTGCCCCTTTTTGCGCCGTAAGTCGAAATCCAATTCAATCCAATTGGCTAGACTGCGTTTGGCGCGATTTCGCGGAACAATGCTTCGTACTTTGCAAGCTGCACCGCGAGCGAGAACTCCGACGCGGCACGTTCCTGATTTGCGCGACCTAACGTCGCTCGCAATTCGGGTTGGCTAGCTAATCGCACCACCAAATCCACCCATGGCCCCCATTCACCGCGAGGAACGCTCTGTGGCGTCGTTTGCTCACCGAGAACGCTTTCGATACCTTCCACGCGAGTCACCGCCACCGGCAATCCGACCGACATCGCTTCGAGGACGACGTTGGGCATCCCTTCGTAACGGGCGGGAAGTAGGAGTAATTCGGAGCATCGCATCCACTCCAGGACATCGTCCCTCTGCCCCAAAAGGTCAATACGTGAACCTACCTTGGATCGATCGCGGAATGCTAGCCAGTCGCTTTGCAACGGGCCTTCTCCCAAAAGCACCATCCGATGTTCTGGCAATCGGGTAAGTATTTCCTCGGCGCGCTCCATCAATACATCAACTCCCTTTTGCCTTTCAAATCGTCCGACGAATAAAAGGATACGAGACCTGGGAGAAATTCCCGCTGCAAGCATCATTCCTCGGGCCGAACCTTGGGCGGGACCTGTTGAATCGGATCGTATTGGGAATGCATCGATACTCTGGATCGACATACCCTGGTTCGACATACCGTGTATCGAAACGCCGTTGGGGATCACTTGCAGTTTGTTCAACGCGATCCCCTCACGCTTGTGGCACCAATCAGCCACGGCATCGCTGACACATACCACTCGCTCCATCCGCCGCGACCAGTAGGAAGCGAACCAAGCACGCCAACGTCTAGGTTCCACCACGCGGACTCCGCCCGACAACGGAACTTTGAATTTGGGGTAAACCGAGGCGGCTACAAGATTTGCATGCCATAAGAACGATTGAGCGACATCGGGAGGTGAGGAATGAACCAATCCCATCAATCGTTTCCGCACCGAGAGGAATGAACTCCAGTGGGATGCATTTAGAAAGTGGATATCGAGTGAACCGGAGGGTTTGCCGTGCGCGCGGGCTGAGCGGCAGGCTTCGGACACCGTTTCTAGATCTTTGACCAACGCATCGCGAGGAGGTTTGGGTGCCGACCCAAGCGAGAATAGACGAACGCAATGCTGGCGCGAGACCAAGTAGGTGGCGAGCGAAGCGCAGCAACGTTCGGCCCCCCCTGTGTTGAGTTCGGTGATCAGTAAATCAATTTTCATGAACTAACGCGTTTTCTCGCTCGTGACGGCGGTTACCAGCTTGGGGTGGGTGCGCTTCGATCGTTGGTCGTCCGAGCAGCTCCGCGGAATCTACCCTTCGGGAACGCGTCGCTTCGGAATCTGTGTTGTGCCCGAATCCTAAAGATTGTAAAGACTTCCGACGAACGTAGGAATGAAGGACCCAAGCATGGAGGCGAGGGGATGGTTCTGCGATGGGCAATCGGATTCTGGGCTTGGCGAGTGTTTCTGTTAGGAACACTTCTGCTGGGCCTGGCAACCGTGCCAGGATGTGATATCGAAAGCGATCCATCGGCCGAGGCTTTGTCCAACGGTGCGATAGGGCCAACTGGAACGGTCCCAGGCAGCGGTTCGCTCCCAGGGCGTCAGGTGTCTGCACCTAGCGGGGCAACCGCCAATAACAGCCCGCCTGGAGCCGTGGGTTACTCGGCGGGCGGTTACAGTTCCACGGGCGGTTACAGTGCCGCGGGCGGCGGAATCAGTCAATCGCCAGGACAAGTCTCCGGACAACTGGTCTCTTCCCGCCCTTCGGACATTCGACCCGTTGGATTGCCTTCTCGTTCACCTCAAACCATTTTGATCGCCAGCTTCAACATTCAAGCTTTCGGTGAGAAAAAAGTCACCAATCCAAAAACCGCACAGCGTTTGGCAACGATCATCGGTATGTTCGATGTTGTCGCTATCCAAGAGGTTCGCGCCACCGATCAAACGGTCTTGCCCCAACTTCTCAAGTACATCAACGCTAATGGCGCTCGATACGATTACATCATTGGACCGCGCTTGGGGCGAACGGTTTCGAAAGAACAGTATGCGTACATCTACGATTCAACCCGTTTGCTCTCTAGTCCCGAAGCATCCTACACGGTTGACGATAAAGCTGACCTGCTCCACAGAGAACCATTGGTGGCGAGGTTTCTAACACGAGTTCCCCAAGGCTACCGGCCTTTTTCGTTTTCTTTGATGGATATTCATACCGATCCTGGCGAAGTCAAGCAGGAACTGCCGGTGATGCATACGGTACTCAAGGCGGTGCGGGAATACGAATGGGCTACTGCGGGTGAAGACGACGTTTTGTTGATGGGGGACTTAAATGCCGCCCCATCCAAGTTTGGTCCGTTAGGGCAAATGCCTGGCATCTATTGGATCATACGGGACCAACCGACCAATACGCGACGCACCGAAATTTATGACAACATGCTCTTCGATCGCGATCTTACGAACGAGTTTACCGGACGAGCCGGCGTGTTGGACGTGATGGATCTGTTTAAGATCAACACAGATGAAGCACTCCAGCTATCGGATCATATGCCGATTTGGGCGGAATTTACCGTAACCGAACAGCCTTCTGGTGGGAACGTGTCGACAGCGAATCAACTCCCGGCCGGGACCCCCTGGCGGTAGTTGCCGGAAAACTGTCGATCCGCGTCAGCACAAAAATGGTAGCGGTAACGCGCGCGGCCCGGTGATCCATACCTCTTCCCCAGAGATCGCTCGTAGCAGTCGCCGAAGGAGACAGGCGCCGAACGCTCAAGCCAGCGATCGGCTACGCTGCATGCTTCGGAGCGCCGAATACGCAGGCTCCCAATCCGGATACAACCGGGCAGCTTCCAGAAAACATTCCCGAGCGGCGGCGTCGCGGTTTTGATGCCAGAAGCATTGGCCCAGGGCAACGCAAGCTCGGTAGCAAAACGGATCGATCGATAACGTCTTTTTGCAGTCTTCAGCGGCCCAATCCATCCGCTGGTTGCTGAATCGGACCCAAGCCCGCAGCATGAAAGCGTCGGATCGAGATTCGGTTTCTTCGACGAGCAGATCCGCCAAATGGGATGCTTCGCCAAGCCGAGCGCGGGCTAATAAATCCTCAATGTTTTGGGCGGTTTCGCGATGCCACGGACTTTGTGTTCTGGCCAAAATCGTTCGCCGAGCTTCATCGACCGCGGTTCGTACCCCTCGAAATGGATCTCGCAAACAGGGGCCGAGAGATTCCAGTGCCCGCTCGTCCCCGATCAAGCCTAATCCCCACGCAGCGGCCTGCCGTGTCCTGGAATCCGTAGAATAAAGCATGCGGCAAAGCGTATGCGAGCAGTACATCGCTTCAATACGCTGCGCCCAATCGCGATAGTATCCTGAATCCGCCACCAATCGACCTTCGTCGGTCACTTGGTTTTCGTGCATCGTCCCAGCTTCGGCGCGATGCACGGAGTACGCATCAAAGATTTTTTGCAGCTTCGGTATTTCTGTTCGCATGATTTCAACGCTAAGCTGCAATAAGAGGACTTCAGTACTACTGGATTCAAACCGTCAGCCATCGTCGTAAGCCATCGTAACACGACGAGAAGGCGTTTTCGAACCACAACTTTATCCACTCTAGTCACAACAGCGCCGGATCGCAATCGTCTTACGGTACTGATGGAAAGACACCATAAATGCGCTTGACAGTCGACCACCTCGCAACTCCATCTCGATACGACCGCCTCGGCGCGCTCGTCATCTTTGGGGTTTGCTTGCATTCATTGATGTGTGGGTTTGCATCGGGGCAACCCGTGGTGCAATCCCCCACTCGGTCAACAGCGAGACCTTCGATTCCATCCACGCTACATCCGTATCGAACGCCGCAAGCGATAGCCCTAGCGAGTCATCTGAAGAGTCCCTACCGAGGCTCCGGGGATGCGACTCCTATCCTTGATTGGTTGCGCGAGATCTCCGTGCAATACGAAGTTTTCATTTGGCTGGATAGATCCATTGCATCCGATCAGGAGATCGCGATTCCACCTCAAGACGATCGAACACTTTTGGCCGCGATCGACGAAGTAGCGGAACAACTGCATGCTGGCGTTGCGATCTACGATCATGTTATTGCGATCGTCCCACAGGAGAACTCGGAGAGCATTGAAGTGGGTTACTGGAAGTTGTTCCAAGCGACCTCTGGCGCGCTGGTTCGGCTTGCGGATGGAGGGGAATTCGGGTGGGAGGATGGAGCACGATTCACCCAGGTTTGGGATTCCTTCCTTAAAAAATACCCGCGGCTCCTCGCGGATCCCGAACGGTCGATTAGCGATGGCTTGGTCCGCAAGGATCTCCAACGCGACGTTACGGAGGCCCGGAGCGATCGGCTTGAGGATATCTGGCGTGCCGCACGATTCCGAAATACCTCGCCAGCAGCGATCGCTTTCTCCCTGATGAGTGGATTCGATTGCGCTTTGCAACTCGATTCGGGGGATTCTGGACGGCTTCAGGTTGTTCCTCTGCGAATGGACTCGGCATCTTCCGATGTGGAGTGGGACTATCGGGACGAAATTGAGAAGGTGGGTCGCGACCGATGGAAAGAATGGCGAGAGCGATGGCCGAGTGTCGAGGTCTCGCGACGGGATGAAAGCAGCCCTACCACATGGCGAGTTGTTGCGAGTCCTCGCGCCCATTGGGAATTGGTTGCCTACTTAGCCCCAAAATGGGAACCGAAAAAACCAAAGTCGGCCGACCGCTCCGTCAAACGCTACACCGGTGCGTATCGAGGGGAAATGCAACGGATCCTCGAAGGGTTCGCGACCCAATCGTCACTTCGCTTGTCGCTTCCCAAGCTCCCCCCCCAATTGGCCCGTAAAGAGATTGATATTCGGTTTGAACAAGCGTCCACGGACGAGATCATTGCCAAGCTTTCGGAGGCATCGGGGATCCGAATTCGTCGAAAAGACGACGAGCTCATCGTCGAGTTTCCGTAACCCCCCACTCTGGAACTATACCTTTGGTTCCTCGTCTGCCGTCTTCCAGAAAGTTGGAAAAGGGCTGTGGAAAATAGGGAAAAGCTAGCCTTCTCTCGAGGAATTCTTTGTTAAACTAACGGCTCTCCGAGACCGCCGGTTGAGTTCGCTCAAACCCAAAACCCCTTTGGGATTTTCGACCCGCCACACCATAAGCGTTTCGGCAGACCTTTTCCCGCCAGCATCTTTTTTGGACCGTGCCTTCGGGCAACTGTTTAGGTTGTAGTTATGTCGCTACGCATTTGTTGCATAGACGATAACCCTATGTGTGTGCAGGGTATTAGTCATGCATTGAGACAACATTCTCATGAATGTATCGGTGAGTTAGGAGATCTCTCGGATTTGCGTCCACTCCTAGCAAATCATTCATGCGATGCCATTATTTCTGAGGTTCGCATCAAAGGTGTGGATGTCTTAGAGGTCTGGCATGACATCAGTCTCGCCTATCCAAATGTGAATCTCATACTTTACTGCTACAACGAGAATCCGACACATGTAGCAAGGGCTTCGGCGAGCAATGTTTGGGATGTCGTATTCAAACGTCAACCAGTCTCAAAACTTCTCACTACCTGCGAATCACTCAAACGCGGTGAGCGTCCGGACGACTCGATGGTCACGAATGCTAAACGGTATCTCTCGAATCATGTATCGCCCGCGACATCGATTGAAACGCCGTTGACCCGTCGCGAGCAGCAGATCTTGGTTCATCTGTCGCTGGGGTTGAGTAACCGGGAGATCAGCAACTCGCTCAAGATCAGTTTGGAGACGGTCAAAGAGCACGTTCAAAACGTGCTTCGTAAAATCAAAGCAGCCGATCGTACAGCGGCGGCGGTGTGGGCGATTCGCAATGGGATCCCACCGCTAAAACTCGAGGCCAACTAAAAGAAGATTTTGATCGGAACTCACGGTCCGAATCGCAAACTCTTCATTGCTGCAGGTCAGACTTCTCGCTACCCTAAGGTATTGCGATGGCGAAGTGCGTTATAATCCGCTGCCCGCATGTCCTTGATTTTACATCCATTGGTTCCACCAACTTTTCAGGAGCAGTTTGATGTCCTTGTCCCTTGAAGAAATCCGCGGCCTTTGCACCAAGCCAGAATTGGCACTCATTGTCGCTAGCCAATCGCCAGCACTGGAGAAGTTGTCGCTCGCCGAATTGAAGAAGCATGCTGCCAACGCGCGCAAATTGACCGACAAATGGCAGGGGCTTTCGCGATCGCAATCCCGAACGGAAAGTCGTAAATCGGGGTCGCCGGACCTTGATTCGCGCTCGCACGCTAAACAAACGTTGCTCAAGGAAACGTTGGCAACTTTCGAAGCCCGTTTGAAGGTCATGGAATCGGTTCCCACAGTCGCTCCGACCACTTCCAAACCATCCGCGACCGTTCGCGCCAAAGCTGCCAGGGTTGTCCGCCAAACGACGAGAAAAGATCTTCATCGCACCAAGCAATCCATCAATGCTGTCGCAGCTCCAGCCCCAAAGGCTGCTGCTAAGACTGTTGCGGCAACGGCTGCCAAGACAACAAAGAAGGCTAAGCCCAAGTCGGCCCCAGTGAAGAAGACAACCGCCACCAAGGCTGCGGCGACCAAAGCCGCACTTGTAAAAACCGCTGCCGCTCGAGCCGCAAAGAAAGGGCCCGCTGCCGCCGCAGCCGCATCGAAACCAGCACCTGCAAAAGCCGCCTCGACCAAGGTCAAGCCGAGCACTGCAGCGCAGCGAACCCAACTCGCCGGCAAAGCCAAAGCGAATCGCGTCGCGATCTCGAACCGAACGTCGAACATCGCCGGTCACGTCTCGGGCAAAGGGAAGCGAGTTCAGGCCAAACGAGATTCCAAAGGCCGATAGAGTCCAAGTGTGATCAGCAAGGATTCAAAACCGCGGAGGAGTAGGCATGCTCCTTCGCGCCGTGGGCACGTGGACACCTAGCCGCGAATTACTCGTCCAACAATTTTACTCGTACGCCATTCTTACTCGTACGCCATTCGATCGGCTCCAGTCTTTCTCTGGGCCTTCTCCACTCGGCGCGGGGCCGCCCAACCTGTTGAGGCTTCACCCTAAGAAGAAGTGGGGTTGGAATTTGATTGCGGTAGCATCCAGTTGTGGCTCCGCCGACACAAGTTCCATCGTGGCCCAGCATTGCAATAAGCTAAACGAAAAGGCATCTCCCACCCTCGGACAGCATTGCTCTGTGTCACCACTGATTTCGTCCGAAACGCTTGCAATCTGTAGCACAGGCCTATGAGGACGCCACCAGCCACAGGCCACTCACCACTTTACTCGATCACCCGCTTTAGCTGATGCGGTTCCACGATCTTACCGTAATACTCCGGACGTCGGTCGGCCCAACGATCGATCACATGCTCGCGAGGGACTCGTATCAACCGTTTGTTCCTTGCTTTCGCCAAATTGATTGTCGCCTTGAGAATTGCTTCTTCCTCGTGCGGCGCGTCGGCGAGCGGATTTCCATTGGGATCGCAAATTCGACTGCTTCCAATGAACCGAAATCCCCTTTCGGTGCCAACTCGATTCACACTCATGAAATACACGTTGTTCTCAAGGGCACGCGCGTTCGGTAGGTACTTGGCAAATGTATCCGCTCCTGGTGGCCAATTGGTCGGTAGCAGCAAAAGGTCGGCTCCGTCGAGCGCTAAGCAGCGTGAGGATTCGGGGAACCCGCCGTCGTAGCAAATGTGAATCCCAAGCCGCATTCCATTGGCGTTCACCGCGCGGTAGGGATTTTCCCCTTGAGTTACAAAGCGATCGATCCCCAAAAACGGAAGATGAACCTTGCGATAATTAGCGACCACACCCTCGGGTCCCACCAACGGGCAACTGTTGTAGACATTCCCTTCCGGCGTCTTTTCCAGCATCCCAAAGGCGACGAACATCGATTTCTCGCGGCATACTCTCGCGATTGCTTCGGTGGCTGGTCCCGCGATCGATTGCGTGTGCGGGATAGCTTCTTCGAGACTTGAAAAGCAATAGCCGGTCAGCATGCACTCTGGGAAGACGACCAAATCGGCGCCTTGGACGTCGGGATGTGCAAGCCACGTCAGCATCCGATCCAGATTCGCTGCTGTGTCGGCAAACGTGACATGGGTTTGCACCCCGCAGATAGTTCGAAGCAACGATGCTGGCGCCGATTCCGTAGTTGCGTTGGTCATGAGCAGTACTTTTCAGGGATTGAGACAAAAATCCAATCCCTGGATTCTACCCAAAACGGCCTGTGATGTAGTCTTCGGTCTCTTTCAATTTTGGACGGGTGAAAATTGATGAGGTGACACCGAGTTCCACTAGACGCCCTAGATACATAAAAGCGGTGTGGTCGCTGATCCGCGAAGCTTGCTGCATGTTGTGGGTGACGATGAGGATCGAGTAATCCCCTTTGAGTTTCTCAATCAGATCCTCGATTTTGCTTGTCGCGATGGGGTCGAGGGCCGAACAAGGCTCGTCCAACAGTAGTACTTCCGGATCGCTGGCGATCGCTCGCGCGATGCATAGCCGCTGCTGTTGACCACCCGACAAACTCAGACCCGACTCGTGCAAACGGTCTTTGACCTCGTCCCAAAGGGCAGCTCCTCGGAGCGAGTGCTCGCACACCTGCATCAGCCGATTTTTGTCCCTCTCCCCATCGATCCGGAGCGGATAAATCACGTTTTCGAAGATACTCATCGGAAACGGATTGGGCTTTTGAAAGACCATTCCCATCCGTTTTCGCAGTTGGATCACGTCGACGCCCGAGGCAAAGATCGATTCGTTGCCGAGGAGCATGTCACCTTCGATGCTCACCGAGTCGATCAAATCATTCATCCGATTGACGCTGCGGAGCAATGTCGATTTCCCGCATCCGCTCGGCCCGACAAGCGCCGTCACCATTCCGCGCGCGATCGGCATGCTGATGTTGTACAAGGCTTGCTTGCGACCGTAATAAAGACTGAAGTCCTTGATAGTCAGGACCGCTTCGCGCGCGAGCACTTCATCGTGGTATACCGACTCAATCGGTTGGCCTTCGGCGATCGCTTTCAATCGGTTCATGACGAGAGGTTTGCTTCGGGGAATGGTTTACGGTCGGAGTACTGCCACGCTCGGGCAGCGCGCACCCTTGGGAACGCGCACTAAAACTGACTGGTTTGAAAACGTTTGCGAAGGCTCGCCCGCAACCAAATTGCGGTCAAGTTCAACAGCGTGACCAATACCAGCAGCAACAGCGTCGCGGTGAATACCATCGGCTTGGCCGCTTCGCTATTTTGACTTTGAAACCCTAAGGAGTAAATCTGAAACCCTAGATGCATAAAGGATCGGGAGCCGTGCAGGAATGGGAAATCGAGGTCTAAGGGCAACTCGGTCGCCAGCGGAATCGCTCCGACCAGCATCATCGGTGCTACTTCTCCAGCCCCGCGAGCCATGGCCAAAATAAATCCGGTGATAATCCCGGGCCTAGCGTACGGCAAAACGATCCGCTGAATGGTTTGCCATTTACCAGCTCCGCACGCGTAGGAGCCCTCGCGAAGCGAATTGGGGACAGCTGCCAACGCCTCTTCGGTCGCGACGATGACCACTGGCAAGGTGAGCAACGCCAATGTGCACGCGGCCCAGAGCAAACATCCTTTCCCAAAGGTCGGGTTCGGCAGTTGAGCTTCATAAAACCCGCTGAAAAACGGGATTTTGGCGAGCAGAATTACCATGCCAACCAATGTTGCAATCCATAGCAGTCCTGCGATGGCACCCAGGATCGATCGCCCTGTTCCTTCGCGTCGCTCGCGCGGACCGCTCAAGATAGATACGCCGAAAGCGACTAGACCCGTTACCGCCAGTCCTGCAAAGGCAGAGAACCAAACCGTGCTCGGCCATGGTTCAAATCCCGCTTTGGCCGGACCACCATCGATGTAGCCACCGATCGTGTAGCAGAAAAACGCCAATCCAAAGACACCGTACACAATGCTCGGTACCCCGGCGAGATTGTTGATGCTGATCCGGATCAAACTGAGCAACCATCCGCTTGATGCGTACTCTCGCATGTAGAGCGCCGCCAACACACCGAACGGCATCACCGCCAATGACATTACCAAGGTCATGACAATGGTTCCCCAGATGGCCGGAAAGAATCCACCTTCAACGCCCGCTTCTCGCGGTTGACCAAACAGGAACTCCAACCATCGGCTGGCATACACGCCGCATCGGCCAAACCAACTCAATTGGTTCGGCTGAATCAATCGGACGATGTCTGCGACCAACACGGGTTGCTCTCGCATGCCATAGACCGTTGTCGATGCACCGTTCTCCTGAACGGCCCAAAGAAAGAGTGGTGGATTGTTACCATGCTGCGCGGATACCAGCCATTGCTGTGGGCCCAGCGTAACGGTTTCGATCTTAGGTGTGCTCGAATCGCTTGCACCCATCGCATCCAGGATCGCTTGGGGCAAGGCAGCAACCGCATTGCCGTTATCGGGTTGATCGCTCCCAGCAGAAAACCATTGGTCTGGAGGGATGTCGACAGCGCCGATGTTATCCATAACCGGGGTTTGCATCACTACCGACCGTCCTCGGCGTTCCTCTTCCAACTTAGCGATCTGCTCGTTGATCGCAATCAGTTGAGGTTCCGAATCGAGGGTCTTGCGTATCAGCCCTGCGATAGCCCGCGCAGCTCGTGGAGAAAGATCTTGTAAGGCGGGAAGTTTTTCAATCGAAATCCCTGATCCGCTAGTGTTCCCTTCCATCGCTTCTGCGGTGGCTTGGTCGAGTGCCACCTGCAACTCGCTCTTCTCGGCGAGCTCGGCTCGACGGACTTCTAGACGCGCATTGGAAATCTCACGATCGATCCGTTCGAGTTTGTGCTTCTCCGAATCGATCTCGCGATTTAGCAGTTCCGCCTCATGAATCGCTTTTTGAACAAGCTCGGCTATGTTGGCTGCATTCGCCTCGGTCCACGAAAGGGATTTGGGGAAACCGTACAAATTGCCCCATTCCCGGCGTTCAAGCAACCAAATCGATTTGGGTTGGACCGGCTTGTCGGTCGACAGCGCGACGGTTGGTAGAAAAGTGAAGTGCCGGTTGGTCAGTTCGAAGTTACCGGTCCGAAGATACAGTCGCCTCGATTTGATTTCTGACGCGCCATCGAGCAGTTTTTCGGCCCTGACGCGCGTGATCGGATCCAAATCCTCCAGCGTTTGGCCACTCAAGATATACTCGTTGTTCCCTTGTAGTTCGCCACCGACCAACTCATTTCCAAGGGTCGAATACATCGAGTAAGGACGAGGCCACAATGTAGATAGGCCTTGGTAGAGGACCAACGCCAACAAACCCAGGATCATCGAGCATGCGATGGCGAACATGCCCCCCGTTAGCCAAATCATCGGCTCCCCTTGGGCTTTCAAACTACTGGTCTTGCGTCGTTCCGGAATGGCTCGCGTCATAACTGATACGCTCGCTTTCGGAATCGAAGACGGACCCATTCTGCGAGCGTATTAGCCACCAATGTAAATGAGAATAGCAAGAGCGCTGCCAAAAAGAGGGTGTGGTAATGGATCGATCCGCGGGCCGCCTCGGGCAACTCCGTCGCGAGGGTTGCTGATAATGTTCGGTACCCATTGAATGGGTTGATCTCGACCAGAGGTGTGTTTCCGGCTGCCATCAATACAACCATCGTCTCACCGATGGCTCGACCGAATCCGATCATCAGTGCACTGAACAGTCCACTCATCGCGGTCGGAACCACGACCCGGACTGTAGTTTGCCATACAGTCGCTCCGCACCCGAGCGAAGCGCTCCGGAGATGCTGTGGAACGCTTTGCAGCGCATCATCAGCGAGGGTGTAGATTAGCGGGATAATTGCGAAGCCCAAAATCCCTCCGACGAGCAACGCATTGCGTTCTTGATACGGACCGAGCAAAGTTCCTCGTGCATCCCAACCCAAACTCGATAAGACGGTAGCGACCACCGCGCAAAGCAGCAATGTGACCAAGCAATTCCCGAAGAATAAAAGCAACTCTCCCAGTGCGGTGTACCAAATACCACCCGGCCTTGTTGAGATCCATGGACTGACTCGGGTGGTATGGAACCAAAGCACCAGCAATCCCATCGGGAGTATCGAAAGCAGGAACCAACCTGGCCAAGGTGTCATGCTGTTGCTAGACAACCATGTCAAGATCGAACCGCCGAAGAGCCACTTCTCAATGGTGTCGGACATGAGCCAAGCTATTCCGATCGCGGATGGAGCCACCAAAAACATCAAAGGCAATCGAAACCGCCGCAATGGTATGGACTGTTTGGTCGGGATCAAGTTCCATAGGTGCGCAGCGAGCAAGAACAAGACGAGGGTGAGAAGCCCCGATAGAAGAATCCATGCGAGCGAATCCCTCAGGATTGGTGCAAAGACCATCGCGCCGATGAACCCTAGCACAACGCTTGGGACGCTCGCCATTAATTCGATCACCGGCTTGAATCGCAGTCGCCATCGGCGACTCATGAACTCGCTGCCGTAGATTGCTGCAGAGATCGCAATCGGAGCCGCGATCAACATCGAGTAGAAAGTCGCTTTAAGTGTACCGAAGATCAATGGCCAAAGCCCGAATTTGGTCTCACCCTCAATGCTCCCGGTGCTGCTCTGCCAGATGTGCTGAGGCTTCGTGTACCCTTCGTACCAGATAGGGCTAAAAAATGCGGCGAACGAGCTTTCCGGGTATGCGATATCCAGCTTCATCAATTTGATTTCGTTGGCTCGGAAACCACCGACGACGTTACCATTGGGTGAAAAACATAATTGCCAATCGACATCCTTCGGAGAATCAAAACCGCTCGGGTCAAAGAATTGCCAATTCGCCAACTCGCGTTCCGTCGTCACATGCTGCAACCGTAGGTTTCCAGAGGCGTGCAGTGCGGCGACCACACGTTGCGATGGCGATGCCCCCATCGACGCGAT
Organism: Pirellula sp.; assembly: GCA_046318275.1. Classification (GTDB taxonomy): domain Bacteria; phylum Planctomycetota; class Planctomycetia; order Pirellulales; family Pirellulaceae; genus JBKCUI01. The sequence goes on along the minus strand of JBKCUW010000059.1, from coordinate 10,821 downwards.
CGGTGTCGCTTCGGATTGCATGCGATGGATGGAAAAGTGCTCTTGGCCTTGGTCAGTCGAAGTGAATGCGACCGCTTCGACGGATCCATCCGTACTGCCGACCATCCAAGTCGTACGTCCTAGCAGAGGGACCGATTGCGTCGGCTCACTCAGCGTGCCCGACATGGTCAGAAACGATTGCTCCATCAATAGACTGTTGGACGCTGTCGGGCTCGATGGGTCCGGGCTATTGCCGTTGGGTTTCCATCGCGCGATGCGTCCCGTCGCATCGATCGACTGGATCGACTCACCCGAGCTAGAAACCATCACACCCCGAATGACCGCTGCAGGTTTAATAGTTGCTTGCACCCCGTTTGCCTGTGCAGTTGCGGGGTGATTCGTCGCTTGCGAGTCAATTTCGCGCTGTGCACTTTTCCAGGTTTCGGCAACTTGTTTGGTATCCCCAGAGAAACCGACCGCTTGCCGCTTGATCGTGCCCAGAGCGATTTGGTCTCCAGATGAGGCGCCCCAGACCGAGACGCTCGAATCGCTGAAACCCGAGTTGTCAACGCTGACCTTCCAGTCCAAGTGCTCGACAGGGGTTTCAAATACAGCGACCTTCTCATGAAACACGACCTCTTCGACGCGTACCCGACGCACGAGGCCTTCGGAAGTTTTGCGATGGACCGCGCTATCGAGCATTACGGGACCGAGCATCATCCGCTCAGCGAGGGATGGGTCCAATTGCGATTGGGAGAGGAAACTCGTTTGGAACGGAATGGTTACCGGTCGAATCGAGCCGTCGGAGTAACCGAGGACCATGCTTGTGTTGCTCGGTTCGACACTGACAGCGGTGATGCGCTGTTGGCTATCCCAGTTCTCGGGCGCGTACTTGCCGAGGACATCGTTGTTCGAAACGGAGCGTACCAGGATGCTGTGGTCTGCTTGTAGGCTCCATACGATCTCGGCATACTCATCCAAACCGATCGCTAAAATCGCGTTGGGAAGATCACCTTCCGGACCCGTTTTAAAGTTGGCCAGCGGTTCTATAACTGACGGGCGAAACAGCGGTACGACGTTGCCGAACAGGACCAAGACCACCATCAGGACAACCAGGATCGTGCCGATGCCGCCGATTGTGATGACTTGTTTGGCGATGCGATCCGACCATATCACAAGACGCGACGAAGCCCTATTTCGCCGTATCGAGTTCGGTTCATTGCCAGGCTGTGCGTTCACAACGGAGAGGTCTTGTCAGAAAGGATACAACGGACAAAGCAGCAATCCGTTAGGGATCGATGCCTGCCAGCTTCAACGCTTTGGCTGCCGTCTTGGCATCGATCGGAAAGGAACCTTCCTTGACGACCAACTCTTGACCTTCCTTGCTGTAAATAAATCGGATGAACTCGCGGCGCACTGGATCTAGTTTCGTGCCGGGCTTGACATTGACCGCGAGGGACAAGTACCGGGCGAGCGGGTATTCTCCGCTGTAAGCATTTTCCCCAGTGGGTGCAAACGCCTTACCATCAGCTTTGGCTGACAGCGGCAACGCCTTGACCGATGATGTTTTGAAACCGACGCCGCTATACCCGATCGCGAAGCGATTCTCGCCGATCGATTGGATCACGGCGGTGCTTCCCGGTTGCTCGTTCACCGAATCGCGGAAATCCCCGTTGCTGAGGGCCTTTTCTTTGAAGAAACCGTAGGTGCCGGACGCCGCGTTACGACCAAAGATGGTGATTTGTGCGGTTGCGAAATCGCCGGTCAGGCCCACTTGTCCCCACTTTTCAATCGATTCGCCACCCAGTTTGCGGGTGCTCGAGAAGATCGAATCCAATTGCGGGACCGAGATGGAATCCAATGGGTTATCGCGATGAACGTAGATCGCAAGCAAATCGATTGCGGTTGGGAGCAAGGTTGGTTTGTAGCCGTACTTCTTTTCGAAGTCCGCGATTTCGTTCGCTTTGGGGTCACGGCTCATCGGACCAAAGCTCGCTGAGCCTTCGATCAAGGCTGGCATGGCCTTCGAGGATCCTTGCCCCTCGACCTCAGTCCGAACTCCTTTGTAGTATTCCTTGAACTTTTCAGTCCAAAGCAACATCAGCGGATTCATCGAATCGGAACCGACGCTCTTGAGTTGCCCGGAGACACCGGGTACCGCTTTGTAGGAGGGGAGTTTTGGATCTACCGATTGGCCGAGGAGGGTGCCGGCAAAAAGGAGGAACATCGGCGCTACGGCGAGGAAGGACGCCCGAACAGTTGCACGGAAAGTCATAGTGCTGGATACTCCGGATCAAACTGGAATGATCACGCTGGGATGGTAGAAGTCCACGGATTCCTGGCCGGCGTTGTTCACGCACCCTTGCCAAAGAACGCGAGAATTGTCCAGCAATTCCCGAAGATCAACCAGAGTGCGTTTGTTAAGAAATGATGAAGACTGAGAACCGCTAGATTACAAATCACACATGAAAATGAAAACCCCTAATCGGATACGATCGTCGGTCACCTTGTCGCTGGTGGAGGAGTCGCGAGGGGGACCGTTTGTCCTGTGGGATGGAATCGCTGGCTCGATGGATCTGGCGTCATCGATGGGATTTGACGGGGTAGAGATTTTTCCGCCGGATGCAGAATCGTTGGCGGGGGTGCCGATTGGTCAAATGGCAGCCGATCGCAATTTATCGATTGCGGCGATTGGAACAGGAGCAGGCTGGGTCAAGCACCGGTTATCGCTGGCTGATGGATCGGCAGACAAGCGGAGGGAGGCGATCGAATTTATTGCCCGAATTGTGGAAGTGGCGGCATCGTTGGGAGCAGGTGCAATTATCGGTTCGATGCAGGGGCGATCGACGCCGGAGGTTTCGAAAGAGAGAGCGAGAGGGTATTTGCGGGAAGGCTTGGAGGCGCTGGATAGTTTGGCTGCCAAGATTTCGGGTCGTGTTTTTTATGAACCGTTGAATCGGTACGAGACTGACCAATGCAACACGTTGGAATCGGGGTGTCGGATGATTGAGGGGTTAGGGAGTACCACGTTGCTGGCCGATTGGTTTCACATGAACATTGAGGAGGGGGATATGGCTCGATCGTTGCGCGAGGCAGGGGATCGGGTGGGTCATGTCCATTTCGCGGACACTAATCGGAGCGCGGTTGGGATGGGGCATTTGGACGTGGGGCCGTTGATCAACGCACTGCGAGACATCGATTACAACGGTTACTTAAGTGCCGAGGTCTTTCCACTTCCCAGTTCCATCGTCGCCGCGGAAGTCACTCTAGAATCCTATCGTCGGTACGTTAGCTGGTTGCAGGCACGTGGATGAATCTCACGCGAAGGCGCGAAGAACGCGAAGAGAATACGTGGGGTCTCGCATCAGCCGTCGGGCCTTAGGCCCGGTTTTCGCAGCTTATACCTCAAGTTTTTGAGTTGATGGATAGGAAAGGTGTTAGGAGTTAATTTCAGGTTGCAAGAATGGAACTAGCCAGCAGCATTCGCAAGATCCAAAACGAACGGACATCTGACAGGGGTGCGGCTCAAGTCTATTGAAAACGCTTCTACCGTCTGTCAATTTGGAACCCTAGTTCTTCCCTTCGCGGTCTTCGCGTCTTCGCGTGACTTCTGGACTTGGGTATAAGTCGTTTCGTAGTAGAGCACCGGGCGTTGGCGGACGGCACTCGGAGAGTGCCTGCGAGTGCTGGAACGCGTCACCGAGTCAACTATGGCTATCGCGCGAGAGTTGGTGCTGAAGATTGAGATAGGGTGCGGATCGTTACGTCGATCCAACCGTGATCCGATTCACGCAAAGGCAACCCGGCACCTCGACGGTGTACCTCAATCCCTTGTGTCACCAAAGCGTGATCGATCGGGATCCCAAACCATCCCAATCCCGAAGGCCACGTCGCGAAAAAGCCACGCCCCTCGCGTGTGTCCCGCAATTTGCCATGACCCAATCCATCTCCCTTCAACATCTCGCGAAATGGCTTCGACCACGGCGTGATGTTGAAATCCCCAATCACCATCGCTTCCTCGTTTGAGTCCAACACCCAGCGCCTCATAAAATCCAATTGTTGGTCCCGCTGTGCCGTTCGCCCTCCCAAATTCGGAGAGCTAGTATGCACTCCTAAGATCCGAAGTCCTCGCTGTGCGCCTTTACCGGGGACCTGACCTTCAATCGCTGGCATTCCTATCCCGGCTAAATCCACCTCGAGAAACTCCATCCCAGGGATCCGCGATAACATCGCGATTCCCCTCGCATCGTTCTGCGGTATCCACTTCGAATGCGGATACTCCTCACGCAACAACTCGCCCAACGACTCTCGATGCCACGGACCAATCTCGATCAATACCAAGACATCCGGATCCCGCTCCCGGATGGTTCGCAAAACCTCGCTATAGCTCTGATTCCCTATCCATACATTCCAGCTCATCACCCGCAGCCAACCCTTCCCCGAGTCTGCCGTCTTCTTCGCTTCAGTATGTACCGATGCTTTGTCCAGTTTTGAAATGGCTTGCCACGGGATCGAGGTCAACGGTATCGCTTGCCATGGTTGCAACTCCGCAAGAAAAATACCGTTCAACATGCAGTACCCCATCACTAGCAATCCGTACTTGAGACCCATTCCACCTTGTTCGTTGAACCACCACCTCGCCCGAAACTTTATCCAAAAAAACAATACTGCCAAACCTGCAAATAATACGGCCCCAACATGCCATAACGTGTGCGTGGTCAATTCGAACAACGGGTGCACTGATGCCAGTTTGCTCGCTACCAAGACAACCGTCGCGAACAAGCCAAGAACCAACAGCAACCAAAACAAGCGATTACTCCACTTCGACACGCGTGGAAGGGCCGGACCGCTTGAGCTATTCTCGGCCCTCTTCGTTTCGCTCTCAGGGATATGATTCGGACCATCGGTATCACTGTTTTCGTTTGGGAGCATTTCGCGGACCTATTGATGATTCATATGCGGCGATGAAATCTTTGAGCTTGATCCGCTTGATCGCTTGGCCGATGACCCGCAACGGCAAATCTTCAAGCTTCTTGAATCGGACACAACTGGCTCCCATGTCGAGCTTTTTCCCACTAGCGATATGCTCGGGGGATGCCAAGTACTCAGCGACGAATTGCTCTTTCCACTCCGATTGGAGGTAAAGGCAAAACATGTAGATCGCCATGTGGGATTTTTGGGATGCCAACGAAATGAACGGCAACGGTTCGTTCGGGTCGCAATGGTAACCGTTTGGGTAGCGGGAATGAGGGACGTAATAACCGATCATCCCGTATTGGATCCCTTCTTCGATTCCCTTGGGAACGGATTTGCGGATCGTGGCTATCACTGCTTCGATCGCAACGCGGCGAGCTTCGGGAAGATTGGCCAAATACGCATCAACGCTGGCAAACGTGGTCTTCATGGTACGCTCTACTGCAAAGAGCCAATAGGATCTCAGTCGCGACAGATACTATCCCTGATGGGAATTTCGATGCGTCCGAATCAAGCATTGCACCGATTCGGGATGGGTGGACGACTCGAGTGCAACCTGGGCTTCGGGTGTTAGTGTATTCCGAATCGCTGCCCAGAGTTGATCCCATGCATCTGAATTGTACTGTTGAGCACCGGCCTCGCTGATCCAAAGTCGGTCCATACGCGGGACTGGGAATCCGTGGGTGATCACATATTCCGGATCGATCAGGAAGACCAACGCATGGACTTTAGGGTTCCCTAAAAGGGCTTTGGTACGATCACGGCAATCAAGCCGTCCGAGTTCGATGCATTCGTCTCCTAGCCAGACGTCGCGGGCGGGTACAATCCCAGTGGTGTTTCTATCCCAACCGAAGGATTCAAGCATCGGGGTAAACGACGCGGATAGATCCTCGCGCGAGCTTGCTCGCAAGACCCCCGCGATCGGAATGCGGCCACAACGGTGATCAGGGAAGAGCATTTCCACGATCGCGGCCCCAACTTCACGAGGTCGACCGAAGAGAGGTGCAACGTGCGGGGTAAGGGATGGTCCGGCATTGACCTCGACGACCGCTCCGCGTTGGCCGACGAGGGGTTTTCCGATATCGACCGCAAGGACATCCAGACCCGCCACGTCGAGTCCGACAACGCGGGCCGCTAACACCGCTTGTCGAGCTGTCTCCGGATGGACTTCGTCGGTGCAATCGGTGGTCAAATCGCCCGTGCGACGGATCAGCACCACCCGGTCACGTTCGGGGACCGATTCGATGGTCAAGTTCTGTTTCGAGAGTTCGATTTGAGCGGCCGCATCGAGTTTCAAAACACCCAGTGGATCGGTGTACGCTTCGCCACGCCGTGGGTCTTGATTGAGTTCGAATACCAGCTGCTCAACGGTCTTTACTCCATCGCCGGTGACGGTTTCAAAATGGCCGCGGCTGGCAGCAACCATCCGATCTCCGACGACGAGGAGTCGATGGTGTTGGCCTCGCGCGAACTGCTCGACCATGACATCTTTTGTTTGACCATCCTCGATTGCCCAATGGTACGCTTTGATGATCTCTGCTTCTTGGGTCAGTTCGATCGAGATGCCTCGTTGGTGATTCGCATCGCGCGGTTTGACCACGACAGGCATTCCGACTTCTTGGGCGGCGACCCAAGCGTCTTCAGGACCGGAGACCATACGGCCTAATGGAACCGGGACACCTACGTTGCGGAGCAATCGTTTGGTCAAGTCCTTGTCGCTCGCGATCGACTCAGCGATGGCGCTGGTCGCATCGGTTTCTGCGGTCCATATACGTCTGTATTGGCAACCTTCGCCGAGCTGCACGAGAGAACCGCTGGTCAAGCGGTAAAATGGGATGCCCTGCGCTGTGGCTGCATCGAGGATTGCGCGGGAGCTGGGGCCGAGCCGGACGTCGTCTGCGTAATCGAACAACTCACGGAATTTGACTGGGATCGGAAACGGTTCGCCTGCGACTGTCGCAGCGATCAATTGCTCGGCCATCTCAAAGCAGCGATGGCTTAAGAGCTCTTCCTCCATCTCGAGGGCGATCACACAGTCGAACTCGGCAGCACGGGAATCCTGGACGGCGGATGGGGTTGTAGCCGTTGTGCCATGACGAGGTGCAACCCATGCTGCGAACGGAGCGGATGGGACACCCGACATGGCGGACATCCATTGGGACACGGCAAGCCAAAGTTTGCCGTAAGTGGCGGCTGATTCGATACGAGAGATTGCATCGTACGCGACGCTGACACTTGCAGGATGGGTGGTCGTGTACCGACCAGAATCCAGAAAGTCACGCAGGGATTGGGCGATGGATTGTGCGCCGTGAGGTGGTTGGCTATACCGCTCGCCGCTGGTGTGCACCTCGAGAATGTTCCGAGCAGACCAGCGATTGGGTCCAAGTAGAGCAACCGTTTTCCACGAGGTCATAAATTCCACGAGGGCATAAAGGTGTGGCGTCAGAGAGTAAAGAAAACCAGTTCCTCAGGGCTTCCGCTCCCGATGGGAACGTGGATTCTAAACCAAACTGAGGCACCTAGGGACCGGTGCTCGGCCGGAAACGGAGCGCGGAGACCGAAGTTCCAACGCTGGTATCGCTCTTGGAATCCTCAATGATAGGCCCTGTCTGGCTGACAAAAGCCGACCGGCGGTAGGAAACCGTTTTCATTCCGGCATCGTTCCCTGCCGGTTCGCTAACTCCCGGAGCGGTCGTGCTCGGTAGCCCGATGCTCGGAGTGCCTGAATTGGGAACGACTGCGTCAGCATCGGAACCGGTCGAGCGAGGAAGTAGTTTTGGGTTCCAACGCGGGGCTAAATCGGAGTCCGCTGGAGCGAGGAGTGGGCTCAATGTGTTTCCTGGCAACGCAGGTGGCGCCGCAAGTTTCAACGAGGTGGACTCATGATTATTGTTCACGAACGGGTTGATCGAGGCTGGAACATTGCCTGAGAGTGAGTTGCCTGATAGAGCGTTAGTCGACGAGTTGGCCGAAGGCAGGGTCGGCGCTGCTGTTGTTGAACCAAACTGCGATACAGTCGGCGCGGAACGATCGATCTCGACAATAGGTATTCGTTTCAGTGGAGCCATTTTTGAAGCGAGCTGATCACTGTTGCCACCGAGGCTTGCTGACGAACCGGAGGATGCCGGCGAGTTCAGCGCTGGTGGATTCAGAGTTGGTTGACGCATGGCATCCGGATCGTTCCCTGCACCAGGGGGCAATACCGGATTGGCCTCTCCGGAATTGGGAAGGACTTGCGAATTGATTCCAACACCGGAACCTCCAACACTGGAACCGGTGAATGGAAGACTAGGAGTAGAAGGGGCGAAAGTGCTTGAGCCTAGTGTGGATGGGCTCGACGTGTTTGTTGGAACCGAAGAAGGAGCAGTTTGGTATGTCGGGGGGCCCATCGGGATGACGCTGATCGCACCGGGTACATTAGGTACGGTGGATGCGTTCGGAATCATGGCCGACGAGATGCCTTGTGGGTTGGTTGGACAGACCCCGTTCACGCAGTTGAGAGCGTTGCTCGGCGCGGTGTACATCGGGGTGCCGGTGCCCGCGATGTTGGATCCGACGATAGTTGGGGTTGGTACCGCATTATTGTAGGTCGGTGCCATGTAGACAGCGTTCGCGACCCCTTGGTTAGCGACAATCGGGTTGGCAATGCCAGATGCAGGCACGGGGTAATTGTTGGTGGGAATCGCGGCTGCCGGTAAGGACCCGTAGTTTGCCCCATAGTTCCCATAGTTCATAGTGCGGAGAGGCAACGTCGATGCGGGGCCTGAGCTTGATGCGGTGTTGCCTGCAAAGGCCGCATTCCCTGGTACGGCGATATTCCCTCCAACGGGGACGCCACCAACGGGGAGTTGTTGAACCGGAGGGTACGACGCAGTTGCAGGGACACTGCCGTACAACCCAGTTGGATAGTAGCCGGGCGCATTGATCGCTGGGTAGCGATTGGCTGCATAAGTGTTTGGGCTTATAGGAGCAGGTGCCGTCAACGGAACGCGTTGAGCTTGGTATTGGTAGGACGTGCAGGGTTGCAACGAGGTGACCGTTGTTCCGTAATTGGGATCGAACTGCGTTACAGGTCGGTAGTAAGTGACAGGCGTGCGCAACCATTGGGTATCGTAACCAGCGGTAGGCATAGCAGCGACGACGGTCTGAGGGATACCAGCGGGAAGGATCGTGCCCATCGATGGTGGGTATTGGCCGTAGCTTCCATAGTAGCTCGACATGGCGCCGTTGGATGGCGTGATCGGCGTGACGGGTACGGTAGCTCCGACGGGCATTGGTGCACCGACCGGGTAAGCCGGCGGCGTCGATTTGCCTGAGCAGCAGCCGTTGTACCATTGGAACGCATCGGCTTGGTCCGTACCTAAGGCTAGGACACCGAGAATCCCGCAAGCGGGAAAGAGTCTGGTCAGTTGCACGAGCTTAGCGAGGATTCGGTCTGGGATAGTTGCGCCAAATGGTTGCTTCATACGGTGTTCCCGGTGAGAGAAATCCTCGATTGGAGATTTCCGACTGGAGATTTCCGCTCGCGGATACGACGGCGGAACATCTCGTAGTAATGAGATGCCACCTTGTGAACCTCCGTCAATCGAAACATGAAAGTATTTGTGGGTAGCTTAAAAGAATGGAGGACTGGGGGTAGGATTGTGACGAATGCGCTAACTGCAACGACGCGAGCGCGAGGCACTGGGCACACCCCAAAGTTATACGCGTTCCAGCGAATGCGTACTCCAAGGAATACTGCAGGCGATATCGTGGACAACCCCCAACGGTCCCCTTTCGAGAGCACCAACGAGCAGCTTGCATGGGCACCGGAGTGTTTGCGCATCGGATGTCCGGTGTGGGCGTGCAAGGAATGGCAGGAAGTGGTTTATCCTGTTGGGACGAAGTCGTCGGAGTTCTTGACTTGGTACAGTTCCCTCTTTGCGACCGTGGAAGGAAACAGCACGTTTTATTCGGTTCCCGGGCCTGAAAATTTCGAGCGTTGGTGCGACCAGACGGCACCTGGGTTTCGGTTCTGTTTAAAGTTCCCTCGATCGATTTCGCATGACCATCGATTGGTCGGTTGCGATGACTTGCTGCGCGAGTGGCTGGATCGTTTAAGTATCCTCGCCAAACGGGATCGACTCGGTCCGACATTTTTGCAGCTTGCGCCTTCGTTCTCACCTACCTATTTTTCCACGCTGTCCGAGTTTCTGAGCAAACTTCCCAGCGAGTGGCCTTGGGCGGTCGAGGTTCGGCATCGGGATTGGTTTGACAAGCCGGAGTGGGAAGATCGACTGGACGGAATGTTGTCGGAGCGTGGGATCGATCGGGTGATCTTTGACTCTCGCCCACTCAATTCGATGGATGCGAGCGATAGCACCGAGGCTGTATCGCAGCAGCGCAAGCCCAAACTGCCGCTGCGGGTGCAGGTCACGGGCGAGCGGCCGATGGTGAGGTTGATTGGTCGAAATGAGCTCAGCGAAGTGACCGAGTATTGGGATGAATGGGCCGAGCGGATCGCAGGTTGGATCGGTCAAGGGTTGCAACCGTGGGTCTTTACCCACGCGCCGGATGACAAGTATGCCCCTGGCTTGGTGGACGCGTTGCACTCGAGAGTGCGCGAACGTGTCGCAACGCTCGGTCCCTCGCGAACGCTCGAGAATGTCATCGCGGCGCGTGCCAGGAACGACGGGAGAGCGAAGGCCGGTCAACCGATCCAATTGAAGCTGTTTGAAGGCTTCGATGGCCCGTAATTCATCGAGAAACCCTCGATCATGAGGAAGGATTCGATCCGATCGCATCCCCATACATGGCAATGTTCGGCCTCCATGGTCTTGAGCGGGGATAAACCCGCTGAAGGTCCGGAGCCGCGTGGAATGACGGGTT
>JBKCUW010000058.1:0-279204 GCA_046318275.1 Pirellula sp. | reverse complement strand
GCGACTCGGTCCCAAGAATTGGATCGTGGGTTGGGGTTGGTCCAAGCCACCGGTTTGAATATTGCCAATATGGTCGGGATCGGTCCTTTCATCACCATCCCCTCCTTCATCGCGGCCATGTCAGGCCCACAAGCCATGATTGCCTGGGTATTCGCTGCCATCCTGGTCTTGTGTGATGGATTGATCTGGAGTGAACTCGGAGCAGCAATTCCCGGCAGCGGTGGAACATACCATTTCCTAAAACGAATCTACGGCATTTATCCTTGGGGAAGGGTCCTGCCGTTTCTTTTCATCTGGCAATTCATGGTCAGTGGTGCAATGGAGATGGCTTCAGGCTATATCGGAGCTCTCAGCTACTTGGAGTACGCTATGCCCGGACTGGCCAGCGACTTCAAGAACATCCCTGGTGGGACTCGCTGGATCGGAGTCATCGCCGTTTGCTTGATCACACTGCTTCTCTGCCGAAAGATTCACAGCATCGGTTGGATCTCGGTTGTGATGACGGCTGGAACCTTGCTCACTGTCGCAATCGTTATCGCATGCGGTCTTTTCAACCTAGATCTACGCAAAATTGTATTTCCGCCGAATGCGTTTCAACTTGATCAGAAATTCGCAACAGGACTTGGCGCAGCCATGCTGATTGCAATCTATGACTACCTTGGTTACTACAACGTCTGCCACTTAGGAGACGAAGTCCGAGAGCCGTCGAAAACCATACCCAGGGCCGTGATGGGATCAGTAATCATCATCGCCTTGATTTACCTGACCATGAACATTTGCATCATCGCCGTCGTTCCATGGCAGAACGCGATGGAGTCCAAGAACATCGCAGCAGATTTTATGGAGACACTTTACGGACGAAGTTGGGCGGTGCTGTTTACGTGGTTGATCCTATGGACCGCATTGGCGTGCATGTTCGCGATCACGTTAGGCTATTCGCGGATTCCCTATGCCGCAGCTAAGCAAGGGGATTTCTTTCATGTATTTGGCAAACTGCACCCTAACGGCAAGTATCCGTGGGCTTCCCTGCTAGCCTTAGGAGTGCTTACTTCTGTCTTCTGCTTCCTCGATTTGGGAACTGTCATCAGCGCCGCCGTGTGCGTACGAATCGTCGTTCAATTTTTAGGACAAATTTTGGCGTTGCACATCGCACGAACGACCCGTCCCGACATTCACTTTCCGTTTCGAATGTGGCTTTACCCAATACCTAGCCTCATCGCAGCCGCCGGTTGGATCTTCGTCTTGGCGACAGCGGATCGACAAGCCCTCCTGTGGAGCCTTGGGGTCGTTGGCTCAGGTTTAGTCGTTTACTTACTTCGCAAACGCCTCGACCCCAATTTCGATCGCCCCATCAGCACCCTGTAGCCCCCCGATGGATTCATGAGTCCTGCCCTTGGAATCGCGGCTGATCGCATAGAAAGATCGCAGTAGAGCGACTAGCGAGGCAAGAGTACCTTCAATCTCCTGGTGACTGATTCCATAAGTGTCTCCAGACATCCCGGTGATGTAGCCGCGATGACCTCTTGGTAGATTCCATACCCAAAGCCGGTCGCCGGTGGAATGTACCCTGGCTGCCAGTCATTGGTAAGCGTTGTTACAAAAACTGGGGTCGGTGCAAACCGTTCGCGAAGCGTCGTCTGAAATACTTGATAGAGCTCGCCAGGTACAAAGACCCACGCAGCCTCGCCCACGATCCCTAATTGGACTTCCAGGGGATACGATTTTCCAGGCACAAGGTTATTCAAGCGATTCCACTGCCTCGTTCGCTGCTCCACCTGCGCTCGGCAATCACGCACGGATTGATCATCTCCAACCTCGCGTGCCTTTGCCTCCTCCGTGAGCCAATGCTCTCGCTCTGCCAACGTCTGTTCAATGGTTGGAAGATCGTGTCGGTACGGAAGTTCTACCACCAACGACTCCCAGTGCCATTTATCCAGGGCGCTCTTCGCATTCTCTGGAATAGATTCGTGGCGCCATGTGCCTATCGCAGTCCCGGAAATCACGGGTCCAACATACCGATATTCTGTTCCCGGGGGTGGCATGGCTGCCAATGCCGAAAGTGCCGCATAGCCGACTTGTCTGCCGTTGCGATCGGCGACCTCCGTATCACCTACAAATCCCTCCCCAGGCCCCAGGTCCCCGGACGCTCCTTGCAAAAACAAACAGGGGCAGCCTTCATCGCGCTCGACAATTTCACGCATTGCACCAACCCAATCAGGACTGATCAACGTATTGTCCCATGCCAACGTGGTTGGGTGGCAGGCATAATTAACCACCGTCGCTACTGGCTCCCCGTTCGAGTCGAGGATTCGTGCCAGCATCACGGTATCGTCCGATTTACCCGTGGGATTGAAACCGCAAACGAACTGCTGGCGTTGCTCGTCCATGTAGTCACGATGCCGTGCAAGATCGCATCGCCCGCTTCCATACACGATCGAGGCTGGAGCAACTCGCAAGTGGGCCTCCGCCGCAAGCTCACCCATACGTACTGCCAATCCGTCGAGATACGGGCCGAGAAACTCCCCACCCGGCAATTCACTCCGTGTACGCGACATCCAACCTGCGCCATGGGTGTGCGAGAGCGCTATCGAAATACTTTCATACGGCGCCCCCGTCTTTTGATGAATCGACTTCCGAATCGCCTGCAGCTCCTGTCGATCCAGAATGCAATGATCCAGGCTCAACAGCAATTGCGGACGACCGAGGGACATGGACACCGGCTCAATCCATAACAGCGTCGCCTCAAGTAGCCTATGCACACCGGTTGCGCGGTCATGAAGCGCGGCGCCCCACATGCGATGATAAATACCAACCGGTGGCGTAATATCGCATCTTGCAACAGCAACCCTGCAGCGAGCCTGGGGCGTTCTAACTACGTCCATCTTCATCTCCAAAAAGGGTTCCCTGCGGATTGAGAAAGGCCCAACATACTGCGTCGACCGCCATGACAGCGGCGAAAAAGAAGAGGATCAAATTCCAGTTACCCGTGATTGCAACCAACCACCCCGCAGTCAACGGAAACAATGCGGCCCCAATATTGCCGAACATATTCATGGTGCTAAAAACCGTGGCGACATTCCGTCCACCATAACTGATCGCAACCGTATACCCACTCACCCCACCAAATGTTGCACAAAACGCTCCCAAAGTAATCAATGCAATGCTCTGATTGACGTCCCGCACAAAGTACGAAAGCACGATCAATACCGAACAGCACCCCATCCCCAACACGGCAATCCCTTGTCGGCTCAATCGCGGATTCCCTGTCCTCTTGAGCAACCAATCGGAGAAAAAGCCGCCTGTTAAACTGCCGACGACGGCACCGATCCCAGCGACCGTCGTCAGAACACCGGAACCCAAAAGCGATACATCGCGTGTCTTTTGTAAGAATGCGGGAAACCATGTCATGAAAAAGACCATCCCGGCTGCTCGGAAGAATTGCTGGGCGCAAAGCAATCCCATCGGTACATCCCTGAACATTCGCGACCAGTCGACCGTGTGATTCGCGTGGCTTGTCGGGCTATCGCGTTCTCCGACCTCATGCGACGGAAGTTTGGACAATGGGATCGCCAGCAAGAAAAGTGTGGTCCAAAGAATGCCTGGGATTGCATATGCAGCCAACAACAATCGCCATCGAGCAATGCCAAGCGACATCTCCGCCCACGGAGAAAGCCACTCCAGAAAAACAGCTGCCAAAACCGGCGCGATCGCGCCGCCAATCGTCATTCCTGCAGCTAAAAGTCCTGTCGCCCGCGCTCTTTCTGTATTCGGAAAAATTCGCCCCAGCGCCTTCGCAGCGCACGGAAACGCTCCAGCTTGCGAGGCTCCCATCAAACTCCATAGAACCAACAAGGAATAAAAACCTGTCGCGAACGCGCTGAGAAATGTGGCCAACGACCAAGCCACCGAAAAAATTGCGAGGGCAGTTCGACTCCCTAACCGATCCGCCAACCAACCAGCCGGAATCTGCATCAATGCATATGCGAAATACCATGCAGATTGGATCGATCCCATGCCGCTCGCCAAGTCTGCAAACCCCAAACCATTCGCAATTTCTACCGCTGGAACGCTGAGTCCTGCACGCTGGATATATGCGATCGCCGCTGAGCAACAAAGCAGTGCAAGGACTTGATAGCGCCCTTGACGAACAGCATTCTCGTCCGACTGGTCGATTCCAATTTGCGATGAAAGATATGGGGTAACCGTACCTAAATCGCTCGAGGTGGCATCGGGGGGTGTCTGTGAAGCCCTGGACATAGCATCTCTTTAACGATTGTGGACAAGGGCTTGCTGAAGGATCGCGAACAAGCGATCGACTTCGTCGGTGGTTTCAGGGTCGATCTCCCAACCGCTCGGCTGAATCCGATTCGTATTCCTAAAAACGCCTCGTTTCTTCATCAGGTATTTTTCTATCGCTAGAAATCCATCGAGCCCAGCTTGGAGTTGCAACGCTGTGATTGCACAAATCGGTAACGATAACTGGTACGTCCGAACTTCATCCCCCGATCGCAGCGCTCGCCACAATGCGACAATCCCATCGAGCAAATCGGTACCTGGCATTGTGCCGACGATACCGCGACGATAACAATCGACCAAGTTGATCCCGCCGGATCCTTCGAAGATTCGTGCTTTGCCTGAACTCGCATCCCGAAGCTTCGACAGATTGGGTCCCAGTGGACTCGCTTCAGGCTTAAAGAAAATTCGTTCCTCGCCAAACTCCTCGAGCAGCCTCAAGTACACCCCCAGATCGATCGCTGCTCCGACATAGCTCGATGCATCTTGGACAACAAGTGGAATGGACACATGGCGCGCTATACCAGCAAAATACTCACCGGTACGATCGCTGCTGAGCGAAGTGGCTACAGGCGGTATAGCCATCACCGCCGATGCCCCTAACCCTTGCGCATGCTCAGCGAAACCTACCGCCTCGCGTATACTTTCGGCACCAACACTGATCACCGTGAAGCCTCGTCCACCTACCGCAGCACATACGTGGCTGGCCAACTCCCGACGTCCGTGATAACCGAGTCGAAGGATCTCGCTAACCATCGCTACGACAACACCATCGGCTCCGACATCGAAAGCCCAGTCAATCTCGCGTTGCAACGTCGGTACATCGATAGCTCCATCATCAAGCAACGGAGTATGAAGCACCGGTAGAACTCCATGTAGCAATCTCGCTCCCGTCGTCATCTGCCATCCCCTTCTAATCAGTCGCCCGCTGCTACCTTGACCAGCAAGCCGGCCCTGCTGTCCTCACTGCAATCACTAAGCCCCCAGCGGACAGCGCTCGGCCGTTGGCAACGTTCCATTTTCTTCCAACCGACGATACACCATGCGCTACCAATCCCCAACTCCACCGTCGGGATAAAAGACCCTTTGAAGCACCTCCTGCTGAAAAGGATGCTGGCGTATTGCCTCTTCGTTGATCGAAACCCCTAATCCCGGACGAGTGTTGGGGGTGACCGTACGAGTCGTTTTGTCGAGTTGGAAACCTTCTTCAACGATCTCCGATCGCCAAGGAACATCGTTATGCACGGATTCGCAAATGATGTAGCTGGGTTGTGCGAACCCGAACTCAATCGAGGCCGCCGTGCTTACAGGACCCTGGGGATTATGCGGCGCGAGCGCAATTCGGTATGCATCAGCTAATGCTGCAACGCGTCGAGCTTCGGTAAAACCGCCACAATGCGTTATATCTAATTGACAAACCTCGCAGCCTTTGGCGGCAAAGAGGTCTTTGAATGCAGCTAGATGGGTCATCCGTTCACCGGTAGCGATCGGAGTTGCCACTGCAGCATTGATCGCTGCAAGCCCATCGATGCTTTCAGGCCAGCATGGTTCTTCAAGGAAGTAGAGTCCGTAGGGCTCCAGCGCTTTGGCGAATTGCATCCCCATCGCAGGGGATGGTCGCGCATGGCAATCGACCATGATATCAATCTTTTCACCAACCGCTTCGCGCATAGCAGCAACGCATGCCTCAGCGGCTCGAACAGGCCGAAGGCCCTCGATCGGCATGGTCGAGGGAACAGCCATCGACTTGAACGCGGTAAACCCTTCCGCGACAGCTTGTTGAGCCAATTCACCAAAGCGTTTGGCATTATCGACGGGGGTCTCATAGAAACTTTCCATGTCGCCGCCCCCGAGATGGCAGTAAAGTCGGATATAGTCTCGGACCGGCCCCCCCCAAAGCTTGTGACACGGGACCCCGTGCACCTTGCCAACGATATCCCAAAGCGCGAGATCAATACCCGCTATGGCCGTCGAACGGACTATTCCACTTCCATGCCAGAAGTGCTGTCGCCACATCATTTGCCACAAGTGCTCCACCCGCGTCGGATCCTCACCGATCAACAGTTGAGACAAATCCTCGACCGCACCAACCACGCTTCGCGTATGCCATTCGAGCGTGGCCTCCCCCCAGCCAAAAAGTCCCGGCTGATCCGTCAATACTTTCACAAAAACCCAATTTCGCATCCGTGCATGACAGACGAGCGTTTCAACTCCAGTAATTCTCATTCGCAAAGATCGCCCCACTGAATCGGATATCTCATTTGTCGCGCTTCCCAAGCAACATCCAACACGACTGCGCAACAATATACCGGACGAAGCCTCCAGAAGCGATGCGGCGCATCCGCTGCCAACAAGATCGTCTCAACACCTCGCTTCCGATTGGCTGAACAAAGTCGATCACTGCAGGGCCTGATTGGTAATCGATTCTATCGACCGATAATAAAACTCTATTGACGCGGTGGGGCGTACTAATCGAAAGTCCGTAACACTTTCGACCTCCCACCAACTCATTCGCTCGTTCCTGGTACCGAATAATCGACAACCGTACCATCCGCAATTAAACGTCCATGACTCCTTGAAATCGCTGCACCTTTTGAAATGTGCCTCCTGCAGACTCACTGTGTATCTCCGCATTGCGAACAGTATCCCAAGCAACATATTCTCCCGACTCAATGGGTACCTCAACCTGAACCCGGTGCGGTCTCGGATTGTAAAGCAGTTTGGTGGGAAACGATTTTGGAGCGAACGTGTCGGTCGCATTCAGATTCAGTACCAACACCTTGGGGACTGAAGTTTTCTCGATGATCGCGCCGAAAGCACCTGACAAGCAACCGCTGTAGAGCCCCAGATTGCTCGGCCCCCAACCCTGAGTCGTGGGATCGCCACATCCATACGGACCGAGTGCTTCAGTATCGCAATTCTTATTTTTGAGGCCTTCGTACGGTAAAGCAGTCGAGTACTTGCGGGCCCATTCCCAATTGGTTTGCATTTCCGGCAGCAGTTGATCCGGATAGAAGTAACGAGCGCTGTGCGCCGAGTGGTACATCCACTTGCCAACAGCGCGTGCCAACCGATCGTCGTATCGTACAGCAGCCACCAATGGCCATGAATGCGCAAATGTTTCCATGGCGAATACGTAATAGCCCTTGCCTTTCGATTCGCCAGAGTTGCTTATCGTGTACTTTTAGCCTTGATATGGTTTCATCTTAGTGACTGAATCGTAGGTGTCATGCGTGTCCGACAAACTTTACGCGATCGGGTATTCTCCAATCCGCGGTTCGACCAAAGGGATGACCGATTCGCCTAACATTGACTTCTGAGGCCGAATGTCTACATTTAGTTTTCTTTCTAGATACAGAATTTTGATAAAGAACCCGCCGGCGTCGCAGATACGGGTCCCCCCAAGCGAATCGAAAGAGGTGGCTTGCACTATGGAATCAACAAGCAATCCAGCTTTAGAAACTTCGGTGGCCATGGATTTCCCGGCGCCGACCGTCGCGAAAACGATGGCGGTCATCGAAGCTGTCGGTCGGCACTCGACGGGCTTGACTCAATCCGAGGTAGTACTGGCGACCGGTTGCTCGGCAAATCTGGTGTTCCGAGTCCTCAGCACGCTTGTCACCCTCGGTTACATGCAAAGGCTCGACGAAGATCGCCGATATGTCTTGACCAGCAAATTGATCGAAAGCTGCCAACCGAGACATATGGACAAAAGCCTAGTGCTTTGTGCCTACACGGAAATGCTTCGATTGCGCGATCAAACGCGAGAAACGGTACAATTGGTTATCCGCGCCGGAAATAAGGCAATGGTCTTGGAACAAGTCTCAGGACTGGAAGCAGTGCAAGTCATGGGTCGCATCGGAATGCAGGTCCCTCTCTATTCCTGTGCACCAGGCAAAGCCATCCTTGCCTCTCTCTCTGATACAGAACTCAAGCAATGGTTGTCGACCGTCGAACTAAAAGCGTTTACCGAAAACACTAAGTCCACGAAGAGCTCACTTCTGACCGAATTGCAATCGGTCCGCCAAAAAGGTTTCGCAGAGGACTGGGAAGAAGGGATCGAGGGAATCCGATGTGTCGCATCTGCGATCCTCGATACTTACAATAATCCTCTCGGTGCAATCACCGTGATGTCTCCCACCAAGCGGTTACCTCAAAAACGGTTCGCGGAAATCGGACAAATGTGCATCGCCGCAGCACGCGAAATCCAAAGGGAAATGCTTTTGTAAACCACAACTGCCCCCATACTAAACTCCAATACCCCCATATTCCCAACGAGCCCGTATCAAACCCCAAATCGATTCCATCATGGCCCCGTGACAACGATAACTTTTCACGTTGAAAAACTAGCGACTAACCATCCCCTCCGATGACCAACTCTCAAGCATCCCCGCCAACGCCGCTTCTGCAAATGCAGGGAATCGAAAAGTCGTTTCCCGGGGTCAAGGCATTGCGCGGCGTGGATCTTGTGCTGAGATCCGGCGAAGTACTGGCATTGCTTGGTGAAAACGGTGCCGGCAAAAGCACGCTGATCAAAATGCTCGGTGGTGCCCACCAACCCGATCAAGGCTCCATTCGGATTTGCGGTCAACCCGTGACTCTGTCGAGCCCTATCTCGGCAATTTCAGCCGGTATCGGTGTGATTTACCAAGAGTTCAATTTGGTTCCACGTCTGACAGCTTGGGAGAATATCTTCCTCGGAAGGGAAAGATCCTCCGGTTTCGTTGATCGTCATACGGAGCGCCGCCGCGCCAGTGCGTTGTTCGAACAGATCGGTGTCCCTGTTCCAATCGATACGCCATGCGGCGAACTTTCCATTGCCCAGCAGCAACTGGTTGAAATTGCCAAAGCCCTCTCCCAAGATGCTCGCTTGATCGTCATGGACGAACCATCCGCTGCGATCACGCCCCAAGAAGTTGAGCGATTGTTTCACATCATTCGCGATCTAAAGTCCCGGGGGATCGGGGTTATCTACATCAGCCATCGACTCGATGAGATCTTCAGTATCTCTGATCGAGTCGTCGTCCTCAGAGATGGCCAACTCGCAGGCGAAGGCGATACACGCTCACTCACCCGACAACAGATGATCGAATGGATGGTAGGTCGAGAAATACAGAACGAATTTCCAAAGACTAAGCACGCCCGGAATCAAGTTCGTCTCAGCGTTCGAAATCTAAATCGAGGGAAAATGGTCCAGAATGTAAGCTTCGACATCCGCGCAGGTGAAGTACTTGGAATGACAGGCTTGATTGGATCTGGACGCACGGAAACCGCCCGCTTAGTGTTCGGTGCCGATCGCCTCGATTCCGGTCAAATTTCGCTAGATGGTCGCCTACTTCGGATTCGCTCTCCTCGCGACGCGATAGGCAACGGGATTTGTCTACTCACCGAAGATCGGAAGGGCCAAGGCCTCATCTTGACCTCCAGCGTCCGCGAAAATTTCGGTCTCCCTAATATCAAGGATTTCTCTTGGATAGGATTTGTAAACCAAGCCCAGGAGCGGTCAGCATTCTCCACGTATGTAGATCAGCTCCAAATCAAGATACCGAACCAAGAGCAACTAGCTCGCAACCTTTCAGGGGGTAACCAACAGAAAGTAGTACTCGCCAAATGGCTTGAACGCAATGCAGAAGTATTGATCTTCGACGAACCGACCCGCGGCATCGATGTTGGAGCAAAATACGAGATCTACCTTCTGATCAACGAGCTAGCCAAGCAAGGCAAGGCAATCCTCATGATCAGTTCTGAATTGCCCGAAGTGATCGGCATGAGCGATCGAATCCTTGTGATGCACGAAGGCAAGATCACGGGCGAAATTGAAGACGCAACCACAGCAACTCAGGAACAAATCATGGAAATGGCGGTGGCATAAGTCGATGAATAACGCGATAACTCGATTCTTGGGAACTAGCCCACTGGTGCGTGATTACGGCATGAGCTTCATCTTGATGCTTCTCGTCGTGCTCTTCAGTGCTCTCACGTTGAAACAACAACACCCCACGGGAGCAGATGCTGGCCGTCAAGTCGCAAATTTGATCCTCGAACGCGACAGCAAACCGCGTGTGTTGGTGGTCACCAGAAACACTCCCGAAGATATCGAATTCTCCAATGCTGCCGTCAGGCGTTTAGAAGAAAATGGTGCCAGAATCCTTGCAACGGTTCGCGGCGCAGCGCCCGACGCAAAACAAACGATCGAGGATTTGTTGAAGGGTGGGGAGTCGATCGACGCCATCGCAGCGAATGACGTTACCGCGAAATGGACCGTCTACGATCGCTTTCCTGAAGTAGGCGCAGGAAAATGTGTTGTGCCCAGGTCTTACATGTGGCCCGACTTCCTCAAAGTTTCCAATTTGATGGGTGTCGCGAACCAAACCGCGATTTACGCCATCATCGCAATCGGTATGACCATGGTCATCATCACGGCTGGCATCGATCTCTCGGTTGGCTCCCTCGTCGCGCTCGCATCCGTCTGCGTCTCCATTCTGCTGAGAGACTGGCTCGGCGGTCTATCAGCGAGTGTTGCCTCAGTGGTCATCGCATCCACAGTCAGCATCGCCGTGTGCGCTTTAGCTGGTGCCTTCAATGGATTCATGATAACAACCTTTCGCATCCCACCCTTCATTGTGACACTCGGCATGATGATGATGGCCAGCGGATTGTCCTTCAAACTATCCATGGGCCAGTCGATACCAGAATTGCCATCCAGTTTCTTCTGGTTGGGGCGCGGGCATATCTTAGGTATCCCGAACCCGATTCTACTGATGCTCGCACTGTACTTTATCGCGCACATTGTCATGTCGCGCATGGTGCTGGGACGATATATCTACTCCATCGGTGGGAATGAAGAAGCCGCGCGGTTATCAGGCGTTCCGGTCAAACGCGTTCAATTGGCGGTCTACACGATTTGCGGTGCACTAGCAGGTCTGGGTGGTATCGTCCTAACATCGCAACTCTCAGCAGGTGATCCAAAGTTCGGCTTGATGTACGAACTCGAGGTGATCGCTGCAGTAGTCGTCGGTGGGGCATCGTTAATGGGGGGACAAGGCAAAATTTTTGGTACTCTGATCGGTGCCTTCATTATCGCAGTCATCAAAAATGGAATGAACCTAACCGACGTCGATCCTTTCAACCAAAAGATCGTCCTCGGTGCGGTCCTGATGATCGCGGTACTGCTCGATACCCTACGACGCAAAAAAGGACATCGCTAAAGATGATCCATTCCTTCGCTAAACCTTGTAGAACCACGACCTCGACCACCGGAACTAACTTCAACGACGATCCATCTAGCATGTTAAAACTTTGTCCGTCTTGCTTATTCCTATTCTCGCTTTTGCTTGCATGTGCTCCCTTCGCGACCGCAGCAGACGATATCCTCATCGCCGACTTTGAAACCGAGACCTACGAACCATGGAAAGCGACAGGCGAAGCTTTCGGGCCTGGGCCCGCCAAAGGGACACTGCCTGGACAAATGCATGTCGATGGCTTTCAAGGCAAAGGACTTGTGAATTCCTTTTTCCACGGCGACACCACCACGGGCACGCTTACGTCTCCTCCCTTTCGGATCGAACGCAAATTTATCGCTTTCTGGATCGGTGGTGGCAACAACCCGGAAAAACTCGCCATACAACTGCTCGTCGATGGCAAGATCGTTCGTAGCGCCACCGGCTCGAACGACAAACCGGGAGGTAGCGAAACGCTTCAAACGGAATCGTGGGATGTGTCGGAGTTCGATGGGAAAATCGCCACGCTATGTATTGTGGATGATGCCCAAGGTGGCTGGGGGCACATCAATGTCGATCATATCGTACAGACCAATACCAAGCCCAAAGGCGTGATCAAAGATGCGGAACGCACACTTGCATCAACCGCCCGTTACCTTCATATTCCGATAAAAAATGGTGCACCGAAGCGAGTCCTAACGCTTCTCGTCGATGGTCAACACGTTGTACGAAACGATATCGAATTGGCCGACGCGGAACCTGACTGGTGGGCGTCGATGGACATCGCTGCGTGGAACGGAAAATCACTGACCCTTCGCGTCGACAAAATGCCCGAAGACTCGTCGGCCCTACGCAATCTCGAGATGAGCGACCGATTCAAAGACGCTGAATCGCTCTACCGTGAACCACTGCGGGGGCAGTTCCATTTTTCACCGCAACGCGGCTGGAACAATGATCCCAACGGAATGGTTTTTTACAACGGTGAATACCATCTGTTCTTCCAACACAACCCGTACGGCTGGGGATGGGGGAATATGCACTGGGGCCATGCGGTCAGCAAAGATCTCGTTCATTGGGAAGAACTCGGTGACAAACTGCTACCCGACGCGATGGGACCTATGTTCAGCGGCAGCGCCGTCGTCGATTGGAACAACACAAGCGGGTTCGGCAATGAGGGTAAGCCTCCGATGGTGCTGATCTATACGGCTGCTGGAAATCCCACGGTTCAAGGAATCGCTTACAGCACCGACGGCCGAAACTTTATCAAGTATGCTGGCAACCCTGTACTGCCCCAAATCACCGGTGGGAACCGCGACCCGAAAGTGATGTGGCACGCGCCTACGCAAAAGTGGGTTATGGTTCTCTATGTGGAATTGAACGGGAAACATACGATTCATTTTTTCACATCACCCAACCTGCGAGAGTGGAAATTGGCGAGCATCACCGAAGGGATCCCGGGAAACGCATTTCTCTTCGAATGCCCCGATTTCTTTGAACTTGCGGTCGACAACGATCCTGAACAAAAAAAATGGGTGCTCCTTGGTGCCAATACCGAGTACGCAACCGGCACCTTTGATGGCTCAAACTTTAAAGCCGAACAGACCAAATTATCCGGCCATCGAGGGAGAGGGTTTTATGCGCCACAGACCTTCAGTGATATTCCAGCATCCGACGGTCGTCGGATCCAGATCGGTTGGTTTCAAACAGAAACGCGAGGGATGAGCTTCAATCAATCGATGACGATTCCCCTGGAACTGAAACTCATGAATACCCCAGATGGAATTCGATTAACCTACTCGCCCGTCCGAGAACTGGAGTCCTTGCGGTCAAAAACCAGCACGTTTAACGCGATGGCGTTAAAGCCAGGGGATCGCAATCCGCTCGATGCACTGAGGGTTGAACTTCTAGAGTTGCACGCGGAAATAGAACCGGGCGATGCCAACGAAATCGTCTTGAACATTCGGGACGCGATGATCATTTACGACCCCAAAAAACAGGAACTCAGTGTCAACGGGCAACGCGCACCTGCCCCCCTCCGCGAGGGCAAGCTTCAGTTGACGCTTTATTGCGATCGCACCGGACTCGAAGTGTTCGCAAGCGATGGGCTTTGCTACATGCCAATCCCCTTCAATACCAACCCTGAGAATCGCAGAATCTTTCTTGAGACTCGAGGTGGGACGGCCCTAGTGAACAAATTACAGGTTCATGAATTGCGTTCCGCTTGGAGCGCAAAATGATGGTGTGCTAAGTACGAAAATCAGGACCGCAAACAGGACCGCAGAATCCGTTTCGCAAAAATCTCAATGATTTTCGTCCTCCTACCGCATTCCAACGCGTTCTCGAGCCCTCTTGCGAGGACCAGCACTTCGATACGCCACTTCACCAATTCGCAGGCTTCGCGGATAGCAATTGCTGGCCAACGCAATTAAAGTTGGAATCGTCGAAAGCTACCTGTTTGCTCTATCTTTTTGCTCCTTGAATTACTCCGAAGAACGTCATGATTAAATACTGGACTTTGGCAGTCGCTGTCGCTTTAGCTGTCGGTAACGTACAGGTATTCTCCCAAGACTCCGACGAACCCAAGGATGAAGCACCCGGAATCAACTCGGCTTTGGTTTCCGCGATGAAGTTCCGAGGTCTAGGGCCGGCCTTCATGTCGGGACGGATCGGAGATATCGCAGTCGATCCAGTCAATCGCTCGATCTGGTACGTGGTGGCTTCCTCCGGTGGCGTCTGGAAGACGGAAAATGCAGGTGTCACCTTCAAGCCAATCTTTGATGGTCAGGGCTCGTACTCGATCGGTTGCGTGACGATCAGCCCTCACGATCGGCACACCCTATGGATCGGCACGGGCGAGAACAATTCGCAACGCAGCGTCGGCTACGGGGACGGTTTGTACAAATCGACCGATGGCGGGCAATCATTTAAGAAAGTGGGCTTAGAGAACAGCGAACACATCGGCATGATCGCGGTCCACCCCCAGGATCCAAACATCGTCTTCGTCGCAGCCCAAGGTCCACTGTGGAAGGATGGTGGAGATCGCGGGTTATTCAAGACGACCGACGGAGGTAAGTCATGGACGAATATTCTCAACATCAGCCCTTCGACCGGAATCAACGAAGTCCACATCGATCCGAGCAATCCAGATATTCTCTATGCAAGCTCCTATCAGCGACGTCGGCATGAATGGGTCCTCATCGATGGTGGCCCAGAATCGACGATTCACAAGTCGACCGATGGTGGTGCAACATGGAGGAAAATCAGTCGAGGCTTGCCCGATGTCGACAAAGGAAAAATCGGCTTGGACATTTCACCGATCAACCCGGAGATCGTCTACGCGATTGTCGAAGCTGCCGAAGACAAAGGAGGCTTCTTTCGCAGCGTCAACCGTGGGGAGACCTGGGAAAAGATGAGCAGTTACGTCTCCGGTGGTCCACAGTACTACAACGAAATCGTCTGCTGTCCACACAATGTGAATCGAATCTACTCTCTCGACACGATGATGATGGTCAGCGAAGATGCTGGCAAGACATTCGTCGCTTTGGGTGAGGAAGACAAGCACGTCGACAATCACGCGATTGTTATCGATCCAGCGGACGAGAATCATCTGATCGTCGGATGCGATGGCGGATTGTACGAAACCTGGGATCGCGGCAAAACCTACGATTACAAGGCCAATTTGCCGATCACCCAGTTCTACAAAGTGGCCGTCTCCAACGACAAACCATTTTACAATGTGTATGGTGGAACTCAGGATAACGCCACGCAGGGTGGACCTTCCCGCACGAACAACGAACACGGCATTCGCAATAGCGATTGGTTCGTAACCGTATTTGGGGATGGATTCGAACCAGCTGTCGATCCGAACGATCCAGACACTATCTATTCCCAATGGCAGTACGGAGGTCTCGTACGCTACAACCGCAAGACGGGCGAAACAGTTGATATCAAGCCGCAAGAGTCCAAAGAAGGGCCTGCCCTGCGATGGAATTGGGACTCCCCCTTGCTGATCTCACCGCACAATCCTAAGCGACTTTACTATGCTTCGCAGATTCTGTTTCGCAGCGACGATCGGGGCGACAATTGGACCGCGATCAGCCCCGATCTGACTCGGCAGATCGACCGCAATCAACTCAAAGTCATGGGCCGCGTATGGGGTGTCGATGCGGTTGCAAAAAACTCTTCGACATCGCTGTATGGCAACATCGTCGCACTCGACGAATCGACGCGTGCGGAAGGACTGCTCTACGCCGGTACCGATGAAGGTTTGGTGCAAATCACCGAAGATGGAGGCAAGACCTGGCGCAAAGTCGATCGCTTTGGAACCTTGGATATCCCGGAGTTCGGTTATATCAACGACATCGAAGCGGACCTTTTTGATGCGAACACTGTTTATGTAGTTGTGAACAATCATAAACGCGGTGACTTCAAGCCTTATATCCTAAAGTCCACCGACCGCGGGAACTCGTGGCAAGAGATCACCGGCGATCTCCCCCAGCGCGGCAGTGTCTACACGTTAAAGCAAGACCATGTAAACCCAAACCTGATCTTCTGCGGTACCGAGTTCGGATGCTATTTCACCGTGGATGGTGGCAAGAAATGGATCGCGTTGAAGTCCGGGTTACCCACCATCATGGTGCGCGATCTCGAGATCCAACGGCGGGAAAATGATCTGGTACTGGCGACCTTTGGACGCGGCTTTTTTGTGCTCGACGATTACTCCCCGCTGAGAGGCATTAAGCCAGAATTGCTGGAGTCGAACACGATGTTCCCGATCAAAAAAGGACTCATGTTCCAGACTGTTAATCCGATGGGAGTCTCTGGCCGCGGTTTCCAAGGTGCGAACTTCTTCACGGCACCTAACCCGGAATATGGCGTCGCATTCACGTTCCATTTAAAGGAAGAACTCAAAAGCAAAAAAGCTAAACGAGAAAAGAGCGACCGAGAGGGAGCGAAAGCAGGAAAGGATACGCCTTACCCGTCATGGGAGGAATTGAAAAATGAGGACCGCGAAGTCGCTCCGTCCCGTTGGCTGACCATTCGCGATCCCGCTGGTGCCGTGGTGCGCAAAATACCGACATCGACCGATCGCGGAATCGTGCGCGTAAACTGGGATTATCGACATGCCGGCCCCAGCGGCGGTAGTCGGCGACGTCGTGCCGGTGGAGCCGGACCCGTTGCGGTTCCTGGCAAGTACACCGTCGAGGTTTCCCAGATGGTCGATGGCGAAGTCACCGAACTGATCCCCAAAACGGAGTTTGAAATCGAACCACTGACGTTTGGTGACACCACGGAAATCAATCGGACCGCCATTCGAGACTTTGCCAAACAAGTTTACAAACTGGCTAATGCAGTAAACGCGGCTACAGAACTGACCAGCGAAGCCATCGAGCGACTCGAAGCCATCGAAGGTCTCACCAAATCCTCAGCCGAAGCAGACCCGAGTTTATGGAAAGAGATTCGCGCCTTGCAGCTTCGATTGATCGACGTCCAACAAATCTTTACGGGCGATCCAACCCGTACCAAACGAAACGAAGGGGCCATGCCGGGGCTGCAAAGCAGGCTATCCAATGCCATGATGGGTGCACTCGGAAGCACAACCGGTCCGACGGGAACACATCGTCGCCAATATGAGATAGCAGGCCAAGAGTTCGAAACAGCGCTCGTAGAACTCAATAAGTTGCTCAGCACGGATATTCCCGCAATGCTCAGTCGCTTCGACGCCGTAGGTGCACCCTGGACACCCGGCAGACCGATCCCCGCATGGCGTTGATCCCGGGAAAACGTCCTAAAGCACCCTACAAATCGACTCCTGGGGAATGAATCGCTCGCGAAGTCATTCCCGTGACGCCTCCGAAAATCAGTGCTTTGACGCAATGCTAGGCACTTGCAACGATGAATGCCAAGCGATCACAGACAAAATGCAGCATCGGTGACCGACTCTCCGAATTGGACCTAACGGACGCATTGCTGCTCTTCGATTGCTTGCCGGACTCTCAGTTTTGGATCAAAGACACCGATGGCCGATACCTCCGTGTCAACCAAACCTTTCAGTTGGGCTACTCCCTCGCATCGATAGAGGAAGCGATTGGCAAAACCGATTACGAGCTATCCCCACCCTGGATCGCAGAGGCATTCCGAGCCGACGACAAACTCGTTCTCAAGGGCCAGCGAGTCCGAAATCGTATCGAGTTGGTCAGTGGTTATGACCGTGCACTTCGTTGGTTTCAGACCGACAAAATACCATTGAGAAACCAAAAGGGAGAGCTCGCAGCAACGGCGGGAATCGCGAGACTTCTTCGGGACCTCAAGGGCCCCGAATTTCCAGTCCCCCAATTGGCACCTGCACTTGAAGCATTGCAGGACGAGTCCTGCACCTTTTTTACCAACCACGGGCTCGCAAAGCTTGTCGGCCTATCGGTGAGCGCTTTCGAAAGGCAGTTCCGAACGCATCTCCAAACTTCTCCCATGCAATTTCATCGCAAACTTCGATTGGCGAGAGCCGCCGCTGCGTTAATTCAATCCCCAAGCTCGATTGCGGAAATTGCTCAACGACTAGGATTTAGCGACCAAGCTCACTTGTCTCGTCAGTTTAAGGTCGAATATGGTTCGACGCCGAGTGGCTGGCGGGCGAAACATCTACGCATTCGCTGAAAATCGCGAACCTAGACCCGACCAGTGCCCAGTGGCTCCTTCGGCGAGAATGAGAGCAAGATTCAAAGCCGGGTTCAATTCTTCCCCTATCAGCCAACGACTCTTGGTGTAGCTCTAGAAAGCATGCCACGCCTCAATTATTCAAACGATGTGTGCTGCCATTCAAGACGAGACGTAAGCATCTGTGGCAAAATTTAACGCTAGAAGAGTTTGCAATTTGTTCCCAAATCCCCCCTCGTTGAATGATGAAGCCACTCGCAACCGTCCTCCTTTCGGCAACACTGCTCGCAACCGCATCGCTAAGGGTCGCAGTTGACGCTGGCGAACCGGGCAACAAAACTGTAGAACAGCAACAATCGCTTGCGATGGTTCGCAAGTTCAGCGACGAGGTCAAAGTTTGCCAAGTAGGGTACTTAGTCGACGAAACCAAAATTGCAGTTCTGACCGCTGAGCCAAAGGGCCAAATTGTCGTCCGCAAATCAGACAACCACGAGATCGTCGCATCGGTGTCGGCAGGAACCGCGTCCTTCGATTCCGATAGTGGTGATACGGTACGATGGATCGATTTCACCAAGGTCTCAATTCCCGGCAGATATTACTTGGATGTGGATGGTGTCGGCCGCAGTTTCGACTTTCGTGTGGGCGATGATGTTTTCATACACACGTTGCAAATGTCGATGCTTTTCTATACCGGCCAACGTTGCGGGACTGAAGTAAAACTCGGTGGTGACTTTGCTCACTTTCATCATGCTGAATGCCATAAAGCGGAAGCGCACTTCGATCCATCAACAGGTCGAACAGGAACACGATCCATCGTCGGTGGGTGGCATGATGCGGGAGACTTTGGTCGCTACACGATTAACTCTGGCATCGCGATGGGAACTCTATTGTGGGCTTATGAGTTGAATGCAGAAAAGCTTCGCGACTTTGAATTGATGGTTCCCGAGTCCACAAGCTCCTTGCCGCCGATGTTGGCCGAGATCCGTTGGAACTTAGACTGGATGCTTCAAATGCAGGAGGAAAGCGGTGGGGTTTGGCACAAAGAAACCACAGCCAAGTTCCCCGGATCGATCGTGCCCGAGTCAGATAACGCACCAATGCTGATTATCGGTAGCGGGAAATCTCCTTATTTGACAACCCAAGCTACCGGAGATCTGGTGGCTGTTGCATCGATTGCTGCACGAGTCTACAGGCCATTCGATCCTGAATTTGCAAATCGTTGCTTAGCCGCAGCCGAACGCGGATGGGCTTGGATGGAAGCGACTCCAGACAGCCATTTCCGCGAGAATCCCGATGGTATCCAAACGGGTGCCTACGAAGACGACGATGCGAGTGATGAAAGGCTTTGGGCTGCTGCCGAACTATTTCGCACAACCGGTAACGCCACCTACCATGAGTTCTTTCTCAATCATTATCGACGCGCTCAACCGATGTTCAATTCAGGTTTTCCCCATGAGTGGAAGAAAGTACATGCGCTGGCTCTTTATGGCTACGCATTAGAAAGTAAACATTCAGTCGATCCAAAAACGCAACAAGAGATCCGTCGCGAGGCCTTAAAGGCTGCCGACGAGATCGCAATAAGGGTATTGCAAAATGGCTATCGAGTCCCTCTTACTACGGAGAATTACATTTGGGGGTCCAACGCCCTCGTTGGAAATTACGGCATGATGCTTCGACTTGCCAATCGGATCTCCCCAAAGCCAGAGTATGTCAACGCCGCTCAAGACACGCTCCACTACCTACTAGGTCGGAACACGTTCAATACGAGTTATGTCACTCAAGTCGGAAGTCGCTGGCCAATGAATCCTCATCACCGCCCAAGCGAAGCGGACAATATCGTTGAGCCTTGGCCAGGAATGCTGATTGGAGGTCCCAATGCACAGGATGCAAAAGAAAAGCGGCCTCCTGCCCGACAATGGAACGACGTCAAAGAGAACTTCACAACCAACGAGGTCGCGATCAATTGGAATGCTCCACTCGTGTTCTTGCTAGCCGAATCTCTTCCAAATCACGGCGCATCCGAACCGACCAAGTGATTGAGCCTGCCATACCCCATCGTGGCACGACAGTCTCTGTCGTGATGGGCTGTTCGATCGCTGATCCATAGTTCAAGTACAGTATCACACCGAGGCACCAAGACACAGGGTCAGACTGGGGAGGAGCGTTGATGGGTACTACGTATCCGGTCGACGGTTCTTCTCCGTGCCTTCGTGCCTCAGTGTGAGTTTGGCTGTTACTCGTTAATCCTCGAGCAAACCTCACGCGAAGCCGCGAAGCCGCGAAGGAGAGTTGTGGATCTTGCGATTAATCCCGAACGAGATCCGGCTCGAGCGCAACACCAATCTCATGGTGAGCGATTGTCTTAGTCGTTTTTGGCTCCTGGCGCTGAGCAGTTGAGGACAACGGCTCTACAGGGCGGCCCATCGTGGCACGACAGTCTCTGTCGTGATGGGCTGTTCGATCGCTGATCCATAGTTCAAGTACAGTATCACACAGGGCCACCAAGACACAGAGTCGGGCTGGGGAGAGAATGGATGGATACTACGTATCCGGTCGACGGTTCTTCTCCGTGCCTCCGTGACCCAGTGTGAGTTTGGCTGTTACTCATTAGCCGCTCGGCGATGTAACACGCAACCGCCAATCAACGCGAGAACGCGGTCAGCAAGGGGCCGAAAATCAAAAACGCCCAAACTATTGGGGACTCTAGCGACCGATGTGTCGCGAAAGAAAACGTCTCCGTCCGCGAACTGGCGGGTCGCCTTAAGTTCGCTGGATGAGGTAAGTACGCCCGGAAGGATTCGAACCTTCAACCCTCGGTTCCGAAGACCGATGCGCTATCCAATTGCGCCACGGACGCATAACTACCGAACTTCCCTTCGACGGCAAGTGGCGAGTCAGTCGACGCATTCTAGAAACTTTCGGCTCGAATTGAAGGGGGATAATATCCCCAAAAGAAGGACTCTCTCTGCCATCCCAACCAGGATCCTAGAACTCAACGCGGCCGTGGACCCACCCTCATCCGGCCCTAAAAGTAGAAAATATTTTTCCGCACAGGTCTAAATTACCCCGGCAAATAGAATCAGCGCCGGATATCCCCCTTAGATGCATTTTCTGGGGGTGTTTTCAACCATTATTGGCCTTTTGCCCGTCGTCAGGAAAAGCTTCGGCAAACCCAGCAAACCCTGGCAAAACCAAGGAATCGCTTGACGAAACCTCCCATCCACGGTATCCTTCGAATCGCATTCATTAATACAGGAGTCGAAAAATTAGCGAAACTAATAAAAAGGGAGTGAGTCAGGCGGTTCATATCCGCTCGCTCAAGGTTTTCTACGATGTTGTTCGCAAACGGAGTTTTTCCCACGCAGCGGTAGAGCATGGCATGACTCAAAGTGCTGCCAGCCAAAGCGTCCAGCATTTGGAGGAGTTTCTCGGGGTCAAGTTGATCGACCGAACGAAACGTCCGTTCATCTTGACCGCAGAAGGCCAAAAATTCTTCGATGGCCTCTCGGGGGTTCTTCGGCAATTTGATGCGTTGGTCGACGAAGTCCGATTGGGCAGTGCATCCTCGTCCACCGTTACAGGACACGTCGTGGTGGCTTCCATCTACTCGATGGGATTGTCCTACCTGCCGACTTTGCAAGAACAGTTTGCGAAGAGCTGCCCCGCAGCGACGTTGACCTATCAATTAGCCCATCCGCACGAAGTCTACCGGATGGTCGAACAGGGGACTGTCGACTTTGGGATGGTGAGTTATCCCGAGACCACCCTCTCGGTCCAGTCCACAAAGTGGCGCGACGAACCGATGATTTTGGTCGCCTCACCTCGTCACCGTTTGTCGTCGCTCCAACGAACGATCAAACCAGAGGATCTTTCCCAAGTCGGACTCGTTGCGTTCGCCAGCAACTTGCGGATTCGTCAGGAGATCGACAAGCAGCTCCGCAATCTTGGCATCACGATGCGCATTGTCGTCGAACTCGACAATATCGACTCGGTGAAACATGCCGCGATCGTCAACAGTGGCGTTGCGATCATTCCCAAGTTGACCGTCCAAAACGAGCTCGCTGCTGGCTCGCTCAAAATGCTCGAATGCGAAGGACTCGAATTGACCCGACCATTGGGAGTCATCCAACGCAGAGATGTTTCGATGACTCGAGCGGCAAGAAGCTTTATGGAGTTAATCATGAAGCAAAAAGTCTGGGAAGGTGATTCCGCGAAATCACCCGACACCCACGGAGAGCTCCTGCTCGAATCTCAATCGCTGAGCAACAGCGTAGGGATCCCCGCTTCAGAACTCGAAAACAGAACGCTCGTCAGTTAGCGGATACAACAGCCAGCCGCATCCATTTGCCCACTGGAATCTCCAGCGAGCGGATGCAGCCTGTATCCACTTGGCCCCTCGCGATGGAACGCTTGCTTTCCTCGTGAGTTCGCAGCGGAATCGAACATTCCGAATCGCACCCACCCCAACACCTAAACCAACCTAAAACGCCGTCGCACTTCGAGCGATCGCGGCCTCAAGAAGAGAATGATCCATGAACAAACCTTTTGGCTATCCAGAAAAGCAAGGTCTCTACGATCCCGATTTGGAAAAGGATTCATGCGGTGTGGGTTTCGTTGCCCATGTGAAGGGAAAACCTAGCCATCAAATCGTCAAGGATGCCGATACGATCCTGATCAACATGGATCACCGCGGAGCGTGCGGGTGCGAGCAGAACACCGGCGACGGAGCCGGGATCTTGGTCGGTATGCCCGACAAATTCCTGCGCCGTGTGGCGAAGGACGAGTTGCAATTAGAATTGCCAGCGGCGGGTCACTATTCGGTGGGAAATATCTTTTTCCCAAAAGATCCAGCCGAACGTGATTTCTGTCGGCGCGAGTTCAACCGTCTGATCATCGCTGAAGGTCAAACGCTGCTCGGTTGGCGCAAGGTCCCTCAAAAGACCGAACTCGCCGACATCGGGCCAACCGCTCGATCCGCAGAACCTTGGATCGAACAAGTCTTCATCAAGGCTGCGGAGGGATTGTCGACGCTCGAGTTCGAACGAAAACTGTACTTGATTCGCAAACAAGCCAGCCACAAGCTTCGGACCGATAGCAACTTGGAACAAGCATCGTTGTTCTATGTTTGCTCCCTTTCGACCAATACCCTGATCTACAAAGGGATGTTGACCCCCGCGCAAGTGGTTCCGTACTACTCGGATCTCTCCGATCCCGATTTCGAGACCCATTTGGCCATGGTCCACTCTCGATTCTCGACGAACACTTTCCCCAGTTGGGATCGCGCGCAACCGCTACGGTTCATGAGCCACAACGGTGAAATCAACACGCTGCGAGGAAACATCAACTGGATGCATGCTCGCGAGGGCATGGCGGAGAGCGAACTGTTTGGCCCAGAACTTAAAAAGCTGTTCCCCGTCGTTGAGCCGATGTGTTCCGACTCGGGAACCTTTGACAACGTGCTCGAATTCTTGCTCATGACTGGCCGCACGCTTCAGGAAGCCATCATGATGATGGTCCCGGAAGCGTGGCAAAAGCACGACACCATGTCGCAAGAAAAACGCGCTTTCTACGAATACTTCAGTTGCATGATGGAGCCATGGGACGGCCCTGCATCGATCGTGTTCACCGACGGCCACTATATCGGTGCGACGCTCGACCGAAACGGATTGCGCCCAAGCCGCTATTACTTGACCACCGATGACCGAGTCATCATGGCGAGCGAAGTCGGCGTACTCCCTGTCGATCCAGCGATCGTCAAGGAAAAAGGACGATTGCAACCAGGTCGAATGTTCTTGATCGATTTCGAGGAAGGTCGACTCATTCCCGACGAAGAGCTCAAGAACCAATTTGCCGCGAAACTGCCTTATCGCGAATGGCTCAATGCAGGCCGAATCACACTCGATGAACTTCCCAAAGCACCGGAGTGGCATGGTTTCAATCCCGCAACGTTGCTTCCACGCATGCAAGCGTTCGGTTACACCATCGAAACCATGCACTTCATGCTGGTTCCGATGATCCAAACCCAGGTCGACCCGATCGGCTCGATGGGTAACGACTCCGCGATCGCATGCCTCAGCGATCAGCCTCGTTTGGTCTACGACTATTTCAAGCAACTCTTTGCCCAGGTCACCAACCCGGCGATCGATTCGATCCGAGAAGATGTCATCATGTCTCTCGAGTGCTACGTCGGTCCTGAAAAGAATTTGTTGGCGGTAACGCCAGATCACTGCCACCGCTTGTTGATCCAACACCCAATTCTGACCAATGAAGAGCTCGAGGCGATCAAGCACATGTCGTCGCGGGGTTGGAAGACGCAGACGATCGACATAACCTTTGATCGCACCATGGGCAAACAGGGCCTTGAAGCGACGTTGGATCGCATCTGCAAAGAAGCGGAACAAGCGATCGATGCCGGCTTTACGATGATCGTCCTCAGCGATCGCAAGATTTCCAATGAACGAGTCGCTATCAGCAGTTTGCTCGCGTGCGGTGCAGTCCACCAACATTTGGTCAAAGTCGCCAAGCGTACGGCGATCGGTATCGTTGTGGAAACCGGTGAAGCTCGCGAAGTGCACCACCATTGCTTGCTGGTCGGCTATGGCGCTGATGCAATCAATCCTTACCTCGCCTTTGAATCCCTTTGGCAAGCCTCACGGGATGGGATGCTCGAAGAAAAAGATGACGAGAAAATCGTCTCGCTTTATCGCAAAGCGGTGGCCAAGGGAATGCTCAAGGTCATGGCGAAAATGGGGATCAGCACCTTGGCCAGTTACAAAGGTGCCCAGATCTTCGAAGCGCTCGGGTTGCAGACCGAAGTCATCGAGCGTTGCTTCAAGGGAACCAATAGCCGGATCCAAGGCTGCGGATTCGACATTTTGGCGGAAGAAACACTTCGCCGACACGCGCTCGGCTTCCCCTCCAATCGCGCCGATGCATGGTCCATGCTCCCGAACGTAGGTGAGTTCCACTGGCGAGCGGAGGGAGAACGGCACGGTTGGGACCCGGCCGCGATCGCTGACATCCAAGTCGCTGCTCGCAACGGGGACAAGA
Organism: Pirellula sp.; assembly: GCA_046318275.1. GTDB lineage: Bacteria > Planctomycetota > Planctomycetia > Pirellulales > Pirellulaceae > JBKCUI01. The sequence continues at coordinate 253,987 of JBKCUW010000058.1, read as the reverse complement.
ACGCTTATCGCCGCTTTGCAGACCATATCAATCGCGATGCCAAGATGCGTTATGCCCTTCGAGGGTTGCTCGAGTTCCAGTCGGTTCGGGAACCGATTCCCATCGACAAAGTGCAACCAGCCAAGGAGATCGTGAAGCGGTTCTGTACCGGTGCCATGAGCCTCGGTTCGATCAGTTCCGAAGCCCATGAGACTCTCGCGATTGCGATGAATCGATTGGGGGGCAAGAGCAATACAGGCGAAGGTGGTGAAGACCCTGTTCGATTCCAACCCTTACCCAATGGCGACAGCAAGCGCTCCGCCATCAAGCAAGTGGCCTCCGGGCGCTTTGGTGTGACCATCGAGTACCTGGCCAATGCCGACGAAATTCAAATCAAGATTTCTCAGGGAGCCAAGCCGGGCGAAGGAGGTGAGCTTCCTGGCCGCAAGGTGGACAAGTACATCGCTCGGATCCGGTATAGCACTCCCGGTGTGGGACTAATCAGCCCTCCACCGCACCATGACATCTATTCGATCGAGGATTTGGCGCAGCTGATCCATGATTTGAAGAACAGCAACCCCAGCGCACGTGTCAGCGTCAAACTGGTGAGTGAAGTGGGTGTCGGTGTCGTCGCATCGGGCGTTGCTAAAGCCCACGCTGACCACATCTTGATCAGCGGTGACACCGGTGGTACCGGAGCCAGCCCATTGACCAGCATCAAGCATGCCGGCTTGCCATGGGAACTAGGGATCGCGGAAACCCATCAGACGTTGGTCTTGAACAACCTCCGTTCTCGAGTCACGCTCCAAACCGACGGCGGACTCAAAACTGGACGCGATGTCGTCATCGCCGCGTTGCTAGGAGCAGAAGAGTTCGGGTTTGCGACAGCGCCTCTGATCACGCTCGGGTGCATCATGATGCGAAAATGCCATTTGAACACCTGCCCAGTGGGAATTGCAACGCAGGACCCCGAATTGCGAGCCAAGTTCGCTGGCAAGCCAGAGCATGTCGTGAACTATTTGTTCATGGTCGCGGAGGACGCACGGGAGATCATGGCATCCCTGGGCTTCCATTCGATCGACGAAATGGTGGGCCGAAGCGATTGCTTGAAGGTCGACCATGCCATTTCGCACTGGAAGTCAGACGGATTGGACCTGACTCCGATCCTGCGTCCTGCCAAAGGCCCAACACACGATACCGTAGTTCATTGCACGATCCCTCAGGACCACGGATTGGAGAAATCACTCGACATGCTCGAACTTCTTCCACGTTGTCAAAAGACTTTGGAAACAGGGGCCAAGATCGAGTTTGAACTCCCGATCATCAACACCAATCGGACAGTCGGTACAATCCTCAGCCACAACATCGCGAAGCGTTATGGCCAAAAGGGACTTCCAACCGACACGATTCACATCCGATTCCGTGGATCGGCCGGACAGAGCTTGGGTGCATTCCTCGCTCACGGTGTGACACTGGAACTCGAAGGTGACGCGAACGATTACGTGGGCAAAGGCCTGTCGGGTGGTCGTGTCATTATCTACCCAGACCGACGCGCCACATTCAAGCCCGAAGAGAACATCATCATCGGCAATGTCTGCTTATACGGAGCGACGATGGGAGAATTGTTCGTTCGAGGTCGAGCTGCCGAGCGGTTCGCAGTTCGCAATTCCGGTTGCTACGCCGTCATCGAAGGCGTTGGAGACCATGGTTGTGAATACATGACTGGTGGTCGCGTCGTGATCCTAGGCCAGACCGGACGCAACTTTGCCGCCGGGATGAGCGGAGGCATCGCGTACGTGTTGGATGACATCGACGCGCTTCGAATCCGAACCAACTTAGGAACCGTCGAACTAGAATCGCTCGTAGAACCGGAGGATATTGAAGAAGTTCATACCTTGGTTTCGAAGCACGCGGAATTGACAGGATCTACTGTGGCCAAGTCGTTGCTCGCCGATTGGAAGAAGAGCATCGCAAGGTTCGTGAAGGTCATGCCAACCGATTTCAAGCGGGTAATGCTCGAGCAGAAAAAAGAACGCGCAGCGGCACCGGCCTTGGCAAAGACATAGAGTCCATCCGAAAAACCCGAAACCGCAGCTTTCGCCTATGCGGCGAATGGCAACGCGATGCATGGTTTTCGGAAAGGCTCATCAACATAATAGCACGCGAGCAATTTGCGGCGGCGAGTATGTGGCGACCAACACGCTACATCGAAAAAATCATCCACAACAATATAAAACACATCAACCACACACTTCGTTTGGAATAGAGCAGGAAATCGATGGGCAAGCCAACTGGTTTCAAAGAGTTTGAACGCAAGAAAGTCGAATGGCGGTTGCCGGTAGTACGTCTCGAAGACTACAAGGAAATTTACACCGATCCCACCGAAGAACATCTTCGGACTCAAGGGGCCAGGTGCATGGACTGCGGTGTCCCGTTCTGCCAATCGGCATCGGGCTGCCCCATCCAAAACTTGATCCCCGAATGGAATGACTTGGTCTACACCGGACGTTGGCGCGAAGCCCTCGATCGATTGCACAAGACGAACAACTTCCCTGAGTTCACCGGGCGAGTATGCCCCGCCCCCTGCGAAGGCTCGTGCGTTCTCGGAATCACCAATCCACCCGTGACGATCAAGAACATCGAAAACGCGATCATCGATCGCGGCTTTCAAGAGGGCTGGGTAACAGCGTCGCCACCTGCATCTCGATCAGGAAAAAACATCGCCATCATCGGCAGCGGACCAGCCGGGCTCGCCGCGGCAGATCAATTGAACAAGGTTGGGCATTCCGTCACGGTTTATGAGCGGGCCGATCGTATCGGAGGCTTGCTGACCTATGGCATCCCAAACATGAAACTCGACAAAGGTGTCGTCCAACGCCGTCTGGATTTGATGGCCGCAGAAGGGGTCAAATTCGTTACAGGAGCAGACGTCGGACGCACCGTCGATCCCAAGCAATTGCAAGCAGAGAATCATGCGATTTTATTGGCAACCGGAGCTACCAAACCTCGCGATTTGCCAATTCCAGGCCGAAACCTGAACGGCATACACTTCGCGATGGAGTTTCTCACAGCGAACACAGCGAGTCTTCTCAACAGCAACCACAAGGATGGTAAATACATTTCGGCGGAAGGAAAGCGTGTTGTTGTGATCGGTGGTGGTGATACCGGCTGCGACTGTATCGGAACGAGCCTTCGCCATGGTTGTTCGCAACTGGTGAACTTTGAGTTGCTCGATCGGCCCCCCGAATCGCGCGCCGCAGACAATCCCTGGCCCCAATGGCCTCGCATCTTCCGCTCCGATTACGGCCATGAAGAAGCGGCCCAGAAATTTGGCCACGACCCTCGCGTTTACAATATCCTCAGCAAGGAGTTTATCGACGACGGGAAGGGGAACGTAACCGGCATCAAGACGGTCCGCGTTTCTTGGAAGTTTGAAAATGGAAAGATGAACATGACCGAAATCCCAGGCAGCGAAGAAGTGATCGGCGCTGACCTGGTCCTCCTGGCGATGGGATTTTTAGGACCCGAGCATTACGTTGCCGAGCTGCTCGGGATCGAAACCGATCCGCGTAGCAATTACAAGGCGGAGCATGGCAGGTTCGCGACAAGCATCCCCGGCGTCTTTGCGGCGGGCGATTGCCGTCGAGGTCAATCGCTTGTGGTTTGGGCCATCAACGAAGGACGCGGTGCAGCTCGCGCGATCGACATTTATTTGCGTGGGCACAGTACCTTGCCAGCCCCCGGGACAACGCTCGGCTCCGCCCTCGCGACCGCCTCCACGTGAGATAGTTTTTCGGTTCATGGATTTCTGCGAAAGCGCATACCCATGCTCCAAGCCGTCGGTTTTGGCTGAATGTTTTTGGTGAACTCAGCCGATACCCCGTAAAAGTACTCAAACGCTGAATGCCCATGCGCAAACGCTAGCGTTACACACATTCGTGTGATTCTTTTATGCAGTGCCAGAACCCGGTGAGTTTCTGACACTCGGGCCGCGAAAGCGAGGCAAGCTGGGTGAACTCTTCGGCATACGGAATCGTTTCTGTTTCACTCTGATCGATTCGGTCGATTCCATGAGCGGATCTTCTTTCCACCGCGATACGCATGGAGTGCGTAGCGGGCCGAACATGCTTCAAGGAGGAGTGCGCGATGCGACGAATGAAACTTGGTTGGCTGACCTTCGGGTGTATTGCTGCGAGTTCCATGTTAGGCCTCGAATCACAATCGTATGCGCAATCATTCGGCGTAGAGTTGCACAACACTCTGATGCCGGCATCCGGAGGGATGGGTGGCGTGAGTATCGCCCGCCCCCAAGACCTGACCAGTGCCATCAATGGGAACCCCGCATCGCTGACTCAATACCGCGGCACGCAGTTCCTATTTGGGGGAGCATGGGCGGATCCGACGTTCAAGATGAATCAATCGGCGGGGCTTCCTGTCGGTGATCCCAATCCATTGATCGGTGCTTATTCGGCGACGTCGGTAGCACCAGGCACACCGATGGGAAACATCGGGCTCACGCAAGACATCGATGAATTGGGTCTTCCTGTCACGGTCGGGGTAGGATTTGTTTCTGCGGCTGGCGGCGCTGTCGATTTTCGACAAGTGCCTGCGAGCGCCGGAACGAACTCAGCCCTCAGCGTTTTCAGCTTGCCAGCATCGGTTGGAGCGGATCTTACGGATCGATGGTCGATCGGTGCGAGTCTCGCGCTCGGGATTGCTCTTTACAATGGTCCGTTCTTGGGGACCAGCAGCATGACCCCGGATTACGCGTTGCGTGGCACACTCGGTACCAATTATCTGCTAACTGAAAAGACGACGGTCGGTGCGTATTATCAGACTCAGCAATCGTACGACTTCAATAACGCCTTCATTTTGAACTATGGGGGAAGTCGATTGGTCAGCGATGTTGCGATGGATCTACCTCAAAACATTGGCTTTGGAATTGCCAATACCACATTGATGGATGGTAAATTGCTGCTCGGCATGGACGTGCTTTACAAATTATGGGATCAAGCAGCCATGTACAATGTGCTTTACGACAATCAATGGGTCGTGCAGTTAGGCAGCCAGCTTACTCAAGGTAAGGTCAAGTGGCGATCGGGTTATGTATGGGCGGAGAATCCCATGGACAACAATCCGGCGATAAACATCGGAGGTGTTGTGCAACCGGGCGGGATTCCCGTGGTTCGCTACTCCCAAGGGTTGCTTGCGGTCACCGGACAGCATCGCCTCACCGGTGGCGTTGGGATTGTTGACTTGTTGCCTGGTATCGATGCGGACGTGATGGGTGGGGGTATGTTCCACTCGAGCCAGCAATTGGGGGACTATACCAACACATCGATCTCGAGCTATTGGCTCGGATTCGGTCTCACGTGGCGATTCAATCGCGGATCGTGTGAGAAGCTACCCGCTCCCGAGCGATGGTCGAATTAACCTGCAAGCCTTCTTGAAGCTGCGAACAACCTGTTAATTGCCGAAGCAATAGAGATGGTTTTCGCCTCGAATTAGGACTTGCTCTCCCATGGGGATGGGGGAACCGATAACCGGTTCTCCCAGGTTCGTCTCGGATAAAACTTCGAAACCGTTCGAGTTCATCCGCCCGACGAACACAACGCCATCCTCTCGCGGTGCAAACACTTTGTCCCCAGCGATCAAAGGGGACGAATAGAAATTCGATCGCCCTTTTGGAAACGCCCCCTTCCAATTCGTCTTGCCAGTCTTTGGTGCAACGCTTTCGACTTCACCTTGGTCCCGCACCAAGATGACTTGTCCTTTGTAGATGGATGGTGACGGAACGAACGTTCCAACATCGTCTCGTTTCCAAGCGTGGTTGGTCGCGGTCGTATCTCCATTTCCCTCCAGTTTGATTCCATGCAACCGGGGAATACCTCTGTCATTTCGCCCGTAGGCAATCACAACCGTGTTATCGGCGATTACCGGGGTCGCTATCGCTGGCCACAATTGCGCTCCATCGGGATTAAAATCACCGCACGACCATGTCACTTCGCCGTTGGAAGCGTCATGGATGGTGACGTGTTCCGCCCCCCAAACCAAGATCGACTCTTTGCCTTGGTAATTGATAACCAGCGGCGTGGAGTAACCGTGGTCGCATTCGGTGGGAACTTTATAATTGCGAGGAACTTTCCAAACGAGCTCCCCTGTTTTTTTGTCGAATGCGGCAAGCCACGATTCTCCCTGATGCATCCGAGTCATTACGACATACTTTTGCGTCAACACGGGACTGGTCCCGTGGTCCCAGAACAAAGTGTCTTTGCCGTACATAGAAACCAAGTTCATTTGCCACAATACTTTACCTTGCAAGTCCAATGCAGCGAAGGTACCGCTCTTGAAGTAAACGAACACCGAGTCACCGTCGGTGACCGGTGAGGCATTGCTCCCGGAACCATTGCGATGCTTACCAGCATCTTCTTGATCGAATCGCGTTATCCATTTTTGAGCGCCATTCGAATCGATGCACAAAACAGCATCTTTGCCTTCGGCAGGTGCTGTCAGAAAAATGCTTTCTCCCAAAAGGATCGGTGTCGAGCATCCCTTCCCAGGCAATTCCGCTTTCCATTTCAGATGCTTCGCGTCGACAGCATCGGGGAAATTACCACTTTCGATACTTCCATGCCCATGCGGACCTCGCCAAGCTCTCCAATCCCGTTTGGTTTCAGCGAAAGCAGGCATGCACAGCAGTGAGGAAACGAGAACCAAGGAAGGGAGATACTTTCGTTGCATGGTTACCATTCACGATTGCAATTCGAGGCAAGAGTCAGGTCAAAACTTCCAACAGTATACCAACAACGACACCGAATCGCTGCTAACGATGTTTCCCGATCAAAGAAGTCAAATCGGCAAGCATTTTCGGGAGTGCCATCCCCCTGGGCAAAGCGATGTACCGCCCCTCCCACTCCGGATCGAATTTATCTTTATATTGCCGCAAACCTTCAAAACTGTAGAACCGATCCCCGTGCTTGAAAAGCAACTGTGTCATGCGATTCCATAGCGGAGATAATCGCCTGGATTCAATTCCTGAAAGCGGAGCCATGCCCAAACTAAACCACTGGTAGCCTTGCGATTTCCCCCAGAGCATCAGTTCAATAAATAAGTACTCCATGACACCTGACAGTTCGCCGACATCGTAGCGCATCAGATCGATCGACAACTCCGATTTAGCTTCACTCGGTAAAACATTTGCAAAGGCAACGATGGTGCCATCTTTACGCAGGACGGCACATGGGTATCTCACCAGGGTGGCTTCATCAAAGAAGCCCAGCGAAAACCCCTTCTCTGCGGCACCTTTTTCAACCATCCAGCGATCGGAAATTTCCTTTAGTCGTCCGAGAATTTCCGTCACTCGCTCCGGTGGTAACACCTCAAATTCGACCTGTTCGCGTTTCATTCGGTTAAATGTTTGCCGAAGCCCCTTCCGAGATGAACCTTCAAGACCGAATGTTGGAAGCGATACCCGTCCTTCCTCGCCAATCTTCAACAGAGTGAGCCCTTGGTCAAGATATACGGTTAGGTACTCGGTCCCCACCTCGTAGAAGATTGGCCTTCCACCATATCGGTCCACAAGCTCCCTAAAACGCCACACCAAATCATTGACGCTGTCATCAGGTCCTACGGGGTCTCCCATGCAGACCCATGAACGACCTTGCCGGGCGTACATGACGTACGCGGTCCGTTCCTCATTGAACATCAGCTGCTTGTCCCCTAGGACGGCCAAATGCGCATAGGCTCGTGGGTGTTTACTCGCAATGGAGAAAGCGGTTTCGATATCCGCAGGCGACGCACCCTCTGGTGTTGGCGGATACGGTGATAGGAGTCGCATCACCCCGAACAGAATCAGCACCGATGCAACAGCAACCGCAGTTCGAAGCGCGCGAGGGGCCTCTGTATCGACGAAGAAACGCCACCAATCCCAATCGCGGTAATCGATATGCTTGGACGAAAACAAACCCAACCAAATCGCGCAGACAACTACCACGGCGATCGCCAGCAACCATGATGGGGACAGCCGCTCGTGGATCAGTTTGCCTTTTCGATAAAACGCACGGTGAGCTGGAAGCAATGCGCCGAGAACCACACTTAGAAAAAATGCCTCCTCAAAATCGATTCCCTTGATGAGAGAAAAGAGGATTCCAGCCATGAGCAATCCGCAGGTTAGGTAATACGCAGAATCAAGCCTTCGGTACAAACCTCTCGCCAGGATCAGCAGGCAAGCGCCGACGATGCTTCCGAGAAAGTGAGACACCTCGAGCAACGGTGCAGGCACCCATCGGACTAGAAACTGGACACGCTCGACGATCCCCGGTGTCGCTCCAGAGAGAATCATGATCGTCCCAGCGCAAAAAGTCATGATCGCAATCACGTAGGGCGCCACCGCTGGCCACCATTGCGTTCCACGATGCAACGATTCGGTAATTTTTCCGCGCAAGGGAACGACCTCTGCCCCCCCAAGCAACAGCATGGCGATTGTAAGCGGCAATAGGTAATAAATGATCCTGAAAAGGATCAACGAAGCTACCAACGACGACGTGGCTTCGCTCGGTGCAAATGCGAGAAATACCGATTCAAAGACCCCCACACCGCCGGGTACATTGCTGATAACAACAGCCAATGTCGCGAGCAGGTAGACCGTTAAAAACTGGTCATAGCGGAGTTGCATATCCGCGCCCACCAACGCATACATTGCACCTGCAGCAATGGCCAAATCCAATGCAGCCACCACCAATTGCTGCGCCGTCAATCCAATTGAAGGAGGCTTGACTTCCGTATCACCGATCCGCCATCCACCCTTTTGCCTTACCACCCAGACCAAATATGCTGCGACAACCGCTGCTAAAATCCAGCCTATCCCCTGGGTTGAAAGCAACGAAGGATAGGACTTGAAAACTTGAAGCTGATCCGGGAACGGCATGTTTTCGACGATGAACAAAACAGCCCCGAGCGATGCGACCCCCACCCAATAAGTCACACCGATCATCACGATAATTCGGACAAGTTCCTGAGGGGTAAATCCCCATTTGCTATAAAATCGATAACGGATTGCAGGCCCACCCAAGAGCGAGCTAAAGTTGTAGCTCGTAGAAAAGCCAACAAAGGATGCAATCGCTACGAATCGCAACGGAACCGGTCGACCGATCGAGCGTACGGCGAGGTAGTCGTACCCAACGAGAACGAGATAATTGAGTGCCGTCAGCGCAACAGCCATCAAAATACTCAAGACGGGGATCCGATGCAGAGCCGATCGGACTTGGCCATATTGGATATGCTCGATCTCATGCCAAATAAAAACAAGTGCCGCGATGAGGATCAGCAGTGAGATCCATGGGGCGAAACGTTTAAGGTGATGCATTTTGCTTCCGACCCTTCGATGGAAACCGAGCCAATTCCTGAAAACCATATGGTTTCCAGCAACCTTGCTCTGCTTGATGTTGCTTGTGATGGAGAGTTTGGTACACGGCACGTGGTCCGGTCCATTAGCAGGCTCGGTACGCGATTTATTAGGACACTCTCCGTTTCATATGGCAAACGGTGCCTGGGGACGCATTTTATCGAGCCTATTCATCACTGGGGATCCGATCCATTTTTTTCTCGCTTTTGCGATGATATTGCTCTGCGTAGGTACTCTCGAGCGGCAATCGGGTTTCTGGATTACCGCATGCTCATTTTTGGTAGCCCATCTTTCAACCTTGCTGATCCAGAGTGGGATTCTGTTAAGCATCCACGCATGGCTCGATCAAGCATGGACCAGCGAATGGAGTCGAACGCTGGACGTCGGGCCTTCGGCTGGGTACTACGGTTGCCTGGGCGTCGCCATTTTCCGATGGAAGAACTCGAATCGCCGATGGATAGCTTTCGTTGTTCTCAGCATCCTGCTGCTACGTTGGGTGGTAACAGCGACCATCAATCCTAATGGTTCGCAGTTCCAAAGCGACATGGCGCATGCGATTGCATTCCCGTTTGGACTGGCCTTCGGATACTGTATAGATCGAATACCGACAACGAAACCAGCCCAGCAGGCTACCGAAGCTTAGTTGGGCCGGAGCTCTCGGTGTAAACGATTTCCCCTTCGTCGGGAGTCTTCATGGAAAGCAGATGCCGCCCTGGCGTGCAGGATGCTCGAACCCAACCTTGTGCGACGAGGGTTTCCAAGCATTGCAACGATTGATTCCAAGCGTGCTTTCGCCCCGTAGGATCTTGAATCAATTGTGTAATCGAACGCTGGAGGGCCGCGACAATCTCTTCGATGTAGCGATATTGCTGAAGGATAGTGAAGAGCTGGAGGTAATAGCCGATCAATGGGAGCCTGGCTTCATTCCTCACCAGCACTGGAACATGCATCACCTCGCCGGATGTCGGATTCGCCATGCTCTCGCGCGTAGCTCCTCCTATATCCAAATCAAACGTGTTCATCCCATCAATCAAGTAACTTACGCTTCCGGATTTTGCGTGCGAGAATCTTTTCTGCACGGACTTTACCCCCGCCAATCCCAATCCTCCGATCACGAATTGGCCAGGTATATCATCGATCCCACCATGGCTTAACCATCGAAATGCGTCTTGCGGGCTCATGTTTAGCCCCGATTGTGCAGCGATCACTGCGCAATTTTCCAGCACATCAGTAAACAATCCATTTGCGGAATACCAATACTCCGCGAATTTCATATGCTGACGAACCCGGCGTGATTGTGTGGCATGATACTGATCTCGCAACCACTGAGCGTCTTTAACACCGCGTTCTAAATCGAGGATCGTATAGGCGCAATGCTCGGCACAAGTATGCGTGAGGGTTAATCCCGCAGCTAGGATTGGGTCGGCGAAACCGAGCGACTCGCCGACGAGAAACCAATTCTCACCGCATGATTCCTTGGAGACGTAAGACCAATCGGTCGTGGTCGAAACAGTACCTGTAGATTGCGCTTTGCGCAGCAAGTCTGAGATTTGGGGATGGGCGCTCAAGGTCTGATGATAAAGCGCATCTGGCTTTAAACCACATTCTTTGAAATACTCCGCGTTGCACACGACCCCGACGCTCGTACGATGGTCTGAGAGAACGATGTACCAGATCCATCCAAACCCCACACTTCGAATCATGACCCGCATCGTTCCTTTTTCGAGCAGGTGCCCATTAAGGTTTTCGGCCGACCAATAATCCCAAAATGCCACGTTCTTCAGCAAGGTCGGAACCTCGACTTCAACCCCCAGTTGCCTACGAAGGATCGCGCAATTCCCGCTGGCATCCGCGTAATAGCGAGCCGTTACATCATCACCATTCTCGAGCACCAAACGTTCGACCCGCTTGCGTGAAATCCCCCCCGATGATGCATCCGTGTACTGAACGCTTGCAACCCGAGATGGCTGGACAACTCGTACGCCTAAACTTTTTGCATGTTCAAGAAGAATCGCGTCGTACCGTGACCGATCGACTTGAAACGCCACCTGCTTCCGCCAGCCTTCATAGGTACCAGGCCTCGTGGTATCGCCGATTTCAGATTCGGGAATAAAGCCAAATACCCACGGTTCAGTGGTTTTACCCCAGGTGTAACTCGCTCCGAGTTTGATCGGGAACCCAGCAGCTTCAACTTTTTCCCATGCTCCCATCTCGTGCAAGACGGCAGATGTCGGTGGCAATTGGCTCTCACCAACATGATCTCGAGGAAAGGAATCCTTTTCGAAAATGCAAACATCCAAATTCGGCGAATACTTCTTGAGCAGTGAAGCCAGTGTCGTTCCGCCTGGACCTCCGCCAATAATCGCGACATCGCAATGCATTCGCCTAAGACCTTCCGAACTGCTGCCAAAGATCAACGAGCACCACGGCTTGTTTGACCGCGATTTCCATTTCGCTCAACGAGGCGAACTCCTTGCAGGAGTGAATGTTGTACTGACCGACAGAAAGATTCGGGGTGGGCAACCCCATCTGCGTCATCAAAGCACCATCCGTCCCACCTCGGATCGATGCGCGAGTCGAAGTGATTCCGATATGGTGGAATGCTTTCTCAGCCAGATCCGCGGCCACCGGAAACTGCTTGAGTCGATCCGCCATATTCCGGTATTGCTCCACGATTTCGACGTGCACTGCCAATCGCGGTTCTTCCTTGCAAATCTCAGCCGCGACACCTCGCAACCGATCTGCATACTCGGTAAGCTTCGCCGTATCAAAGTCTCTAAGGATCAACTGCACCATCGCCTCTGCCACTGATCCATGGAGAACATACGGGTGTATAAACCCATCGCGTCCATCGGTTGTTTCGGGCGATAACGACTGGGACGGGAGCATCGCAACGAATTTACTCGCGGCTCGAATGGCATTGACCATCCTGCCTTTACCAATCGACGGATGGATGTTGTACCCGGTGAATTTAACGGTCGCCATATCTGCCGAAAATGTTTCGACATCGATGATTCCCGCACCACCTCCATCCAACGTATAGCCAGCGATTGCATCGGCTCGTTGCATGTCGACAAACTTAGTTCCGCGCCCGATCTCCTCGTCACATGTGAATAAAATTCGAATAGGACCATGCGGTAGATGCGGGTTCTCCATCAAATGATGAGCTAACTCCATGATCGCGGCAACACCCGCCTTGTCATCACCACCCAAAAGGGTCTTGCCATCGGTGGTAATCAGCGTGTGCCCCAATAGCTTCGCGAGCTCAGGTGTATCCTGTTCACGGATAACATCCCCGGAAAGCAACGGAATGTCTCCTCCTTCGTAACACTCAATCACCTGCGGTTTGCAATGATCGCCCGGAGCCTCTGGAGACGTGTCGAGGTGCGCGTTGAACAGAATCGTTGGTACGGGCCCGGGCACGGTGGCAGGTACTGTACCCCATACCAATCCATGATCGTCCTGCAGAGCATCGTCAATTCCCATCTCTCGCAGTTGCTCCACTAGCATCTGACCGAGCAACCACTGCCCGCGACTGCTTGGGTAGTCGTTGGTATTCGGATCGGCCGTCGTCCCGACGCGCACATATTTTAAAAACCGATCCAGCAATCGGTCGCGGTTGATGAGCTTTGAGGACATGCGTTGAATATCTCCGTGTGTCGCCGTTCGAGTTAGAGCTTCACCCAAATGCAGTTTGTCTTTCTGCACTCTGGACTTTCTGCACTCTGGGCAACCGTGTGAGGTCGTTTTGGGGAGCGTTGAGAGGCCGTATTTTGGGATGGTCAGCCATTCAGTCGGAACCCCGAGTATTGTAGCAGGTCGCCATCGTGTTATCGGCTCATGATTTCCTACGAGCTTCGACTTCGAAGGGGTTATCCCAGTATGCATCCCCCCCTCGCATGCGTTGCCAAAGCCCGGCCAATAAATAGGCTGGCACGAACAGAGGCCCCCAGCGTTCGTATTGCTGCACGTGGATCCACTCATGCTCCCACGTTGCAAAGTAGGTCTCTTCCGAAGTCGCCAAGATCGTATGGCCCAGGGTCAAGGCAGCAGCGCCGCCAGGAATGGGAGCCAACCTGAGGATCCACTCCACCCCAGGCCCCACCACGCCGATGGTGCCGCGATACCGGATGATATTCCTGGTTCCCAAAAACGGGAACCAGTAGATGCTCAGTCCCAATAGGGTGTAAGGGAAAGCCCAAACATGGCGAAGTACCGAGATGAACCGATGCCCAATCACTTAACCGCCAAAGTAACGGGACAAATGGATATAGTCATTAAAAATCGCCCAGGCCATCAGGCTCAGCAATCCAATGACGCCCCCAAGGGTCAATTTCATTTGCAGTTCTTCATCGATTGGGCGTCCTAATACAGCCTCTGCGATCAGGAAGATCATGTGCCCACCATCGAGGGCGGGAATAGGTAGGAAATTCACAATCGCCAAATTGGCGCTCAGCAGGGTCAAGAACATCAGCAGCGGCGAGATCCCTTGCGACGCGGCATCGGTGGCTTGCACTGCGATCGTACCTGGTCCACCGATAGCATTGAATGCTTTACCGGTCACGAGCAACTGCAGGAACTCAAGCACATCTCCGAGACGCCGCCAAATCTCACCGACACCTCGGCTTAGACTATCCAGCAAGCTATGCGCAATATAGGTCTTCTTGAAGGGCTCGAGGGCCAGCCCCCGGTCGGGCCAATACCAAGTTGCATCAACGGCAATATTGGTCTCGCTCGCTTCTACCTTGGAATCTCTCTCAACATAGACCGCAACAGGCAATCCCTCTGGCATCAATTGAGCCAACTCAAAGAAGAATTGGATGCTGTGTGCCGAGTCGACGGGAATCTTATCCAAGAGAGACTTGGAATCGATGACTTCCTTGTAGTAGGCTTTTTCTTTTTCGGTGCGAGGGATGAACTGAATTTGGGCGATAGTGTCCCCCGCCTTGAGACCATTCTTTTCCGCGGTGGAGCCTTCGATCACGCTTTGCACGACATTGGAAGCCTTATAAACCAATCCAGACCCAGGTAGTTCGAAACCTGACGGGGTGAACAGCGAGATTGTATTGATGATTTGAAACGTCGTTGGAACAGTCCACTTGAGAGTGATCTTTTTATCGGAACTCGGATCCGCCTCAACAATTCCATCTCCAGATTGCGACTCCGGGTTCCCAGGTTTTGGAGCCACTGTTTTCCGCAGCAACTCGAGCTCGACTTCCTTGCCCGCGAAGCTTGCGACCAAGAGTGGCAAGGTAAGCGCATCCTCGATCGGCTTTCCGTTGAACTTGACTAACTGATCTCCTGGCTCAACACCCGCAGCCGCAGCGATTGAATCCGTCGCGATCGCCGTGACTCCTTCGACAGCAAATCGAAGCCCAAAATGCTTGAGCCTGACCGGAGCGATAGGGACATCCACCGTTTGCGTGTTACCGCCGGCACTTCGCTGTACCTGCAGGGTTACAGTCTCGCTGGCCTTGGGATGGAGCCGTTCCTCGAGTTGGTAACCCATCGGAATATCGTTGTAGGGATTGCTGCCGAGTTTGGTACCATCGATGCCAACAATCACGTCGCCCGGTTCGAGCGCCCCGAGCTGTAGTCCTTGCTCGCGGATATGACGATCAAACGCAAATTTTTTGGTCAGTTTTGTAGTGCTGGCGGCACGGATACCCAGGGTCAGCAATTTGATTTTCGCGTCAGGAGCCGAGTGCGCCGTCGTTCCGAGGATCTGCAAATAGGTTTCCTTCCCATCCCGTTCGTACGCGACTTCCACCGGCGTCGCGGAATCGCGAATACCGCTGATCGCAACCTTTTGGCGCATATCATTGAACGACAGCTGGTCGTCACGGACCGAGGCAACCTTCACGATCTTATCCCCAGCTTGAATGCCGGATTTCCAAGCCGGATCGCCGGGGATAACCTCTCCGATCACCGCTGGGTCGTACGGGACCCCCAATTTGAACGCCAACGCGGCCATCAGCACTCCGAAAATGAGGTTCATGATGACGCCCGCGCTGATGATGATCATGCGTGCGAAAACCGGCTTGGCAGGATAAGACCGCGGGTCGAGCTTCACTCGATTCGGATCCTCGGCCGTCGCATCTGGATTCTCGGTTCGGATGCGCTCCGCTTCCTCTTTGAGCCGTCGAGGATCGTCGTCTTGCCCGAGCATCTTCACGTAACCGCCGAGTGGAATCATGCCGATCCCATATTCTGTTTCCCCCCACTGAAAGTGCATGAGTTTGGAAGGGAGTTTCAGAGGTCCAATTTTGATAGGAACATCAAAGCCAACATAAAACTTTTCACATTTCACACCGAACAATTTCGCAGCGAGAAAGTGTCCCAACTCGTGCACGAAAATGACAAAGCCCAACCCGAGCGCGACCAGAAGGATGTTGTACAGGCGATTGCCCCAAGTGGTGAGCACGGAGGCTTCTGCGGCCGCAAAGAGCCAGTTGGATAAATCCAAGCCAAGGGTTGAGAGAACAAAATCAACAGGTTCTAGCATGGGAGATTTATCCAACGAAAAACTTCCTCGCGCGACCAATGATCCAAACGCATCAGTTCGTCCAGGGTCGGCGAAGGGGAATAGTCATGATGATCCAAAACAGCTCGACAGATTTTAGCGATTTCGGTCAAACGTATTTTACGGTTCAAAAAAAGCTCTACGGCAGCCTCGTTGGCCCCGTTCAGTACGGCGCCGGTGGTTCCACCGCGACGAGCCACCTCAAATCCTAGCTCCAGCGCTGGATATCGCTCGGGATCGACTGGGTACCACTCCATCTGATGAGGTTCCGTCCAATTGATTTTATGGGCTGGCGAAGGGACTCGTTCAGGGTAGGTCAAGGCATATTGGATAGGCAAACGCATATCAGGAGGGCTGAGCTGACCGATGACCGACCCATCGCAAAACTCAACCATCGAATGGATCGTCGATTGCGGATGGATCACCACCGTGATCTGTTCCGGCGTCAAACCAAAGAGCCATTTAGCTTCAATCACTTCAAGCGCTTTGTTCATCATTGTCGCCGAATCGACCGTGATCTTACGCCCCATATTCCAAGTAGGGTGGGCCAATGCATCCTCGACGGTTGCGTTCTCCAGATCGCGAACCGGCCATTGACGCAGCGGACCACCGCTGGCAGTCAAAATGATCCTCTGGACTTCGGAATTGCCGTGACCGCTTTGAATCGATTGAAAGATCGCGCTGTGCTCACTGTCGATAGGAAGCAGTTCAGCTCCGCTCGACCGAGCTGCTGCGATCAACAACTCTCCTGCCACCACGAGTGACTCTTTATTGGCCAAACCCAACCGCATTCCAGCAGAAGCGGCAGCGAGCGACGACTCCAGTCCAGCGCAGCCAACAATCGCGGCCACGACGATATCGATATCGTCGGATAAGATCGCTTCGATCAATCGATCGGAACCAACCTCGCGGACCGTTTCTTTGGAACCGGGTTCTGAGGAACCGGTTACTGCGGAACCGGTTACTGCGGATCCGGGCTTCCCGCCCAGCCAAGCATCCACCTCGGCGCTGCGAGGCCCCGTCACAATAGCTCGCTTTGGACGGAAGCGATCGCACTGTTCCTGAAACCGATCTAAACGCTGATGGCACGACAAAAGCGCGACTCGGAAGCGATCGGTCAAATGCGACAAAACATCGAGCGTAGATTGGCCGATGCTGCCGGTAGCACCAAGCACGGCTACGTTTTGGACGACGTTTGGAACTCGATTCCTCTGATTTTTTGCCAATTGATTTTTGATTCCAGACATCAAGGATTCCAAATAACGATGATTGGATCGTAAATCCAAAGTGTCTGTCGATAAACCAGTGCTGTGGGCGGTATGCGCGTATCCACCCTCGTTACCGTCAAAATCCGACTCGGGAAAACTACGAAATTCTAGGGACTCTCGGCGAAATCCTCAACGTCAAACCCTGCCCAACCGCTCTCAACGGCGCATAATTGCAAAGCGGGGCCGCCCCGCGAAATCGGGGTGTCTGCCGCAGGCTTGATTTCCACTTGGTTTCCAAGGGGCGGGAAGCGGGACTGCCCCCCCGGACCAACCATGGCAGCCACACGTCATGGCGAATTGGGAGATTGTTGGCGAATTGGGAGAACTGGGGGAGATTGTCAAAATCCCCCTAGCACCTCGAAATCGCCACGATTGCTCCGCCGAAGTTTCCGCATTGCTAGAATATCCAACCGCATGGGATGCACAGGCTCGAGTGGCCTGACAGGCATCACCAAGTTTAGAAATCCAAACCGCCAAAAGACCAAAGACAACTCGGAATGGCCGACGACCCCAAAAACGACAAACGTTCAAATGCGTCCAACAACAACCAGCAAGGCTCTTCATGGCTGATGTACACGCTCCTCGGCGTGTTGGTCTTGATGGCCGCTGTGAGCTTTGTCTCGTCTGCCTTGTTCCAAGAAATCCGGTACCCCGACCTGATCGAATTGATCGATGCAACGCATTACGCGGATTCGTCACAGACCCAACTCAAGGAAAACGCGAGCGGGAAGAAGACGATCACGGTCGATTCTGAGAAGTATGAATTGAGTGGACTACGGGATGTCGCAGTCGACGAAAAAACGGTGACCGGAAAAGTCACCGTTGCAAAAATTGTCGACGGCAAACCGACCAATCCGCGAGAGACGACCTTCCAATCGATCAAGGACAACTCGGAGAGCACCAACACGGAATTGAAGCAAAAGCTGAGCGCAGCAAATATCTCTTGGCGGAATTCTCCCGGCCAAAGCATGCTGACTCAGTTCTTTTGGTTTTTCTTCCTGCCGATCTTTTTGGTTTCCTCGATCTTTCTGTTCTTTATGCGCAGGATGGGGGGAATCGGCTCACCGATGCAATTCGGACGTTCTCGCGGTAAGCTCTACGCTCAAGAGGAGATCGGGGTCACGTTTAATGACGTGGCGGGGATCGATGAAGCGGTCGAAGAAGTTCGGGAGATCGTCGACTTCCTCAAGCATCCTGAAAAATACCAGCGGCTCGGCGGCCGAATTCCTCGAGGCGTGCTCTTAGTAGGACCTCCCGGAACCGGCAAGACTTTGTTGGCAAAAGCCATCGCAGGAGAAGCTGGCGTTCCCTTCTTCTCCCTCTCCGGCTCCGACTTTGTGGAGATGTTCGTCGGAGTCGGTGCAGCCCGCGTCAGGGATATGTTCCAACAAGCGGTCGCGAAATCACCGTGCATCATTTTCATCGATGAGTTGGACGCACTTGGAAAGAGCCGTGCCGGAAATGTGGTTGGCTCACATGACGAACGGGAACAAACGCTGAACGCATTGCTTGTCGAGATGGATGGTTTCGACCCCAACTCCGGCGTGATTGTCATGGCCGCAACCAACAGACCTGAAACACTGGACCCGGCGTTGCTCCGCGCAGGTCGTTTCGACCGCCACGTTCTGGTGGATCGACCGGACAAACAAGGCCGCGAAGACATTTTGAAAGTGCACGTGAAAAACGTAAAACTCGGTGCCGATGTCGAACTGAAACAGATCGCGGCGATTACTCCTGGGTTTGTCGGTGCCGATTTGGCGAATCTCGTCAACGAAGCTGCATTGCTCGCGGCGCGCAAGGAAAAGAACACCGTCGGCCAAGACGAGTTCAACGAAGGTGTCGAACGAGCGGCAGCAGGACTTGAAAAGAAAAAGCGGATCATGAACGAAGAGGAAAAGCTGCGTGTTGCTTACCACGAAGCTGGCCACGCCCTTGTGGCGTACTCCCTTCCCAACACCGATCCTGTCCACAAAGTCTCGATCATTCCTCGAGGTGTTGCGGCACTGGGGTACACCATGCAACGGCCTGAGGCCGATCGTTACTTGGTCACCCAACCTGAACTCGAAGCCCAAATGCAAGTCCTCCTCGCGGGGACCTTGACCGAGGAGATCGTTTTCCGCGATATCAGTACCGGGGCTTCCAACGATTTGCAACGAGCCACCGATATCGCTCGCTCCATGGTGATGGACTATGGAATGAGCCGCATGGGGCGAGTGAACTACCGCGAGGGAAATCGGTCTGCATTCCTGGCCACAGGCGGCAACGATTCCTTCGGCCGCGATTATTCGGAACAAACCGCACGAGAAATCGATCAGGAAGTCAAGCGACTGATCGATGAGTCCTCGGCCCACGCACGATCGATCCTCACCGAACGACGAGCTGCACTAGAAGCCCTCGCGCAACGACTAATCGAGGTCGAAGTCGTCGATTCAGAAGACCTGAAGCGGATTATCGACTCCACGATAGGAGGACCACGCGTCGTTCCTGGCACAGTTGCATCCAGTAATCCCACCCCTGGAAGCACCTCCCAAAACGCCCTCGCTGCGGCGGGAGCCCTACCACAAAGCGGTAACCCCGGCACCAACAACGCCGAGTCGGGGACCTGACCTTGACCAAATTACCGCTTAATCCTCGACCACCAGTCTGACTCAGGTCGCTTTCTTCGCTCCCGACTAACGCTTACACTAGGAACCCAACCCACTGCCGCACACCGGCAGTGGCTCCCACCTAGTCGTCCTCTCCACACTCGCGAGCGAATCATCAACTCCTCATCCCCCTCTGGCAACAGCTCAAGTTCTGACAATCCTTACGACCCCTCGGGCAAGTCATTGATCGGAAAGGACCCGCTGGATTCTGCAAGGATCAAGGCCTACTTGCGGCTGATCCCGATCCTGTTTATCTGCTACATCATTGCGTATATCGACCGCAACAATGTGGCTATCGCAAAGCTGACCATGGAAGAGGACATGCCTCACTTCGATGCTAGCGTGTTTGGATTCGGCGGTGGAATTTTCTTTCTTGGGTATTTCTTGCTTGAAATCCCGGGCTCGCTAATCGTGGAGCGTTGGAGTGCTCGCAAGTGGATTTGCCGCATCATGGTCACATGGGGCATCCTCGCAGCGATGACGGCTTTCGTGACAACACCGATGCAGTTTTACTTGGTCCGTTTCTCGCTCGGCATGGCCGAGGCTGGTTTCTTTCCCGGAGTTATCGTCTATC
The DNA here is from genome assembly GCA_046318275.1 of Pirellula sp. Taxonomy (GTDB): domain Bacteria; phylum Planctomycetota; class Planctomycetia; order Pirellulales; family Pirellulaceae; genus JBKCUI01. The sequence continues at coordinate 233,595 of JBKCUW010000058.1, read as the reverse complement.
TAAGCCATTGGTTTCCCCAAAAGGACCGAGCGCGGGCCATCTCTTACTTTTTGATCGCATCACCGATCGCCATGATCATCGGACCAGCCGTCTCGCAATTGTTTATCGATATAGGTCGAACCGCTATCATCGACGGCGTTGAAGTTACTTACCCAACGCTGCTCGGATTCAAAGGCTGGCAGTGGATCTATATTTTCTGGGGCATCCCCGCCGTTCTAGTGGGGCTGTTCGTTCTCTTTGGGCTTACCGATCGCCCACATCAAGCCGGCTGGCTGACTCAAGAAGAGAAAGATGCTCTCGAGTCCGAACTGAACCGCGAAAAAGCGATGCACCACGCATCAAAGCACATGTCGGTTCTGCAGGGACTGATGAATCCAAAAGTACTCTTGCTATCCTTGGCGTACTTCGGAATCGTGACGGCGAATTACGGTATCGAACTTTTCTTACCCAGCGTGGTCAAGCAATGGTATCCGGACCTACATCCAGGAACGATTGCTCTCTTAGTCATGATCCCGTCTTTGCTCGTTATCCCCGGACAATTGATCGTCGGTTGGACATCGGACCACTATCGCGAACGCCGATGGCACTCGGTCGTGCCGGTTGTCCTAGGTGCTATCTTCTTGGTGCTCGCAACGCAGACCCAAGGAATGCTCTGGGGAACGATTCTTTGCTTTACGATCGCAGCGGCTGGGATGAAGTCCTACATGCCTGCTTTCTGGGCTCTCCCCAGTTTGTTTCTGACCGCATCCGCCGCTGCCGGTAGTGTTGGCATGATCAATTCCGTAGGAAATCTCGGTGGGTTCCTTGGTCCATACGTCATGGGATTCGTGCAATCGAAGCTGGGGTCTTACGAGTACGGGCTCCTATTCCTCGCACTTACCAGCACCCTCTCCGCAGCGCTGATCTCCGTCCTACCGTTGCGATTGGAATCCGATAAACCTGCCGAATAATTCTTCGATCGGCATTCAAAACGCGATGCATCATTTGACAGCGCTATCCAACGGCTTGATGCAGTAACGGTGGCGATGGCGCCTCTCTCGCGCAATATATCTGTGCGCTCGCCTATTACGAGTTGATTCTTCGCCCTTCCACCACAATGCAGTACGCCCCATCGGCTTACCCAACGTCGATCCCAATCCGTTTATTTTTAACATAATCTTTATTTTCCGCGTCAACATCAGCTACGTTCAGTGCCTATTAGTTGTCCAATAGGAAGCAGCAACGAAAGGCGCCTCGATGGAAGAGAAACCGGCAAAAACAGTTTTACTCGCTGCGACTCAGCTCACGATTGTCGATTCCGATCGCGAAGCCATGGGCATCGATCGGACTGCCTCAAGCATCGAACTGGATCCCTTCGACTCTTTGCTCGAGGGGAGCGTATCCGGTGCGCCAACCCGGATTCTTAAGAACTGCTCTCCAGATAAGGCCATCCGTTTTTTGGATGCTGCTACTTCGACGAATGGCTTTGAAGAACACACGAGCTATCTCGGATGGTTGCATGCCGACGACAGCCGAATCGGCCAGCCGAATAGTCCCACGTCGGAGTTGCCTGCAACGTTTCGCCCTTTCAATAACCGATATTGGATCGGCGAGGAGATCGGGAACGGCGGTATGGGCCTCGTTTATCTAGGCTGGGATTTGCAACTGCAGCGTCATGTAGCCATAAAGATCATTCGGGAGGATCACCGCGGAAACGAGCAACACCTTCTTCGATTTCTGCGTGAGGCCAGAATTGCGAGTCAGCTTCGCCATCCCAGTATCTTGGGGATCCATGATTTCGACGTAGAACCATCCGGTTCAGCGTACATCATCATGGACCGCATCACCGGGAAAACGATGGAGCAAGCTATCGCGGAAATGAAGACTGATGAATCGAAACGGCAATCGATGCTTGCGACATTCCTTCAGATTTGTCAGGCCATGGCTTTTGCGCATGCCAACGGAGTCGTCCATCGAGATCTAAAACCTGCCAATATCATGGTAGGTGATTATGGCATTGCAACGGTCCTCGATTGGGGGTTAGCCAAAGTTCTTGGTCCCAAATCCCCCACCTCCCAAGACTCGTATGACGAGCGATTCACCCCGATGGCTAAAATGCCCATCGAAGTCCCATTTGACTCTCCGAGCGACCAGTTCCACACCCTTTATGGAACGGTCATGGGTACCCCGTATTATCTTGCCCCCGAACAAGCCCGCGGAGAGGTCGTCGATTACCGAGCGGATGTATTTTCCCTCGGTGGAATCCTATGCCATTTACTCACCGGTTCTCCACCTTTTCAAGGAAGTAAGCTCTTCGAGGTCTACCAGAAAAGCGTCGCTGGCGACGTTTCCTGTGCCTTCGAGCAACTGGATCGCTGCGGTGCTCCAATACCCATCGTTCAACTGGCCAAACGATGCTTGGATCCGAACGTGGAAGGTCGTCCCGCGAATGCCAGCGGTTTGGTGGAAACCTTACGAAATTATCTCGAGTCAGGTCAGCGACGCGCCGAGGAAGAACTTGTTCGCTTTTTCGATTTATCTCTTGATCTCTTCTGCATCGCGAACACCCAAGGTTATTTTTGGCGACTCAATGAGAATTTTACGAGGACGCTTGGCTACACGGCGAGAGAGTTAACCACCAAGCCATTCATCGAGTTCGTCCACCCAGAGGACCGGCCGGACACCCTGGGGGAAATTCAAAGACTCGCCAGAGGCGAACCGACTATCCAGTTTATCAACCGCTATCGCCACAAAAATGGCAACTACATTTCTCTCGAGTGGACCGCTCGATCGCTTGAGGAGGAAGGCGTGATATACGCAGTAGCTCGTGATATCTCAGATCGTATTCGATTGGAGGAAGAGAAGACACGCATTGAATCCGACTGCTTCCGCCTCTCAGAAATTGTTGATTCCGCAAGCGATGCGATCATTGGAAAGGATTTAGACGGAGTGATCCAAAGCTGGAATTTAGGCGCTGAGAAACTGTTCGGTTACACGGAAGCCGAAATGCTCGGACAGCCTATCACGAGTCTCCTTCCCTTGGATCGCGTTAATGAGGAAGCCGAGATTCTCCAAAAAATTCGACAAGGTGAGCGGGTCGATCATTTTGAAACAGTTCGAATCCATAAATCGGGCGGGCAAATCGAGATTTCCGCAAGCATTTCCCCGATCCGCGTTCCATCCGGTGAAATCATCGGCGCCTCCAAGATTGCACGAAGCATCGTCAAGCAACGCAAACTAGAATCGGAGCTAGCCAAGAGTCGAAAAGCACTCATTGATTTTGCGGAGAATGCGAACGTACCTCTCCACTGCGTTGACCAATCAGGAGTTATTGTCTGGGCCAACCATGCCGAGTTGACGCTTCTAGGCTACGCAAGCCACGAGTACATCGGTCAACCGATTGCAAAGTTTCATGCGAACCAAGCAACCATCGATGACATTTTCAATCAGCTGACTCAAGGAAACGCATTGTCCAATTATCGCGCACAACTAATCGCGAAGGATGGATCCATCAAGGATGTGGCGATCTACTCCAGCGCTCTGCACGAGAACGGAAAACTGATCCATACCCGATGCTTCACCATCGATTTAACACCCCCACAGCAATTTGAAGGCGCCCCAAATCTCGTCAACGAATGAGGCGCAACAACCGCGGCAGAGGCCACCGTCAGGGCCTAACTGTTGCTAGCCTCAGAGTTCTATATTCCCCCTCAACGGTCTCCCAGGCAATTACAATTGGGCTTTGGGGGTTGTGGAATGCTGCGACCACGGGATCCCATGCATTCTTTGCAAAAACTGCCGGTGCAGGCTCGTCGGGATGCCATAACAATGCGTCCCCTCCACGTTTTGCAAGCCATACAACCCAAGGTCGGTTATCAGCGATCGCCACCCAAGGTTGCTCGCCGACTCCTAGCATCTTCTCTTCCTTCGTTTTCCCTTGAGACAAATAGACCATGTTATCGCGACGCCATGCCGAATAGGCACGTTCCCCATCAATCGCGATCGAGCCCCCGTCCATTGGACATATCCCCAACGACCATTCACCTATTCCCTGTTTCGAAACCGAACGGAAGCTGGCCCCTCGATCGTTGGACACAGAAACGTAGATATCCCGTTTACCATCGATCGAGTTTCTCCACTGCACGTAGATGCTACCATCGCGACCGATCGCTACGCTTGGATTACAGCATTCGCATATGCTACCGCTCGGTGATTTGTAAACCAACTGATTCGCGGACCACGACTCTCCTCCATCGTTCGAAATCGAAGCCATCAATTCGGTCGAGCGATTCCGCAGGTCGAGCCACACACAGCACACCAAGCCATCTGGACCTGATGCCATCGCATGGAGCCCCTCGCGCGCCGAACCCTCCACATCATTGACACGAACGGTATTGCTCCACGATTCACCACCGTCACGAGAACACCTCGCGAGAATATCTCCGTCACGGCCTTTGCCAATATCCCCACCTATCGAAGTGATGCAGATCTTTCCCTGCGACGCGGTGATCCGCGGCCCGCGTCGCATCCCGAGCGACATCACTTTCGCAAAGGGCAAATCGACAGGTTCGCTAAACTTCTTACCCCCATCGTTCGACCGGATATATAGCACCCGATTGCCTATCCCGTAAGTTACATGAATGGTCTCACTCGTGTCGACCGCCAACTGCGGCTGCATAGGGGCATCGGGAAACTTGCCTCTCGCAATCTCTACGGATGGAACACTCGGTACCTGGGCATGCAACGCCTGCATCCCTATACCGACATGCACCGCAATCAATCCTAAAAATCCGAGGACCATCGCACCACCAAGCCGCAGCATGCCAATTCTCATGCCAAGTCTTACGGCCAATGCAATCGCATACCCAGTGCAACCATCCAAGATAGATACCTCATCGCAAACGTCAACGAACGGATTACTATGCTCCCATGTGGGGTCGATTGTCCCATCGAGCAATGAGCATTCTACCCGAATTTGAGCGGTACAATCCGATCATCGATGCGAAACTATGATCGCCAAAAATCGATCGACCATGTGTTCCATAAGTCCCATCGGACCTGCAGGATAAGACATCGAGCGACGGGTCCTCGAGCAAGCAGGACGCTTTGCCACCGAGAATGATTACGGCCAGAGAAAGTACACATCGTCTATAGCCAATAGTTTGGAACGCCGAGTGCAATCCCAATTGGCTCGTGTACAATTTCTAACAATGAAGAGCTTCTTTGCGAAACTCCCGATCCCGCCTTCCCGCAAGATCACCCTCCGAATGCATCCTTCTAGGGATATTGTGAATCGACCTTTCACTACGGCCGCTGGCTTGCTGCTGCTCGTTGCATTGTTTTCGGCATCGCAATGCTTTGGCCAAACCACGCTTCTCCTCGAGCCCATGGAGGATGTGGATTTCTTCGAAACTCGCATCCGTCCTCTGCTGATCAACCATTGCTTGGACTGCCATTCGGACGCCTCCGCGAAGACGAGCGGTGGACTGGCCTTGGACTCCCGCCAAGGCTGGCAGAGGGGTAGCGATAGTGGTCAAGTGATCGTTCCAGGGAAACCCGAAAAGAGTCTGTTGATCGCCGCCGTTCGACGCCATGACGGCGTGAGCGCAATGCCTCCGAATGATGGAGGAAAACCACTTTCTCAGCAACAGATCGACGACTTGGATACTTGGATTTCCCGAGGAGCAATAGATCCACGTGTTCGCTCTGAACACATAGCAGGTATGTCCTCGGAGAAAGCGAAATCATGGTGGGCTTTCCAACCGCTATCTCGTGCGGCTCCACCCACCATTGGGAATCCGGATTTGGCCTTCAATCCAGTCGATAATTTCATTGTGAAAGAACTCGAGGCACGCGGCCTTCAACCGTTGGATGTTGCCGATCGACGAACTTGGATACGCAGAGCGACTCTGGACCTAACGGGACTGGCTCCCACGCCCGAAGAAATCGAATCCTTTCTTCACGATTCATCGGTCGAGGCGTTTGCAACGGTGATCGATCGACTGCTCGCATCACCTGCCTACGGCGAACGGTGGGGGCGTCACTGGCTGGATATAGCAAGGTATGCGGACACCGCCGGGGATGGGGCCGACTACCCCGTTCGCGAGGCATCCAAGTACCGAGATTGGGTTGTCCGTGCGTTCCAATCCAACATGCCCTGGAACGAGTTCCTGCGTCAGCAAATCGCTGGAGATATCTACGCCAAAGACCACCCGGATTCCAACTACGCCGATCTAGTCACAGCGACGGGGTTCTTAGCGATCGGAAAACGGTATGGTTACAGTCCATCTCCTGATTTCCAGCATCTCGATTTTGCGGATGTGATCGATTCGGTAGGACGCTCCATACTCGGACTGTCCATCGGTTGCGCACGGTGCCACGATCATAAATACGACCCGATTACCATCAAGGACTATTATGGGCTCTACGGAATACTTCAGAGCACCCAGTGGGCATTTCCAGGTGGTGAGGAACACAAAAGGCCTGCCAATTTTCCGCCGTTGATTCCACCCGCAGAAGTAAGGGAACGCGAACGAATCAAGGCGGATCAACTCGGAGAAATCGATCTCAAGATCTCCAAAACCCAGCAGTCGCGATTAGCCGCCGATCCACGATTTCGAGCGGGTGGGATCGACCTCGATCTGGAATCCCAGGAACTTGACAAGCCCCCCGGTAAACCTTGGCTATCCGCTGGTCCCAATTCCGTTTGCGTCCCTGCCCAGAGTCCGTTCCAACATATTTTCGGCGAAGGTACACGCGGTGTGCGACTCGGTCATGGAACGCCCCATGAAGGACTTCGCTACGTATTCGAAAAACGCGTGACTCCCTCTGACGGCAATATCGTCCACTTTGCGATCGATTTCCGCACCGTGAGTTCGAACACCGCCAACTCACTATCTTCCGAAAAAGCGACTCAAACCGATAACGGCTCCTGTCGGTTCTACCTCGGACGCGGTGTCATCGAATCGACCGCGATCGAATGCAGCATCTCGGTCAACGAATTCGCGATTAAGGAAAACAACACTTGGCGAGTCATCGCTCCCATCGAACCAGACCGCTGGTATCACCTCCAGCTATCGATCGATCGCGAGACAAAGTCAATTTCTGGAACTATCGAATCGTCCGACCAAAAATTCGCCGTGAACAGCGTACCGATTCCATCAACGTGGGATGGGATCGTCGACACGTTTATTTGTGATGGATTTGGCCACCGCGAAGGTACCGTGATCGCCCGAGATCTCGATAACCTCGGACTGCAAACACTTCCGCTGCCTCGCAAAGGCGACGCACCTCCACCGCGAATTGTTGAATCGCAAGAATCAAAGACACAACTTGCAGATCTCGATCAACTATTGGGCCATCTTCAGCAGGAACGCGCGCGATTGGTGGCATCAGAAATCTATCCCGTTGCCTATGGTGTTAGCGACGGGAAACCGGTCGATGCGAACATTCAGTTGCGTGGGGAACCCGATAAATTGTCGGAGATGGTCCCGCGTCGATTCCTGGAAATATTCGGAAGCCCACCTATCGCTCGTCCCGAAGCGGAGAGCGGTCGAAGGGATTTGGCAAATTGGTTAGCTGGCCCATCCAATCCCTTGACGCCACGAGTCTGGGTCAATCGAGTCTGGCATTGGCATTTCGGACGAGGCTTAGTAGCGACGACAAGCGATTTCGGAGCACGAGGTGAACTGCCAACACATCCAGAACTGCTTGATTGGCTTGCCAGCGAGTTTGTTGCATCAGGGTGGGACGTCCATGCGTTGCACCGAACGATCATGCTTTCGAGAACGTATCGCCTATCCAGCGTCACGCACCCCGAAGAGGGCCAACCTGCGTCGATTTCCCGAGCGTGCGAAATCGATCAGAGCAATCTCAATCTTTGGCGATTCGCACGACGACCTCTGGATGCGGAATCGATTCGTGATTGCATGCTCCAGGTAAGCGGTCTACTAGATCCTAACGTACCCGGCGAACATCCATTCCCTCCGGTAGATAGCTGGGGATATACAATCCACAATCCGTTCCATGCCGTCTATGAAAGCGACCATCGATCCATTTACTTGATGAGCCAACGCAACAGGCGGCATCCCTACCTTTCACTCTTCGACAGTGCCGATCCCAATTTAAGCGTCGCAGAGAGATCGTCCACCACAACTCCGACTCAATCATTGTTTTTGATGAATTCCCCTTTTGTGCACAGAGTCTCCATCGCATTTGCGCAGCAGATTGTCGCTAGCTCGGAAGACCATGCGAACCGCATTCGATGGGCGCATGAGAGAGCCCTTGGCCGTCGCGCTACCGATCGAGACGTCGATCGCGGATTGAGATTTCTAAACAACTATTGTGATTCTAAAGGCGAGATCGATTCGAATGCCGCTTGGTCGGCTTACGCTCGGGTCTTACTGACGAGCAACCTCTTTCTTTTCATGGAGTAGCTCAGCAATGCCAAATTTGCCCTTGCCGAAATGGCATGACGAACGGGGAAGCAACTTCCTATCCCTTCGAAAGCTTCTTTCACGTCGCTCGTTCACCGTTCGAGGGTTAGCTGGGATCGCAACAACGAGTCTCCTTGCAAGCTCTCTCCGCTCTGATGGAATGACGGATGGAATGACGGATGGAATCGCCGAGGGCTTCAACCCGCTCGCACCTCACGCCGGGCATTTTCCGCCGACTGCAGATCGAGTGATCTTCATTTATTCCACGGGTGGAGTTTCACATGTTGACACATGGGATTACAAACCCCAGTTAGCAGTTGACCATGGAAAGAAAATTACTGCATCGCGATGGCTGAACAAGCCCGGAGCTTACGAACGATTTTTGATCAAGTCCCGATGGTCGTTCCAGCGGTATGGGCAATCCGGCATATGGGCCAGTCAACTCTTTCCACATCTTGGCAGTATCGCAGATGATCTTTGCATTTTGAACGCTATGCACTGCGATAGCGACGGGCATGACAAAGGCACCTTAGCTGCCCATACGGGCTCTGCTCAATTTGCACGCCCCAGTCACGGTGCATGGGTCAGCTATGGGCTAGGAACGATCAATCAAAACCTTCCATCGTTCGTCGTTCTCGCACCGCATGCTCCGTACGCTGGAGCACAAACGTGGGGAAGTGATTTTTTACCGGGATGCCATCAAGGTACCCACGTGATCCCTGGCAAGGTCCCTCTTCCGAATTTGACACCGCAAACAGCCTCCTTGGATCGGCAACGATTGGAGCTTGATCTGCTCGCGCAACTCAATCGGGAACAAGAAACCGAGAGCCCACTCGATACAGCATTGGAGGCGCGTATTCGCTCCTTTGAAACCGCATTCGGCATGCAGCGTGAAGCCCCAGAAGCTTTCGACCTAAGCGGCGAGTCGCACGATACACTCCGTCTTTACGGATTGGAAGCGGGCGCCACCTCAGGTTTCGGTTGGCAATGCATCATAGCCCGGAGGCTAGCCGAACGTGGAGTGCGATTCCTCGAATTGATCGACACGGGGTCCAACAGTGCCGAGAACTGGGATTCACACGGCAACATGGCTGATCACGAGAAATTGGCCAAAGCGATCGACCAGCCGATTGCTGGTTTGATCACCGATCTGAAACGCCGAGGAATGCTGGACCGTACCTTGGTGGTTTGGACCACCGAGTTTGGACGCACACCTTTTCACCAAACCGCAGATCATCCAGGGCGTGAACACCACAATTTGGTCTTCACCTCGTGGATGGCGGGAGGTGGTATTCGAGGAGGCTTGGTGCATGGCAAATCGGACGAGCACGGCATACTTCCAGCAGAAGGCTCTGTCCATACGCACGATCTACACGCAACCATGCTGCACTGCCTGGGCCTCGATCACGAGCGTCTAACCTACCGTTATGCCGGTCGAGATTATCGACTCACCGATGTCGCAGGAAACGTCGTTCGAGATATTCTTGCGTGAGCAGACTTCAAAATCGACAATGGGCAACTGAGCCTCTCAATTCCCGCCGATCAATCCGTGTCGCATGGCATACTGAACTAAGTCCGAAGAAGTTGCGAGCTTTAAGATCGACATGATTCGGGCTTTGTGGTTCTCTGCGGTACGGGACGAAATCCCCAGGCAAGCCGCGACTTCTTTGGCCGATTTCCCTTCCGCGAATAATTGCAAGACCTCCCGCTGTCGCGTCGTCAGCGACGGCTGTTCGGCAACCTCCACGGCCGGATCGATTTCTGTTGGTAGCTGGCTTGCGATTTCACTAGAGACGAACGTCTTGCCGCCGAGAGCCGCTTTAATAGCATGGATCAGTTCGCCGCTCGCAGAATGCTTCAATACAAACCCAGACGCACCAATTTGCATCGCTTTCGACGCGTAGGTGATGTCCTTATGCATCGTCAAGAACACAACCTTGGCCCGGCTCCCCTGCTTCTTCAGGCGTGTGACGGCGTCAAAACCGTTGAGAGAAGGCATAGTGATGTCTGCAACGATCACATCCGGATCAAACTTACCCGCTTGATCGAGAAGAGCCCTTCCATCTTCTACAATACCGACCAACTCAAACTCGGGCTCCAAAATGCCCTTTAAACCGTCTGATACGATCCTATGATCGTCTGCGATCAGGACTCTTGCTCTCGACATCGATGGCGATGCTACCGAATGGATATCCACCACAAAACACCTCTACACGGAGAACAGAGCACTACAGGTAAACGGGTAAACAGGCAAACAGGAGTTCCGAACCCAATCCCTGTTGTGCATGCAGGAAATTGCTGCGGCCGAATAAAAATTGCCGACACGCATACAAAGCAGGTTCAACACTCGCCGTTGTATGTTACTCTCAATCCGATATTTGCCAATGGCGACTCGATTTACCAACCGTATGAAAACATCCACAATGGTTTGCTGCAAACATTTTCCAGGAATAGGTTAACAACCTCAATTCCGTCGACCGCCAGACGATTGATCAACCTAACTGTCCACGACCTCGCCCCTTTTTTCACCTTGAAAACTCGACGCTATGCGATTCCTTCATACGGCAGACTGGCACCTAGGACGAACTCTTGCCGGTTTTGATCTCCTCGACTCGCAGGCATACACTCTCGAAGCGATGCTGCAAATTGCAAAGGATGCAGAGGTCGACGCCATCGTGATGGCTGGCGATATCTACGATCGATCCGTACCGCCCGAAAAAGCCATTGAATTGCTCGACGATTACTTGATTCAATTGCGTCAAGTCGCTCCGATTTTGGCGATCGCTGGGAATCACGATAGCGGTAGTCGAATCGATTTCGGACGCCGATTGATGAAGGAGTCGGGGGTGTACCTAGCGGGAACGGCGTGGGGAGGGGGTGAGCGGGTGGATTTGAACGACGAATTCGGCACGGTCGCTTTTCACTTGATGCCGTTCGCGTTACCGGTTGAGGTTCGTAGTGTGCTCGGTGACGATGCAATCCGCTCTCATGAGGACGCTACGAAAGTCAGAATCGCGAATATGGACCGAAGCGGTACGCATCGTCACGTACTGATCGGTCATTTGTTTGCTCAAGGAGGACTCGAGACCCAAGACTCCGAGAGGGATATAGCAGTAGGGGGGGTGGCCTCCGTCCCTCCTTCCGTTTTCGAGGGATTTAACTACACGGCACTTGGGCATCTTCATCGGGCTCACCAAATCGAATCCAATTCCATTCGCTATAGCGGTTCCATCTGCAGATACTCGTTCGCCGAAGAAAAACACACCAAGAGCGTCAGCATCGTCAGCATTGCAGCCGACGGGCTCGTGAATATCGAAGAGGTCTCACTTCCACAAAAGTATGGAATGCGGACCTTGCAAGGAACCCTTGAGCAAATCGAGCAGGAGGCAACACGCGACGAACGCCGTAGCTCCGATCTCATCCGGGCCGTTGTTACTGACCATCCGATCGTTCCAAGCGCCCACGGGCGTCTCAAGGCGATCTACCCACACCTGCTCGAGTTTTCCCCAGAAATTCCCGAAGCCAACGTTTCCGGTTCGGGTGGAACCAGTAGTTCTAAGTCCGTGGACACCTTCAAGGCGATATCCCCCCAACAGCAATTGGAACTCTTCTTTCAAGACCGATTTCGCGAGCAAGTCAATGAGGCGCATCGTCTTCTTGCGAACACGTGCATGGAACAAGCAATCATGGAAAGGGATCCCGCGTGAGATTTGAAAAGCTAACCATTCATGGATTTGGCCCATTCCCCAAAACCGAAACTATCGACTTTGGTCAACTGAGTTCCGCTGGGCTCTTTCTAATTACCGGTCCGATTGGTGCTGGAAAAACCACCATGCTCGACGCGATTTGCTTCGCGCTATACGGACAAACAACCGGAGAGGGACAAGCGAGCGGGGTACTTGATGGTCGATCCGGCAGTGAACTTCGATGCTCCCGTTCAGCCCCAGATCAAGAGACAAAAGTCGAATTGATCTTTCGTGTGAAAGATTCCTATTACAAGATCGAACGTTCCCCGGAGTACAGCCGTCCCAAGAGGCGTGGCGAAGGCTCAACGCGAACTCCAGCCTCTGTTCATCTATATCGCTGGGACACGTCGGCAAAAATTTCTCCATCCGATCCAGTCTCGCTAGTCGATCAGAACCTGTGCTGGAAGCCTATATCCTCAAGGATCGCGGAAGTTGCTTCGGAAGTCGAATCGGTTACCGGATTCAACGCGGAGCAATTCCGTCGTGTGATCGTGATCCCTCAAGGTAGATTCCGCGATGTATTGATCTCACCGCACGATGAACGACAAGATCTCCTCAAGAAGATTTTCGGTACCGAAGTTTTCGAAAGGTTCTCCGTCAAAACAATGGAATGCGAACAGCGACGCAAAGCAGCATGGTTGGACCACCAACGTGCATTCGAAGACCTCCTCGCACAATTTCCTTGGACAAACGGCTTAACCGGCGAGGAAATTCAATCTCGAATCGATGCGGAGCTGCAATCGGCAGAGGAACAACTCGCAGCCGCTGAAATCCAGAAAAACGACTGGGCGTTGAAACTGGCTGAATCCAACCGCGCCCTCGGTGAAGCCCAAGCGATCGTACGACTTTGTGAGTCGATCCAATTGGAGGAAGCAAAACGACAAAAAGCGGAAAGCCAACTAAGTGAGCTCGAACGCATCCGCCCAGAATGGGAGGATGCAAAAGCTGCAGCGATGATTGCTGAAAAGCTAAACCGTTTCCGGAGCATCGAGCGACAGCGACAACAGAATGCCGACGCACTCGAAACACTCGTCTCCCATTCAGTTGATGTAAAAAAGGACTCAGAAAACAAACAATTAGACCTACAAAAGGCCAATCAAGAATACGAGAAAGTTGGTGATATCAATCTTCGACTTGGTCAGATCGCTGAAAAGGAGCAACAAGTTCAGCAGGATAAGAAACGCTGGTTGAACGCAGAGCAAGCTGTCAAAAACGCGAAAGCTAACGCAACGAAAACATTCGAGGAATGTAGAAACCTGGAGCAACAACGTCCCAAAGTAGAAAACGCGCTGGCAGAGTCAAAATATAAATACGAAGCGGCAATGGCTCGATTTCATGCGGGAAGCGCCGCTCGATTGGCAGCGACTCTTGCATCCGGAGAAGCGTGCCCGGTTTGCGGTAGCCATGAGCACCCCAATCCGGCGATTTCCACGGAACGCATACCAAGCGAAGACGAATTGAGGCTTCTCCAAGACGCAATGAACTGCGAGAACGACGAACTTCAACGGCTGTCATTAGCACTCGCAACTACCCGTGAGCAGGAACAGAACCACCAGAAAGCACTTGTCGCCGCACAAGAAGCCTTGTCTGAAACACCCCCACCATCCGATATCACAGAGCTTCTCTGTGAATCGCAATCACTGACATCGCTTCGTACAGGAATTGTAAAAGCTAAAGAACTGTCCGAACGCGAAGCACGTGCAGCGACGGAACGATGGAACAAAATCGAGTTGGAAATCGCGCAGAAAAAGGCCACTATCGAAACCCTGCACTCCCAAGCGACCATCGCCCGCATTGAGTTGGATTCCGAACTGCAGCAGTCATCCTTGAAAACAGAAGATGCCGTCGACGCAGCAGCACGCGAAACTGAATGGATTTCCAAGATCGAACGGGAAGTCAATACCGCCACCAATGCCCTTCAAGCGGCAGCGTCCAGCCTTGCTGCTTTGCGATCTACATTGGGCGAACGAACGCTACCCGATATGCAACAACTAATGTCAAATCACGCAGCCATTTCATCAGCTGTCATGGATATCGAATCATCTACCGCCGCGGCCAAACAGGTGCGAGATACCCTCTCAACGTTCAAAAGCCAATATGCAGAACGACAACAACAAAGAACATCATCCGAGAAAGAGTACCAAACAGCGCTTACGCTTTCCCAGATGGTGAACGGTAAAACACCAGGAGGCGACCGTGTATCACTCCACTCGTGGGTACTCGCATCGGTGATGGAACAAGTCCTCGCGCAGGCCACCAATATTCTTCGCCATATGACCCGAGGAAGGTACGAATTGATCCGCTCAACGAATACAAGTGGTGGCACGGGCCAGAAGGGCTTAGAAATCGCTGTTTCAGACACATGGAATGGCACGACAAGGCCTGCCAGAACACTTTCAGGGGGCGAAACGTTCCTCGCCTCCCTGGCATTGTCATTGGCTTTAGCACAGACAGCAGCCTCTTACCAAGGCGGACGGCCTCTCGAAACGGTTTTCATCGACGAAGGCTTTGGTTCGCTCGACGCAGAAAGCCTCGAAGCTGCCGTGTCGGCACTTACATCGCTACGCGACCAAGGCCGCGTGGTTGGAATCATTTCGCACGTCGATGAAATGCGACGCACCATCGGAACCCAATTGCGATTCACTAGAACGGGCGAAACCGTACAAACCGAAATCATTGGTTGATCGAGTCGGAGGATGCAGCAGCTTCGTACGTTTCCTCTCCCCTTGAGACTAACGATTCGCTCGTGATCGCTCCGGTAGTAGCATGCTCCTCCGCGGGGGCCACCTCCAGATCCAAAGTCGATTCGGGAAGCGATGCATGCAGTGCCAGTATTCGCTTCAATTCAGCGAAAGTGCTTGGGTGTCGCAACAGTCCGTTATGCGTCGTCGCCGCCCGCACTTCACTCTGCGATCTTTTGTGAACAGCGCTGTCGATGGTTACAACCCCATCCGAGCGACCATGGCCAACTATCAAATTCCCGGTTCCTAGGATCGTATGGAGAGGTACTTGTTCACTCAGTCGCAAGGAATCTATCGTAGCTAAGAACGGCTGGGTCGGATCTAGCATCTCAATGCTGTTTGGAAAACCGTTGGATACCGAATCCTTAAAGGCCCCCGGATTGCAATTCAAAAGTTGTTCCATACTCCTATCCGATGCGACAACAAGCGCACTTGCTAGTTGCCCGATGCCGCGACTAGCGGTGCGACTACCTTGGTGAGGAGTTGCGATGAATACAACTCGACTAGCCATCGGATGGGGATCAAAGAACAATCGCTCTGAGAATCTCGCTTTCATCTCCGGAGAGGTTCGAAGAGTTTCAATGGGTACATTTGCAATCGCATCCCACACTTGTTCACCGCTGTAGGAGATTAATAACTTCGAGATCAATCCCCCCATACTATGACCGACCACGACACCTTGCTTCAAGAATGGATTCTCATGATCTGGGTCATACTGTGATTGTACTTTTTCAAGTTGACTTCTCAGCGCATAGGCAGACCGGATAAATGGTGCCCCTGTGGAATACTTGAATGCCCAGATTTGGTACGTGTCCATAATCCCCGGTGTGGCTCTCAATTCGTTGTATACATCGGTCCATGCATCTGGGCTAGAGAGGAGACCATGAACGAGGATAAGCGGTATCTTGTCAGATTGAAACGGTTCTGTGAAGTAAAGATACGACGGTTCGCTTGGTTGATCCGGCCGCAAAAAATCTTGGAGGCGTGTTTGAGGATGATGGTGCAGTGCATACGCAACGCTTGCCGTTAAGTCGTGAGCCAATCGACAATCTCGACCGTCAACACACACCGTACGAACTACCAGCGGGTTGTACAGTGTGAGAGTAGGCCCATCGGGATGCAAAATTGCGGTAGCGGCGAAACAAGACGTATCCGGAAGGAAATCGGTTTCATGCGGCGATTTTGCCGACTTGCGCCGGATTACGATGACCGGAACTCCAATCCCGGGTTCCGAATAGCGATTGGTGATCGAGGAGGTGGAATACCTTCCGACAACCATCAGTTCCTGAAAATCGGACGAATCCCACACAAATCCATGGTACTCGATTGGAACGAGGCGTTGCTCTCCCGCGGAATGGATGGTCAAACCTTGGCTCGGGACCAACCGTTTATGTCTCTGCCCTTCATGAATGAGCCTCGCTAGACTTCCGTTGTAACTGCGAATTGCCGCAGAACTTCTAGGATCGCTTTCGACTGCCTCAGACGGACTCTCCGCGAATGCTTGCCAATTCCAAAGGGCAGAAGCGCTGAATCCATCGACGCACTCTGGACTTTGAAGAAGCGCCTGATGTTCAGCATCTCGAAATCTTCGAGATGCCATCCCCAGCCAATCGACTTGGTCCGGTTCTAGACTCTTGCCCATAACATGGGCGCGGATCGGGTGTACCGATTTGTGGTCGACCAAACCGTGCTTGCCGCCATCCATCCAATACGACTTCAGTCGCAGTTGACTACAGCCCAGGCCTAGGCTGACCAAGGCAATTCCGAACAGAAATCGGCAAAGATACATATCGCGATGGATGGTTAGCCAGCAAGTACCCGAGGGCAACCTCGCTGGATCAGTAGATCTGCGAATACGCATCCATGCGATCAAGGAACGGTCCTCTACGAAGACTCAACGTCCTTTCATCGGCATCGAGAACGATCCAGCTTACAAAAACGGAAACGAACCGATTATTCCGACGATCCCGTTTTTGATTCCGCGCCTCGGCTAACTATGGCTATGATTGGCAAATCATGCTGCTTTGTTGGCCTTGGTCTTCTTTGCGTTGGGCTTCGCAGGCTCATCCTTGACTGTTGGTTCGGCTTGTTGTGCATTCCATGCGTCGAATAGCTTCTGCAGTTCTAAAACGCGAGCAGGTTCCCTCGATGCGAGATTGTTTCGCTCTCCAACATCCTCGGCAAGGTTGTAGAGTTCAGGACTTCCCGATCCACCTCTCGCAACCACCAGCTTCCAATCGCCATGCCGAACCGCCCATTGTTCTCCAAATCGCCAATACATGGTCGCATGAGGGCGATTGGAGTCATCACCTCGCAGGAACGGCACCAAGTCCACACCATCGATCGATTCACTCGATTCGACAGGCGCCCCTAAGGCCGCCATGCAAGTTGGTAGCACATCGAGATTCATCACTGGGAAATCATAGGTTGTACCAGCGGGAAGATGGCCTTTCCATTGCACAAAAAAGGGAACGCGTGGACCACCTTCGAAGGTGGTCATTTTGAAACCTCTCAACGGATCATTGCGAGAGGTTGTGGCTTGGGTAGGTCCCCCGTTGTCGGCAATGAAAAAGACAAGCGTTTTCTCTTCTTGCTGGATCATTCGAATCTTTTCTAAAACCCGACCGATCGCATCATCCATGCCCGCCATCATCGCAGCGAACATCCTTCGTTTTTCATTTGCTATGTTTGGAAAACGATCAAGATACTTTTGGGGAGCCTGGAGCGGTGCATGCTGTGCGTTGAATGGTAAATACAAGAACCATGGTTTCGTTTGGTTGCGTTCTAACCAGTCCAAGGCGCGCTCGGCGTACTTATCTGTTGTGTAGAATTCCGGGTCTTCGATGGGCGTAATCGAATCCGACGCCCTCGTGTCCATAAAATTGGTCGGGTGAAAGAAAGGTGTGTTACCCAATGTCCCAAAGAACTCATCAAATCCGCGTTGAGTTGGACGGTATTTAGGAAGATTTCCCAAATGCCATTTCCCGATGACTGCAGTTGCATATCCCTCACTTCGCAACCGATCCGCGAGTGTCTTTTCGGAAAGAGAAAGCCCGTGCATTCGCGTGATCGCGTTGAACTCATGCCCGAAACGGGTCGGGTACTTACCCGTCAGTAATCCGGCGCGCGAAGGACTGCAGTACGTTGCAGCAACATAGCCTTGGGTGCAACGCACACCATTAATCGCTATGGAGTCGATGTTTGGTGTCGGAATGTCCTTGCATCCCTGGACACCCGTTTCACCGTACCCTAGATCGTCGGCGTAGATCAGAAGGATGTTCGGCTTCCCCCCTTCTGCAAATGCTGTTTGCAACGCACTCAGACACAGCGATAGGCCCATCCCAAAGCAGATCCATTCTAAGCGCAAAGAACGTGAAACTCCTCGGGCATTGGTAACACATAAAATCTGCATCGAAATACTCCGTATTGAATTTGAGGCTCTTCGGGGATAGTCGTGGGTAAAATATCTGCTAGTGGCAGCGGCAACTCCGTTTTTGTGCTCAGCGACCGGGTGCTCGCGCTGGTAATCGCGAGGACTTTGCCAGGAACAAACATATGTCTTTGTCCATGATCAACCCAATGCCTGCAGAGGTTAGCTACAGACCTTCGATGGATTCGACCTTTGGGGTCTCCATAATACCTCAGAACGGGAAACGGCGTACGAAATACCGTCCGAGTCCGAGCTAGAGTCAAAGCGCTTCCACTGGCTGAACAGGGAGCAAAAGCCGGCAGTTTTAGATGAGATATTTTAGACGAACCCAAATCGCTTCCTAGTAGCCGGTTGTGTGGACAGGGACGCGCGACGGACGCGAGACTGCATCTACTGCGACTGCGTCCACGGCTACCATATCCAAGCTACACACTCCAAGACTCGCGACTTACGTCCCTCCGAGACGGTGAATCCTACGTCTCTCCGAGACGGTGAATCCTACGTCTCTCCGAGACGGTGCTCGACGCATTTTCTCACAGTCCCCCCCGAGTGATTCCTTTTCCCGAGATCCTCGTGGATTAGGCCCCAGCCCTCCATCCCCTTCAGGAACTAGGATCTCGACCTGCTCCCGGATTGCGACAAGAATGTTAGAATAAGGCGACCTGCGTCGCGTTCGGCGACTCGACCTCAGGCTGTAACAAGCAATTTTCTTGCTGCATTGACCGCGATCTACGCTTACCTAAAAACCGTTCATGACCAAGATTAGGATCGCAGTTATCGGCGGTGGTATCAGCGGCCTAGCTACCGCATGGTACCTGGAACGGAACCTCTCTCAAGCTGGGCTAAGTAATGCGTCCGTCCATGTCTTGGATACGGGGAGTCATGTAGGGGGCGTTATTCAAACCCTTTCCAACGAACACTCCAATCCGATCGCGCCGGATTATTCTGAACCCTATCTGATTGAATTAGGGGCTGATAACTTTGCTACGCTACTCCCCGATGCGATGCAGCTCGTACGGGAAATGGGACTCGAATCCGAGTTCATCACGCCAAAGAAGAATTTCCGGATCGCACAAGTCGTCCATAATGGAAAGCTATACCCAATTCCTAACGGGTTCTCGCTTATGCAGCCAACCCGCATGGGGGCGATCCTTGCAACTCCCATCCTAAGCCTTCCCTCGCGACTGCGAGTACTCTCCGAGGTTTTCGTCAAACCCAAGACCGATAGCGAAGATGAAAGCGTTGCCTCGTTCGCCATTCGCAGACTCGGAAAAGAGTGCTTTGAACGGCTTGTCGAACCCATCGTGGGTGGGATTTTCACAGCAAAAGCCGAGACGCTGAGTATGCAAGCTGCGATGCCTCAGTTTGTACGTATGGAACAAGAATACGGCAGCTTGATCCGGGCCGCCTTGGCAAAACGGCGAAACGCATCTGCGGAAGGGAAATCCGCAAGAGAAGCTTCCGGTGCGCGCTACGATCAGTTTGTTGCTCCGAAACGTGGAATGTCATGGTGGTTGGAGGAATTAGCTCGACCGCTTGGAAATCGTCTTCAATCGCGTTCGACAGCAACCTCGCTGCGCGAGATAGACACCGGTCAGTGGGAGGTGAAATACCGTCAGTCGGATCCTGGGCAAGAGCACATTGAAATCTTCGATGCAGTTTGTTTAGCACTTCCAAGTTATCGTTCTGCGGAACTTCTGTCGGCGCCATGCCCCAAGGTGGCGATGTTGCTCGATCGTATTCCATACGCATCTTCTGCAATTGCCGTTCTCGCTCTATCGCGGGATGAGATCCATCGCAATGCGTTTTGTTTCGGCTCGATTTCCCCCGCGATCGAACATCGAAACTGCCTGGCGATCAGTTTATCTAGCGAAAAGTATTCGGGACGATGTCCGGACGACACGATCCTCGCGCGAGTATTTATGGGTGGCGCCTTGCGGCCTGACCTATTGGAGCTTGATGACGAATCTCTGCTGAGGATTGCCAAACAGGAAGTAGCTGAATTATTTGGCCCACATTCAAAACCGAAATGGGAACGCGTGGTCCGTTGGGAACAAGCGATGCCTCAGTATCTCGTCGGACATCTCAACTTGGTCCAGGAAATACGCTCTCTGGTCTCGAAGCTGAACACGCTTGAGCTGACAAGCAACGCGTTTGATGGCGTGGGAATTCCTCAGTGCGTGCGTGGAGCCAAGCAAGCCGCAGAGCGGTTGATCGACAAGCTCAATCGTCGGTTGAGTATGAAACCTTTGAATTGAATCCGAAAGTAAGCGATTAACTCCAGATCTTTCGGTCGCAACCTCACCAAATAAAACGAGCCTGCAGAAATCTGCAGGCTCGCCCATGTGGTTAGTGATAGTCAGTTATCAAATCAGGTTAGTTTTGCGAAAATCAAACAGCATTACTCGATCGAGGCAGCATCCCAAGTATCGCCAGCATCTTTGGAACCCATCGCACCCCAAGCACCGTAAGGGCTTGGCAAGTTCGATCGGGGACCGTCGATACCGAGCGGGGGATCCCGGCTGGCATCGCCAGCATCAACCGAGTTTCCAATGTATCGGACGTTGTTGTCACCAAAGCAGACGTGCACGCCGCTGCCGTGGTAGCTACTTGCCGAGAAAATACCCCAGTCCCAGTCCCCTGCTCCAGCGTTGCAGGAAGCCGAGTTCGGTGGAAGTACCGTCGAGAATCCGGAGAAGCTTGGGTGCCCATCACCCCACCGAATTCCGCGCCAGTGACCACCCATATTCGTGCCAGGCACATAGCGGTCGGCAATCGCCGTCATCTTGCAACGACGAACACCTGCGCCGGTTTCCATGCCACCGACACTCACCGCCATACTGCCTTGGATACGAACCTTACCAGCGTTCCATCCCAAGTTTTGGCTTGGGGTGGTTCCCGTTTCACCCAACAAAAGGGTGTACGCGGTACCGTCGGTAGCATCCGACATACGACGCTGATAACGACCTTGGAACATCCCGCGGTTCGCCGCTGGGTGCCATGCGTGATGGTTATCTTGCGTGGTGTCGCCGTAGCACATGACGTAGTTCGTTCGAGCCGAACCGTCATCGAACCACGTCGCATCAGGGTTCATCTTGCCTGGGTCGGATGGGCAACGAATGTTCGCTACCTGGGTTCGCCATGGCAGATAATTTCCGTTCCACATATCCCAAGGCCACAACCATGCGTTCAACTGCTGGTTGTTGATTTGGTTGCGGTATGGCTGAGTGAAAAGCTGGGTGTAGAGGGCTTGTTGCTCCATTTGAGGCAACACCATCAACAAACCAGACCAACGGTTGATACCAACCCGACCCACGTTCGGGTCCATGTCCATCCCGGTTCCACCCGGTGCCGGACCTCCGAATCCCGGAGGAAACTTTTTGTACGCAGACTCGTAATTCAAATACGCCAAACCCACTTGGCGAATGTTGTTGCTGCATGACATTCGTCGTGCAGCTTCCCGCGCGGCTTGGACCGCGGGTAGCAAGAGCCCCACCAGAATCCCGATGATCGCGATGACCACCAGAAGTTCTACAAGGGTGAAGCCGCGAACATTCCTAAGCTTCATATACAAACCCTTCGAAAAAAATGTGAAAAGAACGCACTAACCACAATGCAGTTTTGGCTACCGTTAAAACTATCCAGAGGAAAAATGCCGTGCAATAGACAGCCGCCTTAAACATGGATTTTTGGCAATCTTTTTTCTGCAACTCGAGTTGCTGCCAATCGAAACAAGCCCCCTGCGAGATCTCAGGACGACTTCACAACCACCTCAAAGTGGAAAGCACAAAGACATTGCCGCCCCCTAAAAGCAAGAGGTCGCCCCACCTGGAATGGCCTAACGTGGCGGGCAAATGGCAATAATTAGATGGCAATAAATTAGATGGCAATTGGGTGCACTGGGTACCCTATTTCGTGAAGAAGTGGCTCTCCCAACCCTCTCACGCTTCTATCAGCATTGTACAGGGAGATAAAACGAAACAGGCCTGTAGTTTCCTGCAGGCCTGTCCATGTGGTTAGTGTTACGCTTGCGTCGAGGCTTTACTCGATGCTCGAAGCATCCCACGTATCGCCAGCATCTTTGGAGCCCATCGCACCCCAAGCACCGTAAGGGCTTGGCAAGTTCGATCGGGGACCGTCGATACCGAGCGGGGGATCCCGGCTGGCATCGCCAGCATCAACCGAGTTGGGAATGTATCGGACGTTGTTGTCACCAAAGCAAACGTGTGCACCGCTGCCGTGATAGCTACTTGCCGAGTTGATACCCCAGTCCCAGTCTCCAGCACCTGCGTTGCAAGTAGCCGAGTTTGGTGGAAGAATGGTGTTGAAACCGCTGAATGTTGGGAAGCCGTCAGCCCAGCGGATACCGCGCCAGTGACCACCCATGTTGGTTCCAGGCACATAACGATCAGCAATCGCCGTCAACTTACAACGACGAACGCCTGCGCCTGTTTCCATACCACCAACACTCACAGCCACGCTACCTTGGATACGGACCTTACCAGCGTTCCATCCCAAGTTTTGGCTTGGGGTGGTTCCCGTTTCACCCAACAAAAGGGTGTACGCGGTACCGTCGGTGGCATCCGACATACGACGCTGATAACGACCTTGGAACATCCCGCGGTTAGCCGCTGGGTGCCATGCCGAACCGTTGTCTTGGGTGGTGTCGCCGTAGCACATGACGTAGTTCGTTCGAGCCGAACCGTCATCGAACCACGTCGCATCCGGGTTCATCTTGCCTGGGTCCGATGGGCAGCGAATGTTCGCTACCTGGGTTCGCCATGGCAGATAATTTCCGTTCCACATATCCCAAGGCCACAACCATCCGTTCAACTGTTGGTTGTTGATTTGGTTGCGGTATGGCTGAGTGAAAATCTGGGTGTAGAGGGCTTGTTGCTCCATTTGAGGCAACACCATCAACAAACCAGACCAGCGGTTGATACCAACGCGACCCACGTTCGGATCGGCGTCAGTTCCCGTTCCGCCAGGTGCAGGACCGCCCCATCCTGGAGGAAACTTCTTGTACGCAGACTCGTAATTCAAATACGCCAAACCCACTTGGCGAATGTTGTTGCTGCATGACATTCGTCGTGCAGCTTCCCGCGCGGCCTGGACCGCGGGTAGCAAGAGCCCCACCAGAATCCCGATGATCGCGATGACCACCAGAAGTTCTACAAGGGTGAAGCCGCGAACATTCCTAAGCTTCATAAGAAACCCTTCGAAAAAAAAATGAAAAGAACACACGAACCACAACGTGGCAATGATTGCCATTAACACTATCCGCCCTATGAATACCGAGCAATAGTGTGGCGTTATAACCGTTAAAAATTTCGGAAGTTTTCCAAAAAGTGTGGCCCAGCGGCACCTAAAACGCCCTTTTGAGGCGGAAATCCGTACCGTTAAACGCATCGACGGGAACATCTAGGCGGTATGCCAGCCTGTGGGTTCGCCTTTCCCAAGTGTCGGTTGCGTCGGCGCGTTCGCCGAAGAATTTCTACCCTCGACGCCGCTCGTTTTCAGCGGTTACCCTCTATTTTTCGTCCGCAGCGCCCCACCTGGGATTACGCCAAAAAAAACGACTACCGAGCGGAAATGACGCTCAGCTATTGCCAACGACTTCGGGCCTCCTAAACGCTACTACCTCAACGTCGTGCCTCCGAGATTCTTAGCCACATCGCAGCGGCGAAATCCTCTCCGGCAACCAAACTAGGCCACGCTGTTAAACTGGGGCGGGCTGTTAAATTGGGGCGGGCTGCTGAACCAGCGTGGGCTGCTAAACCAGCGCGGGTTGTCAAAATGGGCAAACGGCCAAACTAAGGCAAGCTGCGAAACTAGTTCAAGGGGAGACCCGTTTTAATTCCAGTTCGTAAAACCACAGATCATCGTTGGGGACATCAAGCTGGATCTGGCTGAATCGACCTTGGGCATCCGCCACAAAGTGTGCAGAACCTGTTTCGAACCAGGCGAACTTTTTTTGCCAGCGTAGGGCAAACGTGTCGTAGTGAAGATGCTCCAAATCCGCGACCAGTTCAGGATAAGGTAGCAATCGCAATCTCAGCTTGCCCTCAACAACTTCGACGAGTGCGTCACCGTACAAAGGGCATCGAAAGCTCCCCGTGTAGCTTTCGAGCGGATGGCTGGGGCGTGTGTTTTCAGCGACCGGTGTTACCGATTTTTGAATCCGAGCGGCGAAATCAGCTCTGCCCTTCGCAAATGCCCGATATCCCTCCTCGCTCCAGTCGCGAGAGGTTCCACCGAGAAACTGATCGACTACATGGTAGGTGATCGAATTCCCTATGCTGGTCATGCTGTTGGTCAACACGACGACACCTAAATTCTTCTCTGGCACCATCAGCACCTCCGAGTACATTCCGTCGTACCCGCCGCTATGCCCCACCAGCTTCACTCCCCGATAATCGGATAGGGACCAACCAAGCCCATACGCTCGGAAATGGGTACTGGGCATCCGAGCGGAGCGACCTTTGGAAATCGGGATAATGGTATGGGGCTGCCACATCTCGTAGCTCACCCCTTCACTCAATAACGGCTTGCCATCTTCAAGCTTCCCATTTCGCAATTGCATCCGCATCCATTTTGACATATCGGAGACGCTGGAGATAACTCCCCCTGCGGCCGCCATCGAATCCCAATTCATCCATTCGATTTTCTCGGAATGATCTATGTACGTCTTGTGAGGGGTAGCGATATTTTGCATCCCCACAATCGACTTCGTCGAAAGCCGCGTCCTTTCCATTTTCAGTGGGTCTAAGAAACGCTGCTGCACGAACTCAACCCACGATTTTCCGGCAACCGTTTCGATAACCTCCCCCGCAGCGAGGTACATCAAATTGGAATAACCAAACTGCGACCGAAATGGACTCTCTGGCTTCAAATGAACCGACCGTTCCAAAATCTCTCGCGGAGAGTATGGTGTCCCCCACCAAAGCAGGTCACCGCTAAATGTACCCAAGCCACTCCGATGGCATAGCAAATCCCGAACTCGCAAATCGTTGGAGGCCAAAGGATCCGATAGCCGGAACCAAGGGAGTATTTTCTGGACTCGGTCATCCCATTTGAGTTTCCCTTCATCCACAAGCATCGCCAATGCCGCCGCCGTGAATGCTTTGGAGTTCGATGCAATCGCGAACAGGGTGTCTCCATCTACCTTTTCCTCTCCACCCAACTCCCGGACCCCAAAGCCACGGCTCATCAGCACTTGATCATCCTTGATGACCGCAACAGCCAAACCGGGAACCCCCCAGCCTTTTCTCGCCTCTTCTATCCAAGCCTCTAATGTTTCGATGCTCGGTGGCGCATCCTGCTCCTTGGTATCTAGAGTGAGCGTTGCACCTTTCGATGCATCCTGCCCCCACACCCCTTCAATCCGTACCGAGCAACACAACGTCAATGCCACGAATCCCCAAGCGATGAGGCTCGCAAAGCATCGCCGCACTGTGACCATGTCCTGCCCCCAAAAATGAACCATCGTTGACCTCACAAAGAATTGATTTGAAGATTGACGGAAAGATTGACGGGAATCGCCCATGTCTACGCGATTTAGGATCGCGATTCAGGATCGCGATTCAGGATGGAGTGTAAATGATCCGAGAAATCCCCAGCCTTCGCAAATCCAATGCAACTCAATCCGCTAGTATCCCGAAGATGTCCCAGCGATCCGATTGGCCAACTCAATTCGGGGCAAACCAAGTTCGTCTCTTGCCGCATCCATCATCTCACTGGTGCGACTCGAACCACATCTTGAGACCCCCAGCGATCGAACTTCCAGCAGCATCTTTAAATCCCGCACACCCCCTGCCGCTTTGACTTGAACATGGGACGCAGCATGTTGCCTCATCAGTTTCAGATCCTCGAGCGTCGCGCCCCCTTTGCCATATCCAGTGGACGTTTTTACCCAATCCGCATTGAGATCACTACAAATCTCACAAAGCCGGATCTTGTGCTCGTCTTGAAGATAGCAATTCTCAAAGATGACTTTTACTTTACGATTGGCGGCATGCGCAACTTCGATCACTGCCGATATATCATCGCTCACATACGCCCACTCACCACTGAGAACTTGGCTTATGTTGACCACCATGTCCAACTCTTCGCAGCCATCTTCGATCGCCCGCAAGGCCTCGGCGCGTTTGATAGCGATTGTATGTCCGCCATGTGGAAAGCCAATCGTCGTGGAAGGCTTAACCGTGGTGCCCGAGAGAAGTTCTGCACATCGCTTTAGGTAATAAGGCATAATGCAGACACTCGCGACATCGTAAGCGATCGCTAAACGGATCCCATCTTCGAGTTCCTTCGCGGTCATTGTCGGGATCAACAGCGAATGGTCGATCATTTTGGCGACATCGGTGTACGTGTAACTCACAAAAAGCCCTTTGCGATTAACAAACCTTTCATTTGGCCACGGGCTACATCTACCGCAGCGTTGCATGGGGTTCATTGTGGCGATGGCTTGGGTGAATACAAGTCCATCAACATCGGCGCAAAAGATCTATTCCCTGGTGGAGCGGTAACGTACGGTCTTGGCACACCGGTCGCGTCTCGCCAAGCCCATGAAATTAACGGCTGCTTTACGGAGAATACGCCAACAGCAAGCAAATGGATCGCCTCGATGCGGTCGATCCTAATGTCGATGCCAATACAGACGAACAATGACTTCCAAAACGACTTAGCCTATTCGTTTCACAACCGTTTCGAGTGTCGGCTTGATAGCAGCCGCGCTCGCTTTTAGGCCTTGAAGCTCACGAGGCCAGAGATCGATTTCAATCCTTCCGACAGCTCCAGATCGCCCGACCACCGTCGGAACGCTTATCGCAACATCGCGGATCCCATAACACGCTCCATCCTGCACGGTGCTTACCGGTAAGATCCTGTTCTGATCTAAAGCGATCGCATGGATCACATCTCGAATGGCGATACCAACAGCAAATCCGGCTCCACCCTTCTTCGAAATGCATTCCGCGCCCGACCCCTTGGTCCGCGTAAAAATCTTCTCAGCGAGCTGGCTATTCCATCCTGGGTATTTTTCGAGTGGGAGCGATCCGACAGTCGCACTGGACCACACAGGAACCATACTGTCACCATGCTCACCGAGGATGATCGCTTTGGTTTGGGTCGGTGAGGTTTTCAAAGCATCGGAAATCAACGAACAAAAACGGATGGTATCTAATTGAGTACCCAGTCCGATTACCTGGGAAATAGGCAATCCCAATTTCATCGCCGCAACCGAAGTCAAAATATCGACAGGATTGGAAACCACCAAAACGATAGCTGATTTTTTCAAACCCACTTTCTGTACTTCCGACAGAATCGAAACAAAGAGGTCCGTGTTTCGGTTGATCAGATCGAGACGAGACTCATCCGGTTTGCGGCGCAGTCCGGCAGTGATGCAAACAACGTCCGAGTCAGGAACATGCTCATAACCACCCGAGGTCAACAACTGGTCTGCAACGCTGGGAGCTCCATGCATCAAGTCCAAAGCGTGACCGGCTGCTAAGTTTGCGTTGAGATCGATCAAGGCGATCTCGCGCACCAAACCTCCGCACTGGAGCGCATACGCGGCACACGATCCAACCAGTCCACCACCGCCGATAATACTGACTTTCATAGGCTAACTCACTTGTTCAATGGATTCTGACGAGATGAACTCTGTTACTTCGTATTGTTTCCTGCGCTTCGCAGCCTGCGAAACCCGTGCCTGTTCGAGGCCAGGATTCTCCGCAGGGAGCGAGCATTACTTTGCTTGCAGTTCCCGCATGACTTGTGCGGTAATCAATTTCACCAGTTGCTCCATATCGACTCCTTCGGCGCTCTGCGAACTTCCTGACGAGGCCGTGGCCGCTTGTTTCAAGACTGGTGGTGCACCGTTTGAACTGGGACTTCCAGAACTGATGTTGCTCGATGCGGCCGCGGTCGACGCTGCCGCTGGCATGGCTGGCGGCGCAGGGAATGCTCGCCTAGCAACTCCCGACTGCTTCCATGAATCCCTGAAGATATCATTCGCGCAGATATCGCAATCCTTGTACTGCTCGGTGTTGCGGGGATCCGCCCAGCCCCACTTCTGCTTGAGCGACAAAAGTTCTCGTTCTTGATTTTCGTCGAAGTAACTCACGTTGCCCAATTGGCGAGCCAACATCAAGATCCGGCAATAGGCATCGAGAATCTCTGTCCACCAGTACGCTTGCTCGACGTCAACGCCGTAGCTCACGGTGCCGTGGTTAGCCAAAATGATCACGTTGGACTTATCGACGAAGGGGAGCACCGTATCCGCGAACGCTTGACCGCCCGGGGTCTCATAACGAGTGATCGGCACATCCCCCAGGAAGACTTCGACTTCCGGTAAAACGCATTGGGGAATTGGTTCACGAGCCACTGCAAACGCGGTCGCATACGGTGGATGGCAATGAACCACGCTTTTGATGTCAGGACGCTGCTTGTAGATTTCCAAGTGCAACAATGCTTCGCTGGATCGCTTCTTGATCCCCGCAGTTTGCTTGCCCGTCATATCGATCGTGCAAATATCTTCCGGCTTCAAGAACCCCTTGCTATGCATGGTCGGAGTGCAAAGCACTTCGTTCTCACCGATCCGGACAGTGATGTTGCCGTCGTTGGCAGCCGCGAAGCCTTTGTTGTAGAGCCTTCGGCCGATTTCACAGATGTCTTGCTTGATTTTATGCGCGTTCATGGAATCCTGATTATCTGTCTTTCAAAAGTTCAGGGTGAATGTGAATTTCATCGATGATGGCCGAATTGTAGGCATCGACCGGTTTTGCTGTTGGCCGAAACGGCTGAGCGGCCTCGGCTCCATCGCTTACCGCGATGAGCGATCCGACAGACGCTCCGAGATCGTCCCAGACGACGACGGAATCAGGTTCCGCGATCGCCCCACCCACCAAGCTTTCGCCGACGGGTTCCGCCAATTTCAAACTGCTACCGGTCATGCTCGGATGGGCACGATTCAAGGTAACAGTTCCTAAGACTCGATATAGCTGCATGTTTTTTCCTACGACCTGGAACGTGTGTGGTCCAGAAAGTGCCTGGCAATATTTGCAACTCCCGCGATATTCCAGCGTTTCGATGGAACGATCAGCAAATTCGTCGGCACCTCGCGGAGTACGTCTGGCAAATCGCTCCATTGACTTACGATAGCGGGCCGCAACGCATCATCACGTGCAGCTTGCCACAATGCCGAATGAGGGGCCGAGACGATTGCCATTGCGGTCGGATTCCCACTTCGAATCGCACGAGCTACCGCTCGCATCGCCGAGGCATCATCTGCGTGCACAGCATCGATCTGAGTCTGGCGAGGGCATAATTGTTTCTCGAGACTGGTAACCCATGGCGAGGATCCTGCGATGAACAAGCGACGGGGTTTGGAGTTGCCTTCGACAGATTGGCTGCCTAGAACGGCGCTGGCCGATTCCAAACTTGCAGCCTTAAGCTTCTCCCCGCCACCCGACGAAGCGCGAACGATTTCAATCCCTCGTTCGCGACACCAATCGCGAGCCGATGGCGTTACGACGGATGTCGATCGGATTTGAATTCTCTTCTCGCTTGCGGGTAGCTTGAGTCGCTGCAAGGCGTCGACACTGATCACCGATGCGTCCAGCGTGATCGCAACAACTGCTGCAGGCGCAGGGGTTCCGCTCGCAGAAAATCCCGTAAGATTTTGAAGCACTTGCCGAACGATACGTTCGACTTCAGCAGGACTCACGTTGGATGCGTTGAGGTTCATGAACGTCCTCCCCGCTCAAGCGTTTCAGGTTGCTCGTCGAGCAGACCGAGTACCGCCCATCGAATAGGACTGTTTTCCAATCCATATAATTCGCGCACTGCACCACCATCGCTGGTGATCATCACCAAGTCCCCCGCCCCCGCTCCAAGATGATCCACCACAAGCAACGGTGCGCCATCGCGAGATCGACGATCCGCGGCAAGCGGTTGGCACACGAGCAGCTTGAGATTATCCAAGCTGGGGTGCTTGACCGTTGAGATCGCGTTGCCGAGTACCAAGGCTGATTGCATGAGGATCAATCGAGAAACAGGTTAAAACAGGGATTGGTTCAATGAATTGAGTGGATTGCGGGAATTATCACTTGGGATCGGAGAGCCCTTTAAGCTCAGCGACCGAGGATGAATAAGTCATCGATCAATGAGCAACGCCGTTCGCGTGTGAAAGTCATCGGTGTGGTGACACCTTCGCCCGTAGGACCAGCGATCGAGAAGGATATGTAGCCTTCGCCACCTAACCCCAAGGACGCCATGCATGGTCCGTTTTTGACGAACAAGGTCGTGTCCATCGCTCGAGCCATCACCGTCATATTTCGGACGTTTCTCGAATGGATCATGCTGGTATGTCGGTAGCCATGTTCCGCTTGCTGGGCGCATTCCACGGCAGCTTCAAAACTCGGACAGCGGACAAATGGCACAAATGGCATCATCTGCTCCGTTTGAACGAACGGATGATCGGCTGTTGTTTCCCCAAAAACCAATTCGGTCCGAGGATCGACTTTGCGGCCTGCGGCTTCCGCCAATTTATAGGCATCCTGCCCCAACAATTCCTTGCGAGGTGCAAAGTGCTTGTCCGATCCCTCGCCGACCTCTTGCAACGCCGCCGAGGTTAGCCTATCCACTTCGGGGCCACTCAATCGTACAGCTCCGGCGCGTTCCATCGCCGCCATCATTGCATCGAAAACGCTGTTCACGACGAATACTTCTTTTTCCGCGATGCAAAGCAAGTTGTTGTCATAGGCAGCACCTTGGATAATGCATCGCGCAGCCAAGTCGAGATCGGCCGTTTCATCGACGACAACCGGTGGATTGCCGGGACCAGCAACCACCGCCCGCTTGCCACTGTTGAGCGCTGCTCGAGCTACCGCTGGTCCACCTGTCACGCAGATCAACGCAATCTTTCGATGCTTGAACAATTGCTGCGCGGTTTCCAAGGTCGGCTCACAGATCAAGCAGATTAGATTATCGATCCCGATTTCAGCCGCGATTGCGCGATTGAATCGCTCCACACCGACCGCTGCGACTTTCTTTCCGCTCGGGTGAGGATTGACGACAATCGTGTTTCCCCCAGCGATCATGCTGATCGCGTTTCCGGTAATGGTCGGGAGCGAATGCGTTACCGGCGTGATCGCCCCGATCACGCCAAAGGGAGCGTGTTCGATCACGGCTAGGCCATGGTCTCCGCTGAAGCACTCCGTCTTCAAAAACTCAACTCCCGGCGTTTTCTCACCGAGCGTTTTCAGTTTCTCAATCTTATGGACCAATCGACCGATCTTGGTCTCTTCCATTTCCATGGTACCTAGTTCGACACACTGGCTGATCGAGATCCGCCGGATGATGTCGATGATCTTTCGTCGATCGTCGATAGGTCGCTTTTGCAATTCCTCGAACGCAGCTCGCGCAGCGGCCACGGCAGCGTCGACATTATCGAACAAACCGTGCTTTCCCCGCGCCGCATTGGATGCGCTCCCGGTGCTCGCCGAGGACGCGGGCGAACCAGTCGTCCCAGGTTGATTTCGGACTTGGTTGATTACCTGCTCAACCACGCTTCGGATCAGTGTTTCGTTGATTTGCATGGAACTTTATTGTCGTTTGTAAACGTTGTTTTTTTCGATACTGACGGTGTCGACGATGCCAATAATGACACAATCGATGGGTAGCTTTCCCGTTTCCGGAGTGAAACGAGCGCTGCTACCCTGGGTGATCAGAACCATATCTCCGACTCCGGCGCCGAGAGCATCAACAGCGATAAAGGTTCGTCCGGTCGTGATCAAGGACTGACGATCCTTGGTGTCCAAGCGGTACGGTTCCACCACGAGCAGTTTTTGCCCTGTCATGGAATCGACCTTTTGAGTCGATACAACGGAACCGGTGACTTTAGCGACGAACATGGTTGGAACTCATTTGGATCGGAAGGACCATTGGTACTCTAATTTTTTGATCGGAGCGCTTCGACGGTTTGTCGCGCCACGATCAGTTCTTCGTTGGTTGGGACAATCCAAATCTCAACGTTACCCTTCGTGGAAGCATTGCTCGGCGTAGCCTCCGCGCTCGAGGAACCAGTGCTGAAAGATCCGGCGAGGTCTGCTCCTGTATCGATGCGACGCTCCTTGGCTCCGCTCTGATTTTTCTGCTCGCAAAGGGTAATCCCAAATTGGCTTAAACCTTTGCATACCTCACGGCGAACCCATTGGGAGTTTTCACCGATTCCTCCGGTGAACGCAATCGCGTCGATCCCTTCGAGTGCGACCATCAGCGAACCGAGTTGACGTCGAATTTCCGCGACGAAAACATCTAGCGCAAGCTTCGCTTTGGCATGCCCCTTCGAGGCAGCTTCTTCCAAGTCCCGCACGTCCTCGGACAACCCACCCGAGAGCCCCAGCAAGCCGGCTTGGGTCGACAGCATTTTCAACAATTCAGGCAATGCCAATCCCGTATGCTCCATCATCAATGGAAGTGCATAGGGATCGATATCACCAACCCGATTGTTGTGAGGCAAGCCGGTTTGAGGGCTCATCCCCATGGTTGTCGCCACGCTCTCGCCACCGCGAATGGCGCACATGGAATTGCTGCCGCCAAGGTGCAGCGAAATCACACGCGCATCGTTCCTGCCAAGCAATTGGGCAGTACGCCAACCGATGTAACGGTGAGACGCACCATGAAATCCCCACTTGCGAATCGGCAGCTTTTCGGCGATGGAATCCGGTATGGCATACCTTTTCCAGGCATCGGGAATTGTTTGATGAAAGCCCGTTTCAAAGGCGGCTACCAAAGGGATCTTCGACGCCATATTCGCCAACTGACGCATCGCTGCCATGTAGGGCGGATTATGGGCTGGGGCGACCGAGTTCATTTCCTCCATCGCTTCCAAGACGCTGTCATCGATGATTTGGACCCCCGAAATTCTTCCACCGTGGACCGCTTTAAATCCAATGGCGGAAATCTCCGTGGCATCCTTGAGGCAACCTCCTTCGGGATTCGTCAGCTGCCGGATGCATGCATCGACCGCCACACCATGGTTGGGAACCGACTCCTCGGTTTCCGCGCGGTGTTCGCCGATCTCAACGAAGCAACGACTAACAGGGGAACCGATCCGTTCAACGCCACCTCGAGCGAGTTGACGCTCATCGGCCATGTCGAAAAGTCGGTACTTGAAACTGGTCGATCCCAAATTGGCAACGAGTACTTTCACGTGTCGATCCTTGACTGAAAAACTATTTGAAGAACGCTGAAGCCAACCCTTCGGAAGGACGAGGAATGATGTGGCTGCTGACCAACTCGCCGACCTGTGCAGCAGCAGCTGCCCCGGCTTCGACCGCCGCGCGAACACTTCCAACGTCTCCGCTGACAACGGTCGTCACGTAAGCGCCGCCGATATCGACTCGCTTAACGATTTCAACACTCGCTGCTTTTGCCATCGCATCGGTGGCTTCGATCAGAGCTAACAAGCCTTTGGTTTCGATCAATCCAATTGCACTTTGCATGTTTGTAAACTTCTTTCTGAACGTCTTTGTAGGTAATGAAAAGCGGTGGGGAACGGCGCTCGACGAAGAATCACGCGACGAGTGTCATTCCATGAAATTTTGATTCGACAGTTACTCAGCTGAGGAAGAAGGAGCGGAAACCTTCAGGACCTTATTCAAGTCATCATGCGGTCGAGCGATCACTTGCACGCTCAAAACTTGGCCTATTCGGCCAGCAGCCGCTGCACCTGCATCGGTCGCAGCCTTCACCGCTGCCACATCCCCACTTACAAATGCCGAGACCAAGCCGCTACCGACTTTGTCCCAACCCAGGAACTTCACGTTCGCTGCTTTCATCATTGCATCGACTGCTTCCACCAAGGCGATAAAGCCTTTGGTCTCGATCATGCCGAGAGCTTCGTTATTCTTTGCCATCAGTTGCTACTCCAAGAAAGGGAAAAACGTAAACCTATACGAAAACTAGTTAAGGAAACTTGAAAACAATTCGTCGAAACGACTCTGTCTAGAGATTTTGCCTCTCGATCATTTGCCGTCAATCAATGGTCATGGCACTTGCAAGGCGCCTGCCGCTTCAATTCGATCGTGGTGGCATGATCTAAATCGCATGCATTGCCCTCGTCGGTATCGATATGCACCTCCAACTTGGCATTCGCATCCTCGCGGACCAAGACATCTTCAAAGGTGACGCCGCATTGATGACTTTTTACCGACAACGACATAAAGTCACCATTTTTGACGCCGTAGTAAGCACAGTCCCGAGGATTGATGTGAACGTGACGAGCAGCACGAATCACACCTTCGTGGAGTTCGACTGCTCCTGCGGGCCCTACCAAGACACAACCGGGCGTGCCTCGAATATCACCGCTATGACGGACCGGTGCATCGATTCCCAGTGAAATCGTATCGGTGAATGCCAATTCCACCTGGCTGGCTTTTCGCGTCGGTCCGAGCACCCGCACATTGGGAAGCATCCGTCGTCTCGGCCCAACGATCATGACTGTCTCCGCTGCCGCAAAAAAGCCGTCTTGGTAGAGATCTTTTTCCGGCGTAAGCGTTTTGCCTTTGCCAAAAAGCTTCTCGACGTGCTCATCGGTCAAATGCACGTGCCTCGCGGAAATACTCACGACCAATTTGGGAACATAGACGCCCCCAGCGTGTGCTTCCGGCTCCCCGGCAAGCACCTTAGCAATCGCGTTGCGAACCAAAGATTCAATGCGACTCGGATCCATCGTCTGTATTGATGCACTCATGATGTTTGCAACCCATGATGGGATGAATTGTCGACACGAACACCCACGCCGGGGCCACTCGTCTCAGTTGTTGATACTTCTGTTGAATTGATGTCCGCTTGATGGGTGCCCACTTGATCGGTAGCCCCAGTGGCCAATAAAAGCTGGGTCTTCAGCTCGCCAACGTAGTCTCTCCAATGCGAATCCAATTCGTCGTCCACCACAAGAGTGTCGACGTCGTTCCATTCACACATTCGCGCCAAGCTAGAGCGTCCAAACTTGGTACTGTCCGCGACAATCACCGTCTTATCCGCCGCCCGCATCATGCAACGCTCCGTTTCTACCAGCAGCATGTTGCTGTTGAAGAATCCTTTGGAGTTGATTCCGGCTACGCTCAAGAAAGCTTTTTGTACGTTGATCGTTTCCAACATGTGGTCGGTGTACGGTCCATGAGTAACTCCAGTGCGGTTATGAATCGCACCACCGAGCAGCACCAAGTCGACGGAATCGCTTGCTGAAAACAAGTTCGCCACTGGCAGGGAGTTGGTCACGATTTGCAAGGGACGCCCGACCAATTGACGCGCTAACTCGTACGTTGTACTTCCACCATCCAGCAGGACCGTGTCATGGTCTTCAACCAACCGAGCCGCAGCGACCGCGATGCGGCGCTTCTTCTCCCAGGTTCCATCACCACCATCCCGCTTGGACTCGAACTGACGCACTGTCGTGCTCGGCCCTGTGAAAAAGACGCCGCCGTGCGTCCGCTTCGCTTCGCCGCTTTCCTCGAGCGACTCCAAATCGCGGCGAATGGTCGACTCGCTCACCTCCATCGCATCCCTCAAATCAGGAATCGAAACGAACCCGTGCTGGCGAATCAATTCGCGCAACTTGGCCCGCCGGGCTAACGACCCATTAAGATGACTGGGAGGAATCATCCGAAACCTGAAAGCTTTGCTTCACATCCTGAACGAAAACATCCAGGATAACCTTATTTAATGGCATCGAGTGCACAAAAACACTCATATTCTGAAAGAATACCCCACAACAGGGATGGTTTTCAATCACGCGACCCTATTTTTTGCCAGCTTTGCCCAATTTACTTCGTTTTTTCAAGGAATCGACAAGCAGAGCCGAGGGTGGAGAGTCTGAACCGAGAGCGTCGGGGGATTTCCAAGTGGCTTGCCGGGGCTCCGTACCGTTTCAGACCGCCTACGGGGTTGCCGGTTTAGGATGCCGGCTGGGACTCAGAGAGGCCTTTTCGGAGAAAGGGGCAGCGGAGCAAAGGCTGCCGCGGGTATTTGGGCCAATTCTCCGGTACAGCCTGCGATTGGCAAAGCAAGAAAACAGAGCCTTTGCCGCTCAAAATAACCCGTGAATCCGAGCATTCCAAACAAATCGACGTGCCCAATAAAGGACTAGCTTTTGCCAAAGCTTCGGCAATTTCCTCACGGGACGCTGGATTTTCATCCGGGGACTGGGGGGCGGTTTGCATGCTGGGCCGTATCCCTGGAGGGGCTCCCGATCCTACGAGTTTCGGACTATTGCTTCCGACAATGATGCCTCTGAAACGCCTGTTACGGCAACGCCGCCAGTTACGGCAACGCCGCTCACCGCGGACGCGCTGGAGCATGCGTTGCTTAACTGCTCAACCGCGAACGCTCCAAGTCTAGAGCATCGCGGCTTTTTCGTTAAAACAATCCTCAATCCTCAGCGGGATGCAATCCGTGGTGGGCTACCCAGCCAAGGCGAAGTGCAACGGGCAACTTGCAAGGGGCGAAGTGCAACGGGCAACGGAGCAGCAACCGGATCCTGCTTTCTAGGGTCTATTTTTCCACAAGCTCGCTCGAGGACTTGCTCGAGCTTCTTCGGCGATCGCTCTCCTTGAGGTGGACCTTGCGCAACCGTATGGAGTTCGGCGTGACTTCCACCAGTTCATCGTCCTCAACGTATTCGAGGGCTGCTTCCAGAAACAAATCCCGTGGTGGTTTCAGAACGATATTCTCATCGTTCCCGGCCGCTCGGATGTTGGTCAATTTCTTCTCTTTCGTCGGATTGACCACGAGATCATTATCGCGGGCGTTCTCCCCGACGATCATCCCTTCGTAGACGTCATCGCCGTGCGAGACAAAAAGTTCCGATCGCTCTTGGAGCGCGAACAAGGAATACGCGACCGCTTTACCGGGAACCATCGAGATCAATACGCCGTTGCTTCGCCGGGGCATTTCCTGCCCAGCAGGTTGGTAGCCCGAGAAACGATGGTGGATGATCGCGGTTCCCTGAGTCGCATTGAGCATTCGAGTTCGGAGTCCGATGAGCCCTCGTGCGGGGATAGAAAAGCAGAGCAATGTGTATTCCCCACGCGGCGTCATCGATTCGAGCAATCCACGTCGATTGCCGACCATTTCCATGACGGGCCCAACTCGATCCGTAGGAACTTCGATATTGAGGACTTCGAATGGCTCATGCAATTCTCCGTCGATCTTTTTCAGAACGACGCGTGGCTTGCTGATGCTCATTTCGTAACCTTCGCGCCGCATGGTCTCGATCAGCACGGACAAGTGCAGCACCCCCCGGCCTCGAACCGCAAACGCCTCAGAACCCTCGATGGGAGTCACGCGCAACGCGACGTTGCGCTCGAGTTCTTTTTCCAAACGGGATCGCAATTGCCGAGTGGTTACATACTTGCCATCGCGACCTGCGAGGGGGGACGAGTTGATGCTAAAAATCATCTCGAGCGTTGGCTCGTCCACCTTCAATCGAGGCAGTGGGTTGACTTGACCACGGTTGCAAATCGTATCGCCGATGTCGATATCTTCGAGCCCGATCACAGCCACGATATCGCCAGCTGAAGCGCTTTCTGTGTCGACTCGTCCGAGTTTGTCAAAGAACTGCAAGTTGGCGACTTGGGCTGGAATTACCTTGCCATCTTTAGCGATATCGAGCTGCTGCCCCTTGCGCATCGTTCCAGACTGAATCCGGCCGATCGCGATCCTTCCCACATAGTCTGACCAATCAAGGTTGGTCACCAACAACTGAAGGGGGGCATCCGGCTCGACGTCTGGACCGGGTATCTTCTCGAGCATCAAATCCAACAGCGGGACCATGTTCTCGCCGGGGACCTTCCAATCATGCGTTGCGTATCCCGATCGGCCAGAGGTGTAAATCACATCGAAGTGATCCATATAACGCTCGCCGCCGAGATCGACCAATAGCATCAACGCTTCTTCGACGACTTCGTCGCATCGAGCATCCGGTCGATCGATCTTGTTGACCACAACGATCGGCTTGACACCCGACTCGAGGGCCTTGGAAAGCACAAATCGCGTCTGCGGCATGGTTCCTTCCGCGGCATCGATCAGCACCAAAGCTCCGTCGGCCATCCGAACAACTCGCTCTACTTCACCGCCAAAGTCCGCGTGCCCCGGGGTATCGATCAAGTTGATTTTGATCCCCTTGTACTCCAAAGCGATGTTCTTCGAGAGAATCGTGATCCCCCGTTCTCGTTCCAAGTCATTGCTATCGAGAATTCGTTCTCCCTGCAATTGGGAGTCTCGAAATTGGCCACTTTGCTTGAGCAAGCAATCGACCATCGTGGTCTTGCCGTGGTCAACGTGAGCGATGATGACGATGTTCCGGATGTCGTTTCGACGCATAAAAACGGGGATTACCTATGCAATAAGTTGAGGTGCAAGCGTGACGGGGGCTATCAGCCTTCGTCGCTCGCACGGAAGCTACCGACCAAGGTCGGGGTGTATCGACAAATTTGGTCGCCTGGGAAATACAAAGCTAGTTCTCGGGTCGCCGACTCTGGGCTGTCGGATGCATGGACCAAGTTCATTTGGCGGGAGCTGCTGAAATCGCCTCGGATGGTCCCAGGTGCCGCCTTGAGACCGCTCGTAGCACCCAACATCTCACGAACGACGCGAATCGCTTCCAAGCCTTCGACGGCCAAAGCCACAATCGGCGAAGAAGTGATGAACTCTTCAAGGTTCTTGTAAAACGGCTTGCTGACGTGCTCCGCGTAGTGCTCGCGGGAAAGTTCCGGCGTCACTCGAAGCATCTTCATCGCGACAATGTTAAGGCCCTTGCGCTCAAATCGGCTGAGGATTTCGCCGATAAGCCGGCGTTGGACGCAGTCGGGTTTCAGCAATACAAGTGTCGTTTCCATGTTGCAAGTCACCAATTAGGAAAGGAAGGCGGGTACCAAAAAGGGATATCAACGATACGATCCCTTTGAAACTCGCGGAAATTGTCGCGATTTCCATGGTTTCGGCTAGGGCAAAATCCCATCCATTGTCCTCGCAGTACCACGAGGATGAATCATGACCGCAGCACCCAAAGGTGCCGCTGCGGCTTTCAAAGACCGACCGTTGAACCCAAAACGGATCCACAGTAGTTAGCTTTGGGACAGCTTTGGGTTAGCTTGGGAAGCGTCCATGGACGGCAGGCACACTGTACGCCTATTGCCAGCATGGCCCCCCTCACCAGGAGTTCTCGATAGTTTGGGCGATTTTGAGTTTAGGCGATTTTGAGACTGGATGCCGCTTTGCGATTCCAATCGTAAACGGTAACTTGACGGTTACGACAGCAGCGGGAACCCGATTCGCAGGAACCCATCGCGGTCGAATACGAAAGGACCGGACCGCCAAAACCGATCACCGAACCCGACGACTCGGTCTTGTGACGAATAGCCCCGACGACTCGGTCTTGTGACGAATAGCATTGTCCGAACAGGGCTTTAAGCATCTATCGGTCCACCAACTACGCGATTTAATAACCGACTGACAACGACCGTTTTTATCTGACTTCCCTCTGGCTTTAACTCCGCTCCAAAAAGAATTTATGAAATTTAAATTCCCGGTGGTCATCATCGACGAGGACTTTCGTTCCGGTAACGCCTCAGGTTTAGGAATTCGCGCCTTGGCAGACGCCATCGAGCGTGAGGGGATCGAAGTAGCCGGGGTCACGAATTACGGGGATTTGTCCCAGTTCGCGCAGCAGCAGAGTCGAGCTTCGGCTTTTATTCTATCGATTGACGATGATGAGTTCGCCTCGGATGCATCGATGAAATCCGCCCTGGAGAACTTGCGACAGTTCATCGCGGAGATTCGATTCAAGAACGCCGACATTCCGATTTTCCTCTACGGTGAGACTCGAACTTCTCGGCATATCCCCAACGATATTCTTCGCGAACTGCACGGGTTCATCCATATGTTCGAGGATACGCCGGAGTTCGTGGCCCGGCACATTTTGCGAGAGGCAAAATCCTACGTCGAGGGACTAGCTCCTCCGTTCTTTAGGGCGATGATTCATTACGCCCAAGACGGTTCGTATTCGTGGCACTGCCCTGGACACTCTGGGGGTGTAGCATTCCTGAAAAGCCCCGTCGGACAAATGTTCCACCAGTTCTTTGGAGAGAACATGCTACGGGCAGACGTGTGCAACGCCGTAGAAGAGCTTGGTCAATTGCTGGACCATACGGGACCGGTAGCCGCATCCGAGCGAAACTCGGCCCGCATCTTCGGGGCAGATCACTGTTTCTTTGTGACCAACGGTACTTCGACCTCGAACAAGATCGTTTGGCACTCCACGGTGGCCAATGAAGACATCGTGGTTGTCGATCGAAATTGCCATAAGTCAATCTTGCATTCGATCATCATGACCGGTGCGGTCCCTGTTTTCCTGACGCCGACGCGAAATAACCTGGGGATCATCGGCCCAATCCCCCGCAGCGAGTTCTCGCCCGAAAGCATCCAAAGGAAAATCGACGCCAACCCGTTTGCGAGAGCCGCACAAGCCAAACACCCGGATCGCAAACCCCGAATCTTGACCATCACTCAAAGCACCTACGATGGGATCCTCTACAACGTCGAAGAACTACGGCAAATGCTCGACGGACGAATCGGAACGCTCCACTTTGACGAAGCTTGGCTTCCACACGCTGCGTTTCACCATTTCTACAAGGACATGCATGCGATTGGGCGGGACCGACCGCAACCCTCCGAGTCGATGATTTTCGCGACCCATTCCACCCATAAACTATTGGCAGGAATCTCCCAAGCATCCCAAATCCTGGTGCGAGAACCCGCCAACAAAAAGCTGGATCGCCATATCTTCAACGAAGCCTATTTGATGCACTCTTCGACATCCCCCCAATATGCCATTATCGCATCGTGCGATGTTGCCGCGGCAATGATGGAACCACCGGGAGGAACTGCGTTGGTCGAAGAATCCATTATGGAAGCAATTGATTTCCGCCGTGCGATGCGCAAGGTGGATGATGAATGGGGTACCGATTGGTGGTTCAAAGTCTGGGGCCCAGATCGACTGGCCGAAGAAGGTATCGGCGAGCGAGACGATTGGGTTCTTCGACCCAACGAGGATTGGCACGGATTCGGTGGCCTGGCAGACGGTTTCAACATGCTCGATCCGATCAAAGCCACCGTTGTCACTCCGGGACTCGATGTTTCTGGACGATTCGCCGAAACAGGTATCCCTGCTTCCATCGTGACTCGTTACTTGGCAGAGCACGGCGTTATCGTTGAAAAAACCGGCCTCTATTCGTTCTTTATTATGTTCACCATCGGTATCACCAAGGGCCGTTGGAACACGCTGGTCAGCGCATTGCAACAGTTCAAAGACGACTTCGATAAGAACCAGCCGATGTGGAAGATCCTGCCAGAGTTCGTCCAACAGTATCCGCAGTACGAACGCGTCGGACTCAAGGACCTGTGCCAGCGAATCCACGATACGTACAAAGCGCACGACGTCGCCCGCGTAACCACCGAAATGTACCTATCCCCGATGCAACCGGAAATGAAACCTTCCGATGCATTTGCGATGATGGCTCACGACGAAGTCGACCGCGT
Organism: Pirellula sp.; assembly: GCA_046318275.1. Taxonomy (GTDB): domain Bacteria; phylum Planctomycetota; class Planctomycetia; order Pirellulales; family Pirellulaceae; genus JBKCUI01. The sequence goes on along the minus strand of JBKCUW010000058.1, from coordinate 191,657 downwards.
TGAAATCGACGAACTTGAAGGTCGCGCGACGGCAGTGCTTCTAACCCCTTATCCCCCCGGCATTCCTCTCCTCATCCCAGGGGAACGATTCAACAAATCCATCGTTGAATACCTTCGATTCGCTCGGATGTTCAATGAGAAGTTCCCAGGATTCGATACCGATATCCACGGCTTAGTCGAGGAAATTGTCGATGGTAAGATCAAGTACTACGTCGATTGCGTCCGAGTGAAGGAGCCCCCAACTCCCGTTGTGGTGAATCGCCAAACTCGCGAACCTAGCGTCGTCTCTTGAGATACGTCTCGACTTAGTCCGCCTCATCCTCATGCCACCAACATCTATGGCTCCTCGTTGGCGTGGTCGATCGATCTACCACGCCTTTTCGGAAAACGCCGCTCGGTTTCCGAACGCGATTGCTTGGTGGGAACACAAAGCGTCGGAAGAGGCCCTCGATTCATTCGAGCTATCACCTCCCTCGGACCTCGCATCCTCATCTCGCCTAGGCCTGGACGCTCGCCCCCAGAACTGCTGGAGGCCATGGACATGGAAGGATATGGAGGAGTATGTACATCGCGTCGCTCACTGGATGATGCAAATCGGTATCGGTCCTGGGGATCGGATCGCAAATTTGGAACCCAACGGAGTCGACTGGGCAATCGTCGATCTCGCGTGCGCGGCAATAGGTGCCATCCATGCACCCTTGGATCGAAGACTTCCTGTTGCCACCCTCGCCGAAACGATCCGTCGCCTCGAACCCAAATGGGTATTCTCAACGACTTCAGCCAGAGAAGTGGGGTGCAATGCCAAATCGCATCTAACCCCAACCGATCGTAGAATCTCTTCGATTTCTCAACTTCGAACCATTGGGGACTCACCGAGCGAGTCTATGGTGATCGCGTGGAGACAAGCAATTCAGGATGAGCAAACCGCTTGCATCCTATTTACATCCGGCACAAGCGGATTTCCCAAGGGGGTAATGCTCTCGCATGCGAATCTCATGAGCAATGCGATGGCTAAACTCGACGCGATGCCACAGTCCCCTGAGGACCTTCGCCTTAACTTTCTCCCGTTCGCACATGCGTATGCGAGAACGTGCGAGCTTAGCGTATGGGCGATCGCGGGTGGATCTTTGGCATCGGTCCAGTCGATTGCAGACGTTTTTAAGCTTGCCCCAACCCTACACCCGACGTTGATCAACGGAGTACCAGCCTTCTATGATAGCTTGCTTCAACGATGGCGAGTTCATGGAGGCACGCACCAAGCACTGCAAGCGATGCTCGGAAACAAGATAAGGCGATTGGCGAGCGGGGGTGCTCCACTTCAACCTGAAACTCGCCAAGCCTTCGCAGCGGTAGAACTCCCAATCTTCCAAGGTTACGGGATGACGGAAGCGTCTCCGGTGGTCTGCTCCAATCGCGAAGGAAACACAGGTGAATTACCAACGCTAGATGGGGTCGGCCCTCCTGTCCAACATGTTGAAATCCGAATCGACTCCGAAAGCCGACTCTGGGTTCGCGGCCCAGGTGTGATGCAAGGCTACTGGCGCGATGAACTATCAACTCAGCAACGACTCCTCGATGGATGGCTGGATACCGGTGACTCCGCTTCCCTTCTCGCGGCAATTCCCTCATCGAATCCTGATGCGAATTCTGCGGTGAACCTGCACCACGCATCGCTCCAGATTCACGGCCGATTGGATGATGTCCAAATCCTCAGCAATGGATATAAGTTCTCGCCGGAACCTATCGAACGAAAGCTGCGAGAGGCACGGGTATGCGATCGTTGCATCCTCGTCGGCAACGGCAAACGCTACCCAACCCTCATCGTGCAATGGGATGACAACTCTCGAACAGCCCAACCCGAGGTTTTGCTCCGTGACGCGAGGTCTGCAACGAACCAATTTCCGCAATACACCCAACCTCGCGAACTGATCATCACCACCGATCCATGGACTATCGAAAATGGGCTCCTGCACTGGAAGGGGGGGATTCGCCGGACGGAAATTGAAAAGCGGTATCATAATCACCCCCTCTCCGCATCCTGTTAAGTACCACCGCTCCATTGGACTAGGACTGCTTTTTGACCGCCCCCGGATTCTTCTTGCTCGCTTGCTTTACCTAGGGCGAAGGGGCTGCAAATCTTAGCGAGTCCCTCAGGACTTCCTGAAGCTTGGATGGGGACCTTTACCTGCGGGGTGCCTTTTGCTGGCAGGTTGCATTTTGCTGGCAGGGTTCCTTTTGCGCGCAGAGGGGGCCTTCTGCTGGCAGGTGTGCCTTCTGCTTTGGGGGAGCCATTTGCTTGCTGAGTTGCGTTGTTACAACCCCACCATATGCCAAAACCCTCAAGGTATAACCGCCGGAGAGTCATGTTCGGTTACAAGGGTCGCAGAAAAGGAGCTGCCAGAACCGAAAAACTATCGTGCGCAGACAGAATGAATACAGGAGTCCGTGATGGCTCAGCCCCCCATCAAACCCTACAAGCTACCCGTGTCGATGGAAACGACCTTGGCGATTCTGCGCCAGCTTCGCTACCAAGCGAGCATCGATGTACTCGCGCATGGACTGAAGAGCAAAGTCCCCGCGATCCGAGCAGCTTGCCTACAAGGACTATTGGAGCGGGGTGGGCCGCGCGAGCAAGAAGTGGTACTGCAGCATGTCAGCGATTGCGAGGCAGTGGATCTGGTGGTGGTACGGGACCACGTTCCTGAATTGTTAGATGCGGTCGACCAAGGCTTGATTAGTCGGCAGCCTGAGAAACGCCAAAACTCTCTGATCGCGATCGGAAAGTTCGAAATCGAATCGCGTTTTTCGTATTTGGTCGAAGCCGTGTGCGACACCAAAGACCCACAGCAAATAGTAGCGATGGAGTTGCTCTCCAGATTAGCGAGAAGCTTAGGGGAAGATGCCCGATGCGGTGATTCCCTCAACCGAATCAAGAGGACTCAATTCTTAATGGACTTGATGCAAGCCATCGAGTCTTATCCATCCCACAGGATTGGTCTTGTCTTCGACTGGTGGGCAGCGGCTGCCCACTGGGAGGACCCTTTCGTGATTGAAGTTTTGTCCTCGACGGAAACCGACGAATCGACCGTTCGTTTGAAAACACACCTGCTTCGTTCCCAGCACAAAGAAGCGTTGCAGCTGATCGCAGGGCTCCTATGGAGTCGAACTGCAACCGAACCGATACTTCATTCAATTTCTCAAAGAACCGATCGGAATTTCCTTCAGGCCCTTACAGATCTTTACAAAGAATTAGGGGCAACAACACAACTCAAACGCAATTTAATACGAGCGATCTCTTTCGATTTCCTATCCCAGGATGTGATTCGCGATCCACAGCTATCGCTGCACACGCGGTGTTGTTTGGTGGAGATGCTTACGCTTCGAGTCGCTCCGACCGAAGAAATGCTCCCCCCCATCGGAGACTTGCTCCGGGAACGCGATCCAGCGATCGTAGGAATTCTTGCGGATATCCTGGAGCAGCAAAGACCCATCAATTCCGATATTGCGGTCATGGCACTCAGCGATAGCTTGAGTGGCTCCGATATCGAATCATCCACGCCACCACCATGGAAGGAAGCGATGCGCAGCGCATTGACTTCGATTATCGAGAACCACAACGCCTTAGGAAAGCGTATTTGCGTCGCGATCATAAATATGCTTCGAGAGTTCAAATGCGACAAACTGCTCGAAAAGACGTCCGAATGGCCGCCAGGGCATCTCGCAGCATTCGCAAAGCTGACTCGGATCGCTCAACCAGGATTCATCGATCTCATCATCACCGAATTGAATTCGCAAAACCCACAGCGCCGACAACGCGGCTTGCTCGCAGCCCGCGCGTTTGGATTGGACCAAGCGTTATGGGAACTGGTTGCATGCCGAGTCGATGATCCTGTGGAAGATGTCCGTATCGAGGCGATCCGAGCGATGTCAGATAGCAGGAACCATCAGAATGCAATTGACCTACTGCAACCGCTGATGTCCGAACAGAGTCCAGCTGTTGCCCAAGCGATCCATGAAACCTTACAGAACTTGCGAGGCTCGTGATGTGGGGTAATGCTTGGATAACGCCGAACTGCTTAGCGATTTTGCGATTGCAAGGATACGATCGGTTCCACTGGCCATGGTGGACCGGTCCGATGGCGATTATGACCATTATCGGTATCTTCACTGTTTGGCGACTCAGCCTATTAATTTATCGTTGGTGGAACCAGCCTATCCAATCCCCCGATCGATTATTTCAAGAACTTTGCTCACGCCACCGCTTAACGAGTTCAGAACGACTATTGCTCAAGAAGATCGCCTCCGATGGGGCCTTCGATCCAAATTTCCTATTCATCGATCCAGAACTCTGGCCGATCTCTGCTTCGGGTTCGAAAGCCGAATCCCAGCGGGAACAGCTCTTTGAGAAACTTTTTGGGGTGCGAACGAGTTCGCCCGAATGAGTTTTGCAGAATGAGTTTCTCGGAATAGCTTCTGACATCTCGAATCAGGGCAAGTGCCAGCATGGCACGGAATTTTCCGCGAGATAACCTCTTTTCGGATTTCTCGCCCGCATTCCAACATTGAGCCTGGATGCAAAGCCTCGTCCAAGTTGGTAGAACAGATCGTTTTCCTGAAAACAGGATTCCGGAACGACTCAATTCACGGCGGGCTACCCAACGCAAATGTCCACCCCCCAGAACAAATTGAAGTACTTGCTTTTCGACGTGGAAAGCATCGCCGATGGCGCAATGATTTCCAAGACGCGTTACCCGGGAAGTGGTTATAGCGATGCGCAAGCCATCGCCATGTTTCGACAAGAGCTACTCGATGAGTCGGGACGCGATTTCATTCCGTTCACGTATCATCTTCCCATCGTTGTTGTCATTGCAAAACTGCGAGAAGATTTCAGCCTGATGGAGATCGTATCGCTCGATGAACCACTGCATCGGCCTGAAATGATTGCCAGGAATTTCTGGTTGGGGTGGGAACGCTACGGGTTCCCAACCTGGGTTACCTTCAACGGAAGAACCTTCGATCTCCCTCTCATGGAGCTCTCCGCGTTTCGATACGGAATCAGTGTTCCGGCGTGGTTCAACCTCCATGACCGCACGTATTCGCAGAACAGAAATCGGTACAACTTGGAATCTCACATCGATTTGCACGAAGTACTCACCAATTATGGTAGTACTTGGTTTCGCGGCGGTTTAAATCTAGCTGCCGCCCTGGTCAATAAGCCTGGCAAGATCGACGTTCAAGGCGATATGGTTCTCGATCTGTACCGGGCCGGTCGCCTTAATGAAATAAGTGAATACTGCCGCTGCGACGTACTCGATACCTATTTCGTTTTCTTGAGAGTCCAAGTCTTGATGGGACGCATTACCCGAGAGCGTGAAGAAGAATTGATCCAGGCAACGCGTTTGATGCTCGAGCAGCAAGCCGATAAACACCTAGGTTACGCTCGCTATCTCGAGTCTTGGAACGCGATGAAACCGGTAGAACCAATTACCGCAATCGATTTTTCAGCGACTTGATCCGAGCAGCTCTCGCATCTCGTTCGACCAAGGGGTTTCCGACCAATCCAATCGGGACAAAGAATCCCGCGTCTGCTCCAGTTGCTCCGTAACAGCCAACGACTCGTCTACGAACAGAATCGCCTCTTTGCCAATTCGAACCAAACCACCACGGATCCCCCCCAACCACTCGCTGCGCACCGCAATCCCCTCGGACTCGGCGATTGCTAGCAATCGTTCCATGCATTCCAGTGATGATTTGTTCATAAGGAAACAGCTGCAGTTGATGAACTAGTCCCGTGATTCGCCTTGATCTTTAGACGAGCTTTTCCGATACCTCTTTAATGGTTTTCGGGTTCGAGGATCAAGCCAAAAATGGGGCGAGCTCGTCCGACACCATCAAAAACAGGTCAATTCCCTTTAAAACTGTTCCTCCTTAAAACCGACTTCGAGAAGTAGACTCCGATGCCTTCGTCCTCCCAAAAGTCCTCCATGCCGTCCAACAAAAATGCCGAACGGGAAGCGTGGATTGAACAGTTAGAGCACCGAATGATCCAGTTGGAGCGATTAGCCAGCATCGGCGAGCTGACGAGCACGACAACTCACGAGTTCAACAATCTGCTGATGACTATCTTAAACTATGCGAAAATGGGACTGCGGCATAAGGATGAAGCGACGCGAGACAAAGCGTTAACGCGAATCCTCGATGCAGCCAATCGCGGAGCAAAGATCACCAGTACCATTCTTGGATTATCACGAAACCGCGCTGGGCAGATGGAACCAACCAACTTGGTTACGCTCGTCGAGGATTCATTGATGCTTCTCGAACGCGAAATGATGAAGTACCGTATCGATATCGAAAAGGAATTTGCTTCGAGCCCGAACATTTTGGCATCGCCGGGACAAATCCAGCGCCTGCTCCTTAATTTGATCACCAATGCGAGGCAAGCTATCGGGGAGAATGGAACCATTCGCATTCGAATCGCTCCAGAGGAATCCACGCAATCGGTGATGCTAACCATTCGGGATAATGGCAAAGGCATCCCGCCAGATATTCTGCCACGAATCTTCGAGCCTTTTTTTAGCACCAAGGACGGTCCGGATTCGAGTGGCAAAGGTGGCACGGGACTTGGGCTCGCCGCCTGTAAAGAGATTGTCGAAGAGCACCAGGGGCGAATTCGAGTGGACAGCACTGTCGGGAAAGGGACCGCATTCACGATCCGATTTCCATGGATAACCACAGCACCAACGCAATCTCAAGGGCGTTAGTCCATCCGCATTCGACGGTTTGGAAGCTGCTTCGACGGGGCTGCTTCGACGGGGCTATTTCGGGTTTTCTCAATCCTTGCTAGGTCTGTGTCGCGGAAAAGCTTTAGCTGCGAAAACGCTTCGGCGGGGCAGTATGGTTTAGGCGTTGCCCAAGCTTCGGATCGAGAAGACCAACATGGTTCCACGGCTTAATCGCCGATCGCACCGCATCGACAAAATCAACTTCATCGCTCCGCGGTGTGTCTCCTACTTGTTCGTGCCCTACTTGTGCGTGCTGATGCCGCGCCTTGGCAATCCTCCACAGATCGGAAGCAGCGCGTCGCATGCCTTGATTCCCGGCATTGAGAAACCCATGAGGCCAATGGCTTGGATCGGCCACCATCTGCTTTTCGAACTCGATTGCAGCGACGAAGTAGAGGGATGCGTACGCGAGAAAATCACGGTCGCTCGGCAATCCCAAATAACTGCCAGAAATCAGGGTATCGAACCAATCGATTTCCGACCGGATCGCGTTAGCGTACGTCTGCAACAACGCGGCTCGAGCGGATTCAGGACCTAGCAAAGCCTCCGCAATTCGAGCGATGCCGCTGAGCGAATGAGCGATGCCAAAGCTATGCAAGGGATCGACAAATCCGTACGCGACTGGGAGCAGAATCCAGCCATCCCCAACGGCATTCGATCGGCAGCGACTCATCCTCGCTACCCGTTCAAGTCGCACAGCGCCGGAGGCATCGCAGGGAGCGACCAACTGAGCTTGTTCTAGCAATTTCCCGACTGTCGGAGTTCGCTTTAGCAACCAGTCCCACCGCTCAGTACTGGATGCATGTTCGGGCGTCGGAGTTGACGCGACATTGGCATCTACGAATCCAACACTGGTTCGATCCCCGAGAAAACGAAGCATCCAAAACCAGCCTCGATCGGAAAGATGATGCTGAGCAGCATCGTCCGCATCGAATATCTCAGGATCATCGCAAATCGATTGCTCGTACCATTTTGAAAAGCTGCCCACTCCATCGAAATGGCCGAAAATCGCCGACGATCGGGTCCGCATCCAATCAGAATCGTCTGTATGCCCACACCAACGGGCGGTGGCACTACCATTCCCTGAAGCATCGATGATCCAATCGGTTTCCCAAATCTCTCTCGATTGGTTGTTCGGTAACGCGCGACCTACGGCACCAGTAGGGTTTGCTGAGTGGGAAGCAACGTCGTGATTGGTATTTACCGTAACGAGCCATCGCTTGCCCCCAGGATCCCAGTTCGCATGTTCAATCGAGGACTGTTCGATCAATCGTGCTCCAGCATTGGATGCTGAACGCGCGAGGAATAAATCGACATCCGCCCTGTACCATTGGGTATCGCTCCAAGCTTCGGAAGCGCTTGCTGCGACCAGCATCGAGTGTGAGTGATCGGCGGTGTCCTCAAAGGACTGATAGGGAGAGTGCCCGAAATAACTAAAGCCTCGCTTTAGTCCACAGCGGATTTCCGGATAGGCGGTCCTCCAGCTTCCAAATGCTGCCAGTGGAGCGAGTTCTGGCAGATCCCAACGATGCGCGAGGTAATCCAAAAGAAAATCTGCGGTCGGTGTGGATGATTCTCCGATCGCAAACCGCGGGTGTCGACCTCGATCGATGACAACGACATCTCGACCAGATCGGCTGAGCACCCACGCCAAAATCGAGCCTGCGAATCCAGACCCAACCACCAATGCGAACACGCGCCGAGCCATAACGATCCGTCTCCGAACCTCTGGAGTTTACCTCAGTTGTTTTACCTCAGTTGTCTTACCTCAATTGGAACAGGCGTCGAATGGCACTGACCAGCGACTCGCGTTGCTCTTCATGCGGCGCTTCGCGAATCGATTGCAATGGCGAGTGAAGAAGTTTGTTGATCACCCTATCCATGGTTTGCGCGATCTCCTGTTGCATCTCCGGAGAGGCTTGTTGCATCGATTGTTTGCCGAGCAATCGTTGCATTTCAGCATCCCGAATTAAGTTCGCCTGATCCCTAAGCGCGCGGATGGTATCCCCGGAGGATCGCAAACTCCAATCGGCCATCAATCGCTGAACCTCTTCGTCAATAATCCGTTTCGCTTTCGGAAGCTGTTGCCGACGGAACATTTCATTCCGCTGGCAAACCGATTGCAAATCATCCACGGTATAGAGGTAGACACTAGGCAATCGAGCAATACTAGCTTCGAAGTCGCGGGGGACGGCTAAATCGAGAATGAGCAGATTCCCTTTTCGACGATGGCTGAGAACGTTTTTCATTTGTATCTCGGTAACCACTGGTTCGGTCGCCCCCGTGGTGCTCACGACGAGATCGGCATCGACCAGCAACGATTCGAGTCGCTCCCAAGGCTGTGGTCGCACGGAAAACCGGTTGGCCACCGTCGACGCTCGTTCGATGGAACGATTGATCACGTCGATATTGGAAGCGCCTGCATCGATCAAATACTGAAGGGTCTCGACCCCCATTTCGCCACTACCGATAACGACGATGCGTTTGTCTTCGAACCGTTCGAAAAATTCAGAAGCTATCTCACTCACAGCGACACTCGGCACACTAATCCGCCGTCGATGGATCTCCGTCTCGTTCGTAACGCGTTTGGCAACCATGTTGGCGTGCTGAAAAAGTGCGTGCATCGTCGGCCCCGCAAACCCCCATTTCCGCGAACGCTCGTACGCATCGCTGACTTGTGCCGCGATTTGAGACTCACCCACTACTAACGAATCAATACTGCTCACCACGCTAAACAAATGCTCAGCAGCCAGACTGTCTTCACGCGATTGAAAATGGGGACGAAAGATTCGGGAATCGATTTGATGAAAGTCGGCCACGTATTCCACCAATTCTTCGCAGGGCGGTAGGTTCGTGCCCTCTTCATGCCCAACGTACAACTCCACCCTGTTGCAGGTATTGAGTAGTACTGATTCACAATCAGGGAACTTATTGCGCAATCCCACCAAGGCTGGCTCGAGTTGCTCCGCTCCGAAAGCGATCTGCTCCCGAATCTCCAACGGCGTACCGTGATGGCTGCATCCAATCATCCGCAATTTCATGCAAGCCCCCTGGGTATGGTCCCTACATGGACACAAACCGACGAAGCGAAGCATTGAGCGGGATAACGAATCTCGACTTGTTTACCCTCAACGGCTGGAACTGCGGGTGATTGCTCCCCCGCTCCGTGAGGTGCAGTAACCACCATCGCCAGAACGATCACTACAATGATGAACGACAGGATACTCATCATCGCCGTCCATTCACCTCGTCCGCGATTTGCCGATACCCACTGAGCAATCGCAGCGATACAAAGCCAAACAAAAAGGCCCCCGGTGAAAATAATCCCTCGGTCCGTCCATGCGACTTGGCCATCGCGAGTCAGATTCATGATCGCACCACTGACCACCCCAAAGCCTATCGACGCTGCGCTACCGAGAATGCAATTTCGTCCCGTGGACTGAAGATACTCGAGCGAAGGAAGGCGAATCGAGTTCCCGCTAGCAACCCGCTGCTTCAATCGTCGAGCTTGGACGAGATACATCGCAGCCACGGCAAATCCAATAGCCACAAGAACAGTGCCAATCAGCATCGCCGCTGAATGGACTAATCTCCAAAACGATACCGTGCTTGCAACGCCGGCAATAGGCGAAGCAACTGGAACTGTGATCGCTAATCCCACCAGAAGCAGAATCAAAGGGAGAACAAACAATCCGATCTGCTTGTCACTCCGTCGCCACATCATGAATGCAAACGACAACGAAATTCCCCAAGCGAGCAAAATAACCCAGTCATGCCACGTGGCAAACGGCTTGAAACCGTCACCCATCGCCGTTGATATTTGAACTCGATCCAATAAATAGAGCGTGTGCGTGAGCAGCGAAATCGCAAACAGTCCCAACGTCACGCGCGTCGCCCAACGAGCGGACTGTTCACCTCGCGACGCGAATCGAACCCACTCTGAAATCAACACCAACGAGTAGCCAATTAAGAAACACGTTGCGTTTGGCATGCAAGCGTCACCTCGGTATTGTGTTTCTAACTTTCTTCAACAAAAAACCCCGTGCGAGAGACCACACGGGGTTCACAATCAATAAGCCGATGCGAAGGTCAGCGAGACGGCCGCTCTTTCGCGAAAAACAACCCTGTAGAGTACCATCCTTTGAGGATAGTCTACAGATCGAGATGAGGCTAGGTAGAACGATCAGTCCCAATCTTCGTCTTCATCCTCGTCTTCATCTTCGTCGTCATCCCAATCATCTTCCTCGTCGTCCCACTCCTCTTCCTCTTCTTCTTCGTCCTCTTCTTCTTCCTCGTCGTCGTCCTCGTCGACTTCCTCCCATTCGTCGTCTAGTTCTTCATCGTCGAACTCTTCTTCCTCTTCGTCGTCAAACTCCTCATCCTCTTCGTCGTCGAACTCTTCTTCGTCCTCATCGAACTCTTCATCTTCTTCGTCGTCGTACTCTTCTTCGTCCATCTCGTCTTCATCAGACATGAACATAGGAGCAACGGCGGGCTCCATCCACGAGGAGGAACTTGACCAATTACCCGACGCATTACCCGCGATCTCACTCAACGCATAGGCAGCGAACGTCATCTTCACGGTGGACACCTTGCTTCTTTCGAGACAATTCCTGGGGACGAAAAACCGATTTATAACCTGTTACTAACTCTACTGTTCTAACGATTTCCGCGCGATGTGCTAGCGGTCAACTCAAGGTTCATGAAAACCTAAATTGTTTCCGAACTTCCAAACGAGTTCTGGGACACGGACGCGGGGTCGCTCAGCCGGTTGGCGATTTCCGCCTCCGCCGCCCGAATCTTTTGGACTCGTGGGAGATTGTCGAGCGATTGAAGCCCAAATTGTTGTAAGAATTGACGGGTTGTCTCATAAAGATAGGGCCGGCCCAATTCTTCGTGACGACCGGCAATTCTTACCAACTCTCGCTGCATCAACTGCCGCAACACCTCATCCGAGTTTACCCCACGAATCGCCTCGATTTCCGCCCGGACAATAGGTTGCCGATAAGCGATTATCGCCAAGGTTTCCAGCATTCCGTGGCTCAACACCTGCTCCTGAGGCACGAGATCCAGCCGCCGCAACCAAGGCGCAAACTGCGGCCGCGTAAGGAGTTGCAACCCACCAGCAACTTCTTCGATCCGGTACGCCCGCCCGGACTCATCATACTTCGCATTGAGCAACGCGATGATGGAACGAGCCGCCGTAGGATCGGGTAGTCCGGCTAAGGCTGCAATTTTCCTCGCAGAAATCGGTTCTCGCGACAGAAAAAGGACAGCTTCCACCTCCCGAGCCTGCGACTCGGAGTACGTCGCGTTTTTCTTCGATTGGGCCATTGGAAAGCTCCCCGGGGTCCGGCAAACGGCTTCCATCGCAATTGCGAGCAGAAGGGGTGATTGCTCCATCATGCCCATCGCGAGTCCGCGTGCAAGTCCCTGAATGTTCGCGAGCGTTCGAAGAAGTCCGCCTCGAAATGCGAGGAAATGCTAAACTCTGAACCGTTGCTGCAAAAAATCGGCGTTATTGACCGCTTTCCAACTGCTTGCCTCCGCCGCCCAAAGTCACCATGAACCAGCACAAAAAGAAATCCGGAAACTCGTATCTAATCCCGATAATGCTGATTCTTTTGGCGTTTTTGTTCGGTGGACTCATGTTTTTTTTCTCGAATTCCTCGATTCAAGGTACCGAGTTCTGCCCCAATAATTTTCAAACGAGGACTTTTTCCTACGGTCGAATTCCCGGGACGAAAATCGTAATCACGAAAACGGCATTGGGCCCCGCCATGTCCATCGCGAACACCGATGTCCTCAAGCATCTCAAAACGATTTCTGGCGCACCGGTTTGGCATGTCACCACGATCCAGGGGCGTTCCGAAACCCATCCTTCGAACACCCTTGTCGAGACGCTTAAGCAAACCAATGCAGACCGAGCCGACTATTGGGGAGCATGGTCTAGCGCAAATCCGAATCTCGCAGCAGTCCTATGGCCATTCGTGCAGCATCTCGCTCTCAAGGAGTTCTACTTCCCCATTCCAGATCTCCTACAAGCCGCTGAAGACGCGAAGAATCCCGACGATTTCGAGGAAAACCTTTTTGAAATTACCGTCCAAGCGGCCACCATCCAATGCCTCGATTGGAAGAAAACCGGGGACGAAACGGCAATCAACGAACTCACAACCTGGCTGGGTCAACTTCCGATCGTATCCAACGAACAACCGACCATCGAGCGCATCCGTTCGTTGCAGTCCCGTCTAAACTCGACCCTAAACAATCCATAGGGCTCAACCCAATCGCAGCATTTGGCTCCGATTTCTAGCTACTTTGCTGCTTGCTCTTTGGACGCGCATCCCCAAGAATTAAGAAATTGGCTGGGAAACAGGGCCCTATCGATCGTTTCAAGCTCTGAGTGCAAATGGATAATTCACCTACCAAGGATCCGATGCGAGAACTCGATCGAGGCCTTCTCGAACGAGCTAGGCTCGCATTGGCTACATTGCAATACGAAGAGCAAGCCGCCCGATACCGAGCAGCTTATGCAACGTTGCTTGAGGCAATTTCAGAGGCAGAACAAGGGAACGAATCGCGACTCCGCCAATGGTTGGACCAACGTATCGATCCTACTACGATTCTTAGCAACTCGCCCACTGGCAACTCGCGTACTGGAAACTCGCTTTCACACGCCCCAGAAAACTCGGATACTCTTGGAAACCCCAGGCACTGGAGCGCGCCAATCCCCATCGGCTTGGGTGCGAGCAAGCCGGACAACTTGGAGTGCCTTCTACAAACCATAACATCCAGCAACTCGACACCTTGCAACCCGCCTAGACAAGGTCAGCGACTCGACTGTGGAACTCGCATTCAAATCGATCGCTCCAACGATCGCTCCAACGATCGTTCCAACAAAACTGTCGAATCACTGTGTTCCAAAGGACGCCGGTTCGGCCAGGTTGGCGCCGCCTCGGGAGCCCCCTCGGGCACCTCGTCCGCATCGAGCCCATGGGCAGTGATGGAACTCGCAGCGAAGGAAAGGCTACTCTATTGGTCGGCCGCCGATGCTGACAGCTCCGATGCTGACAATTCCCGTGCTGACAATTCCGATGCTGAAAGTCGCACGCCCCTAAGTCCCTCGGTCCATTTCGATCGCGTACCGCATCCAGAACCTCGACCGAGCCCGAAATTCGATCAAACGAGCCTTGCAACGCCTGATTCGAAGGCAACCGGAAAATCAAGCTCGCCTTTGCAACCCGTTCCCAAGCCCGCAATTCAAACTAGCTCGCTTCGAAACCAATTAGCGCCCCAGTCCAAATGCAATTCAAAATCGGTACGTCGCCGCATCGCGTCGCCAGATATCTGGATCAGCATCCTCGTCCATGGTGGCCTGCTTGTTGGTTTCAGCTTTTGGGTAATCGTGGTCGCGCGCCCCGACGCACTCTTGTCGATCACAGCATCCAATGTGGAAACCGACCAAGTCCTCCTCGAAACGCCCCTTGAATCCCCGACCAGCCTAGAGGCGATGGAGTCGACATCCATTCCTACGCCGGAGTGGAGACCTTCCTCCGAACTCTTCCAGAACTCTCCAATAACATCGTCGCTCGAGAACTTGGCGATAGGCCCCCCACCGATGCACGCTAAGGCCGTGGCAAGTTCCATGCTTGGGCAATCTCTCTCCGCCGTAAGTGCGGGGACAAAATTTTTAGAGGGAGCGGAGTTCTTCGGCTCCAAGGCCATTGGCAATACGTTCGTCTATATCGTCGACAGTTCTCCAAGCATGCGTCGCGACGGGGCATTTGAAGCGGCCAAGGATCAAATCGTTCGTTCGCTGAACGCGATGAAGCCCAAGCAACGGTTCCACATTTCCTTTTTTGGAGGTGAACTCGAATCGATGACTTTTCGTGGCCATGCAGCCGAAACTAGTCCTATTCCAGCAAATCCAGAAAATCTGAGCAAAACCATGGAATGGATTGGGCGAATTAGGATTCAAAAGGATGGACGCCCACCGATCGATGCACTCCAAGCCGCCATTGCGATGCAACCCGATGGGATTTTCCTCCTTTTCGACGGCGACACCAAAGTCGACGACTGGACCGCAAAGGTCCGCGAGATGAATAGATCGAAAGACTTTCTATCCGACGGTGGCCCCAAAGTACCTATCCATGTCATCCATTTTTTTCGCGACGAATTTGAAAAGAGCATGCGTACTCTCGCGTCGGAAAACAATGGAACCTACCGATTCATCCCGCGTCCCCAAAAGTCTCCCTTCCAGAAATCGACTCCGTAACCTCCAATGAATCAAATCATGCACGTTACGGCGAAAAATCAGGTCACAGGGAGTATCCCGGTGAAGGAATCGGCAACGAAAGCGCAATCGAGCGCCGCGGACGAGCCATCGCAACGCCGCCACTTGCCGAGGAAAAGTATTCAATCGATGTCCGCCTTCACGGCGAGCCTCTGCGTCCACCTAATTCTGCTGGTCTCCATGTCTCTGATTATCTTGGTCGGATCGGGAGGAGAGCTCAGGAATTTCTCGTTCAGCTTATCCGACAGCGGAGACTCGGTTTCCGAGGAACTGACCCAATTTGAAATCGCATCGGAAACAGCTGCATCAGACGCGGGAGCTCCCCCGCCATCTGCTCCCGCGACGGAAGCATTGGAGATTGCGATTCCAAAGACGCTAACAGCCATTGCCTCCCTGAATACTTCGAACAATGTCCCTTCCGATTTGCGAAGCAGCGCGTTTGCGGAAGCATCTGAAGCGATCTTCTCCGATGGGGCCGCAAGTGGTGACGGCAGCAACGATGGGGCATCCCAAGGTCGCGGCAAAGGGGATTACGCAAAGCCTGGCGCGTCCTTCTTTGGCACTTACGCAGCCGGTCAGCGGTTTGTATTTGTCATCGACAGCTCAAAGTCCATGCTGCAAGGAACACGCTGGCCGACGCTGAGACGCGAACTGATCCGCGCCATACAGAGCCTTTCTCCTGATCAGGAGTTCTTCGTCATCAGCTTCGATGCACAAGCTCATCCGATGTTCGGAAAACTGCCACCCACAGGCAAATTCCTTCAGCCGACGAAGGACAACATCTACCGACTAAACCAGTGGGTCAGCTCCATCGTTCACGGTAGCAATACGCTGCCCGCCTCATCGATTGGAATTGCGATGCAACTGAAGCCGGACGCAATTTTCTTGCTGTCCGACGGCGAAATCCGTGACAACACGCTTGGCGATCTTCAGATCTACAATCATGAGATTGACGAAAAAGGAGTGAGCAAGACACTCATTCCTATCCACACAGTTCTTCTTCACAGCAGCGAGGGTTTCCTAACGCTCAAACTGATTGCGGACGAGAATGACGGCGTCTTTACTCCGGTGACGATGACTTCGCAACCTTAGTGATGCCGGCCAGATGCGCATCGACGCACTCAGGCATCTTTTGCAAATGGTATCCGCCTTCGAGCAAGGAGACCAAGCGACCACCGCAGTAGTCATTCGCCAACTGTGCAATCCATTTGCCCGCCTCTTCGTAGTGCTCCGATTCCAATGTCAGACCTCCTACGGGATCGGCGCGATGCGCGTCGAATCCTGCACTGAGAAAGACGATGTCTGGCTTTAAGGTTTTCGCGAGTCGCTCCGTCTCATCCGCTAACATCGCCAAAAAATCTTTCGCTGGGGTATCTGCGGCTACAGGAATATTTACCGTCGTGCCCAGCCCGGCCCCAGCGCCACGTTCATCTCGGGTACCCGTCCCTGGATAAAAAGGAAAGCGATGGATCGAGACAAATCCGACGAGAGGATCGGTCCAAAAGGAGTTTTGCGTACCATTACCGTGATGAACGTCCCAATCCACGATCAGCACGCGTTCGAATCCAATCGCTCTGGCATGCAGAGCTCCAATCGATACATTGTTCAAGACGCAGAAGCCCATCGGCGCGTCTTTGAGCGCGTGATGCCCAGGAGGTCTAATCGCACAAAACGCTGTTTTGTCTTGCTTGGCCCACAATCGATCTACCGCGTCGCAAACAGCTCCAGCCCCCACCATGGCTGCATCCCATGATCCCAAAGAAACGACCGTATCCGATTCAACTCGCCCTGCGTTCTCGCGACTCCATCGATGCAGTTGCTCCAAATACTCGCTATCGTGATTTCGTCGGCATTGCTCAAGACTAGCGGCCATCCAACTGGGGCGAACACATCGTTCGTCCCAACCTTTTTCTTGGAGCATCGCATTCACGTTCTGGATACGTGCTACGCATTCAGGATGCGTCCCTGTCTCATGCTTTTCGAACAGATCACTGGAATATAGGAGCACCGCTCAGCCTCATTTCACTCATGAAATCATTGCGACCAGACCATCAGGATTGTTTCTTGAATAATTCCAATCCCTTAGCCGCTTCTCGATAATCACCATCGAGTGACTTTATACTCGATGTCCCCAACCAATCCTCAATCACGGAGGCATACACCGCCCGAAAGTCGACACCAAACTTGAGATCCCCATCGTCCAGATCGCTCAAGCTGGGATGATCACCGACGATCAAATTTGGAAGTTCAGGACCTGCGAGAAACATCGGCGCCGCTGCGCCGTGGTCAGTTCCAAGACTTGCATTTTCAGCAACGCGCCGCCCGAATTCACTGAATGTCATAACCAGTACACGATCCTGGTGCCCCGCTTCTTTCATCCTGGTCGTAAATGCAGATACGGCTTCGGACCATTGCCGTAGCAATGCCTCATGAGCCGCGGGTTGGTTCGCGTGAGTATCAAAGCCATCCAAAGTTACGTAATAAATCTGCGTGGTCATTCCAGCCAATATCAATCGAGATATCACTTGCAGTTTTTCACTGAGCC
Organism: Pirellula sp.; assembly: GCA_046318275.1. Lineage (GTDB taxonomy): Bacteria > Planctomycetota > Planctomycetia > Pirellulales > Pirellulaceae > JBKCUI01. Next base: position 174,037 of record JBKCUW010000058.1, on the reverse strand, counting down.
GGCTGGACGGAAAACCGGTAGGCGTTGCAGTTTTTGATAATGCCGTTTCGAGTCGTTCACTCGCCGCAATCGCCGCACTCGTGCTCGTCTCCACAAAACTCAGCAACCCAGGATCTGCATCGTCGCTTTCCGTCGCACCTCGCTCTTGAGCCTTCATCGGTGAAGATGAAACTTCACCTCCAACATCTGCGGAATCATCACGCTCCACCTTGGCTTTCAGCCTCATTTGCTCAAGCGATGCAACCGATGGGACTTGGACCCCTCTCTCCAGAAACGCTAGCGGCAACGACTCGGCTCCGACATGAACACCGAGCGAATCAGGGCGCTCGGTTGCTTGGTGCTCCGAGATCCAACGACCTATCCATCCCGATGGAGTTCGATCTTTTTTATGCCTACACGATTGCCAGATATCCATCGACTCGAAATGTGAGCGATTCGGCGACTCGTACCCCACCCCTTGAACAATACTCAATCGACCATCCGCCAGAATGCGATCCAAGGATTTCAGGGATGGGTGAAGCCCCAAACCATCGGCGACTTCGATCACTTCGCTGGACGGAATCCCCAGTTTCGGTCGGGCTTTACGGTACAACTCGTGTCGATGCGGAATCACAGTGTTTAGCCCGTCATTCCCTCCCGATAATTGTATTACGACCACAACCCGATGATCCGTTCGAGGGGAAGCAGACCCATTCAATCGCAACTCCGATGCCCGCAACTCAGCTGCCAAGGTCTGCATCCATCGCCCACCACATGCTGAATCGATTGCCAATCCCGTGGCTGTCGCAATCGTTCCCGCTGCGAATGTTCTACGCTTCATTTCATTCCTCATTGCTTCACAAAATCGAACACTTCTCGCAACTGAATCGCGTCCTCAGGAAAGCTGAAGTCTTGCATTCCTCGAGAGGGCGATCAAGGCTCCTCGCCAAAGATCGGTATTGGTAATCGACGAGACCTGATCCTTCCATCGGATCTTTTCCTCAGGTTTTAAAGGCATCGCTAAAAGGGAATTGGACAACCACTCCATCCAACCATCGACCGAGGAAATGCGTTGCGACTTCACCCATTCGTCCAACGTACCTCCATGGAATCGAGTGTTGCCATCTGCTAAAAGATCGACAACAAAATTGGAACGCCCGATCAAGGTCGAGGAGTTGATCCACGCCCGCCCTCCATCCCAACCCTTGACGTTGGGCGGAAAAAACAATGCTTGGCCCAAGGGCTTCAGCGCCTTCGCCAAGCGATCGAGATTGGTGGTGGCATCGAGTCCTCGAATCAGATTCAAAGCAAACTCAACTGGCGATCGAATCTTTTTTCCGACAGGCCATAATGAAAGCATCAACTCGCTCTCCAAAATCTGGCGCACCACCGACTCCGTTTTGAATCCCGACTCAATAAATCGATTTACTAGCGGTTGCAACAAGGCTTTCGAAGGAGGCAACTCATCGCAAACGAAATACCGAAACAGTTTTTCCACCACAAAAAATGGCATCTCCGCCTGCCTGAGCACGACATCAATCGCCGACTCGCCCGACTCGATATCTTCAGCACCTAGGAGCGTTTTCCTACCGGAATCATGTTGGTAGGGATTGAATCGAAACATCTTTCGACGGACCTCCCAACCCGTAAAGCAACGGGCCAACTCTTGGACATCGCGTTCGGTGTAATTCCCCTCCCCCAAGCAAAATAACTCCATGAGTTCACGAGCATAGTTTTCATTTGGGTGCGATTTTCGATTGCTCTCGCTATCGAGGTAAATCAACATCGCAGCATCCTTAGAGATGTCGTGGACCAATTCCCGAAAGTCCCCCATCGCATGCTTGCGAAAGAGTTGATTCTGCGCGAACATCAATTCGGAATCGGTAACTTTATCGGCTCCGGTCGCGAAATGCCCATGCCAAAACAATGTCATTTTCTCTCTCAATGGGCTGGGTGAATGAATCATTCGATGCAACCACCACGCCGCCAAACGCTCCGCGTCCCCACCAACCCGAACCGACGACGCAATTTGGCTCGATTCCTGTTCGAATTCTTGGTTCTTCTTACCCCCAAAATCGCCGAGCATCCGATCGACGATTTGGCTCGGCGAACGCTTGAGCGCGTACTCTAAATCCTCGGGACTGGCTCCAAAACCACCTCGGCGGAACAAGAGTCGTGCGCGTTCAGCGTTCCACGGACTCTCCGGAGACGATTGCCATGCCTGCCACGCGATCTCAGGATCGATTTCGGAAAGCTTTTGTGAAACGGGGATACGCGTATCTTCGATTCGTTTATGACTCATCGTGCTTAGACCAATTCAACGCAGTGCGTTCACGTCATTTGGGATCAATCAGCGCATCGACACGCAACGACATGGATGCTTTGCTGTGAAAAGACATTTCCACGGTACCACTTTTGAACAAACTCAACACGCCCAGCAGCGTTTCGATCTCACGCTTCGCTTCCGCCCGACTGTGTCCCTTCTCAAGCATGTTCTGAGTAATCATCGCATTCTCGTTGGATTCGAGAACTCCTTTCAATGCCTGAGCATCGAGGCGTAGCGACGTGTGTGCATTCGTAGGGGAGTCATTTGTCTCGGATGGTGAGAACGATTCATCGAGCAGTTCACGGGCTAGCGGAACAGAACTCGCGAGGATGACATGATCGCCATTGAAAGCGAGGGTTGGGCTGAAGTTGAACTGGATAGGTAGACCATTCTCATACGGCCGATCCGCGTCGCGGATATATTCGGCAAAATAGATCGGGTTGTTTCCGACTTGATCCATACTCAAATCGAGTTGAGGCTGAGCTTCTTGGGCTCCGACAATATTCAAGAAACCGACGAAACTTTGGAATATCCTCTTCAGTTCGCGACGCATCACCTCAGGCTTTTTCAATTTTGCTACGAGGGCGAACGCCGGTAACTGAACCGTTGGATGAAGCCCATCCTCAGAAAAGGATTGCTGTTTCGCGATCAATTGAAGCTCGGGCTCGATGGCTCCAAGGATATCCGTGCCGAAATCCTTTCCTGAGAATAACGTGGTCAACGTATTATCGGCTTGTGCAAGTTGGTCATTCACATTTTGGTTGAATAGATCGCCAGCTCGCAACCACATCTCCGAAAGGTTTCGGTAGGTCCCGAGCGTTGCGATACCGTCGATATTTAGTGCGGCGGGCGCTCGCCCGGATATCGATGGACCGACGTAATACTCTCGAGATTCGGCGAACCAGTTCTCATCCGACGGCGCATTCAACGCGATCGAAATACCGGTGGCGTCCATATCAAGGCTGCCAGCAACCACCGGCGCATTCCGCAGTACAGAAAGCACGCCACCGAGAAGCAACTCGGCACCAAAATCCTTCGCCTGTTCGCTGAACAAGTCATTTTCACCAACGACCGAACGCACCGTCGCCAAATCGATATCAAAGTTCACCAAACGCTTTGCAGTCGAGGTGCCTGGCTCTGAACTTGAGCCGTCCTGGTCGTTACCCCCAGTTTTGTCCGCATTCACATTCCACGGAGCGAGCTTTAGCGTGGGCAAGCCGGGTTCGACCGTACGATCGATAACCGCCTTCGCCAAGTCACCTTGATTGGTGATCAATAGCCAAGGCCCGATGGCAGCAAAGATACCATTCTGAAACTTGTACCCCTCGATTCCCCGATACTCCGCCGACTGCAACGGCTCTGGCTGGTTTTTAGACTTCGCGTCTTTACGGATGTAATCGAGGGCTTTATCGAGATACTTCGATAACCATTCCTCCCCCTTCGTTTTCGTCAATACCACCAAGCCTTTCGTCTCACGATCGATCGCGACATAGACGCCACCTTCGGTGAGATCTCTCAAAAGCCTGTCCAGCTTGTAACCGATCGCGAACTCGGCAACCGTGATGCCCCCTCGAATTTTCATCACTTCGGGGGACCGCCAAATCTTTTTGAAGGCTTCGGTTTCGACGAACCATTCTCGGAGTGGATGGTCCATCCACTCGGAAACCGGAGCGATCTGTGCGTAGAGTATGGTCGAGTCAGGCAACCAATCTCGCGGATTTGCTGGCTCAATGTTGCCAGCAGTTTCTACCGAGTGCGGTGAACTCTCCTGAGACCAAGCTTGCGTGGTACCAAGTAGGCAACAAACACTAAAACCAAACACGCCAAGACAAAACGCTATGCCCCGTTGGTAAAGCACCATACGGACGACTCCCGTCAATAGAACGATCGAAGCGAGGAACTAGCTCGCGACGGAGTCAGCAGGTTTGTTGATCAACCGAACCAGCGTCTGTCTCAATTCACGAACTTTTAGCGGCATCGGCAGTAGCACATGCTTGCTCGAGGTACTCGCCCCCCGAATGATATGCTGCTGCTTTGGATCCACCAGCATGATAACAGGGATGTGCTTGGTATGCTCCTGTTCAGCTAGGAAATTAAATGCGTCGAGAGCCTCGTGCCCCAAATCGACGGCGCATAATACAACGCAATCGATTGCCGTCGCTTCATCGGGAGAAAACTTTGCCGTTGCTCGCTCGGGGTCGCTAAACACCAGAACGCGGTAACCACGCTTCTTTAATTTTTCACGCAACAGATCCTGCAGTTCGGCTTTGCTCTCGACGACCATCACGGTCTTGCCCATCCCCTCCTTGATTTCTTCCGCATCGTAGGTTTCCATCGAAGCACCACGAGCCGCTCCGACCGCACTCTTCTCGTCCGGATTCTGCAGTTGCTTCATGGCTTTTTCGATATCGACCAACATCTGGCCTGGAGATTGATACCGTTTGTCCGGAGCGAACTCCATCGCCTTGGAACAGATCAGCAAGATACTTTCAGGCAACCCCGGTGCAACTTCTCCAAGTGGTGGAATATCGATGAACCGAGTCACGTTCAACCGCATCAAACGGTCTCGAGTTTCAGTCAAGGGACTCTTGCCTGAGAGTACGTTGTAGAACATGCAACCGACGAAGTAGATATCGCTGCGCGGGTCCCCTTTTCTCACGGCCGTTCCCCGTTCGAGCGCCGCATAATCGATCGCGCGGGCACTAGGGCAATCAGCAATCGCTTCAGGGGATGATGTATCCGCAAGCGCCGCCAATCCAAAGTCCACCAGCTTGCAACGGCCGCTGGAATGAACCAAGACGTTGGATAGTTTCAAGTCGCGGTGGGTGATTCCTTTCTGGAATGCAAAATCGAGACCCGAGACAATGTCATGCAATATCTTCAATCCTTCCTGCGGATCGAATTTGCCGCGAATCTTTAGAATCTCGCGGAGCGTTTCTCCCTCCACAAACTCCATTACCAAATAGGGAGCTCGAGGATCATTGACGATTTCGTAGATCGTCACGATGTTGGGATGCCGCAGTTCAAGTCCCATTCGGCCTTCACGCAGGAACTGCTCGATCTGTACCACTTGGTCCCGATGCCGTCGTCGCAAAACTTTAATCGCCACAATTTTTCCAGAATCGCGGTGGACTGCGCGAAAAACGCGAGCGAACGTACCGGCACCGATCATGTACAGGACCTTATAGGGTCCGTAGTAATAACCGAGCCTCTCACCAGTCAACATCCGATCCAATTGAAAATTGGTGAGGATGCCTTTCCGAAGCAAAAGCCCCTTCGCGTCCTCAAGAGTTATCTGGTTGGTGCGCAGTTCCGCCCACAAGCGATCGATTTGAGCAGGCGTCGCCAACTCCAAATCGATGCAGCGTTGCATTAACGATTGTGGCGTGAACTCCATAGTGGCTATCAGCGTCGTGGGTGTATCGGTTCAGTGGCCTCCCGCTCCAGTCTATGGGCGTGAGGTGAAATTTGCGGAAATCAGCGGGTGGCAAACCGGACCAGGATTAGTAGGCCAAACCCGCCGCCGTATCGGACAGCGTCGAAGGCCTCACGGTTTCAACGCGCGAGGCATTTCGGGTGAATAGCCTCACCTCGTACGCCCACTCTATGGTGATCGAGAGTGCCCTCAACCTCAAGGTATCGTAAGGAAAACCTAGAAAAGAGTAAGCCAAAAACATACTCGAATCAAACCAAAAGAGCCGGCTCAGGCGGAGGTTCTGAGCCGGCTCTTTGGTGCAATTCAACTGGAAAGTGCGACATTCGCTGGAAGGTCTTGCCGCGATTTTGGATCGCGGCAAGGGCAAGTTCGAGGGGAGAACTCAGGCTTCCGAGCTGGCGAACTCATGAAACCTGAAAGCAATCCAGAACGTGTTGCACAGTGCGAGCCCAAGTGGAAAGGACTCGTTTTCCCAGTCTATTGGGATTGGTCTAGGGGGGTTATTGGTTGTCGTCGCTCGATGGGTTTCCTTCGTCTCCCTCGGCTCCTTCACCCATCAAATCGATGATTTGCTTTTGAAAAGAATCTCGCTCGCGTCGGGTAGCTTCCAAGTCAAATACCAAGTACTTCATGTCCAATCGGAGTTGGCCGATCGATTCTTGGACCAGTTGAAGGATCTTGCGTCGGCGATTGGTGCTCTCAACAACACGTTGGAACACTGGTTGAACCAAGAGGCGTTGATCGACAGGAAGTGTATCGATCACCTTTTGGAGATCCACCAACTCGCTTGGAAGGTCATTTACAAGGTTGTCGGTCGATTGTGCGGCTTGGCTCATGATGTCTCCTGGGCTCAATTGCGAAGGACTGTGCGGGTTAGGACTTGCCTCGAACTGAAATTAAAGAATTGCAGTTTCGGTGCCGAAGCACACCCGTGATGTCCTAACATGCTTGGTAAATCTATGCCAGTCAAGGACTTAGGAAAACCGGCACGATTGACAGCTTTTTTCTAGCCGTCACAGATTGTTGCCGGAACGCAACACGAACCGACCTGGAAACGCGTCGCAAGTCTTGATACAAGAAAGACTTGCGTCACCTTTTGCGAGGATGCGAGGGATGTTGCTTCATCTCCACATACTTTTTCATTTTTGTTGCACAAACTCGACACGTTGTCCGCTTGGCACGACTGTGGAAGAGTTTCCGTTCGCGCACGCCGTCGAGGACCTATTCCAAAACAGGCCGCAACATCGAAGCTGGCCAAGGTTTCTCCACCTGCGAAACATCGTTGCCATTGCGTTTTTCCTCCACGCCGCCCTCCTTTCGGCAACTTGCCAATCCCAGCACATCGATGCGTTCGACGGGGGGGAACCCCGTTTTCGACTGTGGAAGGATGACGCCCAAGCCGTTTTTGGGAAGCCGCAGCGAGGCGAGCCTGGGGTGGAGACGATTGAATTGGCTCACGGAAACGGTTCTTTTGTTTACCTCGTTTATCCGATCGAACCTTGCGCGATCATTCCAGAACTCAACGCAACGATCCGGATCCGCAGCGCACAAAGCGGCATGCGGATTGGGTTCAGGATCATTTTCCCGCATGCTCGGCATCCCGCGACGCACGCTCCGTTGACCGAAGTCATTCTGGGGACGGCCCATGATGGGGCAGGACGCTGGTCCACCTCCTCCATCTCCAACATCATTCCGATGGTTGAGGATCGGCAACGGTTTCTGAGGCGTCGATTCGGTCCCGAAGTCGATCTTCGCGAAGCGTATGTCGATGGCGTTATCCTCAACGTTTTTGGCTTGCCAGGGACCACCAAGCTCCAGGTCGACGACCTGGTGGTCGACGGTATGATCGCGCCAGGTGTGATGGCCGAGATCATCGACGAGGACGGTCGGCTGCGAGCTACCGAGACACCCACCGCCGAACAGCTTCGCACGATCCAAACCGGTGTTCCCCGTTGGATCCAGCACCAAGGCGAAAGCTTGGCGTACCTGCAATCGCTCGGTTTCAACGGACTGCTTACATCGCAGAACAACGATCCACTGGTCATCGAACAAGCCTCAGAGACAGGAATGGGGTTGATCATGCCTCCCCCAAATTTGGTACCCACGGACGCTCAAGCCGACCAGTACAAAAACGTGAACGCATGGCTATTGGGATTGGCATTGAACGAATCGCAGCTGGACAGTGCGCGGGATAGGGTCGCTTTGATGTCTCGTTATCCTCGCAGCATGGCGAGGCCTCTGATCGGTGAAGCGTGGGAAATGTACGGTGCTTACAGCCGATTGAGCGACTGGATTTCGGTTCCGATCCCTCTCGCCACAACCGTTCGATCGAGCCAGGAATCCTCGCAGATACTTGCGTCCGACCTAAGGCCCATCGCAGGCCGCGGTGCACCACTAACTTCCATTTGGACACAGCTGTCGAGCGAATGGGTTGCGCAACGCGCGATGACTTCGCGCCTCTTGGGGCATGATCAATGGCAGTTGCCTGACCATGATCGACTCCAAGCTCGGCTTCAACTCATCCGCAGCATTATGCATGGATCCCGAGGATGGATCTTTCGCTCCCCAGCACCACTCGACGCGGGTGATGAAACTGCGGTCGCGCGAGCGGACTCCTACACTCACCTCAATCGTGAGATCGAACTACTGATGCCTTGGATTCAAGCGGGGGAATCGCAATGGCGTTCTATCCAAGTCAATTCACCCGATCATGCTGCCTCTATTCTTGATACGCCCAACAGCCAATTGGTCTTGATCGTGGCAGCCGGTCCTTCCGATCAAATCTGCAGTCCGGCTCCCACGCCAGAACGCATTTCAATCACACTCCCAGTTTCAGGACAACCGCGTCAAGTCTATCGAATCACGCATTGCGACCTGCAACGATGCACCACACAAGCCACCCCGGGTGGCATGGTGGTGACGATCGATCGCCCAGGACTGGTGGAGCAAATCGTCTCGGTGGTCGACAACGGCCCGATCACCTATTTGAGAAATACATTTTCAAGGTTGGGGCCCTCCATCGTCGAAGGCCGGATCGACACCGCATCCCAGATCTTGCAAATCGCTCAAATGACACTCGTCGCTCGACAACTTCCTGCATCCGACCCAGCATGGGAACAAATCCGACAATCACAATCCGCCCAGCGTGCGGCTGGCAATTTCCTCTCCCGCTCCGACTTGGCTCGCGCCTGTGAAGCCGCTGACCTTGCGAGCTTGTTGGCCCAAGGTGTGATTCGCTCGTCATGGCAAGCAGCTTCGGGGCAATTCGAGAGCAACTCCTCAAGCCCTCTAATCGCCTCTCCCCTTTCGCTTCCACTCCACTGGGAACTCGACCGCGTTCTTCAAGGGAGAACATGGCAACGCACGGATGTACCCGGCGTCCCTTTTTCCAACCTGGAGAACTGGAACGCCGCTGGATGGCGCAGCGACCACCGCCTGGCGGAGCTTGTCGACAGCCAAGTCAAGATAACTCCCGAAGTTGGCCCGGGAGGCTTTCCAACGATGTATCTATCGGCGGCGAGCCGAACCGGACAGCCGATTCCGAGCGGATATGCAGGCGCGTCAATGCGCGTAACCAGCCCTCGCATGCGGTTCCCAGCGGGCTCTTTGATCCATATCGAAGGCCTAGTGCAAATCTCCTCCCCTGCCGATCAATCTCAAAGCGGCTTGTTGATTTGCGATAATTGCGGTGGCGAATCTTTGGGACAATTGATCTCAAGCTACGATCGCTCCGAGAGCACATGGCGCAGAATCAGCTTGTTCCGAATGGTCACCCGCGAAGATGGACTCGAACTCTATTTCGAGACGCGAGGCTCCGTTCAAGCCGCCGTTACCGATTTGACGATCGAACGCATTATGCCCACCCAAAACCGCGATCTACCGATCAGCACCAGCACCGCACCAATCGATACCCCCGATTAACCCGCGGCTTCCTCGAACTCCCATTATTTGGATCCCACGCCCGGGTGCTTGACCTCGATTGTGTAGACCGAATCCGAAGCGGTGATAAAAAGAGTCTTACGATCCTTCCCGCCAAGACAAACGTTGGCTGTCCATGGCTTTGGGACTTGAATGGTTTGGATCAAGACGCCATCTTCGCTATACACATAGACTCCCGCCGATCCCGTCAAATAGACATTGCCAGCAGCATCGATCGTCATTCCATCGGAGCCTTGCTTGCAAAATACGGTTCGATCGAGCAAGCTTCCATCGGCAGCGATGTTGTAACGGTACGTGCGTTGATCGCGAATATCAGCAACATATAGGATACGCTTTTTGGAATCCCCGATAATACCGTTGGGCTGGACCAGAGCGTCGTCGACGCAAACGATATTCGACCCATCGCGATCCACTTTATAGACCGATTGTTTTGCTTGCGGCGGCTTCTGGTGGCTCCACCAAGGTCTTTGGTAGTATGGATCGGTAAAGTACATCGAACCATTGGAATCGATCCAAACATCATTGGGACCGTTTAGCTTCCTGCCTTCAAAGCCTTCAAACAAGACCCGGTGTTTTCCATCGCTGGATATCTCCCACATTTGATTGGCTTCGTCCGCACAAGCCACCAGCAAACCGTTCGCAGAAAAGTACATTCCGTTGCTTCTACCCGCAGGTTTCAGAAAATCAACAACCTTGCCATCTTTTCCCCATTTCACGATCCGATCATTGGGCTGATCGGTGAAGAACACCTCTCCATCCGAATTGACCGTTGGCCCCTCTGTAAACTTGAATCCATCCGCGACCAAGGTTACCTTGGCATCTTCGTTCAACGTCACCCACGCGGCCTTGTTTTCCTGCGCGTGTGAGCGATGCTCGCACCCAAGGCTCACCAATAAAACAGTTGTTACAATCGCCAGCAATGCGTGCGGAAGCCGAATCCTAGTCATAGCCATTTGCAAAACAATCATCCAAACAATCCATAGAAACGTAGAACTCACCCGATGGGACCAATATACATGCTCGCGCTGAGACCTGGGACGCAACCTTCGACAACTCGATGCGAAAAGCCAGACTTCGACCAGTCCGTGGTCACTTCACCTGCCCCTGTGCGAGCATCGCGTGAACCATGGCGAACGGGTAGTCCGACCCAACCTTGTTATCGCCGCAGCAAGCCCCTTCCTTTTGTTTGGGCCTCCGTGTTAGGCCTCTTGCTAGGTGCCGGAGCATCGAACTCTCGCTGCTTTGCGGATTGGCCCGAATTTCGCGGACCATTGCAAAATGGAATTGTGTCAAATCCGGAGCTACCTATCGCTTGGTCCGCAGAACCTGGACAAGAAAAGAATATCGTCTGGTTCGCCCCTGTCCGAGGGCTGGGATGGTCATCCCCGGTGATCATCGGTGATCGAATCTATATGACCTCCGCATGCACCAATGACTCGGCAGAAACAAACTCCGATGTCGCTCAGTCATTGGTGTTGGTATGCATCGATGGCAAGTCTGGAAAAACTCAGTTCGAGAAGACAATTTTTGAGCAGGGCGCGAAGGCCCCGAGCATTCACAACAAGAACTCACATGCCAGCCCGACACCGATTGCGATGGGCAACAGGTTGTTCCTGCACTTTGGGCACCAAGGGACCGCGTGCACCGACCTCGAAGGAACCGTTATCTGGAAAAACCGCGACCATTCCTACGCACCAGTGCACGGAAATGGAGGTTCGCCCATCCTCGCTGGGAACCTATTGGTATTCACCTGCGATGGGGCCGATGCCTCGTACACAGTCGCTCTCGATCAGACAACAGGCGGCGAAGTCTGGAGGACTCCGCGGGGCATCGAATGCGAGCGACCTTTTTCATTCGCAACTCCTCAATACATCGAAGTCGATGGAAAACCGCAAATCATCTCGCCAGGTTCCAACATCGTTCAGTCGCTCGATCCAGAAACAGGGCTCGTACTCTGGTCGGTTCGCTACGAGGGATTCTCGCTCATTCCACGTCCACTTTTTCATCAAGGTTTGGTCTACTTGAGCACCGGCTATATGGCCCCAAAACTTCTAGCCATCGATCCGACCGGGACGGGCGATGTTACCGATTCGCATGTGCGATGGACCCTTTCCGGAGGAATCCCAAACACTCCTTCTTTCGCTCCAGTCGGAGATCAACTGGTGATGGTGAGCGATGGAGGTATCGCGACGGGTGTTCGCGCCGTGGACGGGAAAAAACTCTGGCAGAAACGCATCGGCGGGAATTATTCCGCATCGCCGACGACCAATGGAAACCTCGTTTTTCTTCAAAGCGAAAGTGGCGAAGCGATTGTGTTGAAGATCGATGAACAACCCGAAGAACTGAGCCGAAATCAACTTCCCGGCCGGGCATTTGCTTCGTATGCGACGATCGACAACGACTGGATCATTCGGACGGAAGGTGGTCTCTATCGAATCGGTTCTCGATAATGCTCCCAACTCCAGTCCGATCAAGTCGCTGGTTCATCTACACGTCGACCGGACTGCTGGTCTTTTTGTGCTTGGCCGTCACCCTGGCAGGACTATTGCTTTTTCGCAAAGCATCTCAGCCATTGCTAGCAGAAATCGCTGGTAGTTCCATGGAACCGACCCTGATGGGGCCTCGCATCGCGATCGATTGCCCCGGATGCAAATTTCCCAATCGCTGGACGATCGATAGCTGGAACCCTCGTTTTGAAGTCCAGTGCATGTGCTGTAACCGCAAAATAGAGACACCAGACCCACCGTCCATCGCATCGGGTCAACGCATCGCCTACCGCACGCTTCGGTTGCACCGTACACCCATCGAACGATTTGATACGGTGGTCATCAACGCTGAGAACGGTCAGGATCGTGAAGTGAAAAGGATTATCGGGCTTCCCCACGAAGATGTTGCCATCCGCGATGGACAACTATGGGTCGATGATAAACTCGTCTCACCGACGCCAGATCAGTTCCTACGACAAGCCATTCTCATGGGGCATTGGTCGACTGGCAACCAATCCGCTTCGCTCGATCAGTTCTTAAAATCGGTACACGCTCCTCTCCGGAACAATCTTCCTATCAACGCTCATGACAGCCATTCATATGTCCCGGCGCTCAACTACGGAGTCTCGTTTCGACTAGGTGCGAACGATGGCAAGTGGAAACTGAGGTTCCGAATAATCGACGTACGTACCGAGACGGAATCCGAAAGCCTCCGATATTATTGTGACGTCGACATCGCGTCCGGTGAAACCACCGAACTTTGGGTGAACGGAACCCCATTGGCACCGAACCCCCACCATCGCGGTTGGAATCGGCAGTGGCTGACCATCCTTTCGATCGATGGCACCTTGTACGTCGGCGACAATTACGCGATTCCTTGGACCACCGTCGACCGTGACTTTGAAACGGCATTACTGGAATCTGAGGATCAACATTCCTCGACCGCGTTCATCTCCGGCGATTCCACCTCAGAGCAAGTCACTCCGCTTGTTTCGTTGCAAATACTGCACGGAGATCCTGCCATCGATCGCTGCTTGGTGTACCGCGGGATTGTCTATCGCGGCTATCGCGACTCGGACACCCATCACTTCCGACCCGCGGATGGATTCGTGGTACTCGGCGATAACGTCTCCATCTCCGAGGATTCGCGTGGCGCCGGGGATGCCTCCACGAGGATCGAGGCACAGCGAATGCGAGGCATTGTCATTCCCGAACCGAATGATTTGGATAGCCTGTTACGACAAACGGAATCGCTTCCATCAGGAATCTGTGTACGCACCCAATAAAAGGGCGACCGAGTTTCAACCAAGGACTTAAACTTCGGGTGTTGGCAAATCCGAATCGTTCCGAAGTGGTTCCGCAAGACATATAGCGTATCCATCCAAATCGACGATCTCGAACTCGCATAAACCGTAGAACATCCGTTCAAGCCGTCGCTGGATACGTCCTCCTTCGACGGGAAACATTTCCGAGAGATCGCGATAGAGGTTTCGAATCCTGCCTCCTTCGAGCCTTAGATAGACATCCCAACGGTAGGGCGCTGGATTTCTAGATACCGGTACTGCCGCTTTTTGGAGCATCAGTTCCGTATCCCCATGGCGAAGGATTGCGAATTGATAAGGGGGCTTGGCAGGGAACGGATCTGCGTCGAACCCGAGCACATTGCGATACCAACGCGCACTTGCAGCAACGTCGGCCACTTGCAAGACAGGTACTGCCTGAAAAATGCGCGTTGATCGCATGGCATCCTCCCGCTAGCGCAACTGCAACAGCACGACAGCGTGGGTTTCATTAACGTACAGTATGTCTATTTTAAAACTGGGTGACTCTCTTCAAAGGCCGTGATCTTCGCTTCATGCTCGAGGGTCATGCCAATATCATCGAGTCCGTGGAGCAAGCAGTGCCGTCGAAATGGTTCTACATCAAACGAAGCCGTGAATCCTGCGCCATCTGAGATAGTGCAATTCTCAAGATCGACAGTCAATTGGTACCGTTCGCCATTTGCATGGCGTTGGAATAATTCATCGATTTGCTGTTCGCTCAAAGTGATTGGCAATACACCGTTTTTAAAGCAGTTGTTGTAAAAAATATCAGCGAACGAAGGAGCGATGACCGAACGGATGCCATAATCTTCGATCGCCCAAACAGCATGCTCGCGGGACGATCCGCTGCCAAAGTTTCTTCGGGCGATCAATATCGTCGCGCCCGAGTTCCGAGGCAAATTGAGTTCGAAGCCTTCGTTCGGCGCACCATCCTCGTGGAACCGCCAATCGAAGAATAGGAATTGGCCGAACCCTGAACGCTCGATCCGTTTCAAGAATTGCTTTGGGATGATTTGGTCGGTGTCTACGTTGGCCCGATCCATTGCGGCGACGGTGCCGGTGAGTTTGGTAAACGGTTTCATGGACTTTTGTTTATCGCAAGTGTTCGGTATGCAGAATGTTGGTTTTGGATTGGCCGTAAGGCAGCTCGCATGCAAGCAGCCTAATGGCGTGCGGTAACCCTAATTGGGAAAGGTATTCTTACGTTCGGTAGTCCCATTGCCGAATGTCAGTGAAACGACCGGAGATGGCAGCGGCCGCGGCCATCGCAGGGGATACCAAGTGTGTCCGCCCACCTTTTCCTTGGCGGCCTTCGAAGTTTCGATTCGAGGTCGATGCGCATCGTTCGCCTGGCGACAGACGGTCTGGGTTCATAGCCAAACACATACTGCAACCAGCCTCGCGCCAATCGAATCCTGCTTCGCGGAAAATTCGGTCCAGCCCCTCCGACTCTGCTTGTCGTTTGACGAGTCCACTGCCCGGGACCACCATTGCATGGACCGCGTTGCTTACCCGGTGTCCCTTCACTACTTTCGCCGCAGCTCGAAGATCTTCGATTCGGGCATTGGTGCACGAGCCGATGAACACGCGCTGGATAGCAACTTCCGTCAAAGGCACTCCGGCCTTGAGCCCCATGTAGTCCAAGGCGCTCGCGGTCGATTTCCGCTCGGTCTCATCCGCGAAATCCTCCGGTCGAGGAACCGATTGGTTCACAGAAATGACTTGGCCAGGATTGGTTCCCCAAGAAATTTGCGGCTCAATATCTCGGCCTTGATAAACATCGACACGATCGTAGGTAGCCCCGGAATCGGAAGGAAGACTGCGCCAAATCTCTACGGCTCGATCGAAATCTTTTGGGGCAAATGGGCGGCCGCGAAGGTAGTCGAAGGTGGTTTGGTCGGGTGCGATCATGCCTGCTCGAGCTCCCGCTTCGATCGACATGTTGCAAACCGTCATCCGTTCCTCCATGCTCAGTTTGCGGATCACCTCACCGGTATACTCGAGTACATAACCCGTTCCCCCGGAAGTGGTCAGTTTGCCGATCAAGTACAAAATCAAATCCTTGGCCGTAACACCAGGCCCTAGTTCTCCATCGACACGCAATTCATAAGTTTTCGGTGTGTATTGCAAAAGAGTCTGTGTCGCCAGCACATGCTCGACTTCGCTCGTCCCAATTCCAAACGCTAACGCACCAAACGCACCGTGCGTAGCAGTATGAGAGTCCCCACAAACAATTGTCATCCCAGGTTGGGTGTACCCAAGTTCAGGTCCGATGATGTGAACAATCCCTTGATGGGTGTCATTCAAATCGTAGAGGCGGATTCCAAACTCCTTGCAATTTTGCCGAAGCGTGTCGACTTGTTGGCGAGCGATAGGATCAGCGATCGGAAGAGCTCGATCCGTGGTCGGCACATTGTGATCCGGTGTCGCAATCGTCTTCTCAGGCCTTCGCACACGGCGTCCCGCCAAACGCAACCCTTCGAACGCTTGGGCGCTGGTCACTTCGTGCACTAGATGCAAATCGATGTACAGAATCGCTTGTTTTCCAGATTCGTGGTGAACCACATGGTTGTCCCATATTTTCTGGAACATCGTCCGGGGCTTGGCCGGTGCAATTGTCATTTTGTCAGTCGCAAGGTTAAGGATTCAACGGTGGGGATTTTTTACACTGAGGATTCGTCGCCGTGTCGGCTCCCGAAAAGTCCGGCGATGGGTACCCCTTCGCTGGCCAAATGGGCTATTCCTGTCGGCGGCGGTCGTATTCCGAAAAAAAGAAGTCAGTCCTACGAACACTGGTCCGATTCCAAGTCTTTTACTCGTCCCAAGTCTTTTACCCGACGTACTTCGTCTTTTTCTTCACGTATCTCGTCTTTTGCCAGACGTACTTCCAACTTCCAGCCTCCAAGCGTATCAGCTGGTGTGCCGTATTGCCGAGCCCCATCGGTGGATCGGTGGTTCCCATGCTTTTCCTGGATCGGCGGACCGGAACAAGAATTAGAACATGAATTCTCAGGTTGCGTAATCCTTCCGAGTCGTATGTCCGCTAGTTAACGCCGCGGTTTGGAGTGTATATTACTCCCGTTACTATTTCCGCGTGGACTAACCCACGCATACCACCCGGTCGAATTAAAGGAATTGATGCTGCTATGCCTGACTCCGATGCACTCCAGAACCGAGGTCGATCCCTGGAAAATGCATTCTTCTCCAATTTGGATTCCAAGCTCCTCGATGGGCTCAAGCAGAAGCTAGGTGACGAGAGTGCAATCTCGAAGATTCGAGAGGCGACTGGCATCCACGACACCAATGTACTGGAGTCCCTTTTGAAACTCGGGGTTACGCCGGCATCACTTGCCGCGTTGCGTGTTTTTCCATTGATCGCAGTAGCGTGGGCTGATGGTAAAGCGGACACGGGGGAGATCACCGCGGTCCGAGCGATCGCGTCGAAATATATTCAGCGGGGTTCTGCGGCCGACGAACTCCTCGAGACTTGGCTTTCGAAAAAACCGACGGATGAGATGTTCTCCGCGTGGGAAATCTACGCTGACACGATGTTCGGTGCTTTGCAGAGCAACGAAGGGCAATCGCTCAAGCAAACGCTGATGGCGGAGATTCATGAAATTGCTGAGGCGAGCGGTGGTCTTCTCGGGTGGGGCGCAGTCTCAAAACCCGAACAAGAAGCCCTGGTGCGGATCCGGACAGCACTGCACGTCGAATAGCTCGATCATCACGGTGATCGAGTCTCGGGACGGACGTACCTGCGACGATCGTGGCAGGTTGTCCTTTTCCGGGCGGTTGTCAACCTATTCCCGCGTAGCCTTGCACAACTGGTTCCATTTACCAATCCCTAATGGCTACTCAACGATATGACAACGGATCCCAAAGTCGTCTGGCACCAAGCCTCGGTTTCTAGCCAACAGCGTGCCGAAAAATTAGGGCAGCGAGGCTGTGTCGTTTGGTTCACCGGCTTGAGCGGATCGGGCAAAAGTACCATTGCGAACGCAGTTGACCAACTTCTTATCGC
This sequence comes from Pirellula sp., assembly GCA_046318275.1. Taxonomy (GTDB): domain Bacteria; phylum Planctomycetota; class Planctomycetia; order Pirellulales; family Pirellulaceae; genus JBKCUI01. The sequence goes on along the minus strand of JBKCUW010000058.1, from coordinate 156,528 downwards.
CCGAAATGCTCATTCGTACCTGCTCGACGGAGACAACATCCGGCACGGCCTGTGCGCGACACCGCAAATGTTGACCCCGATTCATGGGGAGGCATTCGCCAAACGCTTCGGGCTCGGATTCTCACCGGAAGATCGCGAAGAAAACATCCGCCGGGTGGGCGCGGTAACGCAATTGATGGCCTCCGCAGGTTTGATCTGCTTGACGGCGTTCGTCAGCCCTTACCGCAGGGATCGGGATCGCGTTCGACAGTGGGTCACGAACCAAGATTCGACACCATTTTTCGAAGTCTATGTAAACACACCGTTGGAGGTGTGTATGCAACGAGATCCGAAGGGGCTTTACCAACAGGCATTGGCTGGAAAAATCCCTAACTTCACGGGTATTTCCGATCCCTACGAAGCCCCCGCGGCTCCTGAACTCGAATTGCTCGGTGGCTCAGCCACTCCGACCGAACTCGCGGAACAAGTGTTGAAAATGCTTCAAAATCATGGGATCTTGCCCGCGCCTTGAGTGCCAACCAATCCCGGTGACCACACTCCCATCTGAAACATCTAGTCGCAACAACTTTTATCTCGGCAAAAGGTGAACGCATGTCGAATTTCAACAACCCCAACGATGCCTTCGCCAAGGCGAACAATCCCTATGAGGCGAGCACCGCCGGTTACGGCCTGGAAGAACGGCAACGCGAGGGTAAAGTCCTACGACTGGCCAGCGTTGGCAAGCGATTCCTCGGCTGGCTCATCGATTCCTTGGTACCGTTGCTGTTCGTGGTTCCGGCGATCATTCCGATGACAATTGCCATGGCAAATTTGGCCAATCTATCCGCGGCAGCAGGAGGTGGCGAGGTCGAAATGGATCCGGCGTCCGCTTCCCTTTTAGTGGCGGGATGGGCGATCATGATTCTGGGCGGATTGGCTCTTTTTATCCTCCAAATCGTGCTTCTCGTGACTCGCAGCCAGACTCTTGGAAAGTACTTCGTCAACACTCAAGTCGTCGATTTTGAAACGGGAGCACCAGCCGGCTTCCTCAGTTGCGGCGTCCTCCGAGTTTTCGTCAACGGGTTGATCGCCGGCCTGCCCTGCATCGGCTTCATTTATTTCATCGTCGACAGTTTCTACGTCCTCCGAGAGGACCGTCGATGTATCCACGACTTAATTGCCAACACCACGGTCATCGACTTGTCTCCCTAAAGAAGCTCGAGATACCCGTGGAAGAAGTTTGCGGTTAAGATTAGGCCTGACAAGTTTCTCCTCCCTCCTCTTTTTTCAAAATCCCTCTCCATGTCGCGTTATGTTGTTCGTTGCGGTATCAATCGCTCGCTGTACGCGATGAATGCACGCGCAGAGCACAAACGCGGGGATATCGTGATCGCCCGAACCAACCGTGGTTTGGAACGGGGAGAAGTCCTGATCGAAATTACGGACGCCAATGCGGCTGCCTCTGCGAATCTCTCCAGTGGCTCGATCCAACGCCTCGCTTCCGAGGAAGATCAAAAGGAATGCTCGCGGCTCCAAACCGCAATCCCCACGGACTTCGACGAGTGCAAGGCAATCATCGAGGGTATGGGGATGAAAATGGACTTGGTCGATGTCGAACGGATATTTGGTGGTGAGCAATTAACTCTCTACTACACCGCCGACGATCGGATTGATTTCCGTGAACTCGTCAAAAAACTCGCAGCAAAATACCACACTCGAATTGAGATGCGACAAGTCGGTGCTCGGGACGAAGCAAAGCTGCTTGGGGATTACGGGGATTGCGGCAAGCCGCTGTGCTGCAACACGCATCTCTCCGAAATGCCGCCGGTCTCGATGCGCATGGCAAAGCTCCAAAAAGCCACGTTGGATCCGAATAAGATCTCCGGGCGATGCGGACGATTGAAATGCTGCCTCCGGTACGAGCACGATCACTACGAGGAACTCGTCAAGAAGCTTCCACCCGCTGGAAGCGACATTGTGACGAAAGAAGGACGTGCTAAAGTAATCGCCGTGGAGTTGCTAGCCCACCAGCTGCTGATCTCCACCGAAGACAATCGCCGAATCTTGATTTCCGCCGATGACTGTCTCTCGGTGATCAAACGTGGAGTCGAACCCTGATGAACGAACATGTGATAGCGATGGTCGAATTGCTGAAACAAGACCAGCGATACCAGCTCGAAGCTTACCAATTCGTCCGCGAAAGCCTCGCCTACGCCCAGCGGATTATGAAAATGCCTCCCCAAGTAACCGAAGGCGAGGAAGGCAAATCCGACCACCATCTGACAGGCCAGCAACTTTGCCAAGCCATTCGAGAGTACGCGTTGGAGCAGTATGGTTACATGGCGAAAACCGTGCTCAACAGTTGGGGCATCCACAACACCGGGGATTTCGGCGAGATTGTTTACAACCTCATCCGCATCAAAGAGATGCGGAAAAGCAAATCAGACCGTCGAGAGGACTTCGACGACCAGTACGATTTCGAGACCGCGTTCATGCCTCGCTTTGAGCTCGCCAACGATGCCAGCTCCGAATGATCGCACACGATTTATTGCAGCCTCCATCGCACTCGCAATTTGGAGTTGCTTCATGGTTTGGATCTGCGCGAGAATCCTATCAGGGGGATAGGACTCGTCGAACCAAGCGAGCGAGTCCTGCGGTTTGCCCCGTAAGCCGTGGGTTACTTTACGAGTTCTGGTAGGTACTTCACCGGAATCGTCCCGCAGTTCAGAACTTCCTCGTGAAAGGGACCGATCTCAAATCCGTCGCCGCGAGCTCGTTGGACATTCTGCCGCAATCGGTAAAAAGCTGTTCGGCCGACGAAATAGGTCGATAGCTGACACGAACTCTGCTTGGCCCGCTGAACCTTGCCAAAAGCCTCACCTTCGGTTTGGTAACCGCGTCCTACCAACAACTGCATTGCTTGATCGTCGGTCATGTCCGTGCAATGCATCGAATGATCCAGAATCGCATTGAGAACGGCCCTCAGGTAGAACTTGAGCTGGTGCAAACGCAACGCCAAATCTCCGTTGCCATACCCCTGATCGAGCATCATCTGTTCGGTATAAACAGCCCAACCTTCAGCAAACACACCCGATGATAGAATCTTCCGGATCGGCGATGGGCTCCTGTTGGAGTAGTCCAATTGGACATAGTGGCCCGGATAGGCTTCATGGATGGTGAGGACCTGTAGCATGTACTTGTTGTACTCTTTGAAAAAAGCCTCTTGACGCTCCGTCGGCCAATCGGACGGAGGGGGCGAGATGGCGTATAAGCTTTTCGCATTGGGATCGAGCGCTGGCGCGGGGTTTAAATACGCCGCAGAAAACCCTCTCTGGAACTCGGGCATTTCAATGATGTCGCATTGATCGGGCTCGGGCAACGTCAGGATCTTTTTCTGGAGAATCATCTCTTTGATGGCTGCAACGGTTTGTTTCGCATCCTGAACCAATGTGTCCGACTGGCCGTGCTCCTTACCCAACTCGCTCAATACTTGGCGGACTGTGTCGCGCCGTCCGGCTTCGTCATCTGGGGGCAACGTGACTCCAGGAAAGACGGAATACCAAAGCTGCTTCGCCACGTAGTACATCTCACGCTCAACCCGATCCGCCTCCGAATTTGCCGCCGCGATAACCTCGTCCGCGGTGAGCCCTGCGTCGAGCTCAAGCTCCAATTTTCGGGCGAACTTCTCCTTGCCGATTCTCCAGGTTCCCTTCGACCTAGGCAGAATCTCTTGCTCCAGGAATCGTTTGTATTCTTTCAAGCTCGCCACTGCACTGCGGCATGGTCCCTGCAACTCACTTAACTGAGGCGCCTCACCAGCCAGCTTGAAGATATCGCTTTCATAAAAAGAGATCGCGCCATCGGTTCTCTTAATGGCAATCTCCGTTAGGATTTGAGGTGGCTCACCGATCGAAAGTTTTGCGGCTTCGACGATGGCAGGAATCTTTGCGATCCGCGATGCGGCATTCTCCACGTTTCGATGTTGCGGCAACGTCGATTGGGTCAACAACGTGAATACACTATCCGACGCATACGTCAAATACACTCGCGGATCATTCGCGTAGTCGTTCGAATTCGCCGATTGCCAGACTCGATACTCGAGAAAGTGCTTCCATATCTCCAGATCGATTTGAGCGTTTCGCGAGAGACTCGCAAGATCGAAGTCCTGTTCAAGCCGTTTTAGTACGGCTTTGTCATTCGCAACATCCTCCTCTCGGGCCTTTGGAGAGAGGTCATCGAGCAAGTGATCGTAGTCGTGGTTTCCCAAATAAGTCGCAAACATAGGATGACGAAGGCACTGATCATCGAGCCATTCTTGAAATTGCTTGGCGACCCGTGCGTCCTGCCTCGCAGTATCCTGCGCTACTACCGACCCAGTTCCCATCCAACCTCCTACCGGCATGCCACCAACCAACAGCCCTACGCTAAACACGACCGCCGCTGCCAACGAGGAAAAACCAAACGCTTTTGTCATTTACAAAACTCCTTTGGAACTCGGGATGCCGGTTTGACGAGGATCAATCTCTGCGGCGATGCGCACGGCGCGGGCCGTGGCCTTGAAAATACCTTCGGCGATGTGGTGGGTGTTTCTGCCGTAATGGAGCAAAATGTGCAAATTGCACTGCGCGTTCGATGCGAACGCCTGCCAAAAATCCTCGATCAACTCACTGTCAAAGTCGCCTATCTTCGGAGAAGGCATGGGGGCTTGGAACACCAAGTAAGATCGGCCACTGAAGTCGATCGCGGAGGTTACCAAGGTCTCTTCCATGGGGAGAACCATATGTCCGTAACGGCGAATTCCAACCTTATCACCCAAACATTCGCGAACAGCTTGGCCTAAACAAATGCCGACGTCTTCGGTCGTATGGTGCGCGTCGACTTCCAGATCGCCATTGGCATGAACTTCCAAATCGACGAGGGCGTGCCTCGCAAATAGAACCAGCATATGGTCGAGAAAACCGACCCCGGTTCGTATGGAGTTCTTGCCAGTTCCATCGAGATTCAATCGCAATTCAATTTGCGTCTCAGCGGTTTTCCGCTCGAGTTGGCTGGTGCGAGATGGTGTCATGGGTGCTTGTAGAGTAATGGTAAATTGATTCGTACGGAGTGGATTTTGCCGGGGTTGGCAAACCGCCCAAGGTATTTCGGCTAGCTGAATTTGCAAACCCGAGGAAAGCCCCCAAGGGCTCCTAAAGGGAATCCCAGAGGCAATCCCAGAGGGAAATAACGTGTCCAGGGATGGAGAACTGCGGAGTCCTTGTAGTGTACACGCGCCCATCCGGCCGAGTCATCCAGTAGACTCGAATCGTCCCGAGGATGCCCTGTTCGGAGCAGTATTTGGCTTTCTGGAGGTTTAGAAGGTGCGGATAATAACGAAAAATCTATTCGACAAGCTCGCGATTGATTCCCCCGAGGAGGTTGTGACCATCCTCGCGGAATCCAAATCGACGCGAATCGAAACGATCCTGTCGCATGGACAAGCGAGTCCCGAAGGCTTCTGGTACGACCAGCTGGAACATGAATGGGTTGTCGTCTTAAAGGGATCAGCTAGGCTCCGTTTCGAGGTCGACAACCAACACGTCGACCTCGGTCCCGGAGAGTGCGTTTTGATTCCTGCAGGCTGTAGGCACCGAGTCGAGTGGACGAATCCGGCAGAACCCACATTGTGGTTGGCTATTTTCTATTCAGACTCCTAGGATCGCTCCGAATGGGAATCGGTTCGATCCCCAAACAGCCTACATCTGCTCGCGAACTTAGCCATCGACTTAGACCTTGCCCACTTCTTAGACCTTGCCCACTTCTTAGACGTCGTCCACTTTTTAGACGTCGTCCACTTCTTAGACCTTGTCCACTTCAGGATGTGTCCATGGAGTTCGGTACGGCCGACGAAGCATCGAGGTGGCTTGTTCATCACCAATGACAATGCTCTTCGTGGGATCATAGCGCAGCGATCTTCCCAGCTGCATCGACATATTGGCCAGAATGCAAGCAGCGGTCGAAATATGGCCTTGTTCGATATCCGCTACCGGTTTGCCGCGTTCGGTAATCGCCTTCAAGAAATCAAGCATGTGGACTCGAATTGCCGGGGCAACGTGCTTTTCAAGATCTTTCTCGGTTTTATCCTCTGGATACTGATCCAACTCATAAGTCACATCCTTGTGAATGGGTTTGGCATCGCCGCCTCGAGGAATAAAGTCATAACTCATCACGCTCATTTTAAGGGTTCCCCGTTCACCATAAAGTGTCGCACCCCATGGATAAGCTGGATCGGGTGCATCTCCCCAGGTGCGATGCGTCCAAACTACATTTAGCTCTGGAAACTGAAAGGTCGCAGTTTGAGTGTCGGATATGTTTGCCTTGGAGTTTTTGTCGACATAGATACCACCGTTGGAATTGATTTCAGTGGGCCAACCGAGGTCGAGCATCCATCGGACAGTATCGAGCATGTGGATGCACATATCGCCGAGAATTCCATTTCCATACTCGGTGAAGGCTCGCCATGAACGGGGATGAACGAGTTTGTTGTAGGGACGCATCGGAGCAGGGCCGGTCCACATCTCGTAATCGAGATTCTCCGGTGGTGCTTGATCGGGTGGGTTCTCCCTTGCCCGCATGTGGTAGTAACAGTAGATCTCTGCATGTGAAATTTTTCCGAGCAGTCCCGCATCGACAATATTTTTCTTCGCCTCGATCAAATGCGGAGTGCTGCGTCGCTGGGTTCCCACTTGCACAACTCGTTTGTATTTTCGTGCCGCAGCCAGCATGGCTTGGCCTTCGACGACATCCACGCTGATCGGTTTCTGAACGTAAATATCAGCGCCGGCTTTGACCGCTTCGATCATCGGCAACGCATGCCAATGATCAGGGGTTGCTATCAATACAATGTCCAAGTCTTTTTCGGCAAGCATCTTTCGGTAGTCCCCGTATGTACGAGGCCGTTTGCCAGACTTCTGACGCTCCTTGACCATATCCGCAGCCTCGGTAACCATCTTGCTATCGACATCACAGAGAGACACCACTTCCACCGGAGCGACTTGCAGCAAGCGAAACAGATCGGCCTTGCCATACCAACCGGTACCGATCAATCCAACCCGTTTGGCAGGTGCGTCTTGCAACGCGGCCAAAGTATTTTGATACGTGGTGAGAAGGGCACCGCCTGCGGCCAAGCCAGTCCCTAAAAATTGTCGTCGTTCCATGGTGAGATTTGTTCGTCGTTGGCGAAAACAGAAAAAACAGGAGGCCTTGGCTGCGGCGTCAAGGACATATCGAGTCGTTGATTATAACCAAGCCACACTCCGCGTGCATGCAACCAACGGAATACAAACTCCGGAATGCAACTCCCGTGCGATCAAATCCATGCGATCAAATCCGTCCGATCTCAACGATGCGCTTTGCGAATCCCACCCACTCGGTTCATGTTCCAGAGAGCTCGTGTTTTCGCAGCTCAAATATCGAACCCCACGAATCGAAAATCTAGAAAAGCTCCTTCGATCTTCTGACCAGCTCAAGTTAAACTTGGGGAGTTACGAAGGGGACACATTCACTCACACGACGAAGCAAAACAAATGAGAACTCGATGGGACGCGATCGTCGTCGGAGGTGGCGCTGCTGGATTGTGGGCTGCAGGCACCGCAGCAGAACGCAACAAGCACGTTTTGGTGCTGGAAAAAAACAACAAGGCTGGCGTTAAGATTTTGATGTCGGGTGGAACCCGGTGCAACATTACCCACAACTGCGACACTCGAAAAATCGCCGAAGCCTTTGGGAAACAAGGACGTGTTCTCCTTTCCGTACTCAGTCGTCTCTCCCCACAAGACGTCGTACGTGAATTTGAAGCCGAAGGCGTTGCTACCAAAGTCGAAGACACGGGTAAGGTTTTCCCGGTGAGCGATCACGCCATCGATGTTCGCGATGCCGTAGTTCGTCGATTAGCGAGGCATGGAGCCGAGTTGATCACCGGTTGCGCGGTCGATTCGGTGCGCCCATCGAGCTCAGGTGAAGGATTCGACGTCACTGCTCGTACCTCGAGTTCCTCGTTGGAGCTTTGGACCAAAACGGTGTTGATAACGACAGGAGGTCTCAGCTATCGAGAATGTGGGACGACTGGAGATGGGTATGCATGGGCTGAAGCGATGGGGCATTCGATCACTCCTCTTCGCCCTGCGCTGACGCCATTGGTCTCGAACGCAACCTGGGTCCATGAACTGAGCGGCCTGACCCTGGACGACGCCTTGGTGACGGCGCATCTCGCCTCCCAAAATGGAGCTGTTATCAAAGTCGAACGAAACACATCGCGAGGTGGATTCCTTTGGACTCATACCGGTTGTAGCGGCCCAACCGCCATGAATGTGTCGCGGTGTTTCTCCGATCGTGCTGAACAGGACCAGTTATCCCTTCGGATCGACCTCCTTCCTAAAGAATCTCTCGCCGAATGCGAGCAGTGGCTTCTCGATGAATCGCACAAAAGCAACCGTGCGATCTCAACCGTTCTGAGTCAAAAGATCCCCAAACGATTAGCCGTATCGATCCTCGATCGACTCGGCGCGGTTCACGACCCACATATGGCTGAACTACCTCGCAAACTCCGGACTCAAATCGTTGAAATGATCAAAGGTTGCCCGGTACCGATCCATGGAACTCGAGGGTATCCAAAAGCCGAAGTGACCGCCGGTGGTGTTGCACTTGGAGAAGTCAACTTTCAAGACATGCAAAGCCGAAAGCACCCAGGACTTTACTTTGCAGGCGAAATCCTCGACCTCGACGGTCCCATCGGCGGTTTCAATTTCCAAGCCGCTTGGAGCACCGGGCATACCGCCGGACTTCACCTCGGTTGATACGATACCAGCATGATGCTTTTATCGTTTAGCATCCATGGAATATTGCAATAGGGAACGGGTTCTAAAACGATCCCATCGTTTGCCCCGATACATTAGCTACGGCTCTCCTGTTCTCGGCATTGCAGTCATCCTAGCGTTGCATGATAGCGTCGGCAGCTTGCCTTCCGCTCCGGATCGCACCTTCGATGCTTCCCGTATACCCGACTCCCACCACGTCGCGGTAATCGCCACAGCGATAAAGCCCCTCGCCGATCACTACATCCGGTGTCGGTGAAGTTACTCCGGAAGCAATCGACTCGCCCATGGGGCGAGGTAGGGCGAACGGTACCGAGTACGTTTGCTCGTGCCGCCAAAGATCAGCCTCCCAGCCAAACCATTCGACCAGTTCCCTTCGAACAGCAGTCAACAGATCGTCAGAGACCAAATCCTGTTCTCCGACAAGATTCACACTCAACAACGCTCTTCCAGACGGGGCGTAACTGGATTGCGCGTCGCTTGGGAAGGCCACATGATGGATTCGACCATAGGGGTTCCCGTTGAGCATCAACACCGGCTCATGCTTTACCGCACGTTCGACCGAGAAGTAAAAACATGTCGTCGAAGCAACAGCAGGTCCACTCCTTTTGCTTGATTTCAGCCCCAACAACTTCGATGCGGATGGCTCTTCGGTAGCGACCACAATCGATGGGGCATTCAATTCGGTTCCGTCTGCCAACTCTACTTTTCCCGGCTTGACCTTGGCAACAGTCGCTCTCAAGCGGAGGGATTCGTTTGGTATTCCTTCAGCCACTTGCTTTGGGATGGCCTGCATCCCTTCGGCGGGTAACGCCGCGTAACCTTTGCTAAATGTCCTGAAAATAAATTCCATCCTCGATGACGGAATGCTCAGTGAACGGTCTAGAAAGATCCCCCCAAAAAAGGGACGAAAGAAACGCTCGATGATCGAGTTCGAAAACCCGATCGCTCGCAATCGTTCGATGCTCGGCATATCGTGGTTTGCCAAAATCTCATCGACATTTTGCTTCATCAGTCCATTCCGAAACCCTAACAGTTTCCATTTGTCCGAAATCGTTGCGACCGTCGAAAGCGATGTTTGGATGGCATCCGAGAGAAAGTTCGACGGAGAGGAGCGACTCGGATCGGTAACGAGGGACCAACTTCGTCCTATACGAACTCTCGCACCCGCTGAAAAATGCTTCAGATGCAATCGGTTCAAGTCCAACTCGAGAGCGGCCGTTTCATAGCCGGTCAAATATACTTGGAAGCCATGATCCAAAAGGTAACCGTTCCTGGAGTCGGTCCGGATTCGGCCCCCCACCTCATCCGATGCTTCGAGAACGAGGACGTTACGACCAGCGCGGATCAATCGCCTTGCTGCGATCAACCCGGATAACCCCGCACCAACGATGACCGCGTCCAACGTCACTCGGCACCATCCTCTTTTTCCGCCTGTGCTAGATTTCGCAACCTCGGGTTTTCGAGGTAGGCCAAAACCAATGCTACATCCGATGGCGTGATCCCGCTGATTCGTCCAGCCTGATCCAAATTCAGCGGGCGGATGCGCGAAAACTTTTGCCTCGCTTCATTCCGTAAACTGACGATAGCGCCGTAATCAAAGTTCTTTGGGATTTGCTTGTCGAGCATTCGCTGCTGCCGTTCCACCTGGACCTGTTGTCGCGAAATGTAACCTGCGTACTTCGTGTCGTACTCAACCTGCAAACCGATTTCTTCAGGGAATTGGCCGAGCGATTCCGGAAACATTTCGTGAAGCTGCTTCCACGTGACTTCGTTGCGTTTCAAGAATCGATCGCCGGTGATATCACCGATCCGAAGAGCGGCAACAGCGCGACGGGCCGCTTCAATGCATTCCGTCTTTTCGACGAATCGGCGGTACCGATCCTGTGACACCAACCCGAGTTTGTACCCGATCGGAGTTAAGCGTCGATCTGCGTTGTCCTGTCTCAACATCATGCGGTATTCTGCACGGCTCGTGAACATGCGATAGGGTTCATCCACACCGCATGTGACAAGATCATCCACGAGCACACCGATGTAGGCGTCATCGCGTTTCAGTAGGAGTCCCTCTTGCCCCTTGAGCCGCAGGGCCGCGCTTGCGCCCGCGACCAGTCCCTGCGCTCCCGCCTCCTCGTACCCAGTGGTCCCATTGAGTTGCCCTGCGAAGTACAAACCTTGAACTGCTTTGGTTTCCAGCCACGGATAGAGTTGGTCGGGGGGGCAAAAATCATACTCGACTGCATACCCATAGCGCATGATTTGCGCCTTTTCCAGCCCCGGTATCAGCTTGAACATTTGGTCTTGAACATCCCGGGGAAGGGATGTGGAAATCCCGTTGACGTAGACTTCTTGCGTAGATCGTCCCTCGGGCTCCAAGAATAGCTGGTGCCTGTCCTTGTCGGAAAACCGAACGACTTTATCTTCGATCGACGGGCAATAGCGAGGCCCCGACGAGCGGATCTGGCCCGTGTACATGGGCGCCCGATGGAGATTAGCCCGAATCAACTCGTGGACTTGTTCGTTGGTATACGTGATCCAACAAGGCATCTGGGGATGGGGTAACGCATCGGTCATGAATGAGAAAGGCTGGGGTGTCTCATCGCCTGGTTGGATTTCGGTTTTCGAATAGTCGATGGTTCGACTGTTGAGGCGAGCAGGCGTCCCCGTCTTAAATCTCTCGATCCGAAATCCCAAGCGATCGAGCGATTGGCTGATGCCCGAGGTCGTGCCTTCTCCCGCGCGGCCACCAGGTGTCTTCGCTTCCCCCGTATGCATGATGGCTTGCAAAAACGTGCCTGTCGTCAGAACCACAGCTCGAGCGACGTAGCATGCATCGCCTCGGACACGCACACCGACAGTGCGCTCTTGGCCTTCGACGGTCTCGGTGAGAATCTCTTCGACGAGTTCCTGACACAGATCGATGTTTGGATTTTCCTCGATCTGGCGTTTGATATCGAACTGATACGCCTTCTTGTCGGCTTGAGCGCGGGGGGAGTGCATCGCGGGCCCCTTGCGACTATTGAGCAGCCGGAATTGGATCCCGGTCCGATCAATCGTTTCGCCCATCAATCCACCGAGGGCGTCGATCTCGCGAACGATCTGGCCTTTGGCAACGCCACCAATCGCTGGGTTGCAACTCATCTGCCCGACCGTATCCAAGTTCCCGGTCAGAAGTGCGACGCGTGCACCAACACGTGCTGCAGCAGCAGCCGCTTCCGTGCCGGCATGGCCAGCCCCAACCACCACTATGTCGTATTCGTATCGATTGATCATTCCTGAGACACTCGCATTTCTCAGGCATTTTAGCCGGCCGATCCTTTTTTATAAGTCCTAAAAAAGCCCTTCCGGCAGAGAAGGAACCGCGCCTCGCTGGGTACAGACATAGGCAGCAACCCTGGCCGCTCGCCGATGGGATTCCGAAAGCGTTACTCGGTTGAGGATCCCCATGATCAACGCCGCAGAAAACGCGTCGCCTGCCCCCACCGTGTCGATCGCGTGGACCGTGACGGGCTCCTGCACATCCAATTCGCCATCGAGCCAAACGACAGAGCCCTTGGCCCCCCGTGTCAATGCGACACATCGCAGGGAATACCGATCTGCCAGTCGAATCATCGTCTCAATCTCATCCGAGTATTCGACTCCTAGCAGTTCGCAAATGCGAGGCAACTCCTCGTCGTTCAACTTGGCAATCTGGCTGAGTCCAAGCGACCTATCGATGATCTCAGGGTTGAAAAAATCCTGACGCAGGTTGACGTCGAACACCCGCAAGCAATCCTCCCGCGTTGCCGATACAAAACGGGTGATGGCGTCTCTACTAACCGAATTTCTCTGCGCCAGTGACCCAAAGCACACCGCATCACATTTCGACGCTGCGTCGAGCCATCGGCGATCGCAGGCCAAATGATCCCATGCTACATCAGCCGCGAATACGTACTCCGGTTTTCCTGTCGCATCCAGTGTGACGCGAACGGTACCAGTCGGATGCGCATCGTCGACACCGACCAACGCCAACGACAAATCATGCTCCCGCATCCACTGCATCGCTTGAGTTCCCAGTTGGTCGCGTCCGACAGCGCTAACTATCAGCGATTCGGCTCCTAAACTCGCGGCATGGCATGCGAAATTCGCTGGAGCGCCACCGAAGAGAGCCTTGTCGTCATATACATCCCAAAGAATCTCCCCCAAACCCACCAAGCATTTGCGGCTCGGTGCAACTGTGCCTCCGGATTCTGTGCCCCCTGATGTCGGCTCGAACGTTTTTTCGTTTTCATGATTCACAGATCTCCACCAATCCTTTTTCTAAGCGTTCGATGTCATTTTGGTCGTTGTATGCATGGGTTGCGATGCGCAAGGCTCCATGCCGCACGCTCAGCACCACTCCTGCGTCCAACAAACGGCGACGGACTTCATAAGGGTCCTTGCCAGCAAACTGAAAACTAAGGATCCCACTCGACGAATCCGCCGCTGACTCCCGATGGTCGTTTTGTACACACCATGGAAACACAGCACCCATGCGTCGCAATATTTCTCTGAGACTATCCGCATTTTGCAAGACCGCACGGGCAATGCCATTGTCCGGTCGATGGCACCCAAACTCCAGCAAGAGTTTCAAGCTCGCTTCTAGGCCTATCAAGCCAACGTGGTTGGCAGAGCCACCTTCGTAACGTGAAGCAGCGCGCTTGTACACGGCTCCTTCAGCATTGAACTCGTGACTGGATTCGATGGACCCCCAACCGACCATCACCGGCGCGATCCGTTCCAAGTTTGACTCGCGAATGTAAAGGAAGCCGGCCCCCTCGGGCCCCAACATCCATTTGTGGCCGTCTGCAGCTGCGTAATCGATAGGAATTTCAGAGGTATCGAGCGGGAAAACCCCGAGCCCTTGGATGGCATCGACAAATAGCTGGGCTCCCGCCCGATGCACCAACTCGCACAAATCCGCCAACGGCAATCGGTATCCCGTCGCGTAGCCGACCCAACTCACGGTCACCAGTCGTGTCGAACCATCGATCGCAGCGCGAATGCGGTCGAGACTCGGCCGACCATCGGCATCGACCGCAACACGCCGAACCTCCACCCCCCGTTTCTCCAGTTCCAGCCATGGCAACAAATTGCTCGGGAACTCATTGGCAAGGACCACAAGGCTGTCCCCCGCACGCCACGGGTACCCGTTCGCGATGATATTGATTCCGAAAGTGGTGTTCGGAATTAGGGCAATTTCCTGCCTTGAGCAGTGAAGCAACTCGCTTGCTGCCCCTCGGAGTCGGTTCGCTGCAGCCGACCACTCCGGCCACCGGACGTCACCATCCACCGAGGCGTCCAACGCCCAGCGGCGGACAGCATCGGCCGCTCGTTTGGGCAACGGCCCGACCGCCGCGTGGTCAAAGTACGCCCAGCCAGCAGCGACCGGCATTTCGGCTCGAAACGCGTGCACGACGTCGCGCCCAAGGCCATCTGTACCGACAAATCCCATCGTTTTGCCCCGAAGCAGACCGTTTTTTAATAAAAATGAACAAGGCCCAGCGCGGCCGATGACACTGGAAAAAGTTCAACTATACTAGCCCTCGGATATCGACGAGAGCGGTTACGCATTTTCGAGGCCGATTCGCCGCGAAAATCGTCGCCCGACCACAGACGGCTTCCGGTCACTCAAGCTGTTTTGGCGGCTCACCACCTCGGAGTTATACAGGTTTCGATATGCTATCAGGCGTTCACTAGCTGTCACCTCTCATCCTTCGTATGCCCTCGAATGAAGTACAACATGTGCCGCCCGTCCAACCCGTCAACTGGGAGCATCCCTGAAGAGCACCGAGGTAATTGATGCCCAGATTGTTGTGTTTAGGCGGACTCGTCGTCGCTGGTTTAATTTTTCTATTGTTTACCGTGGATCTCGTCATGACGATCCTCGGCATGGGTGGCATTTTTTGGTACCCGAGCTATCTCATGGATGCCGTCTTCATCGCCTGCTCGGGGATGTTGGGGTATCTCGCCTGGGTCTCACTCAAAGAACTCAAGTAGGCTCCACATCGCTATCGCTGCGGTGAGCTAAGCTAACCGTGCACGGATATTATCCGGCCAGCAAGTCGACCGTACAATCGCCCTAGAACCCGTGCCAACGCGGTTTCAAATTGTGGTTTCAGACGGATCTCAGGAAGAAAAACCCATGAAGTTTGACACGGATGGTTGGTACCTCACTCGAGGATGCTGGGGTAAGCTCCAAGCGATATTGATCGCGCCTCGAAAAGCACCACCGCGCACCGTAGTTACCCTCTGTCACGGATTTGGGGCGCCCGGCACGGACTTGGTTCCCCTCGCCGAAGAAATCGTGCCCCAACTGTCCGATGACACTTTAGCACCCGCGTTCCTATTTCCCCAAGGCCCAATCGATTTGGGAGAAATCTACGGGATGGACGGCGCCAACGCATGGTGGGAACTTAACATGGCCCGTCTGGCACAACTGGCTGCCACCAACGATTTCAATGCGCTGAGAAACGAAGTTCCTCCCGGAATTGATGAAGCTCGAGAGGCGCTGGAGAATTGCATCGCCGAGTGCGTCGAGAATCAGGGATGGAATGCCCCCAAAATGATCTTCGGTGGATTCTCCCAAGGCTCCATGCTTTCGGTAGACCTAGCGCTCCGTTCACGGATACACCGTTGCGATGGATTGATCCTTTGGTCCGGTGCACTGATTTGTGAATCCCTGTGGCAACAATCCTATGCCCTGCGGGGCGACCAAGACTCTCCGACCTCGATTCCTTGTTTCCAAACGCATGGGCGAGAAGACACGATCCTACCAATCGGTACCGGACGAGCACTGAACGAGTTCCTGCAAAACCTTGGTTTTGAGAACAACTACCACGAGTTTCAAGGCCCACATACCATTCCTGCGATCGGCATCACGGGCGCCGCGAAACTGATCGAATCGGTATCGCGATAGCACTGTCGATGGTACGGAACGGTGCCTGATTGGTATTGTCTCTGAAAACTCAACGTCACCGGCGACTTTCGATCAAACATGACAAACCACAAAACTCTCGCCTGTGAGACTTGATCTCCACCATGCCGAAAGTTTCAATAGTGTCATGCCTCCGTAAGGGAACCTGATTGAGGTCCCCTACTGGCACCAGCTTTTAAGCTTACAAACCACAGGTTCAGGATAAATCGCTCAGGTGCAGGCACACGCCAACTGCCGTAAACATTAAGCTCCCCACACAATGCTCCATCAAACCATCCATCGGGAAATCGTCTGGTTCTATCCTTGGCTTCGCAAGATGGCCAGCGGTTTGATGGCCTCAGAACGACGCTCCCATACGCTCCAACCCACCGCGCTGGCGAACGAAATTCTTGCAAAGCTGATGAGTTGGAAGGGGGATATCTCTGGCGATACGGAATTATCTCTCCGAGTCCTGGCAACCACCGTAGCTAAGCAAACACTAATCGATCGTGGTCGGCGACGGACGAACAAAGATCTCTACATGGAGCGCATGCGTCACGAAAATGCGAATCAGTGGCTTCATCAGGAAACGCCACCAGCCGGTTCTCGGGTTCCGATCGTCCTCGACGTTATCCAGCAGTTGGAATCGGTCGACCCTGACCTGGCAGTTCTGGTTCGGATGCGATTTTTCGAAGGCTGTACCTTCCAGCAAGCCGCTGAAAGACTAGACATGAGCCCCCGCACAGCCGCACGGCGTTGGGCCTTTGCAAAAACGTTCCTCGCCAAAGCCATTGAACGCGAAGAATCTCGGTAATACACCGCAACCCTGTCTAATCCTTACGATTCGATACTTTGCTCGCGTAACCCTCTGGCAGTTCTTTCCACAGCGATAGTTTTGTGGCTTCGGGAGAGTAGTTGGCATGACGTAAGCATTGAGCGCCGGCAAAACCGATCGGGGTATTGGGCGTGGGGTGATAAATCAGCCGGTTGGCCTTCAAGCGGTACAGTACTTTAAGATAGCGCGAGTTTTTGACCCATCGCGTCACATCGATCGACTCGAAAAGATTCCGATCGTGAGTGTTCTCGCTCAACGTCACCATCTGTACCCAACGCCCCTTGGTTGCCTCACTTGAGACGTACATCTCGGCGACGGCGGTAGCGTCGAATTGGGGAAAGACGTGCATGTTGAGATCCAGAATCCCGAGGGCAGGGTGCAATGAGCGATCCCACTCCCATTTCAACTCCAATTCTCCCCATTGACCTGAAGACTGTGGGCAAACGTAACGATTGGTCTGCCCACCACCTTGGCGCCCCTCTTCGGTGATGACAACAGCATTCCTGAGTACCCCGTGAAAACCGTCGATCCCGTCCAACCCGATATGCTCACCCAAAAGCGATTCGACGAATATTACGTCAGCGGCGACCTGGGGAGGCTTAAGAAAATAAATGGGGGATGCCGAATACTGTTGACTTTGCCAATAGAACCCAACACCAAGGGCGATCAATGCCGTAGATAAATAGACCAACGGCAGGATACGCTTTCCGGAATTGCGGCCGGCTTGCGCTCCATCTCGGTCGACCGTTTCACCGAACTTCGAATCGATCGCGGAGTTCGTTGCAGGCTCCAAGGCTCTACTCATTAGCCTGCCTTTCTACACCATACATCGAGGCTCATAAAATAAGTATATGGATACTGGTTTACACAAATTCCGACCGCATACGAATCTGTGTCCACCGCTGCACCGAAATAGCGAACCCGTGCTCGCAAGCTAATCAACTCATTCGGCTTCAGCTGATAGCGAGGCAAGGATGCATCGAAGGCCCGGCTAAACAGTCCGCCGAAATGGTTGCGAAACGAGACCAATTTCGTCCAGGTTCGCTCTGTCGCTAACTTGGATTCGAGCACGAACTCCGCTTCTCCTGGGTTGCAATTGAACTCAACATAGCCGTTGATCAATGTGATCACCATTTCATCATCCGGCAACCTTACTGGCATTGCATAAACCGGTGCCCAGTTGCTTGGTTGGGTAGGTACAGCCAGTTCATTAGTTGAAACAATTAGACTCCTTGCGATTCGAGGGGGGGCCCAATTCTCCATCGATTGATTTTCGTTATCAACCTCCAGCTTCAACTTGTACTTGGGATCCCATCCGGGAACAAAGGTGTCCAGATTGCGATGCGGAGCTGACCATCGCTTTCCAATCGCACTTCCGCTCAACATCGATATGCCAGCTGTCCCTAACAACCCGAATGAATGCGCGATGAATGCCCGACGTTTCAGCGAACCTCGGAATTGCGTAGCACCCGTATAAGAGTCCTGCGCAGAGGGTAATGCAATATCGCTCTCTCCACGATCCTTATTATCAACACCAACCTGGGCCGGTTGCATCGCCCTTACCATCGCTTCCAAACCATCAGCAACCTCGGCCGCGTTGGAAGGCCTTACCGACGGCTCTTGTGCATGCAAACGATCTACGAGTGCCATGAACGAATTCATTATTTTCGGATCGAATGTGCCGGGCCAACGATTGCTCCGTACAAGCCAATCCGTTGTGGCGGTTGCTCCTGGAACACAATCGCGGTACTGACCCGTAGCTAGCCAATACAAGATCACTCCAAGGCTGTAGAGATCGCTTTGGATCGTAGGTGCCTTGCCACCCAAAATTTCGGGAGCGATGAAGCCAGCGGTTCCTCCATGCCAACTCGATTCCCCATCGGAAGCAATCCATGTTGCCGTTCCAAAGTCCGTAATGACCGGATGCCAATGATCCCCCCGCAAAATAATGTTGGACGGCTTCAGATCACCATGAATGACCCGCTCCTCGTGGATCGCTTGAAGCCCCCTGGCAATTCCGGCACCGAGTTCAACCATATCGCAAAAGTCGAGCGGTTCCTTTTTCCCGATGGCGGTCGCTAGACTCGTACCTGGTATCCATTGCCGCAAAATGGCGACTTGCCCATCGAGCTCCGTCGTTCCCAAAATCGCCGCCACGTGAGGATTGGCGATCTTTGCTACAGCCCGAGCGGACTCAAGCATCCGTTTCTTAACAGCAGGTTTGTTCCTCCAACGCGGAAACGCTAGCAGTATCACCACTTCCCGATCTAAAGGCTCATCGTAGGCCAAATAGGTGGCCCCCAACGCCGATACCGAAAGCGACCTCCGCAAGATAAAGTTGCTGATTCGAAACCCTCGGACCTTGGAGTCCCAAACCATTTTGCTCGCCAACTCTCGCAAATCCGTCGCCAATCGCATCGAATCGTGGTCCTCGCAAGCATCGAGGATTTCATTCAGCGAAAATGGCATCTCCGTCGAATGATCATTGCGGCTTTGGGATAACAGCCCCTCAAGCTCCAAAACCATGGAGTCCCCGGAGGATCGCAAGGCATCCAGTTCTTTCTGCTGCGATTCCAGCGGCAAATCGTAGAGACGATCAAACCACTCGTAGAGTTTTTTTAGAGAGTCGTCTGCCACAACTAAGATAGGGGGTAAGAAAAATTGGATGAAGGTTTCGTTGGAGTCGCCAATCGCAGCAGAGTGAGGAAGATTGAATCCATCGCACCATGGTTGATTGGCTTGCACCCACTGATTGGCCCGAACGCACTGATTGGCTTGCACGCACTGATCGGCTTGCACGCACTGGTAGGCTCGCACGGTCTACCAAGCGTACCACCTCGGCCAAGAGTGCCAACAACCTCTACATTTTTCGTTCCCTTCGATGGAAACACCCGCTTTCGCAAGGGATTGCTTCAAAAAAACCTACAGCCTAGGGGGAGTTTTTAACGGTGCGGATTTGGCGAAGGAACGTGTCCATGTCTTGGGTTCGCTGTTCCGGGTTCGCGTGCATCGCCGACATAATTGCATTGGCCAACCCCTTATCGATCGTCGGGCACAATTCCGAAATCTCTTTGGGGGGGGAAGTATCATGATGCAAAGCGGCTCGTCCGGTGGTATCGGACATCTGCCACGGAAGCTCGAACGTGATCAAATGGTAACAGGTCAGCGCGAACGAAAAGATGTCGACCCGATGGTCTGTGGAACGTCTGCGGACAATTTCAGGGGACATGTACAATGGAGTCCCTGTGCGATTCCCAGGCGCCATGAAAGCTTTCGTCGCCGGTAGCGTCAAACCAAAGTCGATCAACTTAACGGTTGAGAGATCTTCGGTCGCCATATAGTTTCGGGGGCAAATATCCCGGTGGATGAACTCTTTGCGATGGACATAAGCGAGGGCCTCGGCCATCTGCCGAATCATCTCCAGCCGCCGCCCTTTCAACCGCGCTTCCTGACGCTCTGAGATGAGAAGTTGCAGACCCGGTCCATCGATATACTCCATCACCAAGAACTGTTGGCCTTTGGAGGATGTGCCATATTCATAGGTTTGAACGATGTTGGGGTGAGTCATCTGCATCGCGATCTCCCCCTCCGATGGCTTGTTCAAACCCTTGAACCGGCTCTCAAAGAAATCCACCTTGTCGCTATCGCAAAGTTTCACTCCGACGATCCGGTTCCCATTCTGGCGATCCTTCGCCACGAAAAAGTTGCTCATGGTACCGCTGATTGCGGATCTCAACCGTTCAAATCGAGCTTCGATATCCACCGATTTGCTCGCATTCTTTTTGAACAGATTGTCGAAAAGTCCCATAGGATCAAATCATTTCGCGAGCAAAAAGGGGCGACGAAAAGGGGCAAAACTATTGCCTCCATTATATCCCGGACGGTCCAAACGTCCCTAGAGTTGCTACCAGGAAGAGGTAACCGAGCTTCGTTTTGTACCCGACTTTTCCGAAAATACGGGAATTCCAACGAGGCGATCCGTCGAGCCAAACGCACCGCCGAGCCAAACGCACCTCCGGTCGAGCTGCGGCATTGCGACCACCGTAAAACAATGCGGGTAAACAATGCGGGAAAACAACGCGGGGCATTCACATCATTGAGCCTACCGTAGAGAAAAGCCATAGAGAAAATCACTGGACTCGCATCGCTCGAGGTAGCCTGCACCGGTTTCGCTAATGACTTTTCACCGCGGAAACTGCTAGATTGAACCGGCCGCAGCTGTCGGCGCAAAAGAATTGTTAAGCGTTCCGGCTTTTGGGGAGCCTCTAACATTACCGGAACTTCCCTGATTTTTCGGGCTTCGCCGCCGGCATCCAATGGCAGCCTCCACCGCATAATCCTCCACCGCATAATCCTCCACCGCGTCTTCGCTGGCGCTGCGCCTTCGTTCACCACGCTGAAAATCCTCGAATGCCATGAATCCAACGATCCTCGCTGAACCCTTGGCCCGAGTTCCTGGGCAGGCAACCGTGACAAGTTTGAATCCGAATTCCCCTAGTCCGGATTCCGACCCTGTGGCACTTGAAGTCCACGGCGTTAAAAAAGCCTATGGCAACCATCAAGCGTTGCGAGGGGTGTCGTTCCGTGTCCAACGAGGGGAACGTATCGCCCTGCTTGGCCCCAACGGAGCCGGCAAAACCACACTGATTCGATGCATCAGCGGACGCGTTCGGCTCGACGAGGGTCGCGTCCATCTGTTTGGCAAACCTACCACCAATCCCTTCGCCTTCCACAGTTTGGGAGTTGTTCCGCAAGATCTTGCCATCTATCAAGACCTCACGGCCCGCGAGAACCTGGAATGCTTCGGGCGGCTGCATGGGTTGCGGGGTCGTGGGCTACGCGAACAAGTCGCTTGGGCGTTGCGATGGATCGCGTTGGAGGACCGTGCCGATGAGTTGACGGGCCGTTTTTCAGGAGGCATGAAGCGTCGGGTGAATATCGCGTGCGGCGTGATGCACAAACCTGGAGTTTTACTCCTTGATGAGCCAACCGTTGGGGTGGACCCTCAAAGCCGTCAACGGATTTTCGATATGCTCGATGAGCTCAGTGCGATGGGTACCAGCATCGTCCTTACGACCCATCATCTCGACGAAGCGGAACAGCGAAGCGACCGCATCGTAATCGTCGACCACGGGACCGTGATCGCCGACGGCACGATCCAAGAATTGCTCGAACAAACAGTCGGCTCCGAACGGAGAGTCGTCTTCGAAATCTCAGGCGAACTGACATCCCCCCCGGATGGATTAACTTGGGATGATTCTCGCAAGCGGTTTAGTTGCTCCGTCCACAACTTGCTCGAAGAGCTCCCGGTTTGGATTTCGAAATTCGAAGCGAGGGGCGGCCAAGTCCACGACCTGGAAGTCCACACCCCCAATCTTCACCATGTTTTCCTGCATTTGACGGGCCGCGAGCTTCGAGACTAGCCGCCGGACAAGCTGGTCTATCCCGAAAAAGTCGTCGGAAATCTGAGTATCTAGGGCCTGAAATCGACGCTATTCCTGTTGAATGACGCTGGCCTAGACCCGACAATAGTAGTGTTGGTTGGTAGGCCGCACGTCAGTTTTCATGCGCCCTCGTCCCACATACATCAAGGCCTGTGCCAAGCCCCATCCTTTACCCGTCGAGGCGTCCGCAGCCATGCTCAAACGACTTCGCCAGCGATTTACCGACACGGTCGATAATGGCTCGGATTCTCCCGGCAGCGAGACTGGGACTGATTCGCAGTCTTCGTTGGATCGCTTAGGTTCGAGTCGATCGAATGACTCCGATGCGGAAGAGGCATCCCTCTACGATGATGACGACGAGGACTACGAGGACGAGGATTACGAGGACGACGAGGAATCCGAAGATGGCGAAAGCGATGAGGAAGAAGATGCCGTTGCCTCCTCATGGTTCGACCGGGATTCGGCCGCGTTCTTTGTCAGCATGGCGGTCCACGTATTTGCCGTCGTCTCACTCGCGTCGGTCACAATCGTGACCCAGCCCGAACTGATCGGCGTCCTTATCAACTCGGAACCGATCGTCGAGGAATTAGCCCCTTTAGATGTCGTTACTGAAATCGCTTATTCCGATACCCCCTCCGACGAATTTGGGGCGGACTCGATCGGTACAGTAGATATGGCGCTATCCAGCGCTCCGCTCCTCGCAGACATGTCGGTCGTCGAGTCCATGGAACTCGACATCGAGATCCCCAACGGCAATATCGACGTATCTCGAACTGTTGAGAAAGCGATGGGACTTACCCAATCCCCAAACACGGTTCGCGGTGCGACCGGAGTTGGAACTACGGGCACCGATGGCGCCGTAGACCGAGTAACTTACGAAATCCTACAGTCGCTTGAAGAACGCCCAACGTTGGTCGTTTGGGTATTCGACAGTTCCATCTCGATGGTTAAGCGTCGCCAGGAGATCCGTGATCGCTTCGACAGGATCTACCAACAGCTTGGGATCGTTCAGGAAGAAAAAAGGAAACGCGAAGGTGATTTCGAGGTTCCTCCTTTGCTCACCGCTGTTATGGCGTTCGGCAGCGACGTGAATCTCCTCACCAAACAACCGACGGACAACTTGGAAGAGATCCGGGAAAGCATCGACGCTATCGGCAATGACGGTGGCGATGAAATGGTTTTCCATGCCGTCAAGGCAGCCGTGGACAAGTTCAAGAGTTTCCGGACAGCTCGTGGCAACAATCCACAGCGTAATGTGATGCTGATCGTGGTCACCGACGAACGCGGGGACGACTTGCCCATGGCCGAAGAGACCATCAAAGCTTGCCGATTCCATTCGATGCCATGCTACGTCCTCGGGGTTCCCTCGCCATTCGGTCGAGAAAAAGCCTTCATCAAGTTCGTCGAGTTCGATCCGAAGTACGCCCAAGGCGAAGACTGGGCAGAGGTCGACCAAGGCCCCGAAAGCTTGTATCCAGAACGGGTCAAGATCGGCTACCAAGACGACTACATGGAAGAACCAGTAATCGACTCGGGCTTCGGTCCCTATGCACTGTCGAAGCTTTGCTACGAGACCGGGGGGATCTATTTCTCAATCCATCCCAATCGTCGCATCAATAGCAAGGTGGAACGCCGCGAGGTAGAAGCTTTCGCCTCCCAAATGAGCTACTTCTTTTCCCCAGAAGTGATGGAACGGTACCGTCCAGATTATCTCTCGGATGCTGAGTACATGACCCGAGTGAAGAAGAGTCCTTTGCGCTACGCACTCCTCAACGCTGCACAACTCTCTCGAGTCGGCACCCTCTCCAAACCCCGAATGGTTTTCATCAAACGCGACGAAGCGACGTTCACCAAGGAACTAACCGATTCCCAGTTGGAGTCAGCGAGACTGTATCCAGAACTTTCTGAGATGTGTGCGATCCTCGGGGAAGGGGATAAGTATCGCGGCAAAGAGACCTCGCCGCGATGGCTCGCAAGCTTTGAACTCTCATACGGAACCGCGCTGGCTGCAAAGATTCGTGCGGAGTCGTACAATGCGATGTTGGCGAAAGCCAAACGAGGCATGAACTTTGAGAAACCGGAGAGCAATACGTGGAACTTGCGTCCAAGCGACAAAGTCAGCGTCGATAGCAAGATCGATAAAGAAGCTAAGCTAGCTCGTGAACTGCTCCAAAGCGTCGTGGAGAAGCATACGGGAACACCTTGGGGATTGCTTGCTGGCCGTGAACTCGACAACCCTCTCGGTTGGGAATGGGTCGAATCCACCACCGATCTCAATCCCCCCCAACGCATGGCAAACCGTCCTAATCCACCGCCACCGCCACCGACTCCCCCGATGCCAGCAGACGATGAAGCTCGTATGCTGAAACCACCTCCTCCAAAGCGATCCATCAAAAAGATCTAAACAGGGATGATCCGACATGGAAACGATCCACAAGCAGCTCAGTAAAGCCTGGAGACGATTGTGGTTGCAGAGTTGGGTTCACCTATTCGGATGGTCGCTTCTGATCGCGCTTTCGATCGCTTTCGTCGCTTGCCTAATCCCAAAGTTCTATTTTACCCCTTACCGATTTGAGGTTTGGGGCGGCGCATGGATTGCATCTGCAGCCATACTGTCGGCGTTGATCGCAACTGCAATCGCATGGTGGCGACGCCCATCGTCGATCGCTGCTGCCGTTGAAATCGACCGCCGATTCGGGTTGAGAGAACGTTGCTCGAGCAGCCTCTCGATGAATGCTGACGACCGAGACTCCGCGATTGGCCAAGCCCTTTTAAAGGACACCGTCGCAAAACTTGAACGCGTGGACATCCGCGATCAATTCCCTGTCAAACCTGGTCCCCACATCGTCTGGGTCGCCCTCCCATTGGCAGCATGCTTGGCCTTGTTCTGGGTGCCTGATGCGGAACTGAATGTCGCCAACGCGCTCGGCAACTCGGCGACTGCTCCCATCGTTAACATCAAAAACCAAACAGCCCCCATCCTCAAGGCGATCCAAAAGAAACGCGAAGAAGCAGAGTCAAAAGGAGACAAAGAATCCGCCGAGCAATTCAAACGGATCGAGGAAAAAATCAATTCGCTTCAAAACTCGAACGAAGCAGACCGCAAGAAGATCATTGCAGACATCAATGACCTCAAAAAAGAACTGCAACAGAAAAAGGAAAGCCTCGGCAGTTCCGATGAACTGAAAAAATCACTTGAGGGGATGAAAGACTTGAATGCCGGTCCCGCCGAGAAAATGGCGAAAGCCCTCCAAGAAGGAGAGTTCAACAAGGCGGAAAAAGAGCTCGAAAAAATGATCGATGCTCTGAAATCCGACAAACTCACCCCTGAGCAATCGCAACAACTCCAAAAGCAATTGGAGCAAATGCAAAAGGCGATCGAGCAAGCCAAAGCGAAGCAAGAAGAGCAAAAGCAACAACTAGAAAAGGAGTTGGAGAAAGCGGAAAAGGAAGGAGACACACAAAAGATCGCGGATCTTCGCAAGAAACTCGAGAACTTGGAAAATGCAAAAGACAGTCAAGGCAAGTCCATGGACAAGATCCAATCGCAGTTGGCAAAAGCCCAACAGGCGATGCAAAATGGAGACAAGCAAGCCGCTGCCGATGCCCTCGAAGAAATGCAGGACGAACTGAGCGAACTTGCGGAGAACCAAGCTGACTCGGAAGAACTCGAGGACATGATCGAGCAATTCGAAAACGCGAAGAACGCGTCCAAATGCAAAGAGTGCAACGGTGCAGGCTGCAAGGAATGCAACCAAACTGGCAATGGGCAAAAAGGGGGCAAAGGAAAACAAGGGGGTAAAGGGAAAGGCAAATCGGAAAGTGACGAACCGGGGGATGGTGACGGTGAAGGAAAAGGTCAGGGAGATCGGGCTGAAAGCGAATCCGATTTTAAAAACTACGACGCCCAAGTCCGCGAGGAGATGCGGAAGGGCGAGACTATCAATGGTGGCAAGGCCGATGGCAAAAACCGAAAAGGAATGACACGCGAAGAAGCTCGTCAAGCAGTACTTTCATCGGAACCAGATCGCCCCGACGCCATCGAGAGCATCCAACTCCCCAAAGCGCAACGGGATCAATTGAAGGAATACTTTGATTCGCTCCGCGATAACAAGTAACCTCGCCCGATCGACGGACCCGCAGAAAGCTGCCCTGCGATGATTGGGTCCCCTGTTGATCGGCGACTTTGACTATTGGTAGTCATCTCGCTTGATCGAGTACGCCTCCAGCTTGCGATAGAGTGTCGCACGGGAAATCCCCAACAACTCCGCCGATTCAGGAATATTGCCTCGCGTCCGTCGCAGGGCCTCTTGGATCAGTCGATGCTCCCATTGCTCGATATTCAACGTATCGAAATCGTCCGACTTGGCTTCTTGCAGGGTAAGATCGGTTACCCGAATCTCATTACCGACGGCGAGCACCACAGCGCTATCGACCACGTTTCTTAATTGGCGCACATTTCCGGGCCATGAGTATTGAAGCATCTTTTCTCGAGCAGCCTTGCTGAGGGCCAGTCCCGAACGGCCGTGCAGCCTTGAGAAATGCTCAAAGAAGTGGTCGACCAATAGCCCAATGTCGGAGCCTCGTTGCCGAAGAGGTGGAACGCTGATCTCAAAAACACTCAACCGATAGTACAAATCTTCCCGGAATCGTTTTTCTGCGACAAAGTCGCCGAGATCTCGATTGGTAGCAGCGATGACCCGGACATCCACCCGAACCTCCTTGCGACCTCCAACTGGTAGAAACGGATGCCCTTCGAGAATGCGAAGCAACTTCGCTTGGCCATCCAATGTCATTTCCCCGATCTCGTCGAGAAACAACGTGCCATTGTTGGCTTGTTGAAACCAGCCGATGTGATCTTTGTCCGCACCAGTGAATGCTCCTTTGACGTGGCCGAACAATTGGCTTTCCATCAACTCCGAGGGAATCGCAGCGCAATTGACGCTTAACATCGGACGGTCAGCACGAGGGCTAGCCCGATGGATGGCACGGGCCACAAGTTCTTTTCCAGAACCGCTCTCCCCACGGATCAAAATGCTACCCGAGGCCCTAGCTACCCTTGTGACACGTTCCTTCAGTTCCTTCATCACTGAGCTTTCGCCCAATAACTCATCAAACGCAGCGTTCTTGTCTTGCAATCGATCATGGCTGATTCGCAGCAACTCCGCCGATCTAGCGCGCACGAGCGCTACCGACAAGATACTCGCGGCTGCAATCGCAAAATCGAAGGCGAAGGACTGGAATACCTCTTTCTCTCGGTACAAATGGATTGCACCGATCGTTTTACTATCCCCTGAGGTTTTGCTCGGATCGATTAGAGGCACACAAATCGCATCCGCATAGTGACGCATCGGTCCTTCCGTCGAGGGCTTGGTTTCGTTCTTCATCCAAACAGCCTTCGACTGCTTGCACACCATCTCCGTCAATCGATCGCTCAATACGATCTTTGTTTCATTCGACGAAGGGTACTGATGCTGCACGTCCAAACGACCGTATTCATTCGCGACCAAAAATGCAACGACCGTTGCCTGAGTTCGCGTTCTCAACACCTCGATCGCAACCTTCGCTAACTCGTCACCTTGGGAAATCGAAATACACTTGACCGAGAGTTGATGGAGATCCGCAAGATCATCGACCCTACCCGCGTTGCGCAGCTGCAAAAACGCTGTCATCCCGGTTGCGATGCCGTCCGCGATACTGACACCATCTGGAGACAACAAGTCATGTGAAAGATTGATGCGTTCCACCGTAACATCATCGGTGATCGAATCGTCGACAAACTGCAAATCCGTGTTGCCGATGCGAATCCGATTCCCGCTAGCGAGCACTGCGGTGTCTACTTTGGAACCATTCACCAAGGTACCATTGCGCGATCCGGCATCCACAATCACCCAGCGTCCTTCTTCGGATACGATTTTGGCATGGACGCGCGAGCACTGCGGATCGTTGAGTTGTACTTGGCACTCCAAACCGCGACCAATCCGATTTTCTATCTGAAAATTGAGTGGAAATCGGGAGTTTGGGTCGCTTCCGCGGGTGACGACAAGATAGGTCGACATAATGGCAATAGAAAGGTCCACGAGGCTGATGGAACGATCCCCAGTATACGCCGAACTGTCTCATTTTGCTACAAGCAATCAAGGTATCCTTGAGCGGCTTTGGGTAGGCCTCGCCCCCATGAGAATGGGGCTATGCACGTAACCCCTTCGGATCCATCTGCAATGAACGAGACTTCGCACAAGCATTTCCTACTGTTGCCGTTCGGAAGCGCAGGCGATGTGCATCCATTCGTTGGTCTCGGACTCGCCCTGCAGCAACGTGGGCATGATGTGGAAGTAGCAACTAATGGCTACTTCGAGTCCCTGATACGCCGATGCGGTCTACCGTTCTCGGAATTGGGGAGCGCGGACGAGTTTCTCGAAGTATCCCAGCAGCCTGGGCTTTGGAAACCGCTTCAGGGTTTTGCAACGTTGTTCCGATTCGGCATCCAACGAGTCATGAAACGACAAATGGAATTGGTGCTCGATCGTTGCCGCAATCGATCGACCATCGTAATTGCAAATGGACTTGGTTTCGGGGCTCGAATCGCGACTGAGAAGCTCACCTCACCTCGCGTGGAAACCGATTTCAAAACGCCGTTGGTGACCATTCACCTTCAACCGGCCTTCATTTTCAGCGACATTCGTCCCCCGGTCTTGCCAGGCATCATCACGAATAAGTGGCAACCGGCTTGGCTGCGTCGCTTCCAGATGCGGCTCGGAGAAAAGTTGCTGGTTGATCGTGTTGCCGGACCAGCCACAAACGCACTTCGACGCGAGGTTGGATTGCCGCCAATCCGACGCCTATCGCGTTGGTGGAATTCCCCCGATAGCATGCTCGGCCTATTTCCAAATTGGTTCGCGCCACCCGCTGGCGATTGGCCATCGCAGTTATCACTCTGCGAATTCCCGCTTTGGGATGAAAGTGCGGTGTCGGGAATCGGACCCGAACTAAATCAGTTTCTTGAGGAGGGGACTCCGCCGGTAGTAATCACACCAGGTACGGGAAACAGGCATGCCAAGCAGTTCTTTACGGAATCGGTGAAAGCCTGCCATCAACTCCAACGGCGCGCGATCCTTTTGACCCGATTCCCCGAGCAACTGCCGGAATCCCTTCCCGCTTCGGCGCGTCATTTCGACTACGCACCGTTCGGACTGATTCTCCCACGATGCGCGGCAGCGATTCATCACGGCGGTGTCGGCACCGTCTCTCAATGCTTGAAAGCTGGTATCCCGCAAGTCATTATGCCCCTTTCCTACGATCAGCCCGACAACTTGAGTCGAGTTGAACAGCTCGGAGTCGGCGGTGGAATGAGCCCATCTCGATTCGTTGCATCCTCGGTTGCTGGATTGCTTTGCGGGCTACTCGAATCGGAACGCGTTCGCGAAAACTGTCGGGAGGTAGCGGCTCGATTTGCAGGGACAACACCGTTCGAGACAGCGACGAGGCATCTCGAATCGTTATAGAAAAACGCAATGTCGCACTGAGGCGGCATTGTCGGCTCCATGCAGCATCGAACTACTTGCTCTCACGATGGAGTTTATATTCGACCGCATCGACCAATGCCGCCCAACTCGCTTCGATGATATTCTCGCTAACACCGATGGTCCTCCACGAAGCGTGATCGTCGGCGCTCTCGATGTTGACACGAATTCTCGCCGCGGTTCCAGCTTCGCTGTTTACGACACGGACTTTGTAATCCATCAATCGCATCGACTCGACACATGGAAAGAAGGGTGCTAATGTCTTGCGAAGTGCCGCATCCATTGCGTTAACAGGCCCATGCCCTTCAGCAGCCTCCACACATACTTCCTCCCCGACTCGCAGCTTCAAGATCGCTTCGGCATACGTCTGATTCCTCTCGGTATCTAAATCACCTGCAAGAATCTGGTACTTGATCGTTTCAAAATGGGGCGTGTATTTTCCGGAACACTCTTTGACCAATAGATCAAAGGAAGCTTCCGCAGCTTCGAACTGGTATCCTTGGTTTTCTTTCGCGACGACTTGTGCAAGAATCCTGTCTAGCAACTCTCGGTCGTTGGGGATTTGATGGTCTTGGGTCAATGCGGCAATGTTGGATCGCCCAGAGAGCTCGCTTACCAGAATCCTGCGTTCATTCCCGACCAACGCCGGGTCCATATGCTCATACGTATGAGCGAATTTATTGACCGCGTGGACGTGCATGCCGCCTTTGTGCGCAAAAGCGCTGCGTCCGACAAACGGCTGGCTGCTTCGAGGCGCTAGGTTCGCGGTCTCGTAGACATAACGCGACAACTCGGTCAAATGATCTAGCGGTTGACCACCCAGAGTTTGATACCCTTTCTTTTTGAATTGCAGGTTGGAGATTACACAAACTAAATCGGCGTTCCCGCAACGTTCGCCGATTCCATTCATGGTCCCTTGGACTTGATCGCATCCGGCATCGATGGCGGCGAGTGAATTTGCGGTCGCCAGATCGCCATCATTGTGGCAGTGGATTCCCAGTTGCACATTGCATGGGCTCAAATGCCGTTTGGCATCCGAGACGATTGCTGCGACTTCCTCGGGGAGTGAACCTCCGTTGGTGTCGCAGAATACGATCCATTTCGCCCCTGCCCGCGCGGCGGCTTCGACGGCTGAAAGTGCGTATTGGCGATTGGCTTTATACCCATCGAAGAAATGCTCTGCGTCGTAAACAATCGTCGCATGCTTCGATAGGTACTCAACACTTTCACTGATCATGTCCAAGTTCTCTTGGAGGGAAACACCTAGGACTTCCGTGGCGTGAAAGTCCCATGACTTGCCGACGAGAGTGATCACCGGCGTTTGCGCTGCGACCAGCGCCTTGATTCCAGGGTCGTCGGCCGCTTTCATCCCCCTTCGTCGCGTCATACCGAACGCCGCTAGCTGGCTTTTACCTAACTTTAGGTCGCGGGCACGCTGGAAGAACATCGCATCCTTTTCGTTCGAAAGCGGATACCCGCCTTCGATCATGTCGACTCCGATCTCAGCAAGCCGCGAAGCTATGTTGAGCTTGTCTTGGAGCGACAAACTCACCCCTTCGCCTTGGGTGCCATCGCGCAGCGTAGTATCGTAGATGTGGATGGATCGTGTGGTCATTGTGATTGTGGTTTGCGAATGGGCTGTCAACAAAAAAACCCCTGGAGCGTCAGGCTACAGGGGTTGGTAAGAAACACAGTAAAAACAAACACAGGACGTGGTGCCAAACTGCTCCCCAAAGCCTAACGGCATCGGGGAATAATAATCTCTTTCGATCGGTAAACGGAAGGGATGTTCGGCATGCTTGAAGGGAGTGCAGGACTAAAAAAACATTAAATACCCGTCGATTCAGCCAACCCGCCCCCTGAATCGAGCAAGTTGTTGCACGAACCCTAGGCTTGGGCCCTAGGCTTGGGTAGACTCCGTCTGCAACTAGTGTTTCTCACAGGCCTGCCTTTGTCAACCAAGCCCATCCGCCCGGCACCTGAAGAATGAAGGAAAAACCAAGCTTGGCAGCGCAGGGAGGGTCTTTTAAGACCTTAACAAATTATCAATCCCTTAGCGAATCAGTTCTCGCAGTCGGTCCGCAACGCAAACATTTGGCAAGGCATCTTTCAGGTGAGGAGCCACGAAGACGCGGACTCGTTTCACCAAAGCATCGAATTGTTCCGCTGCCAGCGACTGCACCACGGGTGACAGTTCCACCAAATTGCGGAAGCTGCCATCGCGCATCCGAACTCGCAAATCGAATTGCACCTCCAGTTTCACTGGGGGTGCATCGATGAGTACATCATCGCGTCCAATCGCAACTCCCGTTTCCTTGCTGAACGATTCACCCAAGGCTCGAGATAGCTCGACGATGTCATGATATGGACGACGAGCGAGGGTGCTATGCAAATCAGGTTCAACGAGACAATCAAACTGAGCAATTCGTTTATAAAGCGATCGCCTCATCCCAAACAAACCGAAAATACAATGCTCCCATGCCTTACCTCGCGAGTTTTCCAACAGCGATTCCGTCATGGTCGCTTCGTCCATCTCCAACCAAGCACCCACCAGATCCACTGAATCTCGCAATTCAAAAACGGCCCTTTGGATCATCGCTGTCGCGCTGCGGACCGCATGGTGCCAATAAACTTCACTGAACATCACATAGCGAGCGAAAACCATCATTTCGGCGGCAGTACGCCCTTTCTCCGAAATGGCAACTCGGTTTCGCGTTTGATCGACGCATAGGGAATGAACCAACCGATTGCGGTCGAAGTTCCTTCCATAAGGGACCCCCGCGTGGAGGGAGTCTCGTTCTAAATAGTCAAGTTTGTCGATGTCGACGGGTCCACTGAGCATCGAACGCAGGATTGCGTGGCTTTCAGAATTAGGGTTTGCACTCGCCTGGTTAGGTTGCCCACCAACCTTGCAAACTCCGCGCGGATCCAAAAACGCCGAAACCTCCGACGGTTCCAGATCCCAATCCTTTCGCAGCAGTTCCGCCAACTCTCGATGTTCGAGCAATCGGGAAGCCAGGACCTCATGCCGGGGGAAATCAACCAAGCGGATATCCTCGATCGCATGGCAGAATGGCCAGTGGCCAATATCGTGCAACAATCCGGCGACGACGAACAGCGAGGCATCGTGGTCATTAAAAACCATCGGGGCCTTGGTGTCGCTGGCGAGTTGCTTTAGGAACTCAAGGGCGTTGCGATAAACTCCGAGAGAATGCTCAAAACGAGTATGGGTCGCCCCCGGGTAAACCAAGCCAACTAATCCTAATTGACTGATTCTCGAGAGACGCCGGAAGGCAGCCGTATCGATTAGTCGCCGCACGCGAGGCGTGGTCGGAACGTCCATCTCGGGGCTGATCCGAATCACCGAACCGGTTTGCTGAATCTCTGGGATCGCCATTATCTTCTCCAAACATCCGATCCCGCGCGGCCCGTCGACACGTCGAAATATCCGGGGAAACGTTACTATTCTTCAACAATTTCATCAATTCTACCGCTACTTGGTCGTTTTTAAGAGGCCCGCTCCCTCTAGACGTTCGACTAAACTATGAATAGTGAAAAAGCTGGTTGATCGAGAACACTGAGGGTTCATGACAAAATCCATTTGGCCTGACGGCGATGCTACTGCCGAACTTCTTGTGAATGTCCGCGAAGGGCAGCAGGATGCTGTCGAGGAACTCCTCGGCCGGCATCGTGACTCCCTTCGTCGGATGATCGCAATCCGACTCGATCAGCGAATCATGCAGCGGCTCGACGTAAGCGATGTGGTGCAAGACGTTTTGATCGAGGCCAACCGTCGACTCGTGGATTACGTCAATAACCCGTCGATCCCTTTCCATCTTTGGATACGGCAAATCGCCAAGGATCGGATCATCGATGCCCATCGCCGCCACCGTTTGTCTGCAAAACGCAGCATCGATCGGGAGCAACCGATGGGGGGCGGTCAGAACCAGCCCGATCAATCCACGATGGAGTTGGCCAATCAGTTTCGGGATGCAGCACTCACTCCTGCCGCTGCCGCGACTCAGCGCGAATTAGCAAGGCATATCGAGTTAGCGATCCAGCACCTCCGCGATGGTGACCGCGAAGTGATCTTGATGCGCCATTATGAGCAACTCAACAACCAAGAGATCGCCCAGGCTCTCGGACTTTCTGAGCCAGCCGCAAGCATGCGATATTTACGCGCCGTAAAGCGCCTTCGAGAGGTGATCGAAAGCCTGCCAGATCTCCACAAGGAACTACGCGAATGAAGTCGCGGCCATCGCAGTTGGGCTGGGAGTCCACGGCAGACTTTCTCCAAACCGCTCGATCTCAACAGCATGCCGAGAGCCACGCCGACGATGAACAGCCGGCCTCCGACGCCGAACTCAAACTGGCGTCGCTTGTCGCAGAATTGGCCGACCGATTGCAACGAGGTGAACGGGTCGACATTCACGAAGTATGCAAAGCCCACCCAGATTTCGAGTCGGACCTGATGGCACTATGGGGTACCGTACTGGTCACCAATGCCGTCGGGAGCCATGAAGCGCATCAAATCGCGAGTGGCGGCAAGTCTCAAGCGGACTCTGGCAATTGGCAAATGCCTCTCCCATGCACTTTGGGGGACTACGAACTCATCGAGGAGATCGGTCGCGGCGGCATGGGGGTCGTTTACAGAGCGATCCAGTTGAGCCTCGGCCGGGAGGTCGCTATCAAAATGATCCTACGGGATCGGTTGGCTTCCGACCTGGAGCGACAACGATTTTTTGCTGAAGCTCGCGCGACGGCCCAATTGCAACATCCAGGGATCGTTCCGGTCTACGACGTAGGAGAGATCGATGGACGCCCCTATTTTGCCATGCAGTACCTGAAAGGTCGAACTCTTCTAGAGTTGATCAACTCCGGGGAACTCGATGAACGACAAGCGGTTCGTCATATCGAAAGCGTCGCTAAGGCTGTTCAATTTGCACATGCATCCGGTATTCTGCACCGCGATATCAAGCCATCCAATATTTTAATCGATGAGTCAGGCCATGCTCGCCTGACCGACTTCGGTCTGGCGAAACAAACCGACTCCGCGGAATCTTTGACGCGGACCGGCGTCGTGCTCGGTACTCCCACGTACATGAGTCCTGAACAAGCCAGCGGGCGCATGGGGACAATTGGACCAGCGTCCGATATTTACAGCCTTGGGTCCGTACTCTACCACGCCTTGACGGGACGCCCCCCGTTCGCCGCTAAGACAACCATGGATGTGCTGTTGCAGATCCTGGAACAAGACCCACCGAGCCCCCGATTGCTCAATTCCAGAATCGACCGCGATTTGGAAATGATCGTTGTGCGATGCCTGCAAAAACCACCCGACCTGCGCTATGCAACCGCCCAAAACCTAGCAGAGGATCTTTCCGCATACCTTCGGGACGAGCCCATTTCGGCTCGCTCCGGACAGTTCGCCCAAATCGTTGCTCGATGGTTCCGCGAAACACACCATGCTCCTGTCTTGGAAAACTGGGGCATGCTCTGGATGTGGCACTCGCTCGTTCTATTTACAGCGTGCTTGTTAACCGAGGTGCTCGCATGGTACGGAGCCAATCGCTGGGCATTCGCCCTGCTCTGGACCGTAGGACTGGGCGCATGGGCGGCAGTGTTTTGGGCCATGCGACGTCGCATGGGCCCCGTTACCTTCGTGGAACGTCAAATCGCCCACGTTTGGGGAGCAAGCATGATAGGTATTGGTGCATTATTCCCCGTCGAGTGGGGACTGGAATTGCAACCGCTCACCCTGACCCCATTGCTGGCCGTGATCACAGGTATGATGTTCACCATCAAGGCTGGAATCCTCAGCGGGGCTTTTTACGTCCAAGCAGCCTGCTTGTTCGCGACCACCGCAGCAATGATCCTTTGGCCGAGTGCCGCCCACCTCCTCTTCGGGACGGTAGCGGGATTATGCTTCTTTATTCCCGGCCTCAAGTACTACCGTCAACGGCACGCACCACGCGCTTAATCCACCCTCTCATCTACCGGCGAATGCCATCTACCGGTGAACGCCATCTGCCGGTGCATGTTTTGCGGTAGGTTTTGCTGATGTTGTTTTTCTGTTGTTGTTTTGCAGTGCAATAGCTACTGCAGAAACCGATGACCAAGGACGACGAAATGTTAGTCGTCGGATGGATCCTCTGTCAGTTCGGCGGGTGGAGTCCGGCCATCATCTGGCAACAATCGCAGCACTTCGCGAGGGGGATCGCACAAGCTATCGCCGTGGATGGTAATCTTCCACGACAACCCCTCGTCATCTTCGATCATCTCCCCCTCTTCAAACTCTTCCCCACCGACCAAATACATCGATACCGTTCGGAGCAGCTGATCGACTCCGTTAAAATCATAAACATCGGCGTTGAAGCATGCTTCGACGTCAACGGCTCCTAATTGGCCGTTGCCAACGGTATCCATCATCGCCCAATCATCGTCAAAACGAAACAAACGAACGTTGGCCCAAAGATCGACCGTTGGAATCTCATGTTCCGCACACAGTTCGATGCTTTCCTCAAGGGTGTTCTGGTCCCGCAAAACTTCGCCACCTGGATTGAAGTAACAGAGGGCCTGGGGGAGCGTCAGTAGCTTGGAGACCATCGTGGTCGCGAATTCCAATTCCGCAATCGGATCGTAGTCTTCAGGTAGCCATTCACCGTCATCATCTTCTTTGCCTAATACGTAGCTGAATCGCACTCGGATAAAAGCCTTGGCCTTGGCCGCGACCTCTTTCCCTTCCGCCCATCCCCACGATTGCTCCGCAGCGCGTTCTAGGGAACCTGGGAAAACGTACTGACCAAATTGGCCCGCTTTCCATGCGCTGTGCAGCAGCGCGTTGTCGTTCTCAAACCCCATATCATCTGGCCATGGACGATCGACGAGGTCGAGCACTGCATAACCATTCACTTCAGGCCGATAGGCGATGATCAAAGCAGGACCACTGAACTCCCACGCTTCACTGCCATCATTGCGACCAGTGATGTCGTAGTCCGATAAGACCGAAGCAACTTGATCGAGTGTTGGGCACGAATCCAAAAGCACACATACCGTCTGGCTGAAAATCGCCTCGTCCACAGTAACCATCCTTCTAGCGGCAAACTTGTCTGTATGTACCGCCCGAACTCTGGGTCAGTGCATTTTCATTCCTGGAGCATATTACCAGAAACATTGGATCTTGCGTCCCGAAAAAAGTCGTTACAAACGGCACAATCGATCAACCCGCTACATTTTGTGGAATGAGCACCAAAAATCTGTCGCTGGACCTTTTCTAAACTTCTTCGAGCAGCAGTCCATGTCCTACGGTTTTCTTGGTACTTGAGTTATTTTCACGGCGAATGAAGTGAGATTATGTCTGACAAGAAAAAAGGGCACGATGCACCTGCTGACAAGGGTGCTGCGGCGGGCAAGCATGCTGAAAAGAGTCCCAAAAGTGGTATTGCCAGCAAAGCGATGATCGTCGCGTTTGTCAGCATTGTGGTCGTTGTCGAAACGCTGGTGTTTTTCTTTATGGTCCCCTCCGGTGAAGAGGTAGCAGCCCTCGCCGAGGCTAGGCTCATCTCAGCCGCCCAGGAAATCGACTCGGCCCATTCCGATAAATCCTCGAAAACCGAAAAGATCATCGAGTTCGACCTGGACTCCTACAGCGTCTCTTTTGTTCCTCCAGGAGCCGATCATAGCTACCGTGTCGAGTTCCGGCTTTTCGGTACCCTAAACGCCTCCGACCAAGAACGTTTGCAAGCACTCTACGACGAACGAAAGTTCCGCTTTCGCCATCGGCTGATCCTAGAAATCCGGAACACCAGCCTTTCGGAACTTCAGGAAAACCAACTGGGCTTGATTCAGCGTCGCATTTTGGCGACAAGTACTGAGTTGCTCGGCGAACCGATTCTCTTGAGCATCGGTTTCAACGACTACCAAGTCATCGAAGACTAGTCTGCGATGACTAGTCTGCGCAGACTAGCTGTGCCGCAATTTTCGACTGTTTGCGATTATTTCAACAAGGGGTCGCAATCGCGCTTGGGCAGTTATGGCTAGCGCGGTACTCCCCTACAGGATGCTTTCGAACATAACCCTCATCAGCACGGATGCTGTATGGCCAACGATCCCCAAGCTGCTACGAATCCAGATTCCACCAGCACCACTGGCGGTCAAAACGCCTCGCCTGCTCCCACCGGTCGCAGCGCTGCCGATGCTGAAGCAGTGTTGCAGCAAGCAGAATCGGCTCTCAAAGATGTGGAACAGTCCTTACGCACCCCCAAAGTAGCTCGATTCAATCTCGAAGAGCTTGTTGGAGAAGGAGGACCGCCTGAAAAGGTTTCCATGGATCTTCTGCGGGATGTGACCCTCGATTTGAAGATCGAGCTGGGTCGTACCCGAATGAATCTAGACGAAATCTTGCAACTTCGACGAGGATCCGTGGTGACCCTCGACAAACTCGCCGGCGATCCCGTCGATATTTTTGTGAACGGCCGTATGGTTGCCCGGGGCGAAGTTCTGGTCCTGAACGATAACTTTTGCGTTCGTGTTGCCGAGTTGATCGGCAGTGATTCAATCCAATGATACTAAGTCTTCGAGCAATACCCTGCGCCAAAAAATGGAGGCTGCCGCTTCGCATCG
Source organism: Pirellula sp. (assembly GCA_046318275.1). Taxonomy (GTDB): domain Bacteria; phylum Planctomycetota; class Planctomycetia; order Pirellulales; family Pirellulaceae; genus JBKCUI01. The sequence continues at coordinate 118,339 of JBKCUW010000058.1, read as the reverse complement.
AAGCTTGTCTGGCAACCGCTGCCCTCCTGATGGGCTTCGGATCTTTCGGTACGGTTTGCGCTGATCCGCCAGGTGAACCATCGTTAGTTCGCAACTCGCCGGTTCGAGTCAACGATCCCAATGCCTTCCTTCCACCCTCGCCGAGCGGCAATGCCTCGCCATCCCTAACCATTCCTACTTCATCGAATTCAGCACCGTCGAATTCAGCACCGTCGAATTCAGCACCGTCTAATTCAGCACCGACCTATCCGAATTCCACGAACCCCTTTGTACCCAACACTGCAGGCAACGCAGCGCAGTCCAACGTACAGCCCGCCGCTGCTTGGAACTCGATCCCCCCTCGTCGCGATTCCGGAATTGATCCTTCAATCAGGTCCGTCACAACGGCAGCGGCATCGAGAAAATCGGAGCAACAACCGCTCGAACTCAAGGGCCCCGGCGCCACAGAGGACCCTCGCGTGCAAGCCCCTCGATCTCCGTGGGCGGCCACATTATCAATGACGCTTTCACTTACCGTGGTAGTGTGCTTGTTCCTGATCGCTGTGTTTATGCTCAGAAAATCACAACCTAAACAGTTTCAGAAACTTCCCAACGAAGTCATCGAAGTGCTGGGACGATCAACGATGGGCCCACGTCAGCAGTTATACGTGCTGCGGTTCGGCTCGAAACTGATTCTGGTAAGCCAACAGCCAGGTGAAACTCAGGCGCTCGGGGAAATAACCGATCAAGAAGAATCCGCGCGGCTGGCTGGCCTTTGCGAGGCGAACCGGCCGGAAAGCATTTCCAATTCTTTCAAGGAGGTCTTTCGACAGGTGGTGACTTCCTCCCCCAAACAGCCTCTTTCAAAGCCATCGAGAACTTAGCACGGTCTCTCGTACTTTGAGCAACAAGATTCTTTCATTGCCTGGGAATTAGTTACCAGCAAGCTCCACCCTCGCGAGAGAGCAGAGCCGTCGCAAATTGGCATTCTCAACCCGAATGTGCCAACTACTGATTCAGCGATTCCGGATTGATCGTGTTTCCGTCCGCCCGTGCGCAGAGAAGCATCAACGCCTTGAGATCGATCGAGGAACTCAAGTACTGCACCGAGGCGTCCCCCATGACTGCGTGTGACCCACTCCCGTGGAACGAATAGATTTCACCTTGATTGGTGCAGTTGATGCTGCACTTGTTCGGCGCATTGGCCGCAGTTACCGAGGTGATGTTCGCGAACTGAGGTGGGACTGCGCTATTGTTGAACCACGATCCATCCACAGCAATGTCGTTACCTTGGTGCGCCCACGGGCCATTCATGTATGGGGATGTACCACCCGCATACTCCTCGATTCGCTTTCCACCGCTCCAACGTGCTGGTCGGCCACCTGCTTCGGAAATGGTGATGGTATTGCTCAATCCATCGAGGATCGCTGCCAATCGGGTAAACTCGTTAGTGGCCATCCCTCCTCGAACGCCGCTATCTCCTGGATACGTTGGGTTACCTTGCATGATGGCGTCCCAAACGGCGCCGCTACCGTTCCAATTAGCACGGTTCACCGCCATGTAGTCGGTGAGAGCAGGCTTCCAATCTCCAGCCGATCCAGCGAAGCGATTCCTATCCGATGTTCCCAAACGCGTTGTATCGAGGAACTTGTCAGGACCAGGGGAGGATGGACACATGTACAAAGCGATCGGGGTCGAAGCCGCAGCGCGATTCTGAAGAGCCCACCAATCCAACTTCACACTATATCCACCGGCGGATCCAGCCGTTTGCGCATTGAACACATTCGTTGCTTCGATGAATGGCAGAATGATCGTGAGGAAGCATTGGTTGGCATAATGACCGTTCTGACTTCCATCCGTCCCATCCTTGCGAAACTCTCGCAGCTCGCTGCGAACAACAGCGCTCGCCGCGCCTGTTCCGCTCAAGTTGATGCTGGATGGTGGCAATCGCTTGCGAGCCGATTCGAAGTTATGAATCGCCAATCCAATCTGCCGCATGTTGTTGCTGCAACTCATCCTGCGAGCGGCCTCGCGCGCTGCTTGTACCGCCGGCAACAATAACCCCACCAAAATACCAATGATCGCGATAACCACGAGGAGTTCGACCAGGGTAAAGCCACGATTGCAAGCGCGCGAGTTACCTCGCAAAATATTCGATCGCATTCTCATAAACCTCGACAATGGGTATGAAAAAATCCTGAGGATGACTCGAGAGGAAAAACGGTTGGACGAATCGTGCGTGTGCGGTACGTTAATTGCAACACTATCCGCCAAACTTGACCAGGGTAAACCTTTCGAAATCCTTAAGATTTTTACCGAGTTCCGCTAGGTTTTGACTCCAGCAGCGTGCTTAATCATCCACAGCGTCGGATGGGTCAGGAAAAGGGAGTTCTAGAAGTCGCTGGGCAGTGGCAACCAACTGATCCATAGCGAATGGCTTGTGCATGTATTCATCTACCCCCAACATCCGGGCATAGGTCTGATGCCGTTCCCCCTCGTTGGCGGTGACCATGATCACCCGTATCTGATCCCGTTTGCTTCGGCGCAGGTGCTCCAAGACAAGGAAACCGCTCTGGCGTGGCATCATCATGTCGAGCACCATCAAATCCGGATGGTAGGACTCGAGTTTGGCGACCCCTTGCTGCCCATCCGGCATATGGACCACCTCATAACCGAGGCCTTCCAACGCGAATTTGACCGGAGTCGCGATCTCGTAGTCATCGTCGACGATCAGGATTCTTGGGGGGCGGTTGTCGCGTTTCCAGGCGGGATCGATCGGCATGATGATGGAGACTCATTTATCGGGTGAATTTCGTGCACAGTTTTCTCGGGGGCGTGTTTACACTCTGGACAAGCTAAACCGGCACCGATTCAACTTGGCGGGTGATTGTCACGACCACGTTTTTAAAGTTGGGCGTTCGGGATTGCGGATCCACAACCCTTGGGACCAGCACATTGGACTCTGGGTAGTACATCATGGCGTTGCCATCGCGGATCTCTTCAAACGGGCGAGCCAGGATATTGTGCATTTGCCCTACCGAACTTGACACCGTTACCAAGGAATCCTCTGCCAAGCCCATACGACGCATATCTTCAGGGTTCAGTAGAATCACGTCGCGGCGGTCTTGATGACGATAGAGATCGTAATCTTCGTAGACAACGGTGTTGAATTGACCTTCGCTCCGGACAGTCATCAATCGAACTTGGTTGCTCTCGAGCGAACTCAGTTCTGGTAGCTCGTGGGCAACCAACTGCGCGCGACCATCTTTGGTGTTGAATTTGGCGCGATGCAATGTTCTACCCGCAACCTGAAACTCGTGTTTCGTCTCAGCAATGGTGTCTATCTGTTCGTACCCTGGAACCACCTTCGATATCCAGTGACGAATGGTGTTGGTTTTTTGCATCTGCTCCCAGTCAATGGCCTCCGACTTGCCCAAAGTCCGTTTAGCGATCTCCGCGATTACATGCACTTCGCTGCGCGGGCCTGGTAACCGCTTGATCCCACCATCGCTTAGTCGAACGTAGTTAAACATCGATTCTTGGGTAGTCGGCTCGGGCTCTTCGTCGCGTGCTAACACCGGAAGGATCATCGTGGTTTTTGCGAGTCCGTTTGCGTGACCGGTGTTAAGGGTGGTGTTGAGCATCACCAACATATCCAGCGACTTTAAGGCCTCGTCTGCGAATTGCGCGTCGGGATTTGAACCGTATAGATTACCGCCCAAGCACAATGCAAACTTCAATTCACCGCGATGGGCGGCTTCCATACAATCCAACGTATCTCTACCGGGAGTCGTCGGCAGGTTCACGCCGAACTTGTTCTTTAAATTGTGAAAAAGCTCATCCTTGAGTTTGGGCGTCACACCAACCGACCCGATGCCTTGAACATTCGAGTGACCTCGAATCGGCATCACCCCGGCCCCTTCCTTACCGATCATCCCTCGCATTAGCGCAAGGTTCACGATCGCTTGAACGTTTTGAACGCCATGCGTGTGGTGGGTGATTCCCATGGTCCATGAAAAGATCGAGCCTTTGCTGTCGGAGTAAACCTGCGCGAGCTCCCGAATCGTTTTCTCGTCGACTCCAGACTTGCGAGTGATATCATCCCAAGAATGACCTTTTAATTCTTCTAAAAAGTCAACATGGCCATTGCAGTGCTCAGCCAGGAAGAGCGTGTCATGAGTCCCTAACTCCTGAACGGCTTTTGCGATACCCGTCAAAAGTGCTAAATCTCCGCCGATATGCGGTTGGATGTAGTGAGTCGCAATCTTGGTACCAAAGACCATACTCAGCGGGTCGCTCGGGACCTTGAACCGAACCAACCCTAACTCCTTCACCGGATTGATCACTACGATGCGTCCGCCTCGACGCCGCAAATGCATCAAACTGGTCATCAATCGGGGATGATTGCTAGGTGGGTTCCCTCCGATAATGAAAACGGTATCGCACTTATCGAGATCTTCGAGCACCACAGTGGCGGTCCCAGTTCCCAATGTGGTTTGCAGCCCAACACCGCTCGCTTGATGGCAGTAGTAACTGCAGTTGTTGACATTGTTGGTGCCATAAACTCGGGCAAAAAGCTGCAACAGAAAGCCGGCTTCATTGCTCGATCGCCCGCTGAAGTACCAAAACGTTTGGTCCGCGTGGAGGCGATTGAGTTCCTTCGCAATCCTCTCAAACGCATCCGCCCATGTAATCGTTCGGTAGTGCGTAGACCCTTGCTCGTACAACACCGGTTGGATCAATCGCCCGCTGGTTTCCAATTGCCTTGGCGTCCATCGACTCATTTGAGCGACCGGATGCTTCGCCCAGAAATCCGCTGTGATGGCAGGTTGCATGTCTGCCGCCATCGCTTGGATCGATTTTTTGCACACCTCGGGAAACGAACCATGTTCGTTGACCATACCGCCGTGTTGCCCACCCATTCCCAAAGCGCATGTCTTGCACGCATTGCGGGAACGCAGGGCGGTGTACATTTTCCAAAGATTGCCGGACTCAAGCCCCTTTCGGAACGTGTACCGTACTGCTTGCCAGCCTCCGCCAGCTTTCAATCGTTTCATGGTGAAATTCCGTCGGAATACATGGGATAGATCGCGGGGTATCGAACCTGGGTTATCGTATCGATCGGGGGGTTATCGTATCGATCGGGTGGTAATAGTATCGATCGGGGGCGTATTAGTATCGATCGCGGGTGATCGTGGGTGGGAGCGGACAGGCCCCAAGGCGCAGGAGTCGAGCGGCGCAAACCACTTGCTAATGACGGTTCACCTTGGACTGTCCAGCCACTCAGTATACATCTCAACGCCGAATCGAGAAATTCGCGAACTCTCCCGAAGCTTCGCTTGGATAGGTATCGATCGTGTGAAGATGCCCAGGCGCCTCGACCCGAAGTTGATCAAGAAATCGTTGCAGTAGATCGGCCTGTCCCTCGAGGACCATGCAAACCCGACCGTCGTCAAGGTTTTCGACGTACCCGTGAAGCCGAAACTCGTCCGCGAGTTTGCGGACAGTGAAACGCATTCCAACGCCTTGCACGCGACCAGATAGAAAACAGGTCCATCGGATCATCGCACGCCTTCCACGTTAGCAGATTTTGACAAAGAACCAACAAAAAAGGCGGCCTTGTGGAGCCGCCCTAGTATTTCTTGTGGACTGAGTGTCGACTGAACTCGCAAACGTCTCGTGTCCTTTTAAAAGCACTATCGGCATTCCGACACAGTCCGAACATGCCGCTTAGCACCTGAAGCCTATCGATTCCTCGAAAGAAACCGACTTCGGACCGACGGATCCGATTGCGGGCCGCCACCATAGAAGGCAACCACCCAACAACTCCACCCGGTATGCCAACCCCTGCCGGTATGCCGAGCGGGGTTGAATACGAACTACTTCTTCTTTTTCTTCTTGTCGTCTGCTTCGTCTTCCTTCTTCACCTTCTTCTTTTTCTTCAAAGAAATCTTAGGAACACGAACTTTTGCCATCCCGAGTACAATGGACTCGTCGGTCCACTTGTCGAGATCTTGAAGACGCTTGATCCGCTCTGCGCGGGTCATCACGTTGCGGGACTTGATGGCCCCGGCTCGTACTTTCAAACTTTTGTCTAGAGTCATTTCGATTCGGTTGGGATCGGAATGGTTTGCGAATGGCACCGTTCGTGAACGACACGGTTCGTGAACGACACCATTTCGGGGACGGTATGGTTTCAGGTTGGCGGGAAAAGCTCCACATTCCAGGAGAAGTTCCCACGCAGGAGGGTCTTCGACGAAGATCCTCTCCCCTTTTTCCCACCAATGGGCTCGAAAGCTTATCTCCCCATTCAATTCCTTTCAAGTCAAGATTTGGCTATATTTTAGGTGTAGCTCGTTCCTCGGGCTTTCCGGCGTTATGAAATTCCTGGATTTCTTTATCACTATGAGCAATTCATTCGCCCGACATAGGTCCGCACGACGCTTGGATGGATCGGGGCGTTTCGGAATCCCAATCTCGGCCCGAAAATCGAGGATTGCGAGAAAACAGCCGATGGCTGCAGGGGGAATGGGCCCTGGGGGGATGGGCACTGGGGCGATAGCTGCAGGGAAGCGACGAGGTGTTTCCCGTTCCCTCGCACTACTCGGGGGGATAGCTCTTTTGGCTGTCGGCTGGGTGGCCGCTTACTTTTGGGTTGGTGCATCCAGTCGCGACCTCATTTACCGTCAAGGGAAACCGGGGAATGCTGCGGCGAGGCTCGAAACTTGGTCTCCATGGATGTTGTCGCCGAAGGAATGGAGGTGGCTTCTTGCCGACGCCTATCGCAAACTGGGCGACCGCGGCCGAGTGAAACGCATCACGGATGAACTCGCTTCCGGAGGAATGCCGCAAACTCAGGCAGCAGCACCGCTTTTGCTCATGGATTCCGCCGCCGGGGTTCCCAACAAAGTCAAAGAGAATCTAGGTCCACTTCTTTTGATCTACAAAGAGAATGGAGCCGAGGTCCTAGGCTCGCTCGTTCAAGGCTTCATGACCCAAGGTGACTCCAACAGCGCCAACCAAACACTGCGTCTTTGGGGGGAACTCTTCGAGGGTGATTATCAACTCGAGTTCTGGCGAGGTGTCACCAGCACCGCAAATTACGATCTCGATGGCGCGATCCAGTCGTTTCAAAAATCGATCGCGATCCGCTCGGATTTCCCTCGAGCCCATGAAGAACTCGCCCAGGTGTATCTTGAGAAAGCTCAATTCGAAGAAGCTCGGACCGAATTTGAATGGATTGAGAAGTACGCCAAGTCCAACGGCATCGAGGAATCTCCTGAACTGATTTCGGGATACGCACGCTCTCTGCTCAACCTCGGCTACCCAGACCTCGCGTCTGAGCAACTGAAAAAGCTAAAAGACATCTCCAAACTTCCAAGCCCTGAGTTGGCGTTGGTTTGCGAAACGAATTTGGAATCGGGGAATGTACGTGAAGCGAGCGAACAAGCGACGATGCTTCTAACGCGGTGGCCAGACGCACTCCCGTACTTGCAACTCCAAGCTCGATGCATGGCGAAACTTGGGAAAAGTTCTGAGAGCGAAGCTCTATTTCAAAAAGCCTCGGAGAGCCAGTTAAAACGGCCTGACGTCGACCGCATGCTTGAACGACTTGTGACGGACAACAGCAATCAGGATCTCCGCAGGGATATGGGAGAAATGATGATGAATTACCTCGATCCCTCTGGCGGAGCTGGGTATGTCCAAGTCGCATCGAGGGCCAACCCAATCGACCTCAAATCGCACGCGCTGCTCGCGAATTACTTTGAACGCGAAGGCCGTTTGAACGCTGCCGAAAACCACCGCCGGGCAATCCGTCAAATCGAATTGGCCATCCTCGAATCGCAACAGTTTTCGGCCGAAGACCCAACGACAGCACCCTTCCAAGTTCAGCCTCAATTTCAAGTTCAGCCTGAATTTCAAAGTCAGCCTCAGACAACAACCGGCGGCACCTCCCAAACCGCAACCCCTGAAATCAGAGGTACCGCAAGCAGAGATACCGCAAACAGAGACACCGCAAACAGCGCAGCGAAGCCCACTGAAAAGGATTAGCGACTCTCGGAATCTCGAGGACACGATCATTCTGCAGCACAACCTATCCTGCAGCATAACCAACCAACAGCATCAACCGTCAGCAATGTGGCAATGCCCTCTCCCATCGACTCTTCCTATCCAATCGGTCGATCGCGGTATTCCTATGAACTTGTAGGCCCGCGATGCAACGGCATCGTTTTCGTCATCGCAATTTGCATCTTGCTACCGACATTTGCCGGCTGCACCGATTCGTCGAGCGATACAACCGATCCGATAACGAAAAAGGAAATCGCCCAACGCAACTCGGCCGCAACCCCGCCTACCCAAGAAAAGCAACCGTCGGCAATAGCAGGTTCATCCTCGGATGCAGCCACCAATAAATCCGCGTTAAAGTTCACTTCGCATGGTTCCGATGTCGGCATCGACTTCACGTACCACAACGGCGAAGGCGCATGGCTCGTCGCGATGATTGAATCCAATGGGGGTGGCATCGGCTCCATCGATTACGATCGAGATGGACGATGGGATTTGTTCATCCCGGGAGGTGGGACGCTGTCCCCTGAGAAAGAAATCATGATGGTTTCTAATGGACTCTTCCAACAGCATGCCTCTCCACAAAGTGCGTCGGCGCAACAGGGCCCAGTCAAAAAAATCCCGCTGGGATTTCGCGAAGTCAGCGGTAAAGCGGCATGCGATGCGGGAGTCTGCTACTCGTTTGGTGCCGCGGTCAGCGATTATGATTCCGATGGTCTTCCCGATATATTCATCACGGGTTTCGGTGGACAACAATTGCTTCGCAATCAGGGGGACGGCACCTTCGAAGACGTCACACAATCAGCGGGATTCCACCATCGAGGATGGAGTTCTTCCGCAGCGTGGTTTGATCTGGAAAACGACGGGGACCTCGATCTCTACATCGCTCACTACGGAGTCTGGTCTCCCGCGCTGGACAAGCGATGCTTCAATGCCCAAGGTGAAATCGACCGATGTGCCCCGGCCGACTTCTCGGGCGAACCGGATGAACTCTGGGTCAACCAAGGGGACGGCACGTTCCGCGATGCCTCTGAGTTCTTAAAAGCATTTCCGTTTCGCGGTGTCGGTGTCGTCGCATGCGATTTCGACCTCGATGGAGACACCGACCTTTACGTAGCTAACGACGAAGACCCAAACGTACTTCTGGATAACCAAGGGAATGGTGAACTCAAGGAAATTGGAGCGTCGTCGGGAACGAGCCTCGGGTCCCGATCCATCGTCGATGGCAGCATGGGACTCGCCGTCGCCGATTTCGATGGGAACCTTAAACCCGACATCTTGGTCACCAACTATCAGAACGAATACTGCGAACTCTACTTGAATCAAGGCAAGCAGTACTTTTCCCTCGGAACGCGGTCTGCCGGATTGATGGCTCTCGGCCAAGCTGTTGTCGGGTGGGGTACCGCGTTCTTCGATGCCGACCACGACAGCGATGATGACCTTGTCGTGATCGCTGGCCACACGAGCCGCCGCCCCATCCGAAGCAGCAACCTTCAAAAGCCCTACCTGCTAGAAAACGTACAAGGCAAACGGCTTGTTTCGATCGGCGATGCGACCGGCGAGTTCTTTCGCCAAGTCCACGCTGGCCGAGGGATGGCGATCGGTGACTATGACAACGATGGCGACATCGATTTTGCGGTGAGCATGCTGGAGCAACCCGTAGAACTACTTACCAACGATACTCCCAATTTAGGCAACTTCCTTGAACTGGATCTTGTCGGCACCCAAAGCAATCGGGATGCGGTAGGTGCCTGGGTCGAATTGGAACTTGGAACTATTGGATCGGTCCCAGAAAAACGTGTAAAACATCGGATCGGAGGGGGATCGTATGCATCCACCCACGCGACGACCATCCACTTTGGGATAGGAAATTCCATCAAGATCCCGCGCGCGACGATCCATTGGCCCAGCGGGCAAACCCAAACGCTGACCGATTTGACCGCGAACCAGCGGCTCATCGTTACGGAACCCAGCGCTTCGGATTCTATTAATCCATAAACTTCACAAACCGATCCCCCCACCGACCGAGGCGTCCCGGCTTTCGGCGCTCGTTGGACGAAAAACCAGGCAGCCCAAAGCTCCGTAGGCTCCACCATGGGGCCCCCAGTCGATCATTGCAGTCTCCACTGGAAGCACGCCGCAGCCAGCCAATCTCATAAGCCCGCTAATCGCAGAAACCAGCAAACACCTAGCAATCAACGCATAGGCGGGGTATCGACTTGATAGACCATGTTGATCGGGTGACGTCGGCCGCGACAACGATCGCAGCGTGGCCGTGCTCGAGATCTGTGGTTTACGCCCCGATCGGATCCCCGAAAAGTGTACAATCGGCAATAATGCTCTCAGGGTTGAGTCGCTCCTCCTTCAAAAAGATCGAACTCAAACGCCTACATCCAAACCATGTTCTCCCTGTCCCGTTCACTCGCCTTAGGTGAGGCCGTTTGAAACCATCGCTGTTTTGTAACAGCGAACACGTCATCGACCAGCACCCCATCCAACCGCACATGACTGAAAAACAGACCAACGTTGAATTGCCAACTGCCGACGTACCCGCCGCATCGTATCCGTTTTTCGTCCAGATGGCTCGAATTATCAATTCTGGACAATCGCGGGCCATCGTCGTCTCCGGGAATATCTACGACCTTTATTACGATGGTCGCGAGTATGTTCCTTTAATCCAGTTCTTGCAAACCAAGACGAAGATCCCTGGGCTTATTCAAGTCGTCTACGAATTGAACGGGCCAGTCAGGGTGAACGATGAAGACCGCGCCAAATTGCGTGAAGCTTGGACTGGATGGAAGAACGGTGTCGCGGTGGAAGCGATCCCGACGCGTGAAGTGCTTCAAGACGGAAGCAAATTCGAACTTCGCAGGCGCGAGTTCGATCAATACTTACGGGACGCGATAGGTAACGCCACCCAAGCCCTTGAGTTCCTTCGTCAACTGACGATCTGTTCTAGAAGTTACCTGAAGGAAAACCTATTGGTCATGATCGAGGGAGCCGACATTCTCCTTCCCTCCGGGGATGGCGATGTGGCTCGAATGAACGACGCACAACTTCGACGTATCTCCATCGTGACCGATTGGTTTGGAGACCCGAACTTTTTTAATGGGAAAGACAACGTTCTACTGATTGCGGAATCGAGAAGTCTGATCCATCCTCGCATCTCGCGACTCCCTCAAGTCCTCTCTGTCGAGATTCCTTCGCCCGACCTGAACGGGCGCAAGCACTACGCGCAATGGCACATTGCGAACTCGGGAAATCGAGCGATCACTGAGTCGCTCGATTTGGTGGCCGAGGCAACCGCTGGACTATCCATCCATGCCATGCGGCAATTGCTCCTCGCATCGGATTACTCCAAACAGCCCATCCAGCGTCAAGACACCACCTTGCAGGTCGAGCATTTTATTCAATCGCAACTCGGTGAAGATGTGATCGAGTTCAAGAAACCGATCCAAACACTCAAGGATGTGATTGGGTTTTCCAAGCTCAAAGAGTTTCTTCAGGAGTACCTGATCCCTCGCATGAAGCTACCCGACGATCGAGCGCTCCCTGGTGCCGCGATCGCAGGTCCTATCGGTGGTGGCAAGACGTTTATCTTTGAAGCGGTTGCTGCGGAACTAGACATGCCGGTTTTGGTACTGAAAAATATCCGAAGCCAATGGTTCGGACAAACCGACGTGATCTTTGAACGTCTACGCCGAGTGCTCGAAGCGTTGGAGAAAGTCGTCATCTTTGTGGATGAAGCGGATACGCAGTTTGGAAGTGTTGGCGAAGGCGCCCACGAAACCGAACGCCGATTGACCGGAAAGATCCAAGCCATGATGAGCGACCCCAAACTGCGGGGTAAAGTCATTTGGCTGCTGATGACCGCACGTATCCATCTGCTGTCGCCCGATATTCGGCGACCTGGTCGTGTCGGCGATCTGATCATCCCTATCCTCGACCCGATCGGTGAAGACCGCAAAGAGTTCATCCGATGGATGCTGAAGCCCACAAAATTGGGTGACGAAGCGTTGGTGGAGTGGCTTGATAAGGACGGACTCGAAGAGGATTTTTCTTCCGCGGGCTACGCCGCGCTTCGAAGCCAATTCAAAGCGATTCCCCCCAAGGATGCAGAAGAGCTCAAGGAAATCGTTCGAGATTTCTTGCAACCGGCAATCAAGCAAACGCGTCGCTACCAGACGCTCCAAGCCCTCGTCAACTGCACGCGGCGGTCACTCCTTCCTAATCCTGAAATTTCCGACGAAGATCGCGCCCAAATGGAACAAGAAATACGCCTTCTTGAATCCATGGGCATTCGTTAACCAAATTCAAATCCGATTTTTCCTGACTAAGGATTCCCCAGAATGCGCCTTGCTCATCCCGATTTCCCACTGCTCTCAGGTCTCTACAACGTTGGCATGTCGATTTGCCGTGTGTTTCTCTTCGCGGTACTCGTCGCGATACCTCTGGCAATGCCCGTCCATTCCCAAGAGCGGTTCTCCGATTTGGTGGGTAACGTGCGCGTCGAGCCCGTCTCGAGCAACAAGACGGTCCAAGTCCCCTACATCCTTTGGGGCGGCGACATCGCGACGTTCTTGGCGAACGGGGATCTCAAGACCAAACAAGGCTCAATCTATCAGCAAATGGGCTTGGACATGCAACTCCAAGCAGGAGACGATTTCGTCGGCCAAGTCCGCAACTACTTGAGCGGCAAGTCACCGATGCTGCGAGGAACAATGCATATGATCGGTTTAGCCGGTGAAGTCCTCGGCGCAGACCCTCGCACCAAACCGGTTATTGTTCTGCAACTTTCATGGAGCGCAGGCGACCACGTCGTCGCTCGTAAAACGGTCCGCACCTTGAATGATCTCAAAGGGAAAAAGATTGCCTGCCAACAAGGTGGTCCGCACGTGGGGTTGCTATACGATTCCCTCTCCGCAGCGGGATTGAATCGCCAAGACGTCGAGATTGTTTGGACGAAAGATATCACCGGTGCCGACGGACCTGCCGAAGCGTTTCGCAAGGATCCATCCATCGACGCCTGCTGCGTCGTAACCCCCGACATGATCGGATTGACCAGCGGTTTGGAAGCAGAAGGATCCGGCGCCGAAGGCACCGTTGCTGGCGCTCGCGTGATCAATAGCACTGTCCAGATGAGCCGCTCCATCGCCGACGTCTACGCCGTACGGCGCGATTGGTACGATGCCAATAAAGACTGGGTCAAGAAATTCGTCGCCGGTCACTTGAAGGCAACCGAGCAACTCGTTGCCATGCGGAAGTCTTACGCAGAGTCCAGCAAGATGAGCAAGGAATACGAGCAAATTCTTTCGCTCGCCCAACGCATCTATGGAAAAGAGGTTCTACCTACCATCGAAGGTGACGTACACGGACTGCTGCTCGATTGCTCTTTTGCCGGACTCCCCGGTCAAATCGCCTTCTTCCGACAAAAGTCTAACGCGAGCGGATTCGACGAAACCATGTCGAGAGCGATCAATTTGGCAACCCAATGGAAGTACGCGACCGCGCGGGCAGGGTTTGAACCCAACGACTTCGACTACAAAAAACTGGCAGAACTCGGTGGAATTCAATACGTCGAACCACAAGCCGTCGAACGGTTCAACAACGCCGGCGAAACCACCGATATGTTCTTTGGGGAAAACCTCGATGCCAACACGATCGTCAGCTTTTCAATCAACTTCGAACCGAACGAACAAACCTTCTCGGCAGACCGATACGGCCCCGAATTCCTGCGAGCCTTGAAACAAGCCAGCCAGTTCGGAAACGCCCGCGTCGTCATTCGGGGTCATGCAGACCCAACCAAAACACTGATGGATTTAGTCCGAGCCGGCACCGCAAAAGGAATCATCCAACAAAATGGAACACCCGGAAACTACCGGTACTTCATGAACGGCAAACCACTCGATTTGAGCCGCACCAAGGAGGTCATTGAATTGGTCCGTACCGGAAATCTTGGAGGAGGAAGCAATGACCCCATCGTCACCATGCAAGCTGCACTCACCTTGTCGCAAGCCCGGGCAGAGGCGGTGAAGAAGTCTCTCGAAAAATATGCATCGGATACCGGAATCACCGTGGACCTTTCTCAAATCGTCCCAGTCGGGGTAGGAATCATGGAACCTATCATTCCAAAGCCCCGCAATATGGATGAAGCCAAAGAGAATATGCGTGTTGAGTTTCGTATCGTGAAAGTCAATCCCGAAGCGTTGGCTCCAACCGACTTTAACTTCTAACCAGAAAACAAAGCCATGCGCCCTTCTTCCGACCCCTCGTTGCCAAACGGTTTTGGATGTGTTGCCATGAGATCGTTTGTGTTGGCGTGCGCGATAGTTGCGGTTGGCCTAGCAAGCACTTCGCTGGGATTCGGCGATTACGTCGTCGTCGTTCTAGACGACTCGGGGTCGATGCGCGAAATCATGCGTTCGGTTCGAATCACGAAGATCGATGCCGCCAAACGGGCTCTAGAACAAGTCATCCAACAGGTCGATGGGGAAACGCAACTCGGCATTCTGTTGCTCAATGGGGCGCCAACGACCAATCATTGGCTCGTCCCACTCGGGCCTGTCTCCAAAATCGATGCGGCTCAGAAAGTTCAGCAAATCGGACCAAACGGTGGTACTCCCCTCGGTTCCGCGATGCGGACTGCTACCGAGCAACTCCTCGACGCGCGAGCCAAACATATTTATGGCACCTATCGATTGGTAGTCGTCACCGACGGCGAAGCCTCCGACCGATTGCTCCTCGAGGACTACCTACCAGATATCCTTTCTCGAGGAATTATCGTCGATGCCATCGGAGTTGATATGCAGGCCAACCATTCCCTCGCAACCCATGTGCATAGCTATCGCCGAGCCGACGATTCCGATGCCTTAAAAAATGCATTGATCTCGATCATGGCTGAAGGCAGTACCGCCCAAGACCAATCCACAAGCGATGCTGACTTCGAACTGCTCAACGCTTTTAACGATGTCGATGTCAAAGAAATCATCGGTGCTCTTTCCAGCCCCAACAACAAAGAAGTCTTGGGAGCGCGTCGATTGAATGCGGATAGGGAGGGAACCATTCCGGTTCCGCAAGCAAATATCCAACCCCCACAACCCAACAGCCCCTTCCAGGCTCCAGGCTATGCGACCCCAGCCAGGACCTCCAATTTTGGCTCGACACTGAGGGCAATATTCGGGACCGTATGCACCTGCCTGCTCCCATTAATCGTCGCTTTTTTCGTCCTGATGGCATTGCTCGGCAAAACCACCAAAAAATAACGCTAGCAAAACCCACTAGGCTTTCTGCCGACGAGCTTACGACTTCCCTAAACATCTCTTCCTAAACACCCCAGTCTCTCTGGGCTTTCTGATTGCCATTGAGGCCGATGGCTCATTCTTGCTATCACCCCCAACGATTCTTTGGTCGCGGTCGAATTCAACGCAGTCGAATTCAACGCGGCGGATGAGCGAACCATTCGCTGTAACGAACGGTTTTGTCGCGGTACTTGTGGAAGCTGGAATGCCGAATATTACGGACACTCGCAATCGACATGCGATCGGGAACGCACCTCAGGGGCGCTCCTGTCGTGTACCGCCGCGCGGTGTGTTGCCGACGGTCTACGCACAGGCATTCTTGTTATTTCTGGTCGTCGTCATCCCCTTCGCCACGTCCGGTTGCGCCAGCCAAAAATACGTGACACAACGGCGTACTCCCATCAATCCGCTAAGCGATAGCTTGAGCCTGATGAACCGCTCAGGCCCACAACCCACGGGCCGAACGGTTTCATTGCTCCGCCACTACGATCTGCTGGACGTGTTCCATCGCGATCCGGAAATCGCCATCGAAAAACTCCACGAGTTGAGCACCGATGAAAAAGGTGCCGAGAAGGTGTACGCCATATCCGAGGTCGCGTATATCCTTGGGAAACGTTACGAGACCGATAAAGATCTCGGCAAGGCGCTCGACATGTACACCATGTCTGTCAGCAACGCCTATCTCTACTTGTTCAGCCCCGAATTAGATGGGTCACGCAATCCGTATGACCCGCAGTTTCGAGGTGCATGCGATCTCTACAACGCGGCCCTTGAATCGACGCTGATGCTGGTCAGCAAGGAAGGCAAATTGATGCCTGGAAATAGCTACCGCATCAGTACCGACGAGCAATCGCATGAGGTGCGAGTGGTCGCTCAAGGCCCTTGGAAAAACGAAGACTTTGGCGAATTGAAGTTCTGCAGCGAGTTCAAAGTGAAAGGTATCGACGCAGGGAATGTGACGTATGGAGTCGGTGTTCCGATGATCGCTGTGCGAAGCAATTCCTCGGAACAAGACCCCGGTGGAAAATACTATCCGGAGGGATTGTCGTTCCCTGTGACTGCGCTGCTGCGAGTAACAACTCCGAACATCCACTCGCGTCGAGAGGATCATCATCGCCATCCATGTGTTCTTGAACTCCACGATCCGCTGGCATCCACCGACATTGAACTAAATTCAAGGCTCGTCCCATTGCAAGCGGATCTGAGCACGCCCCTCGCGTACTTTTTGGACAATCCGAAATTCAGAGAGCAAACCAACAGCACCCTAGGTCTGATCGACCCACACAAAACAGAAAAACTGCGTGGGATCTATATGTTGGAACCTTATGATCCGAAACGGATTCCGGTGGTCATGGTGCACGGCCTTTGGTCGAGCCCGCTGACCTGGATGCCGATGTTCAACGACTTGCGTTCCTTCCGTGAGCTGCGAAAAAACTACCAGTTTTGGTTTTACCAATACCCGACGGGACAACCCTTTTGGATCAGCGCAACCCAGATGCGGAGCGACTTGTTCGAGCTAAGACACTCTCTGGATCCACGGCAACAACATGCCGTCTTGGATCAGATGGTCTTGGTGGGCCATAGCATGGGTGGCCTGGTTTCTCGAATGCAAACGCTCGAGAGCGGCGAGGAATTTTGGCGTATCTTGAGCGACCAGCCATTCGAAAAAGTAAAAGCCGATGATGAAGAACGACAACGATTGGCAGCAGCCTTGTTCTTTCATCCAAATCCATCGGTACAACGCGTGGTGACCATCGGGACGCCGCATCGCGGCAGCGACTACTCGAATGACTATACCCAATGGCTGGGCCGAAAATTCATTCGACTCCCAACCAGTTTAACGGAGATGGGGAATTCGCTGATTCGACAGAATCCGGGCATCTTCCGAGATACCGAGTTGCTTCTGACAAAAACCAGCATCGACTCCTTGAGCCCCGATTCGCCCATCTTTCCGACGATGTTACGAGCCCGACGCGCCCCATGGGTCCATTACCACAACATCATCGGGATCCTGGAAAAATCAAAATGGTTTCATAGCAACGCTCCAGATTCGGATGGAGTGGTCACCGTGGACAGCGCCCATATCGATGATATCGAAAGCGAAGTGGTCGTTTCCGCATCCCATTCGATGATCCATTCGACCCCGAGAGCGATTCTGGAGGTGCGTCGTATCCTCGTCGAGCACCTCCGCGACGTCTGCCACAAGCCGGAAATCGCGTCGCTGCTGGAAGTCCCCGATACTTGGAAGGATTCCTCGCACGGGGCACCTATCCACCCAGTTCCAATCATTTCAACCCAAATGGCAAGATCCAACGATGCCAGAACGCCATTCAGCACTCACTCATGGTCCAATCCGTCCGCATCGTTACCAAATACGGGGAATCCTTTACCCCCTGGAATCCAGCGTCCTCCGACGTCAACATCCCCGACGCCTCCCAACTTCGGTAGCTTCTCTCCACTTCCGCCTACCGTACCACTTCCTCCTACCGTCCTGACGCCTTCTACCGTCCTGACGCGATAGCCATCGGCTCCGCGGAGAGCGAGCGACTTAGGCTTTCCCTAAGCGTTAAATCCTTTACGATTTAGGACCGGTCTCCGTCCCGCAGACGAAGAACATCGCGGTAGAATACTCTCGGGTTTCAACAATCCCTCACAGACCGTCCTACAAGGTCCCATGCTTACGATTGAATTCAACGGTAACGAGGAAACCATCGGCGAGTCGGAAACGATCCTCGACCTTTTGAAGCGCGCTGGCGTTGAGGCTAAGTTCTGCGCCGTGGAAGTCAATTTGGAAATCCTCCCCAAGTCCGAATATGCGTCCTACCGGCTGCGGGACGGTGATCGGATCGAGGTGGTGACGCTTGTGGGTGGCGGCTGATGACAACACCCATACCACTTCATCCAGATAACTTCACCAACAACGACGGTTGCCTCACGATCGCAGGGAAAACTCTCGCCAGTAGGGTAATCGTTGGAACCGGCCGTTATGACACTCTTGAGCTGATGAGAGATTCGCTCGATGCGAGTGGATCGAGTTGTGTCACCGTCGCAGTTCGCCGCGAGAAACTCTATGATCGCGACGGGAAGAATTTGCTCGACTTTATCGATCTGTCTCGCTTCATTCTCTTGCCCAACACTGCCGGTTGCTACAACGCCATCGATGCAGTTCGGATCGCTCGAATGGGTCGAGAGATTCTGAAAGGTCTCGAGAATCCAGGCGCTGATTGGGTCAAACTCGAAGTCCTTGGTGATACCAAGACTCTCTTACCCGACCCGGTGGAGACCCTTGAGGCATGCAAGCGTCTGGTCGACGATGGATTTCACGTACTCTGCTATACCAGCGACTGCCCCATCACCGCGGTTCGGCTCAAGGATGCGGGGGCTGCGAGCGTTATGCCTGCGGGCTCCCCCATCGGTAGCGGCCAAGGACTGCTCAATCCTAACAATCTGCGCATCATTCTCGAGTACTTAAAAGGGGACGATCCCGACTACCCTGTCATCATCGACGCGGGGGTTGGAACCGCCAGCGATGTATCCCAAGTCTTCGAACTCGGCGCTGATGGTGTGCTGCTCAACACTGCGATTGCCCACGCGAGAAATCCCGTTCTGATGGCCAGTGCGATCAAGCATGCTGCGGTCGCCGGGCGCCAAGCATTTCATGCAGGACGAATTCCCAAACGACTTTACGCGACCGCAAGTAGCCCGGAGGAAGGACTCATTACCTCGCGGCCTTGGAAAACACCGTCGCAAAATCAGTCCAAGTCACCGTACCAGTCAGAGAAACCGTACCATCCAGAGAACTAGAGTCTCAGGAACGCTCGAACCCACAACCCCAAGGAACCAGGGAGCCTACGATGGCAGATCAGAAATTCGATATCGTTGTGATCGGGACAGGCCCCGGTGGAGAAGGGGCTGCCATGCAGGCGGCCAAGGGTGGAAAACGAACTGCGGTCATTGAAGCTTACAAGCAGATCGGGGGTGGCTGCACCCACTGGGGGACGATCCCGAGCAAAGCCCTGCGCTATTCGATCTATAGCGTCATGGAAGCGATGAACAATCCGATCGTTCGGGAGATGGGGGTCCATGTGAACCCATCCATTGCCCAACTCCGAGCCAGCAGCAGATCGATCATCGCCAAACAAGTCAACATGCGGCAGACGTTCTACGAACGGAACAATGTTCCCATATTCTCCGGTCAAGCTCGTTTTATCGACGCGAACACAATCGAGATCGACAGCGAAACAAGAATTCGTGGCGATCATATCATCGTCGCTACTGGCTCCCGTCCCTTTCGCCCGGAAGGTGTCGATTTCTCGCATCCGCGAATCTTCGATAGCGATACAATCCTCGAACTTTCCTTCAAACCGCAGTCGATCACGATTTACGGCGCCGGAGTTATAGGATGCGAGTATGCGTCGATGTTTCGAAATCTTTCGATCAAGGTAAATCTGGTCAACACGCGGTCGAAACTCCTCGAGTTTCTCGACGACGAGATCATCGATGCACTTAGCTACCAGATGCGAGAGTCCGGAGTCATCCTACGCCATAACGAAACTTTCTCTCGCATCGAACCACACGACGACGGGGTCGTTTTGTACCTCGAAAGTGGAAAACAGGTAAAAACCGATATCCTTCTTTGGGCGAACGGTCGTACTGGAAACACCGAAGCGTTGGGACTTGAAAATATCGGTATCACCCCAAATTCCCGAGGCTTCATTGAAGTCAACCAAAGCTTCCAAACAATCGTTCCCAACGTCTATGCAGTGGGCGATGTGATCGGATTCCCATCCCTCGCAAGTGCGGCGTACATGCAAGGTCGATCAGCGACCCGACATATTTTAGGGGCGCCCGACGATCTTCAATTGACCGATATCCCAACAGGTATTTACACCAGCCCCGAGATCAGCTCGATCGGAAAAACCGAGCGAGAATTGACCGCAGCAAAAATCCCTTATGAAGTCGGTCACTCCCAATTCAAGAGCTTGGCCCGCGCTCAAATTACGGGTCGCGCGGTTGGGATGCTCAAGATCCTATTTCACCGCGAAACGCTAGAAATCCTAGGTGTTCACTGCTTTGGCCCCAACGCTGCTGAAATCATTCACATCGGCCAAGCCATCATGAAGCAGCCAGCACCTAACAACACACTCGAATACTTCGTCAACACTACTTTCAATTACCCAACCATGGCCGAAGCGTACCGCGTCGCGGCCCTCAATGGTTACAACCGACTGTTCTAATTCATCCATGAGCCATCCTCACGCAAACCCCGCACAACTACCTGAACCATCCATGATCCCGGTTCAAGGCTGGCATTGCGGGCACTATTTTTATCGATGGGACCGTCAAGCGATCGCCAAAATCGATCCCCTCAAAATGCCCCACGCCAAGCAACATTTTTGCGACGCGTTGGCCAATCTCGTCGATCGGCCGCAACGGCTTCAGTCCTTCATCATCAGCGGTCACAAAGCCGACCTCGGCTTGATCATGATGGATCCTAACCCGTTGCGCATCGACCGAATCCATCAGGAATTGATGGCAACTGAACTAGGACGCGCCTTGGTGCCGACGTACTCATTCGTGTCGATGTCGGAGGTGAGCGAGTACCTTCCCGACAAGCAACAGTACGCCGAGAAATTGCAGCGAAGCGGCGAGGATCCAAATTCTCCGACGTTCCAAGCTAAAGTCGCGTCCTATGAGAAGCGGCTTCCAATCATGCTCGCCCAGCGGCTTGCCCCGGAGTTTCCCACATGGCCCGCGATGTGTTTTTATCCGATGAACAAGTCGCGAAACGTTGGAGCTAACTGGTTCCTGGAACCGTTTTCCTCGCGGACGGAAATGATGGCGGAACACGCCCAGAGCGGAATGGCTTTCGCCGGACGCGTCAGCCAGCTGGTGACCGCCTCCGTCGGTCTCGACGACTGGGAATGGGGTGTAACCCTATGGGCTCGCAATCCTCAATTCCTCAAGGAAATCGTCTATACCATGCGCTATGATACCGCCAGTGCACGGTTTGGTCAGTTCGGCGAATTTTACGTCGGCTACTTGGCAACCCCCGAAACTATCTTGGAGCATTGCTGCATCCGATGAGCGATCTGATTGTCCGAGACGTTTGCAAGATCTATCCGAATCCGTCGCAAGATGTCGTCGTGCTCGACCATTTGAATCTCGAACTCAATCGTGGTGAGAACCTCGCCATCATGGGACCCAGCGGCGCAGGAAAATCCACGCTCCTCCAAATCCTCGGCGCACTCGACACTCCGACTTCGGGCTCGATTGAACTGGCTGGCAAGAACCCATTTGCCTTGAACGAAAAGGATCAAGCGCGATTTCGGAACGAGCAAATTGGATTTGTTTTCCAAGATCACCACTTGCTGCCGCAATGGAACGTTCTCGAAAACACGCTCCTACCCGCACTGGCGTTCGGCAAACCGACCAAGGCTCATCACGAGCGAGCCGCACAATTGCTCGATCGCGTGGGTCTGAAGCATCGCATGAACCACCTGCCCAGCCAACTCTCCGGTGGCGAAAGAGAACGGGTCGCCGTCGCCCGAGCACTACTGCTCAAACCGACGCTGGTGCTGGCCGATGAACCGACGGGAAACCTCGACAGCGACAACGCCAAGATCGTTGGCGAACTACTGCTCGAGGTGCCCAAAGAACAAGACGCGATTCTCATCGTGGTTACCCACTCACGTGAGTTGGCGCAACGCATGAGCAGGTGCCTCGAACTGCGCCGTGGCAAATTACATCCGTTTACTGCATAGCTTATGCTGCCCTAGCCCCGAACATGAATCGCGGGTTTGTTTAGACTCACGGGCTGTGTATCTACACTCGATGTTTCAAACCGAGAAAGGGCTAAACTCAGGCATGGCGAAAGCCTGAAAAGGGTGAACCGGACCAGTTTCCGATTCCCCCTGAGCCCAGTTGCCAATCCAAAGATTAGCGAACGACTTTTGCCGCTTCGACGACCGCCTTGGTCTTCTTCAAACCGATGGTTGCATTCTCCAACGGATCCATCTTCCAGTACTCACGGTTGAAGAGTTCCAAGCTCAATACGCCGTTGAATCCGCTCGCGAATACG
Organism: Pirellula sp.; assembly: GCA_046318275.1. Lineage (GTDB taxonomy): Bacteria > Planctomycetota > Planctomycetia > Pirellulales > Pirellulaceae > JBKCUI01. The sequence continues at coordinate 95,914 of JBKCUW010000058.1, read as the reverse complement.
GTTTGGAGCACCTTGCTAATCGGCGCGATTCCATCTCCCGGATAAACCCGATCGGAATCGTTGATCTTGTCTCGCGGCATATCGGGGTAATCGTTCATATGGAACACATGAATCTTATTGCCGGCCAAAAGCCCCAAATCATGGAACTCAGAACCTCCTTTGTAGAGGTGGTACACGTCTGGTAAGACACACGCATCCGGATGCTGCGCAGCGGCAGCCACATGAAGAACCTCCGAGAGCTTCGATAGGTTTTTGGAAAAGCCCCAAACTTCCAACTGAGGCACACAACCAGCTTGGCGTCCAACCTCCAATAGAGCTCGGTACCTCTCACCAGCAACATTCAAATCCAATCTCTCTCCATCGGTTGCCCCTGCCGGTGGCGCTGCGATGCGCTTGCCTCCGATAGCGACGATCATGTCCATTTCCTTTTTGGCCTGTTCCAATGCCGCTTTGTGCTTGGCTTCATCCATCAAAATCCAAGGCGCAAAGGCGATCGAACTTTCAATCGTCAACCCAGCGTCCGCAATCCTTTTTCGCAAATCACCGAGCGTTCCACCGCCAGCAAGGTACTTGTCGATGTCGCGAAGCCAAAGCTCCATCGAGTCGTATCCCGCTTTTTGTGCTACCGTGATCTGATCGACCAAAGGCACCACTTCACCGTGAATCGTGCTGGTATTGAGACAGTATTTCAAGGAAGTACCTCCTAATGGATGTTGGGTTGCTGGGGTTGGCTCTGTGGTGGCGCAGGCCGTTGCGGCGTGTGCCGATGGTGTCGACGCGATCGCATACTCAAACATCGCAACCGCCGTCACTGCCACGGATCCTTGGGCAAAAAAGCCGCGGCGATTCAATGGATGCTCCGAAGAAGATTCAAACGAATGGTCGCGTTGGTGTTTCATGAGTCGTGGTCGTACTTCGAGATGGTTATGGAACATGAAGCTTATGTAATCGAGCGATAACGCTATGGCCATCGAGCCACATCGACTTGGAATCGGACTACTGCTGGTTTTCCAATGTATCGGCCACTGCAGGCCGCGGAAGCCATGCGCTGGTCATCGCCAAGATCGCTAGAGCATACATCCAATCGCCATCGAAAACCACAATGAGCCCAGATAAGACAACCATTGCCAGATATCCGAGGGCTGCGGTAGAGGTTTTGGGCAACGCGATTAACCCTACGAATTGCAAGGCGAGGAATGCAACCGTGGCTCCTTGGCCAAACCAACTGGACCCTTCAATAACGCCCCAATAGCCACCTCCCCAGAAGCCACCTCGCTGACGACTCATCATGGCAACGGCACTTCCATTCCACCAGACTTGCTGCTGCAACATGCTGGCTATGCTAAAGCATAACCACACCAAGCTATGGACCTGGATGCACCGCACGGCAAGGTTTGCCGAGACTCGATGTTGCTGATCATGGCGTTTCGGTCGCCAATCCCATGCGAGCCTGCCCGGGTCAATGACCAAATAGATCAAACCAGCGGCTAAGAGCATTTCTGCTGGAGTCGTTAGCCAGGGGGCGCGATGATGGATAGTAAGCAGGCATGCCCATGCGAGCAATGGAGATAGCCTACCGCCGATCCCCAACATGGTGGCAATACTAGCGAGCCCGCCAACAACAACCACAAAGAACGCGAACCATGGAGAAGGAAACGGGAAAAGCAATGACCAACGGTAGACGCTTCCGGTCTCGGAAAGACCGTCACCGATAAAATAGCGTCCCGTTTCCAGATCGAACCAACCGTCTCCAGCTAGCCAACTCGGCACCCAAAATCCGTCGACCAAAAACTGGATCGCGGCCACAAATGCCAAGGCAACCCGAACCCTGGCTACCCAAGCGGTCGATGCAGGCGCAAACCAAAACCGATCCCACTCCGATGGAATACTCTTCGCGCTCGCCAACCAATCGCTCAGCAACTCGACTCGCATTTTTTCCATCGACATTATTTCCCTCCTGTCGAGGGAGACGCAGCAGAGACTACCGGAACCGTTCGCGTCGGCTCAATGCTTGGAACCAAGGTGATTTCTTTTCCATCCAATCGGATAATTTTTGCTTCGTACACCGATTGCTCAACTCCTGAATCATCGGTTGACGCAAAACGGATTCGATCCATTGCGATGCCGTCCTTAGCAGCGCGGGCTACGATAGCATGGGCTAACAACCCCATCCCATCCGTATCCTCGTTAGCGACGAGCGCCCCGGCCAGGACAACCATTCGTCTCCACCGCGCATCGGCTCGCGCCGAATCCAACCACTCCGTCCATTTGGTATCCGAAGGCGTCGATGTGTACTCGATCTTCATGGACCGATCGTAAGGATCGTCGGTAACCAGAGCCACCGGGGCCAACTCGGAATACCAACCCATCGTGATTAAGTAAGGTTGCAGTTGGATCAAAAGCCGATCCGCGAGAACAGGACGTCGAAGGCTGTTGTTGGAAAAATAGGTAAGTGATAACGCCCCAAAGTGGAAAAGGATCACGAGGGATACCATCAGTCGCAGCGGGAGCGACCAACGAACCATCCCCGCGCCCGCGTTTCGAAGATCGCTATTTTGACGATTCATGGACAGGCCGTTTCAGAAATACGTTTCTTGGAGCGTGAAAGTGAGCGTCCGCCATCTGATATTTTCGTCGGGTTATCGGCATTCACTCGACTGCATTCCGGGCAAACGACGATCGCACGGAGGGGTAGCAGGGAGGAGGGTAGCGACGGTAGCAAGGAGTCGGTCCACGATCGGCCGAGTCATTGCATGCCTGGACAATTTTGGGTACTCGCAAATGGTTAGGCGTGTCGACCGGCATTTGCTCATCGGATATGGTAATCCGATTGCCAAGTTTCAAAAGCGGTAACTCGGTTTTACCCGTTTCGTTTAACCGTTATGCGAAGGAGCCAACGGAATGCCCCCTGAACCCCAGGAACCCAAATTCTGCATTCGCCCCATGCAATCCTCGAGTTTTGTCGACCGCCTCGGGGACGTTGGAACAGGGGCCGAATCGGGAGTGGCCGGATGCCCCGTTTGTGGAGGAAAGCTGATCGAAATACGCGCAAAATTCCAGTGTTCTCGCTGCCACCGGATTTGCGAGACATGCTGCGAAGGCGGACGCGGTTAAGCCTTGACGGTTTCAGCACTTGGGGCCTAGACTCTAGCTTTTAGTTCGCCGGGATTTCGGCCCTCGCGTATGGGGCAAAGTCGGGCGACTCTTTTTCGCGGGTGAGAGATCCAGTGGCAGCAACGTGCGTAATCGGTTTGCAATGGGGTGATGAAGCCAAAGGAAAGCTGGTCGATCTTCTCGCCCCCCGACATGATGTGGTGGTGCGTTACCAAGGTGGTGCCAATGCGGGCCACACCGTGGTCAGCGGCAAAGAAGTTTACAAACTGCACCACGTTCCCTCCGGTATTCTGTCGTCCAACATTACCAACGTCATCGCTCCCGGGGTCGTGATCGAGCCGAACATGCTGATCAAGGAACTCGAGGGACTCGAGGGCCGCGGCATCAACCCACGGCACAACCTGATGATCAGCGATCGTGCCCACGTCGTCATGCCTTGGCACATGCTCGAAGACCGTGCCATCAACAAAACAGTTGTCAGCGGGGAGAGCATCGGCACTACCAACCGCGGTATCGGCCCATGCTACCGGGACAAGGTCGGCCGAACGCACGCCATGCGAATGGCCGATTTGATCAGCCCGAACTTGCCCGATCGGATCCGTGAAATCGTCGACTCCAAACGCGTTCTCCTTTCCTCCATTGCATCCCCCGAGGACATGGCAGAACTCGATGCGGGACGCATCACCGAGTTGTGCCAGCGATGGGCGAAATCGCTCGGACCCATGATCAAGGACACCACCTACTTCCTGCATGACCAACTCGATGCAGGCAAGAAACTTCTTATGGAGGGTGCCCAAGGCTCCTTGCTCGACATCGATCACGGAACGTACCCGTTTGTTACCAGCAGCAATGCATCGGGAGTCGGTGTATGCAGCGGATCAGGAGTTCCTCCGCGATGGATCGATCGGATGATCGGTGTCGCGAAAGCCTACTCGACTCGGGTTGGCGGAGGTCCATTCCCAACAGAACTACTCGATGAGACGGGACAAAAGATCCGCGAGATCGGACGTGAATACGGCACCACCACGGGACGGCCTCGCCGGTGCGGTTGGTTCGATGCCGTTGCCGTCCGTTATACCGCTCGTCTCAGCGGCGCAAACTTCCTCTCCCTGATGATGCTCGATGTCCTCAGCTATTTTGACGAACTCAAGGTGTGTGTCGCGTACGAGCTCGATGGCGAACGAACCGACCGTCTCCCGAGTCAAGCCGACGCGCTGCGTCGCTGCAAACCGATCTACGAGACCTTGCCGGGTTGGTCCAAAGATGTCTCCGGTGTCCGAAGCCTCGACGAGTTTCCTGCCAATGCACGCCGCTACATCGACAGGATCTCAGAACTGATCTCCGTTCCAGTCGGGGTTCTTTCCGTAGGTCCAGACCGAGAGCAAACTATCTTCTTGATCTAGTGCGACATGGCCTTCTTCGGCAAGAAAAAAACGGCTGACTCCGCAAACTCCGCGTCAACATTGGACTCGGGGCGAGTTCCACAACACATCGCCATTATCATGGACGGAAATGGCAGGTGGGCGCAGTCGCGAGGCCTACCGAGAATCGAAGGGCACCGCCAGGGAGCTAAATCGGTCCAAACGGCTATCGAGTTTTGCGCCGAACACAGCATCCCGTTTCTTACCCTCTACTGCTTTTCGAATGAGAACTGGAAACGGCCTAAAGAGGAACTCGATTTCCTTATGGGCTTGCTGAAGTCCTATCTGACGCAGCAGTCGGAGAGCCTGGTTAAGAATTCAATCCGCTTGCTGATCATCGGTCGACGCACCGGACTTCCTAGCGACGTCCTACAGGTCATGGATCGGGCCATCGAAATCTCGAAAGACGGGAGCAAGCAAACACTCTGCCTCGCCATCAATTACGGATCCCGGCAGGAAATCGTCGATGCCGTTCGCGGGATCGCGTCGGAAGTTGCCGCTGGGCGCATGAGCCCTAGCGACATCGACGAGGATTGCATCGAGCGCTCGCTATCTACCGCCGGCATCCCTGATCCAGACCTTGTCATTCGCACCAGCGGTGAAATGCGACTCAGCAATTTTCTGCTTTGGCAGATCAGCTACAGCGAACTTTGGGTCACCCCAAAAGCTTGGCCAGAGTTCGGAAAATCCGATTTGAAAGAGGCCATCGAAGAGTTTGGGCGCAGACAGCGTCGATTCGGTGGCATCGATCCCACCCCAACCAAATCTGCGACCTAACAATCACATCAGTTCCATGAAAACACTCGTCGTTCTCACTCTCATCATCAGCTACTTCTTCATTCCCGAAGGCTGCTCTCCAGTTGTCAGTCAGGTCCACGCTGACGAGGTGCGAATCGGTGCATGGAACATCGAGTGGCTGGGGTTTCCCGACAAACGGGCCCGGCCTGGAAAAGATAACCCCCAGCGTCCCGAGGATCTCGCGGAATACATTCACTCCACAGGAGTCGATGTTTTGGCACTTGAAGAAATCGGTGTCGACTCCGACAAAGCGCCTTGGACGAGCCGAGAACTGGAACAGTTACAAAGGGCCTTCTTAGACAAATACCAGGAGCGGTGGAGTTATGTCATTTTCCCCAAAACCTCGTATCCAGAAGATACCGAGGATTTTGTGAAACGCGGTCAGCATTTGGCGATCGCGTGGAAATCGGACAAAGCCACTCAAGTCGGTGGGGTTTTCGACATCCCTGTCGGAAGTGATGAAACCTACGGAATCAAATTTTTCGAACGGCGAGCCAACGCGGTTAAGCTTTCGTTTGGCGAAGGCAAAACCGACGTGGTGTTTATCCCTGTCCATTTGAAATCGAATCGCAATGAGGACAACCCGGCAGACAAAACCTTCACGCAACGGCAACGCGCCGCCGAATTGAAAGCCTTTGTCGCCCAACTTCCAAAACTAAAGGAACACTTCAGGGACGAGGATATCGTTCTCCTGGGAGATACCAATATTCTAGGCAACGAGGATACCGCCAAGGTGCTTACACAAGCTGCATTCGTCGATCTCAATAGCGACGAACAAGGAACGACAGCTGTTTGGGGAGACGGCAGCAACGGATACCGGACAGCTCCGTTCGACCGGATCTTTATTCCTCAATCCCAAACCGAATTCGCCGAAAGCCGTTTCCAAGTCCACAGGACCTCCAATGGGACCGACGATGAAATCAAGCTCTTTCGACGCAAGCTATCCGATCATTACTTGATTTCATCCATGATCAAGATCCAAAGCGACGACGACTGAGATAGCGTCGCAGATTATTTGACAACCTCTTCCACGATTTCCTGACCGAACTCGTCGAGCTTCACATCGGCGGTTGCTGTTTTACGCTTCGCGACGTGGAGCAGGTCTTCATAGATCGGAGTCGCATCCGATTTTTGGATGGTTGCTACCGCCCCTGCGACTTCTCGCAAGTATCTCAAAAACACGTTGCGTCGATTTCCTTGTGCGGCGATCGCTTGCCGTTTGCGCAAAAACGCCGCCAAGGATCGGCCGATGGCTTGGATCCCGAGCCTCAACTCCTTTTCAATCTCCGGCGCGTTCGCGATCGCTTCCTTGGATTCGCTGGTGAACGGAACCCAAACACTAGCAACGTGCACGATCAAGGTGATCGGGCCACTTGGAAGAGAGCCTTTGGATTGCGAAAGCCCATAGGATCGCCAATTCGTCCCCATAACCGCTTGTGTGATCGCACATGCTCCTTGCTGGTACTGCAACGGGACACGATTGGCAAATCGGTAAATCTGCATCGACTGCCCTTCGGAGATATTGATTTCTCGCAGAACCGAATGGAGCGTATCGATCTGCTCTTTTTTCAGTTTCTGAGGACTGCATCGGGTCGGTAGTTTGGTCTCTTCGATGATCTTCTCGGCCGAGTCAGATCCGATTCCCGCGAAGGTATCGATGAGGAACTTGCGGAGTGTGCGCGCATCGGATTGCTGGATCAATTCTACCAACTCTTCTCGCGTCAATTTTTGGGTGATGGTGCCACCGCCGTACGCCAGGGCCACTTCCACTTGGAAAGGTGAGCCGCGATGGACCGATGGGGGACGAGTCGTAGCGTCATGGAACTCACCAGGGACAATCGACTTGAGCCCCGCATAGAGAAGTTCTCGCCCAATCGGAACGATACAGTCAGTCGAAGGTGGCCGGATCTTGGTTTCTTGCAACGCAGTATAGAGCCGCTCCGCCTCGGTTTGCCCAACCTTGATCGCCGAAGCTCTCGTACTTAGTTTTGCAGCTTCACATACCTTCTTTGCAACTGCTGGGGTCACGCAGGAAAAGGAGTTTGTGAGGAAGGAACTCAACGATACGGACTTATCCTCACCGAGCATTGTGATCAATCGTCCCAGCTCAACACCGTAGGGATGAGGTTTGATCTCCTTCGCTTCGCGTGGAAGCTCCGTTGTGGTGCGAGGGAGTGTGCGCTGCTCACCATCAGGGCTTTGCCAATGGATAGTGACGTGCGGGTTTGCGATCGCCGTTTGCTCAAGGTACTCATCCACGCTACCCCGACTCCGTTTGAAAACGGCGGTCAGTTCGATCGTGACGCGGGTTCCCGACTCCAACTCCGGACCAGGCTTGCCATCTTCCCCAGGATAATGCGTTTCCCAAACAATGTCCTGGTCGCGCATGTAGGCGAGCCCCTTTTCGCCGGTCGGGATGTCAATTCCCTCCCCCTTTCCATTGATGATCTCAGGCTGATTCTTTTTGGTATCCACTTGGAGCAAGAAATAGTGGACCGGCGATTTCTTGCTCGTTTTAGAGAGGATTTGCATCGGTCGCCCGGTCGTCAGCATGCCATTCATGCCTGCGGCACTGATCCCGATCCCTTGCTGCCCACGGCTCATCCGCAATCGGTGAAACTTGCTTCCATAGAGGAGCTTTCCAAAGATCAAGGGGATTTGCTTCTTGACGATGCCAGGGCCGTTGTCTTGGACCGCCACTCGAAACCGCCCGGGTGCTGGCTGGTCAATCCGCACCCAGACCTCCGGCAGGATACCTGCTTCCTCACAGGCATCGAGCGAGTTATCCACCGCCTCTTTAACGGTGGTCAGTAACGCTTTACGGGGGTTGTCGAACCCCAACAAGTGCCGGTTCTTGGCGAAGAACTCGCTCACCGACACATCGCGTTGTTTGGTAGCCATCGACTCAGCGGTCGCACGGCGGGATTTGGTCGGAGGATTTGCCATCGACGTCAATGTTGCAATTCAGGATCGAGTACGTTACCAGCCGCAGGCCACTCTCTGGCCATGGGCACCAATCACGGGCCTCGGGTTCTAGGTGGCCCAGAAACCGACAGGTTAAATGATAACGGCAAACCGGTCTATGCGGGCTAGGGAAAATCGAGCGTTCCTGAGGCCGGACGCTCGATTTTCGACACGATCCGATTCCGCGCTTTGAACGCCATCATTTCTCGACACTTCCCTCCCTTCGCCTGGAATTGTCTTTGGAAGGCTAGCGTTAGACGCCGAGCAACCGATGTGTGTGAAGCCATCGGGATCATTGCGACCACTGGCAAACATGTTTCGTCACTGTCACAGGAGTGGAAGGAATGCGACTTCAAGGATTGGTCAAAGCAGCGTTGGCAGGTGGCGTCGCCGTTGCCTCGTTCTCGGGTCTCTCAACAAACAGTTTCGCCCAATGTGCGAACTGCGGCACATCGGGTAGCGCCGTAGCCGGCAGCTACGTCCCAGGTGGCGCCTACGCCCCAGGCACCTCATTTTTGCCAGGCATGCCTCGCGCCGCTGCCGGCTCTGGAAACACGACCAGCTACGGCAACGTGCTCGGTCAAGGCACCCAGCCGCTGTTCGACAATTACTTCACCCAAGGTAATGCGAACCAAGCAACTGCGGGCATGTACATGTCTCCAATCGGTGTTCCAGGATGGGTTGGCCATACCTACTACACCTACCAGCCATTCTACCCACATCATTATCTGTATCAGCACAGCGACCGATATCATTCTTACTACGATGATGGACGCGGGCTGAACCGAACCCATGCCTCCTACTACGCTCCGCCCGCTCGCAGCGCAGTTCACTGGGCATACAAATCGATTCGATTGCCACACCAGTAGGCCAATCCACGTTTGCTTGATATGACTCAGGGTTGGATCCCTGAGTCCCGACGATTGTTCAGACGAGCTTCACGGACGATGCGCAGCTGATCTTCAATAACAATGAAACAGTGAGTAAGTACCGTATGATTCGAAGAATAATCTTAGGGAGCGTCGGCATCGTCGCAGCGCTCGCGTTCGCGGTGAACGCAAATGCACAACAGGTAGTCAGTGGTGCTGAATGCAACAGTGGCAACTGCAACGGACATTCGCACGTGGGGCACGGCCTTCATGGACACGGGCTGGGGCTCGGCGCTGCTGCGGGTGCTGGAAACGGCGCAGGGTTCGGCAACAACGCTGGCTGGGCATGGCACGGGTCATGGGGAGATTACTGGGCTCGCAATCAAGCTTCCCAACGACCTTGGCACGGCGGCTATTATTGGATGCGGACCGGCCAGCCCACCGCACTAATCGTTCCTCCCACCGTAACGATGCAGTCAAACTACTCATGGGGCGTCTCGCAAAACACAATGACACCTGTGTATCACCAATTCTCCGGCAATGCTCCCAACGGAGCAGGTGGCGGGATGTTCCGTGCCACCCCATACTGGCCAACCCACACCGACCAGTTTGGAGTCTATCCCGTTCGTGGGCCTTGGTAAGCCCAGGCTCTCGACGAGTGGTTGACAGGATCCGCGGGTAACCGGATTTGCCGCATCGATCGGTGGTCGCTGCGACAGCCGCTTTTCCCGGTGAGACGCGGTACGCGATTTCTCGCTGAACCGATCATCGATGATCGCAAACAATACAAAACGCTGGCGGGTGTCCTGCCAGCGTTTTTCCTTTTGGATGCAATCGCAATCAGCCTAGTATCCCGACGGACGAGCATTATTGTACCAATGCCCAGTGGCATCTTTTCCTCGCACCTGGACTCCCTTTTCATTCCATTGTAGGCCAGCACGCACACTGGCTGCACAATAACGCAACGTCAACCCACAACGACGTCGATTGGAATGGTTCGCTTCCGAACCATGCAGCAACAAGTCGCTGTGGATCGATACCTGACCGGCCTTGAGTTCGTCATACACCACCTCACCATACTGCTCAGCATTGTCGATCGACTGGTTGAGCACATTGTGATCGTCGTTTTCGCTTTGACGATACGTCATATGCCCAAAATGATGAGAGCCAGCGATGAACTTCATGCATGCATTCTCAATGTCCGCATCATCGATCGCCAACCAAACCGTTGCAGCTTTCGATGGGGACAAAGGCCAGTAACTGGCATCCTGATGCCATGCTACATTCTTTCCATCCCGAGGCATTTTGCAAAAGAAATGCGATCCCCATGCGATCACATCGTCTCCGAACAAATCTCCCATGAAATCGACGATGCGGCGTTCCGTCAAGATATCGTAGACTGGTCCATACTTGAGATGCGCGGACGAAATCGAGTAACTATTGCCACCTTCGGCGATCACTCGAACGAGCAAGTCATCAAAGTAGGATCGGATCCCCTCGATTTCTGAGGTGCTGTAGACATCGAGCGGTGCGATGTACCCTAAACGGTTGTACTGCTCTACTTGCTCGCAAGATAGCGTCTTCGGATTCGTGTTTTCTACAGGATAGAACTTGAGATCACGTTCGAGGGCCGCCAAATCGGACTCCTTGAGAACCGCGCTGAATTTTGTCATCGCCCCACCTCTTCCTTTAGTCGAAAAACACGAAGGATCGTTTCTGAACAGCGATCGCACCCGCGGATTATACACAAATCTTTCGATTGTATACAATTTCAAGAACCTATTTTCAGGGCTTTTTCACGGCGAGGCTTGGTCTGTTTTCGGGCCTGCTAAGGCTTGAGCGTCGGCAGATCTTCGGGGGTTCACCTCAGAAGCTTTTCAGGACCTCCGCGAGGAGTTCCATTGGCAATCCGACGACATTGGTCGCCGAACCGCTGAGCAATTCCAGCCACCTTGGGCCGTCTTGAAATCCCAAGGCACCCGCTTTCCCAACCCACTGCTCGCCGTCGAGGTATGTCTCGAGTTCCTCGGATGTCAACTCCTTTAGCTTCAGCGCCGACACATCGACACGCACACATCGGGCCGAGGATGTCTTATCCCAGACGCACAAGCCGCTATAAACCCGATGCTCTCGGCCACTAAGCCTCGTCAGCATCTCGCGAGCGTGCTCCCGATGAGCGGGTTTACCCAACACCCGTCCTAAGCATTCGGCAACGGTGTCGCACGCCACCACTATCCCAGAATCAATCTTTTGGATCACGTCGGCACCTTTTTGGTACGCGAGCCTAGCTACCATCTCCGGAGGAGTTTCGCGTGTGCAAATCCCGCACTCGGCGTTCGGATCAGGTTCAATGACGCTAAAGCTGTAACCGTATCGATGCATCAACTCCCGACGCCTCGGCGAGGAACTCGCCAAGATTAACGGCCTGGGATCAGCAATGAATCCGTCGGGCGGCTCGAACAAATCCTTCAATGGGGCTGGATCGCTCATCGCAGATGGATCTTTAGTATTCTCTTCCAGGGGCTACTTTGCATCTCGGTAACGTGTTCGAGCGTCTCGAACTCAGATCACTGCCGATAGGGGCCATTCGGGCCCATTGGAGGTGGCGGGTAACCCAACCTAGGCCGCAATTGCTCCCAGGATTGCTTCAACGAATCCAAAAGCCGCCATATGTGTCCAGCGGCCAAAAACACCCGGCAACTCACAGCGGATTGCGGATAGAAGTTGGTGATGAAGTCGAAACTGAACTCGTAAGGTCCATGCCCGATCATGACAGCATTGGCATACGTCCCACACAGGATCTCATCGCGGATTTTCAGTTCGTCATAAATGTCTTGCGGGTTTTGCCGCTTGGCCGCCTGCCCCATTCCTGCCCCGCCATGGGCCGCTCCCTGAGAAACACCTTGCGATGCACCAGGAGCCGCTTGCTCAAGAGCCTCTTGCGCCGAACCAACACTTGGCTCACCCGCCCCTGCTGGAGGATTCTGCGAGGGACTGGAGGCTGGGTTTCCTTGCCCGGGCCCACTTGAAGCTGGCCCACCTGAAGCTGGCCCAGCCGGAGAGGGCGCGCTGGGTACCGGTAGATTCGTTCCCACCTGCACCACGTGGCTTTCCACCGTCGACGGATTCATAGGATGTGGGGCACCTGGCAATTCGCCGTAGCGTTGCCGATACAGTTCGATGTTGGTCGAAAGCGCTTCGATGAACTGTGGCATTACCATGTGAGGCAACACGACTCTCGCCACGATCGCGTTGGGCCGGGGGATGTTCCGAACAAAATCCAGAACAAACTCAGTCCCCCCGGTAACGACGATGACCCCGGTGCTGATCTCACCACGGGCTACTTGATCCGTCACGCGTGCCCTCACCGCGGGCATGTTCTCATTGGGATCGGGACGATCTTCAGGAGACGGAGGTATAGGCATAGTGTCGGTTCTTTCCTGTCGAGGCGGTCTTTCCATGCAGGCTTGCACCCGACCGAGACGATCAACCTTCGATCTCAAGCACAAGCCAATCCTTACACGATACCAAATCCGCTCGATGCTGTCTCAACCGGACCGTTGCTCAGCCGGAAATCTCACCTGCCGCCTCAGCCACGCCGGCGGCATCTCGAGTTGCCACACTCGCTTCATGCTCTTTCAGCACTCGATCGAGGATTCCGTTGACAAACTGGCCGGAGTTATGATTCCCGTAGCGTTTCGCCAATTCGATCGCTTCGTTGATCGCAACCCGCCCCGGCACCGCCCCGTGAATCATTTCGTAGGCTGCCATACGGAGCACATTGCGATCGATCGTCGCCATGCGTTTCAGCGACCAATTCGCAGAATGCTTACCGAGCACCTTATCTAACTCACTGCAATGAGCCCGCACTCCATTCCATAGGTTCTCCGCAAAATCGATAAGCGGACGGTTGTCGAGCAATCGTTTTGCGAGGAACTCTTTAGCGACATCCAATTCTCGCAAAGGATGCAAATCTTCTTCGTAAAGTACTTGGAGCACGACTTCGCGTGCGCGCCTTCTGGTCGTCATAGGTCCTCAGGATTGCCTAACTAGGTTGCGTAGCAGGGTTGCGGTTCTGAAATGCTTACTTGGAGGTGCTTACTTGGAGGTGGCGGAGGTTTTGCACTATTGGGCCTGGATCGCCGGCGATGGCGAAGACATACTGCGGCAGAGCATCTGATCCACTTCGTTGGATACAATCACACCGTAGTTGATAGCCCCCAGCCAACCGGACATGATGATCCCGACACTTCCCGCATGGTACAAACCATGAATCTGTTGCGGCAAAGATCGGGAGACGGCGAGTCCCTCAAACTTGGTACCAAAGCTCGCCCCGGCTAAATGCTTGGTGTAATGATGGAACGTCCGAGGCGTTGCCGCCTCGACCAATTCGATCTTGTCCCGACAATTGGGGACGTACTTTTCGAGCGCGTCGAGTGTCGTTTCAATCAAATCCTGCTTGCTCGCTTCGTACTCCTCCTCATTGAGATCCGCCCAATCACTCCAGTTCGCATTGGTGCTGCTGACGATCGCGTGCCGCTGCTTACCATGTGGACGAGTTCGAGGATAATAGAAACTGAAGGTTCGCGAGGTGATGTTCCGATCCAAAAGCAAGTCCGTTCGAAACGCCGGGGCAGTCGAGCAGAAGAGCAGGTCCCCCGTCGACTCGGGAATCTCTACCTCAGGCTTCATCGCCATGTAAACTTGCGTGCTGCTGTTATTGAGCCGGACTTCCTGTGCGTCCTCTACGAATTTGGCATCGAAGTGCTCAGGGCCCACCATCTGGAAAATCGTTGACCTCAAGTTCGAATTGCTGATGACAGCTTTGCACCGAATCTCTTTGCCGTTAACCACGACCCCGCGAACCCCCTTGGGTCCGACAAGGATCTTGGAGACATCGCAACGGATACGGGTATCCACCCCGTTCTTCGTCAATTCGGCTTGCATCTTCGTAACGAGGTCGTCGGTGCCGCCCTCGTAGATAAATACCCCTTTGGCCATGAAATTCGAAAAGACGATTCCATAGGTGATCGCTGGGTCTTCAAGAGTGGAGCCGTTTGCATACGTGATAGGCTCCATCAACAGTCGAACGATATCCTCTCGCCCAGGGAAGAATTTCTCGAACAGCTCTCGAGTCGTCATCGACTGATCGTCGTAGAAGTTCATTCCGCGGGCGGTATCGAAGAACCGTACCACCGTCTCTTCCGACACACCAAATTGGCTTGTCAGGAGTTTGGTAAAATCCTCCCGGTTATAGGTCGTCATCAAAGAAAACATCGGGTTGTCAAACCGAATGTTCTTGAGCTGAACGATGTTCGAAGTAATCGCATCGTTCCAATAGCGTTTGCAACTCTTGATCATCCCATACGGGAAACCGTGGAGAGATATGTCGAACGTGTGACTGCCTGGGCGTTTAAACCAAGTCGCTAGTCCACCGAGCTTGTAGTGCTGCTCAAGCAGCAGAACGCGATGGCCAGCCCTACCGAGAATGTTGGCAGAAGTCATCCCTGCCAACCCACTTCCGATCACTACGACGTCGTATTCGGGGAGAGTCCCTGCAAGAAAGTCTTTCGGCATATCAAAGATCGGTCGCGAGGAAAGAATCAAAGGCTCATCGCATGGCGTTTCGCCTGCGATGTGGAACACTTAACGCCCCCCACGAAGCAATGCTGAACGCGATCCCATGCAGTGCGGATGAGAGGGGTCGAACCTCCACGGCCGTATGTATTAGGCCACTAGATCCTGAGTCTAGCGCGAGGGGAACAACGGCACCTGTCACGGAAGCCACTCTGCCCCAAAACGAGTCAGGGAGGATAGCCCAATTCCAAGTTTCGGTCAAGTCACTGAGAAACTGGTCCGTCCACAGCCAACCGCACTATTTCACTTGGGAAGACGCCCAATGACAGGGGTTGGACGGTACGCATGATCCCGTTTCTTTAAGACCTTCGCTTTAAGAATGATATCCGGCTTCGTTTCCGGGTTCTTTCGCTCGTCTTCGTCGGTCAAGTTGACGACTTTGAAAAGCCCCAGGGTCTCAATTCCGCTCACCACGCGACCGAACACGGTATGCTTGCCATCAAAAATCGGTGTCGGCAAGAACGAAAAATAGAACTGTGCTCCACCGGAATTCGGATTGATATCGTTGGTCGTGGTGTCGAGCGCCAGCGGAATAGCCAACGATCCGCGGAAGTGACTCCGATGGTTGGGTAGGTTGAACTCTCCCTTGATGGTGTACCCTGAATTCCCTTTGCCATCCCCTTTCTCGCAGCCTGTCTGTGCAAGGAAATGCTGACGCACCATGAAGATCGGCTTGCGGTTGTAGTAACCGTTTTCGACCAAATAAATGAAATTTGCGACGGACTCCGGAGCATCGTCTTCAAACAGTTCGACCTCCATCACCCCCTTGGTCGTCACGATCTCAACCCGAGGGTTATCCTTCGTTGCGTCTTCCTGCAGTCGGACCAACTCCTTTTCCCATGTTTTTGAAATGGTAGGTAACTCGGAGAGCATGTACTGCTCCCGCTCAGGAAGCTTGCCAGCTTCCGCCAACTGCCCCCAACCCATCGATGCCAGTTCGAAATCGCACTCGAGAAATCCGGTGTAGCCTGCGTAGAGCAACACTTCATCGTTGACCAATCGCTTCGAACTCAGCAACGCCCTGGCGGCGAAGACCCAGCGATCCAATCGATCAAGCTTGCCATCGGCAATCAACATTTCACGGAGCAACAAACCCACAGACTCGTATTTTTCAGGGTCGCTCGCGTAGAGTTCTGCCCCACGGTTCCTCCATATAACCATCTTATCGTAGGATTTTTTGAGATTGCTCAGCCACTTCTCGCGCGCGGCATCGGTCAAGTTCTCTTCGAGCCGAAACTCAAGCCTCGCGTGGCTATCCGAGAAATCAGCCGTGGCACGCCTAAATTCGTCCGCCGATTGTCGGTAGGCAACCGCTAAAGGATTGGTATCAGATTCAGGCACCATGCCGAAAACCTCGACACGGCGCATTTCCTCCTCCATCTCCTTCTGCATCTTGGCCTGCTTGCGCTGCTGCCTCTCCTCCGGACTCAACTTGCTGCTCGAGGGCATCGCCGCGCCGACGTCGGCGCTGGGGGGTTGGTCGGGGCTAACCTGGGCCGACAATCGCCCCATAAGTCCGGGGAAACAGCTCAAAACCGAAGCGAGGACCGCTGTGTGATACTTGTTTGTCATGGGAAATGGGGGATGCTGTAGCGTCTGGATCCTCGCCGATGTGGAGATCGACCAGAAAAAACATTATGGATTCGCGAACTTAGTATAACTGCTGTGAAAAAAACGGACTCCGAGACTATCACCCTGCGAATCATTTCCGGCAGCCTTCGCTCGCGAAAAATCCAATTCGCATGCGACCGCCGAACCCGGCCAATGAAGGACCGAACCCGCGAAGCGGTCTTGAACCTCCTCGGTGGTACGCTCGAAGGGACCTTGGCGTTCGATCTTTTTGGCGGTTCTGGCGTTTTGGCCTTCGAAGCCATCTCGCGAGGTGCCCATGCAGCCGCCATTTGGGAGGTGCTCCGGCACGGCGCCGCGACCATCCAAGCGATCGCAAACCAACTAGGAATCGCCAACCAGACCCGGGTTCTGCACGAAGACTCGTTCCGATGGGGCCAAAACCTGCGAGAAAACTGGGGGCAACTCGGCCCCCTTTTTCAAGCTGCACACCCATCGGAACCCACCAGCCAGACCGAAACGGCTGAACCGCAGCCTCAAGGCCTTCCTTGGCCCCAAGATCGCCCGTGGGTCGTCTTCTGCTGCCCTCCCTATTCCATGTGGGAAACACAGGGAGATGCATTGAAATCACTGATCCAGCAGTGGTGGCAAGCCGCACCGGAAGACTCGCTGTTCGCGGTCGAACTTGAGACAGAAACACCGGTCTCTTGGCTTCCAGAGGAAATCGACTGGGATATTCGCAATTACCAACCCGCAAAAATCGCCGTCGCCCAAAAAGAAACAATAAAGGGCTGAACGGCGGTTCAAAACGGCGGGCTACAAAAGAACGCGTTGCGGATCGGTCTGAACTACCGCATTGGTTCGAACTACCGCATCTGCTCGCAACAAAAGGGACCGATCCGATGGATGATTGGCGTGGCAGGGGCACGAACAGCCCCCGAGTGCCAGTACCCTTTCACTGTGTACCAGTATCGCTTCACTGTGTGCCAGTACCGCTTCATTGAGCACCAATACCAATCACGGAGTGCGAGTACAACGGCATCCACTCCAATGCACCAGAAGGCCAACTGGTGGCCAAAGTCCATCCAATCGACCAAAAAAGAGAGCGTCTAAACAATAGACTGCACGCCAGCTAAATCCTCATTTGACCATTAGCCTGCTACCCTCAAACGCAACGCCCGTCACTCTGGAAAGCAACCGGGCGGTAGCAGGTAAACACGGCGAGTAGTAGCCTCGTTCCGAATTACGAGTCAGCCAACGGCTTCTTCTTTTCGGTGATCACTTTGCTTTGAGGAGCCATTTCTGCATTCAATTCAATGAAGCTCTTCCACTCTGCAGGGACATTGTCCTCATGGAAAATGGCCTCGACAGGGCACTCGGCTACGCAAGCCTCGCAATCGATGCACTCATCGGGATGGATGTAGAGCATCTTTTCCCCTTCGTAGAAACACTCTACGGGGCAAACAACGACGCAATCGGTATAGCGGCAGCCTACGCAAGGCTGGGTAACAATGTGAGCCATGGTGAAAACCTTTCCAACGAGCTACCAAATCGATCCGAATTGCCAAACCGACCGGTTAGCCGACGAACTCTTTGTGGATATCGTACGATGTGTATCTCAACCTGTTTATCTCTGCATGCATGCCTGTCGGTTCGAACCGTCTACGGGTGATCACAGAGGATCGAAATCCGCTGAAAAAACTGCCGTTTGGTGTTCCGACCCTGGCATCGTAGGCGGATCAAACAGGGGTGTCAAGCAACCTGAATCTGCTTGCTGTCGGCATCTACGGCACCTAATATTAAGTAAATCGATGTCGTTTTGATCGGCCGGTCGCCGCCATCCCTCCTTCTCCTCAAAAATCTCAAGGTCCATCGCTGTGTCCCTTTCAACTGTAGACCGAGATTTGGTGCGGGATTGCCTCCAAGGAGACGAAGTGGCTTGGAGGACGTTTTGCGAGCGATTTGCTGGTTTGATCGCTCAAGTCGTCGATCAGTCAGCTATCGCGTTTGAGATGGTCATCGATGAATCCACAAGAAACGAGCTTGTAACCGAGGTTTTCAGCTCCATCTTCGATCGGAATTTCACTCTCCTTCGACGGTTCCGAGGTGAAAGCTCCCTGGCCACCTACTTAACGATTATCGCCCGACGTATTGTGGTGAAAAGGCTCCAAGGAACGAAAGCTCTTGGGACCAAAGGCAGTTCCGAGCCATCATCACAAGCGTTCTCCGACGCTGGCGTGGATTGTCGCATCGACACCCACTCGCCGAGCGAGAAGGTAGTGCCACCCCCCACAACGCCAGCTTCCACAACGCCAGCTTCCACAACGCCAGAGCCTTCAACACCGAAGCCCAAGGCTCACTGAGGCGCCGTTCTCGCTGTGCATTCCCGTCCGGGTTGTACCGTGATTGATACCCCGCCCCAACCTGCATTGCTGGGGCGAGACCTCATCGACCGATCGCTGCGGACTTGATTCCACGAAAGACATCTTGAGAATTATGCGGAAATGCTTGACGATAGGGGGATTGCACCCAGCCCTCATCCGCCATTGTTTCCCCACTCCTTGGCAATTCGAATCCTAGGATACTCTGCAGACGTCCACGGTGCAGGCCGCTCAACATGATGCGAGCCGGTCCCTCCGCGCAGAGCTCACCGCAACGAAGCCCCCTCGAGCCTATATGCCTACCGATTCGACTCGGCTGAACGACTCACTCAACCACACACCTCGACTCCCCGATGGAGCTGACAAAGCCCTCGAAGCTCTGCATTTCCGGCTCGATCCGCAACCGGATTACCCCGAGGTCGAAGTTTCCGTACCAAGCAGGCCAAACCGTTGGTTTCAACGTTGGCGTCTGCCGATCCTTCTTTTGGTCGCGTCGATCCTTTCGATGACCTGGGCGGGGCTTACCGTTTGGTCCCCCGTTGAGATCCTTGAAACAGCCTTTAACCAAGGCTCACTCTTTGAAGTCAGAAGGTCCGTCTTGGCCAACTGGATCCCAGGACTCCTCTTCTCGCTTTCGCTTACCGCGAT
Source organism: Pirellula sp. (assembly GCA_046318275.1). Taxonomy (GTDB): domain Bacteria; phylum Planctomycetota; class Planctomycetia; order Pirellulales; family Pirellulaceae; genus JBKCUI01. Next base: position 76,513 of record JBKCUW010000058.1, on the reverse strand, counting down.
CCTGGGATCTCACGAATTGGGACACTACATCGTTACACGATGCTACGGGATCCGATCGACACCTCCGCTCTTTATTCCGTTTCCGATCAGTCCAATAGGTACATGCGGGGCGGTCATCCTGATGGAAGGCCGTCAAGCTGATCGTCGTCAGATATTCGACATCGGTATCGCTGGACCACTGGCCGGAATGGTCGTAGCAATCCCCATCGCGATCGCGGGTCTCATGGTGGATGTGCCACTTCGATCCGGTGGAGTTGCATCCTACACTTTCGGTCAACCGGTCTTGATCCAAATGTTGGCAAAACTGGTGCCATCCGCTTCGTTTCCGATGCAGCAGACACCGACCGACTCCAGCGACTCGACCGCACCTCGAAACGTTCTACCACCAGACAACACACCTGGGGCAATCCCGATGACTCCCGACATCCAAGGAGGTTCTGGATGGCTCTTTGAATCGAAGTGGGTCTACGGTATCACGAATGTCGACATGAATCCCCTTCTGATGGCCGCGTGGGTTGGACTGCTCGTGACAGGCCTCAACATGATTCCAATCAGCCAACTCGATGGTGGGCATGTGATCTTCGGGCTTCTAGGCGAAAAATCTCGTTACGTGAGTTGGACCACCTACTTCGCATGTGTTGCCTATGTGATCTTCGGCGCTGTAATCTACCGCCAAGGCCTATTCGTGGTCATGCTAATCCTGGTCTCTCTTATGGGAGTAAAACATCCCCCGAGTCGCAACGATAATGTCCCCATGGGGTTTTTCCGCCAAGCGCTCGGTTGGTCCACGCTACTGCTTCCAATCCTTTGTATTCCGTTGCGTCCAGTAACCCTTGCGATGTAACGTGAGTGAAATCGAACCTACCGCAAACTTAAGCCACGATTGATCGCCCTTCACTTTTCGCCAACCATACCGCTCCTTCTAGAGATGCGCAAACCACAGTCGGTTGTGAAACGGCCAAACATTCAGAAGCGAGCAGCGATTGCATTCGTGATCGTTGCAACGGTATTTGGCGTGATCGCCTCAGGACTCAAGGCCGCCGACGACAATTCCTACCAAACGCTTCACTCGGTTGCGCTAGTTGTCATGCTTTTGGCTTACATCTGTTTTATTTCCACTGTCCTCTCTTCGAAAAAAGAAGCGGTTAGTCCACTGGAACTATCCGTCTCGCCAAAACTGCCTGAGAAGAACGTCACCTTTCTAAACCTGAACTGCTTGCCCGATCAAATCCTTCATATCAATGACTCCAAAGGCGATTGGCATGAATACGACCCGCTATGCGATGAAACGTTTATCTCAAGCGAAGATGGCGTGGCAACTGCGGCTTCCACCGTCGAACCGACCTATCACAGAACGTTCAAAATCGATCAGGCAATCAGCGTGATGTCTTCGGCGAACAAACGAGATAGAAACAAAATTCGAGCTATCGTCGTTCGCGATACTCCGATCAACTTCAATCTGATGAAATTGCTCGGAAATTTCCCTAGCCTTTCGGTTCTTGATATACAAAGCTGCCCACTCACCGAAGATGTCTGGCACGAGTTCGTGCATTTCGACCACCTAACTCATATACTCGCCTTTGGTGCGATCTCCAAGGACGACCACCGGCAACTCGCTTACGTTCTGCCAGAAATACGTTTCTGGATGGAGCCGTATTGTCTTCGAATCTATGGAGATTACACGTGAACCAAACACGCACCTCGCTTCTTCTGCTACTGGTTCTGGCAGGTCTTGGGATCGGCTTTTGGATCGCGATATCGTGGGAACGCAAGCCGACAGAACCTACAGACTCACGATTCGAAAAGTCAGCGCGCGCTGCGTCTTTCTTAGAGAACCTCCAGTACTCAAAGGCGGAATCGATCTACAAAGAACTACAAACACTTGCGCCCAAGGAGACAGCTTACGTCCGAAACGCAGCCATAGCAGCACTGGCGAATGTCAAGTACCAAATGGACTTATCACAGGATCCCAAAAACAACGTCGAGGAAATCCGAACCAAGCTTCCGGAACTGTTTGAACACGCCGCTGATGCTATTCGCCGTTACCGAGATTCCAACCCCGAGGATCCCATCGCCACACAACTCGACGTACTGCGAGATATTCGATGGATCTCGATCCTCAGCGCTGCCAACACCATCATCGCTGATGAGGAGCAGTCCAAACTGTTTGACAAGCTCCAAGGGTATGTCAAGCAATTCCCCGGCAACGCTTTTTTGGTAACCCAGTTCAACAACGCTGCGGAAGTCATGAGCGCTGTCGATCCTAAGGTGTTGGCACAAACCGTGGATCCTCTTCGAAACGTTCAACGAGCCAACCCGAGAAATATCTACCTGCTCTGCTTGCTCATCCAACGCCTAGTGCAACTCAAAGATCCCTCCGCCATTGAACTTGCAGAACCGCTGGCCGATCTGCTCGAACCTTTCGAGTGGAAGTGGAAAATGGAGCGACGACCAAAAGACCTCAATGATCTGCGACGCGCTGTGGAAGTAAGCAAGACGGATCTTGATGCGGCCTTCGGTATCCTGATCGGATGGGTCGGCGAAGCAAAAAATACCGAAGGTAGTTTGGTGGATGCTAAGAGTATCGACGTGAGTGAATTAGCATTTATCGATCTCAAGGATATTGAGGAAATGCTTCAGCAGCGTTTCGAAGCTGAAAAAAAGAGTCCCAAACGAGTTCACTTCGAACCTGCCACAAGCCTCGCGATCGATTTGGATCATTGCTCGGGAGTCCGTTTTTTCGACTGGAATGTCGATACTCGGCCCGAAATTCTTGTGTGGTCCGACACGCAATTACAACTCGGATCTTTGGAAGGCACCAATTCATGGAAACCACTTGCCTCGCTCGAACTTAACGCACCGATTCTGGGAGTCGCTGCCGTCGATTGGTTCGCCAGTGATGCCCACCGAGGTGCCAAGGCAAGGACCGAGGCTCAGAGTGAAGACCTGTCGATTCAAGCAACCCTGTCGGTGCGGCATGAAACGATTCGAGACCTCACACTCTTCGGTGACAATGGAATCCAAATCGTCGCCTTCCAAGCCCCCGTCAATGATCAGCCACAATGGGGGCTGCTCACCGAAGATATCGGCCTTTCTGCATTGAAAAATGTCAAACAAGTCGCTCCCGTCGACTGGGAATCGGATGGCGACTTGGACTTGGTAGCCGTCACCGACGGAACCCTTTCTCTGCATGAGAATATGGGAAATCGAATGTTCCGCGAGGTCAACTCGATCAGCCAACTCCCCGATCGTTCATTCACGATCCATTCGGTTTCTATCGTTGATTACGACCGTGATGTGGATCTCGATATCATGGTCTCTCACTCGCAAGGATTCGGAGTTCTCGAGAACATCCAACATGGCCAGTTCCGATTCAAAGGACTCGACGCATCGTGGGAATCCCTAGGCAATGCGAACTCGCTTGCGGTCGGCGATTTCAACAACAACTATTCGTGGGATTTCGCTGCGGGCGGCCCCAACGGCATTCATGTCGTCTCCACCTTCACCCAACCAGGCCAGTCTACATCGGCGCCACTCCATGCAACCCTCAATTCGGACAACTCCGTCGTCGCTCTCGGAGATTGGAATAATGATGCAAAACTCGATGTGATTTCCAATTCGAAACAAGGAGTCGAGCTTTGGCTCAATGATGGGGCGTTTTCCTTCACAAACCACAACCTCGCTCCGGTGGGTAAGAATCCACTCTCGGACGAGCGGACTCCCGTTGGAATCTCCGTCGCCGATCTCAATGCCGACGGCTGGCTCGACGCCGCCGTAGTCATCGATGGAAAACCACTTATCCTTTCTTCGACGCCGCAAAAGAATCATCAGTACCTAGAGTATCGGGTCAAAGGAATCAGCGATGCCAATGGGGGCGGGCGTAATAACCAATACGCGGTCGGTTCAACCGTTGAAATCTATGGACCCTTCGGTTACCAAGCACGGATCATCGAGGATGACTCGGTTCACTTCGGCCTCGGCCCCGATGCCGCATACTCGCTGAGAACAATCTTTGTGAATGGGCTGACCCAAGGTATCATCGATCCAAAAAGCGGCGCTATCTTGGAGGAGAAACAAGTCCTCATCGGCTCATGCCCATTTGCTTACGGCTGGGATGGGTCCAAGTGGGAACTGATCACCGACCTACTTTGGAATGCCCCCCTGGGCTTGCAAGTCGCCAAAGGTAAAGTCCTACCCGATCGACGCTGGGAATACCTGCTCGTCGATGGGAAACTCATGCACCCATACAACAATGCTTACGAGCTTCGTATCACCGAGGAACTTTGGGAATCGGCTTACTTCGATCACGTCGCGTTGTTGCAAATTGACCACCCTGCAGAGGTCGAAATTGTTTCGAATGAAAAAGTAGGTCCACCGTCCATCGCTCAGCCCAGTCTATGGGCCTACACAGAAACAATTCCTCCCCAAGCCGTTATTGATCAATACGGCCAAAACTGGCTCGCATCGGCACTCCATCAAGACGGCGATGTCGCGATTCCATTTCGAAAGCGATTCAAACAAGGTCTAGTGGAATCATCTACCCTCGAAATCGATTTCGGCGCCATCGATACCAAGCGACCAGCCCAATTGATCTTGACCGGTTGGATCTATCCAACCGACACTTCCCTCAATATCGGCATCGACCAAAACCCAGATTTGGACCCGCCATCCCCCCCTCAACTCTGGACCGTCGGTCCCTCGGGCGACTTTGAATTGGCGATGCCTTTCACAGGATTCCCGGGTGGAAAACCCAAATCGATCGTGATACCGCTTGATGGACTTTTCAAGACGGACGACCATCGGATCCGAATTACCCATTCCAGCGAGATCTATTGGGATCGAATTCGATTGGGATATGGCAAACCATTCCCCTTGCCCGACCCCAAAACGAATCGCACCGACGATCAATCCGATGGGCTTTTGCAGATGCGATGGCTACCACTACAAGAGAGCATGCTCCACTATCGAGGATTTAGCCGCGAGTTACCTCGCGATCGCTATCAACCTCATTGGTATGATTATCAAGCCGTTTCCACGGAACCAGCATGGCCACCACTGGGTGGTCGATTCACCAAATACGGCGATGTCAAAGAGCTGATTCAGCGTGACGATGATCTTCTCGTGGTCATGGGAAGCGGTGACGAAATGGTATTGCGTTTCGAAATCCCAGCAGCCCAGACGAAGTCAGGCTGGGTACGCGACTTCATCCTCCACAGTGTCGGTTGGGACAAAGATGCGGCTCTCAATACACTGGAAGGGCAAAGCAGTTTACCACTGCCTTTTTCGAGCATGCAGCAATACCCTCCAGGAATTGAAGACCGCGATCGGGCTTCGCAGATCGAATCGATGCATCGCGATTCTTTGATCCGCAAACAACCTATCGACCGATTCTGGAAGCCTACGCTCGGCGATCCATCCACTCCAGCCACGGTGAGGCAGTAGTCGCATGAAAGGAAAGGTATATCTCGTCGGTGCTGGCCCCGGACATCCGGAACTGATCACCATCGCGGCCAAACATGCGATCGAGCGCGCTGATGTTATTCTGTACGATGGATTGGTAAACCCGCAGATTTTAGAGCTCGCCGCGCCAAATGCGATCCAGTGTTGTGTTGGAAAACGCGGGCATGGCGGGACCTGGAAACAATCCGAAATCGACGACTTGATGGTCGAGTACGCAAGGCAGTACTCCCATGTCGTTCGCCTCAAAGGTGGTGACACTTCCGTGTTTGCGCGCACGTCTGAGGAAACAGAACGTCTGAATGCCGAAGGCATTACCTACGAAATCATTCCTGGACTAACAGTGGCTTTGGCAACCTCTGCATTTGCCGGTATCCCGATCACCCATCGCGATTGGAGTTCCTCGGTGGCGCTGATTACCGGCCAAACACAACCCAGCGATGGATACGCAGATTCCGAGGAGCCGATGGACTGGAACTCCATCGGTAAATTTCCAGGGACACTGGTCTTGTACATGGCTGTCTCCTCGGCCAACCATTGGAGCCAACGATTGATTGAAGCGGGGAAATCACCAAGTACCCCGGTCGCGTTAGTCCGCCGTTGCTCATGGCCAGATCAACAAGTATTGAGATGCGAGCTAGCCTCCGTCTCCGAGACATTGGCGGCTCACCCGGAATTTCGCGCTCCAGCAATTGCGATTATCGGTGAAGTTGTTCAAGCCACATCGGAAACATGCTGGTTCACCTCACAACCCCTTTTCGGACAAAGCGTGGTGATCACTAGCCCCAGTAGCCAAGCCTCCAAACTGTCGGCATTGTTCGCAGCCCAAGGTGCCAATTGCATTCATGCTCCCGCGATGGAGATCGCCCCCCCAGTCGATTGGAACTCCGTCGACCAATCGATCGATCAGTTGCCAGATTCCGATTGGCTTGTCTTCAGCAGTTCCTATGGTGTTCGCAATTACTTCCACCGACTTTTCGAACGCGGCTGCGATGCGCGACGGCTGGGGAATTGCCGAGTCGCGGCCGTCGGCCACGCTACCGCACAGTCCCTGCAAGAGTTTTCCTTGCGCTGCGATTTGATTCCCAGATCAGGGTCCGGGGCCGACGCGCTGCTCGCTGATTTAGTTCCTGAAGCAGCCGGAAAACGGGTCGTTCTCGTCAGAACTCCCGACGGGAGCAACCGACTTGAGGAACAACTGTGCAAAGTCGCCGCCAGCGTTCACTGCGTCCACGCCTACCGCCAACTGCCGATCGATCGTTGGACGGAGTCGATCGTCAGCTCTATCCATGAATTGCGATCCCCTTGGATCGTGGCCACCAGTCCAAACGTTGCCAAGCACGCATTTCGGCTACTCGGAGAGTTAGCCGCGGGCTCGCGGTGGCTCAGTATCTCCGCGAATGTCACCGAGACCCTCAAGGATCTAGGGGCGACAACCATCGTTGAATCGCACCAATCGGACTACCCATCACTGGTCCATGCGGCCATCACCGCATGCGCTCCGACGCTCCCCGCGACGACCGGCAACTAGTGCCACCAGTTCCAAATGCCCTGCTCGCGGCGGCAACTAGAAAGTCCCTATCGAGGAGGTTGGTTACTCAATTCCTAGTGCCAAACCGTCGTTACGGCTTTCGGTAGCACCGTGGAGGACACCTCGTTCCCAATCGATGAGTATCCCTTGATAGCCCCCCATAGAGGTCCTCGCACGTTGGGTCTTATGACCGCGACGATTCAACTCCTGGACAGTTTCTTCCGGTAAACCAGATTCGTAGTGGACCACGCCACCATCTGGATCCCCCGGGCCCAGTGTTGGGGTTGGGCTTCCCTCATGTCGTACCCGTGCTGCATCACCAGCCATCTGAATGTTCATGCCGAAATCGATCCAGTTGACTAGGACTTGGACTTGGCCTTGAGGTTGCATGTCCCCCCCCATTACCCCAAACACAAACACGGGCTTCCCATCCTTGGTAACCAGCGAAGGGATGATCGTATGGAAGGGTCGTTTACCGGGCTCCAATCGATTCGGATGATCGTCGCTCAATGCGAATAGATTACCGCGATTTTGCAGTACGAAACCGACATCCCCGGGGACGACTTGGCTTCCAAACCCGTGGTAGTTGCTTTGAATCAATGAACAGCAATTGCGATCTTTGTCGACGACACACAAGTAGACCGTATCGCCATGGATCAACTTTGCATCCCCTGGTTCGACCTCTGTCATGGCGCGGTCCATATCAATTCGCGCATTCTGAAGCTTTGCATAGGACTTGCTCTTCAATGCATCGACAGGAACATCTTCAAACGCCATGTCCGCGTAGTAACGCGCGCGATCTGCATACGCCAATTTCTTAGCTTCAAGCAGCAGGTGCACCGTATCCGCACTCCCCCAACCCATCGAGCGCAAATCATGCTGCTCTAAAACATTGAGCATTTGGAGAACCGCGAGACCTTGGCCATTGGGTGGAATCTGCCATACATCAAAGCCTCGGTACTCGGTTGATATCGGATCGACCCATGTATTCTCATGCTCTGAGAAATCTTCGATCGCGAAGTACCCACCGTTCTTGCGACTGAAATCAACGATCTTTTTCGCGATATCACCGCGATAGAAGGCATCCGCACCATCCTTGGCTATCGCTCGCATGGTGGCTGCGAGTTTTGGGTTGCGAAAGATATCGCTGGCCGCTGGAGCTTTCGTTCCCTGAAGCAGAAATGTTCGTTCCGAATCGGGCCAATCGTGGAAAGACTGCTCCCCTTTCGTCCAAAATCCAGCGATGACTGGTGAAACGGGAAACCCTTGTTCCGCCAAACCAATCGCTGGCTCGAGTACTTGCTCCATCTTCAACCGGCCAAATTTGGAATGAAGGTCAAACCAACCGGATACACAACCGGGTACGCTCCAAGACAAAGGGCCGTACAGCGGTATTTCCTGAAGCCCCTTCTCCTGAAACACTTTCCGCGTCAAAGACTTCGGCGAACGCCCACTCGCGTTGAGTCCATAGATTTTTTGCGTCTTCGAATCCCAGACAATCGAGTAGAGATCACCGCCTAAACCGCAACTCATCGGTTCGACCACACCAAGCACAGCATTGGCTGCGATGGCGGCATCCACGGCCGACCCACCTTTTTCCAAAACTCGCAACGCAGCAGCGGTTGCACGAGGGTCGCTGGTACACGCCATCCCGCCTCGCGAGAAGACCAATGAGCGACTCTGTGCCACGGGCCCCGACGGTCGATCATAACGTCCAATCGTATCGCTTTGCGCCATGCTGATGTGCACGTGATTACTCAGCAATGCCATGGCCCAAGCGCAAATCCAATACCTTTGCTGAACAACGCGAAGGATCCTAGAAATCTGCATAGTAAAAATCACTTTTGCCGCGGCACTGCGTAATGGAAGTATCCAATCATCATCTCTTCGTAGGTTTGGTCACCCCATTTAACCCACGAATTTGGATCGGGATTATTCAAATTGCCAGCGGAGTTATCGAAGACGGCTTCGCAAAAGATTTTCGTTCCTTTGGGCAAAGCCATTTTTTCCTTCAACCGATACTCGGTCTGCCAATTGAAATCATAGTGCGGAACATCGAGTAAGATTTCTCGTCGTTTGTCGGGATAAACCAACGTATAGCGGAACGACTTGCCCCGAACATGCATATGCGGACTCAATGAGAGCAGTTCACACTCAGGCAGGCGTTCAGGAAGCATCGCGGTCGTCCGATAGTTGGCTTCGCGAGGTGGGATTCGGAAACCTGGGTTCACGGCGCTGGTCGTGATCACTTCATGGGTTATCTTCGCCGGATCCGCCGTGATAAAACCAACCTTGCTCAAGTCCTTCTGGGCGATCCCGTTCGGCGTGTAGTGAACTTGGAAAATCAGCTCGCTATTGGCCGGGATCCGCTTGGCGTAACCCTCGGGCATCATTTCAGCTCGAGTCCCAGGAACATAGCCAACCAAAAAACTCCGAGCTCCACCTAAGTCCTGCCGTCGCGAACCTTTCTCCCGTACAAAGACGAGAATATGGTGCACGATCTCGCGATTTCCTGGTACCAACTCCATTCCATTGACCCAAAGTTCCTCCGTGTTCTTCAAATCGGCGAGAAAATACTGATACCGAACGTCCCCTTTGGCCGGGATATCGAAGGGCTTTTCTCGCATAGGCAGAATTATGTCCGGCGTTTTCGGGAGAAGCCAACCGTCGGTGAATTTTAATGGCTCCGGTTCCGCATCAGAATTTCCTCGCGGCGTGCCTGCACGAACCCAAGCTTCGATAGTACTGAGCTCTTCTTCGCTCAAACTTCGATCGTTTGCATAGTGCCCGTACTCGGGACTCGCGTGCCATGGAGGCATGCGTCTATCCTGTGTCACTTCAACAATCATGTCCGCCCATGCTGCTGCGTCTTCGTATCGGCTCAAATCCATCGGGCCAATGTCTCCTTCGCGATGGCATGAAACGCATCGCGATTGCAGAATCCTCGAAACATGCTCTGCATAGGTAACTTTCGTAGACTCCTGAGGAGGTTTCTTGGCAACCCGTCCAATCAAGCATCCAGACGATGGAACTGTCGGCACCGCGACCTCCTTCGATTCGAGGATGGCGTTCACCGCGTCCTTCAAGTCTTCATGGACCGGTTTATCTTTTGCAAACCCAATCCCATACTGATCGTCGACCCGTCCGCGGTAACGGAGAACGTGGTCCGCGTCGATCACACAAACCTCCGGTGTTCGAGTTACCCCCAATTGGTCCGCAACATGTTGCGATGGGTCTTTCAAGAATGGATACTCCATTCCAAACCGCCGAGCATGCGCTGCCATCTCTGCCAGGGAATCTTGAACGTTGGCGTCGATCGCAACGAATCGAATCCCTTGGTCACGAAATTCACGCTCCAACTCATTGAGCCGCGACGTATACTGCTTGGCGAGAGGGCATTGCGTACCCAGAAAAGCGACTACCGTTCCCTTGGGTCCTAATAACTCCTCGGATTTCCATTCGCGGCCTTGAGTATCCGTCAGTTCAAAAGGTATTAGCTTTCCTTCCAACCCAGCACTCCGAGCATCAGAACTTTTCCCGCTCGCGTCGTCATCGTTCGATCCAGCTGGCGAACAATGGCCGATGCTCGCCCATCGAGTCGTTGAATCCACCACCAACGCTCCACTGAAGAGCGTGGAGATCCACGGAACCCAAAAACCGAACGCCGTTGAGATCGTCTTCATCTTCCGCATAGATTCTGTTTTCCTTGCATGTAGTGCCCCCGCTTTCTGACGGCTTGGCTCCGTAAGGCGCGCTGGGATGCGAATTATTTCATACGGTGAGTGTTATTGTCAGCGTTACTGTGTGTGTTACTGTTTTCATTCTGCTCGGAGTTAATTCCGCGGTGTGGGTTATCGCATTTCGCAGAGCAAGCGAGGATAATCAGGGAGGAAGAAATGCCCTCCAGGTTCGCTGCTCGCCCGTCGATCTTGGTTTTTAAGTAGACAATATCCCGAGCTAAATCACAATGTCGAAACTATCAGCCTTCATGGTCGTATCGGCGACCCTATCCGCCGTAATCGTCCTCGGATCCCCACCCGCCCTCGGTGAGGAACCGGAACAAAAGATCGTCCCCCTTTGGAGCGATGGCGCTCCGAACGCGATCGGCACGGAACCCAAAGACAACCCCAACCTCACGATCCATCTCGCAACATCGGAGCAACCCACAGGAGCGTTGGTGATCTGCCCTGGAGGTGGTTATGGTGGGCTGGCGATGGACCACGAAGGCCGCCAGATTTGTGAATGGGCAAATCGCATGGGGCTGACCGCGATCCTGTGCGATTATCGGCATCGCGGAAAAGGCTATGGCCATCCCGCCCCCCTTCACGACGCACAGCGCGCGATTCGCATGGCTCGCGCAAATGCAAAACGATGGAATATCGACCCCACCAAGATCGGCATGATCGGATTCTCAGCGGGTGGGCATTTAGTTTCCACCGTGATCACCCAATTCGATCCCGGGGATAATAGTGCTTCGGACCCTGTTTCCAAGGAATCCTCGCGACCTGATTTTGCGATCCTTTGCTACCCCGTGATCTCCATGGGAAGCTCGTTCACGCATCGTGGAAGCGAAGTCAATCTACTCGGGCCAAATGCGAACCAAGAAACCTTGGAGAAATTCGCGAGCGAACGAAATGTGCGTGCAGATACACCACCGACGTTCTTGATGCACACCTTTGAGGACAAAGCCGTTCCGCCACAAAACTCTTTGGTCTTTTATCAAGCTATGGTCGCCAAAAACGTTCCCGGCGAGCTGCATATCTACCAAAAAGGGACCCACGGCATCGGGCTTGGGAAATCCATCCCGGGAACATCGGATTGGCCTCTCGCATGCCAACGTTGGCTGCACCAATTAGGCATGGTAAAACAGCCGTCACCCTAATGTCGATTTCAAGCGAATTCTTGATTTTCTAACACTTCGTCCGGTCGAGACCCATTATTGTGAAGCGCACTATCTACATGAGTCATTCCGTGTATTCTTTCCGTAGAATCGCACTCGCACTTTCCTTCGCGCTAAACTTGTCGGTGACGGCACTCCAAGCCCAATCCCCGTTACGATCCGAATCATCACCCGCAGCAGCATCACCCTCAACCATCCACTACGATCCCCCCCTGAAAATCGTGCCAGACTCTAAACCATCCAACGAGCGATTTATTGCGTCGACCCGCCCAAAGTGGACTATTGCGATCCATGGCGGAGCAGGTGGTGATCTCGAACGTTGGACGGCACCGCAGCAACAAGCACGGATCCAGGGATTGCAAGCCGCATTGCGACGGGGCGTCGAACTGCTTGAGAAATCGACACCGGCCGTCGATGTTGCAGAAGCGGTCGTTCGAGTTCTCGAAGACGATCCAAATTTTAATGCCGGTCGAGGTGCTGTTCTCAATGAGATCGGCGAGTTTTCTCTCGACGCAAGCTTGATGGATGGAACGGATCTCAGTTGCGGTGCGGTCGCTAATGTGCGCAAGACCCGCAACCCAATTTCGTTAGCAAGGGCAGTGCGAGATAAAACCCCTCATGTTTTTCTATGCGGCCACGAAGCCGACGAGTTCGGAGCCCAAGTCGGTTTGCCTACCGAAACGGGCGATTACTTCAAAACCGAAGAGCAAATCGAGAGCTGGAAAGTCTGGAAAGAACGTCAGGCGGCGAAGAACTCGACATCCCGACATGATCATGATAAAGGAGAGGATAGGCTCTTTTATCTAGGCACCGTCGGGTGCGTCGTGATGGACGCTCAAGGCAATTTAGCTGCGGCTACCAGTACAGGAGGGTTGCTCGGCAAAAAGTATGGACGGATCGGAGACACCCCGGTCATCGGTGCTGGCACCTATGCCAACAATCAAAGCTGCGCGGTCAGTTGCACCGGAATCGGCGAACTGTTCATCAAACACCACATCGCCTCCGCGATTTCGTCCAGGATGGAACATCTCGGAGAACCGCTCGAGAAAGCCGTAGGGCACGCGATCGCTAAAACTTTACCCGTCGATTCGGGTGGAATCATCGCAGTCGATGCGTCGGGAAACATTGAAACACAATTCAACACACCCATCATGGCTCGCGGACAAGCCAACAGCGAGGGATTGTTCCGCGTCGCTTTATCGGACTGGGTGGAATAGTCTTCTGAATCGCGCTTTTCGGATTATGGCTTCGCTGTTTCGAAGGCCAGCGGCACAAATGGTTTGTCGTGCCTCCAGCGACGCATTAGTTCTAAGTTTTTTTGGTATTGAGGGGTTCGGTTCCCCTTACCTCCTTCGAGATGCTCCGCCGCTGCCTCAAGTTCGTAGACTTCCTCGGATTCAGGGCCCGCTTGATCCCCCATCTGCTCACACCAATTGATGAGCTTGCTGCGCATCTCCAAAAGAATCTCACCATACGCCGGATCGGTTGCTAGATTTCGGAACTCTTCAGGGTCCGTTCCGAGTTCATACAACTCTTCCGGAGGCCGACTCTCCGCCATGATAAGCGATTGATGGGGATCGAGTTTCCCATCAGCATACAATCGCCGCATCGCTTGGACGATCGCTTTGCTGTCCTTGTAGTGGTTTGGCTGGAGATAAGGCCGACTCGGAAAGCCATTGCGTATGTATTTGTATTTGTCCGTACGTACCGACCGAATCCAATCCACCGTTTCATCCGCTCGATCGCGAGCGGCAAACACCGCGTCACGTTCTCGGTAGTGGGGGCTGAAAAGATCGCGGGAATGCATGGACGGGGGAACTGGGATCCCAGCAAACCCTAAGGATGTTGCGCCCAAATCGATATGCTCGACAAGATCCTCTCGGGTTCGTCCTACGGCGTTGATTGGCCCTGAAATAATCAAAGGTACGTGGATGCCCCCGTCGTAAAGGAACTGTTTGTTTCGAACATGGCTAATTCCATGATCTGTCATGACAAAAATAATCGTATTGTCAAAGTCTCCGGTCTCCTTCAATCGTCGAACTATTGTTCCGACTTGATGATCGGTGTATCGAACGCAATCCAAATACTGAGCCCAGTCCTCGCGAATGATCGGATCCTCGGGAAGATAAGCAGGTAACTTGACCGAGGAAGCTGAGGTAATCGAACCTAGCTCTTTGAGAACTCGATTCGGCCAATCCTGCTTGGGAGCTTGGCCGCGAAACTTACCACCATGAAGCTGAACCTGCACAAAAAAAGGCTTCTCGCGATCGCGCCGCGCCCAGTGCGTACGGTCGTACGATTTCTCGGGAATCCACTCAAAGTTATAGTCCGTCTTTGCAACCTCAACTCGGGCGTTTTTAGCGAGCTGCTCATCGCTCTTCAAAAATGCCTCCCACGTCAGATTATTGACGTGGTAGCCATGCTGATGAAACAGCTCGGTAACCAAAGGGACATCGGAGGGCAACTGAATGATATGGCCTGGAACGCTCGAACGATGGTTTTGAACTCCAAGGCTCGTCTGGTACCGGCCGGTGATCAGCGCTGAACGCGATATGCTGCAAATGGGGGCTGTCACAAACGCTCTTGTGAATCGAATCCCGGAGGCAGATAACTCATCGATGTTTGGGGTTTGGATCGTTGTTTCTCCATAGCAGGAGAAATGCGCAGACATATCCTCGATGATGATCCAGACGATATTCGGGGAATTCGTACTGGGTCGAAACAGGCTGGCTGAAGTCGCTTCGCTCGTCGACGGTTCACCGGCGAACCCTCTTAAAGTACCTCCAAAAGCGAGGCTGAGAGCGATGGCCGCAAAGGCGAGATACTCCACGGTTCGTGAATGATGCAACATGGGACTGGCTTTCTAGTTATCTATCTAAAATTCGGTTTGACTACTTAGCACCAAATTGCTTTCGATAAAGCGTTTGGAACGGATTCTCAGCAGGCCCAACGGCATCTTCGTTGACAAGATACCCCTGCACCGAACTCCACCATCGATCGTAGGCTTGGCCTAACTCAAGAACTACTTCCGGATGAGATTCCGCAATATTCATCGTTTGGCCTGGATCGGCGAGCACATCGAATAGTTCCCATTTCGGCGTCGATTTGCCATGAACGCTAACCAACGTGTACCGAGTGTTCCGAATCGCACACTGTGCGTACTGAAAACCCGCAGGCGATGTGCCTTTGGGCCAACGTCCCAAATGAGTCACTAAAGTACGATCCTCCCAGTGTGCGCTGGGGTCCCAAAGAACGGCATCGAGATCTCGGCCTTGGATTTGCGATTTAGCACGATCGTCCAACGTCGCATGCGCGAGCGTCGCCAGCGTGGGGAAGAAATCGATGTGGGCAGTGAGGGCATCGCACGGACCAGGAGCTATTCTCGATGGCCATCTCCAAAAAGAACTGGCTCGAGTACCTCCTAGCCACGGACTACCCTTAGCACCGCGCATCCCTGCATTGAACTTCGTTCCGCCGATGGCAGACCCATTATCATTCATAAAAACAAGGAGCGTTTCATTCGCAATTTCCCATCGATCTAACTGCTCCAACAGGGCGCCAATGTTCTGATCGATATTGTGAATCATTCCATAAAAATTTTTCAGCTTTTCATCCAACCCAAACCCATCATAAAGCGACGCGTCCTCCGCGCGAGCATCGTAGGGAGCATGCGGCGCGTTGGTTGCGATCCAACAAAAGAAGGGCTTCTCCGTACGCTTTTGCCCTATCCACTCGATCGCCTTTCGGAAAAAAATATCGGTGCAATAACCCTCTGTCTTTTCGAAAGTACCATTATGAAGGATAGCTGGATTGAAATAGCGATTCCCCGGAGCATCACCGCAACTTCCCGGATACGATTGGCCGATTCCTCCCGCTCCGTGAATAAAGACCTCGTCGAATCCGCGACGATCCGGCTGGTACGATTCCTCGTCTCCCAAATGCCATTTGCCAAAGATCCCCGTAGCATAACCGGCTCCTCGCAACGCCTCTGCCACTGTCACCGCATCGAGTGACAGTCGTTCCCGTTCGAGAATGGTATGCGTTACCCCGTTGAAGAACTCATGACGCCCTGTCATGAGCGCCGAGCGAGTTGGGGAGCATGTTGGGGAAACAAAAAAATTGGTGAACGATCGACTCTCTCGCTCCAAACGATCCAGGTTGGGGGTCTTAAGTATCGGATTGCCATGCGCAGATACATCCCCATACCCCTGATCATCGGTAAGAACGACAATGATGTTGGGTGGGTTCCCTGGGACATGCGTTGTGACGTCGCCCCCCGGAGTGACATCCGGCGATTCTTCAGCCATTCCGCTCGCTGTCCATGAACAACAAACCCACCAGCACGTCAGCAGCAATCCTGCGCTGCGTATTTTTACCCAAGCGGTATTCACTTGAAAATTCCTGTCATAATTGAGAATCAAGTCGTTGATTTGGAGACCGATCACTATCGATTTCGTCGATCCGACGCTATCGAATATAATCTTTTCACATGTTCAATTGCAGCTCCGGTCAGCGATAGTTAGAGTAACAGCGGTACCCAGAGTTACTTGGGAAGATCGCAAGCTGCAGCTCCCGTTTGACGTACGATTTTACCCCCAGTGGATCCAGTGGATCCGGCAGCGATGATCCTGTTCGAGACAACATCAAGAGTTAGCCCGCCTGTGAGAACGACGAATGAGTGAGACAACGAGTGTGGAGCAATCCCCCAAAACCACCATAGAGCGTCTTGGGGACACCTCAAAATGCCCGATTTGCTGGTCCGATGTCCACGAGGAAGCGTACCACTGCACCCAATGCAGAAACTTCTTTTGCTTCCATTGCCGCGCAAGGTTGACCGGCGCCGAGTCCCCATTGCAATGCGTGAATAAGGTCTGTGCGTATTATGGCAAGCTCGTTTGCAACAGCTGCGACCCACAGCACAAAAAAGATGAAGCCCCGACCGAGTACATGGAGCCAATCGATGGATATTGGCCGCTTTGGTTATTGGCGACAATCATCGCCTCGGTTGTCTTATGGCTTTATACCAATTGGTTAGCGGCCCTCATCGCTTTTGTGGGATTGTATGGGGGGATAGGTGCCATCATGCAATCCATGGGAGTGAACATTTTTGGGATTCAACGCAAAGTGGCTATGCAAAGAGTCTCCAACTACCACTCATGTATTTGTTGCGAACAACCCGTCAAGGTTGTCAATCTGTACGAGAAGCATTAAACGCTGTCTGCGTATCGTCTGAACTCCGCCGGCTCTCAACTCGATTTCCCAAACGATTCCATGGCCACGTTCGAAGTCAAACAACTTGAAGGAATGCGATATGTCGATATCCATCTGGACCATGAAATGGTTCGATGCGAATCGGGCGCTCTGAACTACATGATCGGCGATATCGCGATTCACTCGCAGTTGGTCCCATCGGTGGGTGGTGTGGTTTCGTCGCTTCTCGCAGGTGAATCGGTCTATCGTCCAACCTATTCTGGAACAGGAACGATTACTCTCGAATCTTCACTTGGTGGTTTCCACATTGTGGAGCTCAACGGCGAATCGTGGATTCTAGAGAAAGGGGCCTACTGGGCTTCGGAAGGTTCCGTGAATCTTCAGTTTTTCCGGGAACGCTTGATAACCTCACTATGGGCGGGCGAAGGCATCGTCTATCTCCAGACGAAAGTTGCAGGTGAAGGTAAGGTTGTTTTGACCACCAAGGGGCCCGTTGAAGAACTTTTGCTCGAGGACGGTAAAGAAGTCGTTGTCGACGGCGATTGCGTGATTGGACGGACCGCAAGCGTTTCGTTCAAAATGAGGCGTCCCACCAAAAATTTTATGGGGCGATTTACGGCCGGCGAACCGTTCGTGCGAGTCTATACAGGCCCGGGAAAAATCCTACTCAACCCGACCTTCTACTGGCGGTATTACATGTCGGTGCAAAAGCAAAAACAAAAATAGTTGCTGCTTCTGTCCACGCATCATCAAACGGCCATTTGGTAAATTGAAAGCGGGTATATCCTTCTGAACTCGTGCCAAGCCTGGAATGCGTGTGAGCCTCTTCATGTTTCTCGATACCCGAATTGTTGTGTTCGCAGCCATGCTCACTTTAGGGGGATTGGCTATTCCATGCGGCCCGCTTCGGGCTCAAACGGCGGCGAATGGACCCGAAAACGAGTCCTCTAGGCTTGATAACAACAAAGCGGGAACCCCTTACACCATCGCGATTTTCTCCGCCGATGCGACCATCCCGTTGAACCACCGCTGCATGGGGATCCTACCGCAAAAATCGGTCCGTATTGCAGATCCGCTGTTTGTCCATGGATTTGCAATACTGGGTCCAGAGCCACCGATCATCGTCGTCGCCATCGATTGGTGCGAAATCCGAAATTCCTCGTACGATGCGTGGCGGAACAGACTAGCACACGCTGCGGGGACAACACGCGATAGAGTGTTGGTAAGCTCTCTTCACCAGCATGATGCTCCAGTGATCGATGCCGACGCCCAAGCTCTTTTAGATAGCGTAGGTTTAATCAACGAACTCTTCGATCCTGATTTCCATGAATCGGTATTACAACGCGTCGAGGAGGCGTTGAAGGACGCGATTGCCACTCCAGCACCTATCACTCATGTGGGATACTCAGAATGCGTCGTGCAGGACATTGCATCGAATCGGCGAATCGTGAATGCAGAGGGTGTCGTATCTTTTTCCCGCGGAAGCAGCAGCGGACGGGAACAGCTATTTCGCGATGCCGAAACGGGACTCATCGATCCAAAACTTAGAACCCTATCGTTTTGGAATCATGAGCGGTGCTTGCTGGAGTACCACACCTACGCAACTCACCCGATGAGCTACTACGGCCGCGGCGAAGTCACCTCGGACTTTGTCGGTCTGGCCCGCGAGCGTCGCAAGCGAGACGATCGCAACGTTGCGCAGGTGTATGCATCGGGTTGTAGCGGTGATGTTACCGCGGGAAAATTCAACGACGGAACTCCAGAATCGCGAGGTCAATTGACAGATCGGTTGTACGAGGCAATGTGCCATTCAAGCGACCATGTTCAACGAATCCCGCTGGAGCGGCTTACTTTTAGAAATGCGACCCTAGACCTCGAACCTAGCCGCGATGAAAACCTCAGAGGCGATTTTCTTAATGGTCAACTCCACGATGAAACGCTTACTACCGAAAAACGGATTTTGGCAGCCATGGGATTGGCGGCGCAGAACCGTGTCGCGCGGGGCCAATCGATCGATATGCCCTGCATCGATTTCCAAGTAGCTCGGGTCGTTGTATTCCCTGGCGAGAGTTTCGTGGGTTATCAATTCATGGCGCAGGAATTGAGTGCTGGCAAACCCGTTCTGCCCATCGGTTACGGAGAATGCTGGACGGGGTATGTCCCCACCGAGTCCGCCTTCATCGACGGATTTCACGAGAGTTGGTTGTGGGTTGCCCCCGGAGCCGAAGCCCGAATCCGGTCGGCTCTCCGCTCACTATTCGAATGATCGATGACGTTGGCCAACGCCCGCTGCTTGTCGATCAGCAACGACGTCTATCAGCAACGACGTCTATCAGCAACGATTTTGTAAATTGGCAACGTGTCGACGCCGATGGATGGGCTCACTCGGTATCGCCGCTAAGAACCTCACCTCCAGCACGTGTCCCCAAGGCCCGCCAGATATTCAGCTGAATGTTGCTGTTGACCGGACGAATGGAGCCATCCATCAGCAACCCGTGGACCAACCCAGTATGGTAGCTGCGAGACGTAATAATCGCGGACGTAATCGAAGTCTGGTCGGTACCCTCCCGGATTCCACTGACATCGATGTCATAGGTTTTTCCATCGCTATGCTGATACAGGAACGGAGTTTGGGGAGTAAATGTCGTGGTAAAGCCCGTATGAATGGCTCGTCCACAAACCCATTCCGTATGACCGCTGGTCGCCGACCAAACACCTCCAACATGGCTTACCGATGCTGACTGAGGCAAGGCTGGAGGCGTTGACGGTAGCGTGGCGGCATCATGGAATCGGGGAGTAAACGCTTTCACCTCGGCGAATCCAAGCGTGTTGCTGAGACCATCGACAAAATGGGCTGATGCAAACCGACTATTCGGTGCGAAAGCTCCGCCACCGTCTTGGCGAGTGTTCGGATTCCAGACCAAATACTCGCCAACCGACATGGCGTAGTTCAATGGATAGTGTTCAGGAACGTTCGTCGTTGCATTCAATCTCGGTCGATCGTTCACCTCGCTCGGACATAGCAAGACGGGAACTCTCGTAGCTGCAACTCCATAGGGAGGAAACTGCGATCTGTTGTCGGGATGATGGTAGCCGAGAGAAAAATCGATCCGTCGAAAAAGGGTATCTCCTTCGACATAGGGGAGTAAAAAACTCTGGCCCGACCACGGTTGAGCCGAACTTCCTCCTCGCGTGATCGCCGAAGACGGGAAGCGTTTGAAGGCACTCTCATAATTGTGCAACGCCAGACCCAACTGCTTCAAATTGTTACCGCAACTCATCCTGCGGGCCGCTTCTCGAGCCGCTTGAACGGCTGGCAGCAGCAGCGAGACCAAAACTCCCACAATGGCGATGACAACCAGCAACTCCACCAAGGTAAATCCGGGACGATCCGAGGGTCTCGCCCCTTTCCATCCTCCTCGTTGCCAAACTCGGACCTGTTGAAAAAGATGATCCGAACGGAACCACCCTTCAAGACATTCGCCCCGATACGGTTTCTTGAGCGCACGCATTCCAATCGACTCCTCGATCTAAATCCCAGCAAATTCGCGGCTGGCTGAGGAATGCCCTACTTCGAAGCACTCCGGTCGCTTGCTCATTTCTTAACTCCCGATCTATTGTTACTGAGACTCAATCTCATTACAATCCCTCCAGAGAGCATTTTTCACAATAGGTAGTGCGAAAACAGGGAGGTCTAGAAGAAGACCAACCGGGACAGAGGAAGTTTAATTGCCATGAGCAAAGAACCTGAACCGAACCCTCCCGATGAGACCTCGATTCAAAACACCCCACTGAGACGCCTGCAGGGCTTAGGTTCCATTCCCAAAATCATCTCTTTCGCAGAGTTGTGCCGGTGTGGCGACGAGATTTGGATCGAAAACGAAGGAGCCATTTATCGACTCCGGCGAACACGGCAAGGGAAACTAATCCTGACCAAATGATCCTGACCAAATGATCCTGTCGCATGCAGCTTTACCGCATCGGCCTGACGAGGTCTGGCTCACTGTGTTCTCCGAGGGCAAGCTTTAGGTTTTCCCCACTTTTCACACTCGTCCAAAGCACGACCACAGTATCCTAGAATCAATCAACTTGAAACGGACAGGGCGCCGTTTGTTCGGTTTCTTTATTGTCTTTGGGGCTACTGGGTATGAGCGATTGCTTGAGCCCAAAAACCAAAAAGGTTCTCAAACGCCGTGGCGAATCGGTTGCGACATTTCGTGCTTGCGTTTTAGTCCTCCGAGATCAAATCGCATGCGTTCGTCAACTCCTCAAGGCCGTGCATAACAAGGGCGGCGACGAAGCGACGCGTGTTCATGAACTTCGCGTCGCATGCCGGCGCGCTCAATCATGGTTGCTTTTCTTCGAAGCAGCATGCCCTGTTTCTCTCTTGGATCCGATTTCGAAACGCCTTCGAAAAATTCGTCGAGCAACCAATGAAGTTCGCGAATTGGACGTGTTGATAGAGAACATCCGCAACTGGCCAATCGTTCCGAACCGAGCACGACTGCTTCGAATCCTTCAGAAGCATCGCAACGATGCAGCAGCGAGGATGCGTGATGAACTAAAACGAAGCCTCAATTCAAAAAGACTTCGCAAGCTTTCGATGCAACTTTCTCTTTCCCAAAAAGAGAACCGCGACTGCACGGACGAGCAATCTCCATTTCTTCAAACTCCTTTCCGCGATTTTGCAGTCACTTCCCTGCGTTCGCAACTCGAGGACTATCTATGCCAACGTCCTACAAACTGGAAAGACATTGATGCGATCCATCGGTTTCGCATCCAAGGCAAACATGCTCGCTATAACCTGGAATTGTTTTCGGTGCTTGTTCCTAAAAAGACTGCGAGCAAGGCACTGAAGGCGTTCGTGGAGATTCAGACCGAATTGGGAAACCTGCATGACCGTGCTCAAGGCGTATCCATGATTCAATCGCAACTCGAGTCGGCAGATAGTCTAACTCTTGCGGCGGCATGGCAAACCATTTTTGACCGCGAGCGTCGAAAGCTCAGCAAGATGCAGAAGCAGTTGCCAAATCAACTCTCCGAAGCTCGATTCCAATTGTTGCATCGGCAGCTGAGAAAGCTTCTCGCTGCGACTAAGCGTTAGCCTGCCAAAAACCATCGCGATCAGCGGGCGATGGCGATTTGGCCTGCACCGGTGAGCTCTCGCAATAAATGATTCCATCGGAATGTATCCGACATTGCAGATTGCGATAAAGATTCTCGAGCGAAAAGATCAGCCCGCTCGCCTTGCCCATCCAAACGCAAAAGTGTTGCGAGCAAAAGAATCTCACGACCGCTCGTAGTCGGTTGGGCGAGCACTCTACGAGACAATGATTCCATCATAAGATCGGCATCAACATGAGAAGCTCCTAGGTAAGCTCCCATCGTTTTACCTCCCAAACTTTCAGAATGGAGTGTCCCACCTTGTGCACACGCAAGCTCAAAAAGATCGAGCACACGATCCAGGTTCTCCAATCCAGCCCCGGACTCCGCATCTAAGACTATTTGCCGGATAGCGACAAGTTCGAAAACGGCGTGCCGAATAAGGATGGAATAGTGCTTGGTTGCATTGATCTTTTCCATGCGTCGGCATCCTTGGTATGCTGACTCCCAATCTCCGCGAGCAACCATATCATCGATCAAGCCAACTGCGGATTCCGTCCAAACAGGGGAATACGGCTGCAAAGGCCTGGGACGATCGGACTTGACCACCAGCGCTTTCGCCCGTGTCGAAGGAGTGCTGATCGGGGCAGCATCCACTCGTCGCACCAGCGACTCTTGGGTGCGGCTGGGCCAGCGATTAAGACCATCGCTGTCGAAACCGACCGTAGTCACCCGACGCGAGAGCTGTGTCCCCGTCGATGGTCGGACGGTCGAGGCTCCATAAAAACTCGGCTGCACTGACCAATCGTAAGGCTCTAGATAGTCGGAATAAACCGGCGTTGAATATACAGGCTCACAATAGACGGGCGGAAAATAGGCTCTCGCTCCGTAATAGCTCGCTCGGCTTGGACAACATCGAGCTCCCCCGAATGCCCGGCATGAAAGATAACCGCCACAGTATCGATCATTGCAATTCGGCACCGAATAGACGGGTACTGCATAGTAGGGCGCTACACAAACAGGAGCCGCATAAATTGGCCCTGTGACCATGGTTGGTACGTAGTAAATCGAGGGAGCGGAGTAAATGATGGGAGCTCTACACCACGGCCGAGTCAGACAACCATACCCGTAGCCGAAGTAGCAACGATGCCATGCCTCTGCCGATTGGCCCCACAACAAGCACAGCAACGCCATGCCAATCATTAGTTTCGAATTCAATCGCATCGACATCGATCCAATCTCCAAGTGATTCTGGCGGAACCGACCTTTGCGCAATGGTTCACGTACGCATTGGTTCACAAACTAAACAAGACGGCGATGATCACTGGATTAAAGAGCATCTCCGGCCAACGAGACCCACTGCATCTAAGTGTAGGTCTCGCTGATCATTATAGATTACCTTTAGGAGTAAAGATTTCTAAGGTTGCTAAAAAGGTTCCTGAAAGTTCAACTCCTATTTCTAGGATCGTAGAAACAAAAAACGCCGGGTGTTCTTACCCAGCGTTTTTTCATAGGAATAAACCTGCGATGCAAGCAGGCCGCACAGCGTTCGCGGCGAATCGACTAGAAGGCCCCACCGCCGCCAAATCCACCGTCTGCTCGGAATCCGCCGGCACCACCACCACCACCGCCGCCACCGCCGAATCCACCCCCTCCAGCGCCGCCACCACCGGCACCACCAGCGCCGCCGTTGGTTTGACCACTGACGAAGTTGAAGGTATCCACAGCGAGGATGTCGCTGAAGAACGGGAACGAGGTGATGCGGACATAGCGTCGATCACCCGAGACAACCGCAGTACCCATCATCATGGTTCCTTGCGGGATGACCGTGATGATCGGTTGGTAACCAACCATGCCACCTCGGAAGAATGGTGGGCGGAACTGCCCGCCAGGGAAACCCGATCCATTCCGATTTCCGTTGGCAAATCGGGACAACATTGCTTGGTAGGCCAGATTGGGGTTGTAGTCATCACCCATACCAGCCCCAAGACCAGCGTTGTCTTGCCCAGGTCCGACTTGAGCGAGAACCGCATTGCTCGCAAATGATTTCTCCGCTTGAACCTTGGCCAGATGGGCTTCTGCGATCGGTTCATTTCGATGACCATTCTTGACCTCAGTGACAAGCATCGCATCCCGTTCGATTGCGATCTGTTGCTCGACAATTTTCTGTTCAGGGGTGCCGTAATCGGTGACCATGTGAACCGTCACTTTGCCCCCAGCGACTTCGCCCCAGACCTTTCGGATTACGATTCGATACTGACCAGCGTAGCCCTGAGCACACGCGTAGGTTTCCGAGAAGCCATCTTTGCTTGGTTTGTCCAATGAGGAGCCGTCCCCTAGGAGCAACCCACCAGCGATGGTTCTTGGGTTTGCCGAGTTGCAAATCGTGCCGGTCGGTTCTTCGACTACCAAATCGATGTCGGCATTTCCGGTCCAAGCGACGCGGACGACCAAGTCTCGAACTTGTGCCTTTTTCATGGCTTGTTCGAGCGCATAGGCTTCCATCTTGCGACCTTCATTGGTTAGGCGAACGTAAGCGGCCTTGGCTGCAAGGATTGCTTTTTCAATCAATGGCAGATGCTCATCAGTCCACGACTGACTCAAAATCCCCGTCGACGCCCATACAACGCCGTCTTTATCATCGAGCTCTAAACTCAACTTCAAACCGGCATCGAGGGGAAAGCGTTCCGAAGGATTCGCACGGTGTGCGTCGCGATAGATCGCGAGAGCATCCTTCTTCATGCCTTGCGATTCCAAGTATCGCGCGATCTTCATCGCTACAGTTACATCGCCTCCGAAGTCGATGCTCGACAGCATGACGCGACGAATTTCCGATCCTGGATAATCACAGCCTTGCATCGCAATGCTCAGCGCTTCGTACATCCAAGGAGCAGGGAGCGAATCTCGCATCACATCGCTCAATCGATCGACGATCTGCTGGAACTTATCCTTGGTTTCGACGTCATTCTTGGCATCAGCAGCCTTCTTGGCTTCATCCATCGTGGCTCCGACCCAGCGAGCGAACGCAGCTTCTGCATCAGCTCGCTCGTCACCTTCGGAACTCAAGATGTTCTTGACCAACTCGTTAGCGTCTACGGCATTGGCAGGTGCTTGGGATTTGGTTGATTTGGCAGGGGTATCGTTGACATCCATCATGCCACCGCCACCCATACCTCCCATACCACCCATGCCGCCACCCATGCCACCCATGCCGCCGCCCATGCCTCCCATGCCGCCGCCCATGCCTCCCATGCCGCCGCCCATGCCTCCCATGCCGCCGCCCATGCTCATCACGGGAACGACCAAGTCACCGACTGGGTAAACGCGAACGACGTTTGCGGAGTTCTTCTTGTTGGTAATCTTCATGACTTCGTCTTGGATGACGTAGGTCAAGTTCAGCGGCTCAAGAATCAGCTTGAGTGCAGAGCGAAGCGAGATCTCAGGAACTTGCAACGTGATCGGCTCTTCCGGCGTAACGCTCTCCTCTTCCAATGCCTTGGCATCGATCACAATCGGAATGTTGTACTGAGTAGAAAAGTCAGCCATTACCGTGCTCAGTGGAGAGTTGTTGAAGCTGACTTCTCCTCGCTCACGAAGTGCCCGGAAGATCCTTCGCTCAGTCTCATTCCCGCCGGACAAATCGATGGTCCCGTACCGTTCCAGTCGGCGAGCGCTTAAAGCCTGCCATACTTCTGCTGGTGGGTAGCGGATGGGTGGTTCGTCCACGAACGGAATCAAACCGATTTCGCACAGGTAGAGGGTATCGACGAACCCTCGATTGCGCTGCTTGATAACATCCATGATCAATCGATAGTTTGCCAATGAGTTCGACTCGGTTTCAACAACGCGATCGATGACACTCTCGGGATCCATTTCATGAACTTGCGGAGCGATCTCATTGTTCGCTGCTGCGTAAAGTTGCTGTTCGAGAAGAGCACTAAAGCGTTCGACCAATTGCTGTATCGTTGCACCGCGGCGTTCGCGTTCCGCGAGCAATCGTCGCGACGCCGAGGCGGTCGATTGGACTGCTTCGGAACGAGCGATCCGCTCTCGCATGTCCGATTCGGAACGAGCAACCGCTTGGATCCCTGCGGTCAACCGGGACTCCAATTGAACACGACCTGCTGGGTCCAACTCAGGAGTACGCCGAACTTGATCGAGCAGTGACTTTAGAGCGATCTTTGATCCGGTCGGGTCATCCGACGTTCTCGCTCGGCTCAACTCAGCGATCACTTGTCGTTCGAGCGCCTGTGCGGAAACTCGCCGCATTTCTGCGTCTTTCGACAGAAGATCTCCCGCGGTCGCCAACTCACCGAATGGATCATTCGATGTAGGTGCTGGAGCAAAACCATTCTGTTGAACGGGTGACGATGCTGCTGGGAAAGGATTTGCAGGGACATTCTCAGCCCCGGCTACAGGCGCTGCGGGCTGCGACTCCATCTCTGGCTCAGGCGTTGCTTCGTTCCCACCAAACGCATTTCCACCGTCCACTTCAGGAACTGGTGCATTGCCCGCAGGTTCGCCGAATGGATCGTCCGATGCGGGAGGAGTTGGCTCGGTAGGTGGTTGTCCGAATGGATCGTCTTGAAGCCTCGCTGAGATGAACTTAGCGATCTTTGGTGCTGCACCGTTGTTCTTGGCTGGCAGAGACTTCGCAGGTTGCTCTTCCGACGCGGATGACTCATCTCGGTTCACCGAAAGCGCCGCATCCAAAACCGAACGGGCTTCCAAATTGTTTGGCGACCGTTGCAATGCTTCTTTTGCAATCGCAGACGCCGCAAGGTTGTCCCCCATGTGCAGCGCGAATTTGGCTTCCTTCACCAACTGATCGGCGTTACTCATGAGCGTATCGCCCAGTTCACGCAACGCATCAGAACCCGGCGTCGGCATCAAGAGTCCACCATCCTTTGAGGCCTTAGCAACCATCGCCCCCACAAACGCGAGATCGGGATTGCTCGATTCACTCTTGAGGTTCCAAGATATCGAAGCCGAACGGCCTTGTACTTCACCGTCGATCTTCAACGATCCTTGAACCGACTCACCTTGTAGCGTTCCAATCAAAATCGAATCGCGATCGAGTCGCATCGGCGGAACTCGAGTCGGATAATGAGCCGTAATACCAACCGGCCAGCTCGTCTCCGAAGGCCAGAAAACAGGACGCGATGCGACGTTCGCCAACTCACTTCCTATTTGTTGCAAAGTCACGCCGCTGATGTTTTGCCGGACAAACACTCGACCGCCCGTGTGGTTCGCAAGTGTCGCGAGAAACTCACAATCGGTTCGCGGGCCAATCGCCAACGAATGCACGACACAGTGACCTGACACCAACTCTTCGATCAACGCGTCGAACTCTTTTGTGTTCATCAAATTCGACAAGTGAACGCCGTCGCCGATGTAAATAATGTTGCGGTCGCCACCCTCAGGCATCGCCTTGGCCGCGGCTCGAAGCGCACTTGCAACATCGGTGGTCCCGAGTGGAAGCCGGCGTTCCAGTTTTGCAAACCCATCCGCAATCTTCTCGCTGCTCGGAGCTCCCGCAGCCATCAACTGCACAGGCTCGACGTCGCAAGCGAATAGGGAGACGTTGGAGTCATCCGAAAGCGATTCAATGATCGAACGAGCGATCTCGATCGATTCGCTTCGGTAATCGCCGTTTTGCGAAGCCGAGGTGTCGACCACCACCGCCACACGTGCGGCGCGGTCTTCCTGCCCCAACTCACCGGGAAGGAGACTCAAGGCGAAAAGGGTTCGCCCTGAATCGTCGTAAGTCACCAGCCGACTTGCCTTTGCGACTTGTTCGGCCGAACTGCTGGCCACCGCAACCACCGAAGTTGCTGGCACAAAAGAAGAAACCGAGCCGATCGCAACCGCCGCCCCAACCGCAAAGCGTGGGAGGGTTGCTCGTGTAGCTCGTAACGCGCGATGAATCAGCATAGCGATTCGCTCCGAAAGTTCTCGAAGAGTCTAAATTGATCAAAATTCAACCGAGGAAACGGAAAGTTAGACCCGTCCATCCACTCCTAATCTATTTCTGATCCCTTTTCGATGCCATCAAAAAAGGAACAAATGATCAAGAAACATGGACCTGAGCCACCACCCAACGCAAGGTATTCCGTCAACCTCGCTCCGGGTGCCGCGACCTGCACTTATTGAACCAGAGCAAAGCATGGGCCAAAAAAACAAATTTGCTGCATAAGTGAGTGCCAGGAATAAAAAACGCGAAGGCAGTCGATTTCCTGATCTGCACCCTGCTACTTTCATTGGAAACGAAACCAGAGCGAAAACACGATTTTCGAATCCCGCAACGGAACCTAGGAACCATCGGGAGAAAATCTATCGATTCTGGACACAACCGATGCCAAATCGCATCAGCATGGGCTATTTCGCACAATTCTAGCCATCGAAACGTTGCATTTTAACACATCGATCTCTCCCACCTGCCGCCCCAATCCACGAAACCCAAACTACCAAAACATGGCAAATGGTTGTTCCCCAGCGTCAAAAACCGAAAAACCGTCAAATTCTACTTAACCCCCCAGCCTTTGCAGTCCGATCATCCCAAGAGACGCCCACGAATCGGCAATTCGGCCGCTTCGCGTGCGCCCGGACCTACCCCGTGACGCATCTTCCCCGCGAAGCCGATTACCAAAAGTCTTCCGGGACGTTGCCTCAAGTGCTGAGCAAAAGGACTTGCAAAGAATGCTACGAAAAAGCCTACGCCTTCACAGCCTTCACGGAACCCCAGTTCGAGGCATCGTCGGGAGAGGACGTGTGCTCCTCGAGACCTTGTTGATCCCAACCGTGGCAATTGCCCTTCTGGCTTTGGGCGGGACGGGGTTTAGCCAGGAAGACACCTTCGAGGAGCCCCCCCCGCCGTCTGGCGCAGTCACCGGGCTCTTTAGTCGGGTCTTTGCACCCTCCGCGTCTCGCCCGAAACCCGCCAATACAGTCCGCGAGTCTCCATCCAATGGCGGCTTGTTTGTCCCCCTAAAATCGTTTTCGAATGTCTTCAAAAGCCGTCCGGAATCCGTCGAAACCCCGAAATTACCCCTGGAAAGCAGGCCTCTCATCCCGCGGGTCCCCAAGGAACCATTCCAGAATCTTGGCCGCCGCGACCGACGTGAAAAAAGCGATGTCGATGTAGAGATCCGCGAAGACACTCCTGAATCTTCCAACACCTCAACTCCCGGTTCGGAAGCCTCTGGAACCAGGACCGGTGCTGAACCCAGCACTGCTCCACCTTCAGCATCACAACCCATCTCGAAGTCATTTTCGGGCTCCGAATACTCTGCAAACCAATCCAGCGCAGGCTCTCGAGATTCTAACGACCAGGCAGGCGCGTCGTCCGATGCCGATGCCCCGAGCTTGAACTCTGCGAGGGCCTTTGAAGCATCACCGCCGAGCGGATCGATCGACTCCAAAGGGACCAGTCGCCGCGCTCCTGGAGTTTCTGACAATGCAAGGCTTCCGGCTTTGTCGAAGACGTCGCCACCCACGATGGCGGGTTCCTCGGCGCCCGTCCGAACCCCACTGCCATTGCTCGACTCCGAGAGTGCCGACACAGCGAGTTCCAACTCAGCGAGTTCCAACTCAGCAGCGGCCCCATCGACCTCAAGGTCTCAAGATAGTGCCGTCACGCGAGGGATTTCAGGTAACAACCCAAAAGACCAGCTCGGAAGCTTACCGCCCATCACACCAAATCCAACCGCAACCACGCGGAACTCCACATCGCAGTCCGTACAACCGCGCAGCAATATGACGACCGCGTCAGGTAGAACTCAAGTTGTCGGGCGAGGTAACGCCGATGCAGCTGTTGTCTCAAGAACAAGCCCTACCAATAAGCCGAGTTCCAATTCGCCTCTGAATAACAGCGCGAGCCAAAAGCCAAGCAACTCTTCTGTGCTTGCTGATACAGCCTCAATCACCACCGAGAATCCTGCTGTCACCAAACCCAATGTGACATCTCCAGCACCTGCATCCCCTAAAGTTGCAATGCCAACAACGCTCTCGAATACCGCGAACACCAACCAAGGCAAACCTTCCACCAGTTCGAAACCTTCCTCGGGTTTACAGCAAACGATCCCTCAAGTGCGATTGCAAGTTCAGGGAGCGAATTCGATCCTTGTCGGCCAAGGCTCTCCGTATGAAATCGTTGCAACCAATGAAGGTAAAGAGGTTCTTCAAGGTCTGCTCGTACGGGCATCAGTCCCCAAAGGAGTACAGATCGGCGACGTCGCTGTTACCGATGGAAGCTTCGAGATCGATAGCGATGAAGCTGATAATGGAGTCGTTTGGGAGCTCGAGCAACTACCTGCTGGGACCTCGAAAACACTTCGCCTCATGATCAATGCGGTCCAAGCAGAACACTTTGCATTGGGTCTCGAGTGGACGGTCACTCCTCCTTCGAGTCAGATGCAAGTCCACGTTCAACAACCTCAATTGCAATTGGCACTTGAAGGCCCCGCTGAGGTGGACTATGGTCGCCCACAGATCTATCGCATGCGTATCCGAAATCCAGGAAACGCAGATGTCCAAAAGGTTTCGGTGGAATTGACGGCAGAGCCTTACGGTAGCAATCAGTCGGAAATCGGTGACATCCCTGCCGGTAGCGAACGTGTTGTAGAAGTTGAATTGACGTTCCAACAAGCAGGCCGACTACCCATCAAGGCAAAAGCCTTCAGCACGATTTCTAACCTCGATGCATCGAGCAACATCGAAGTCAATGTACAGCAATCAACGTTGCTTGCGACCTGGAATGGACCGACGGAGTTTTACCAAGGCAGCAACGCAGAGTACGACCTGACCATCGAGAACCAAAGCGCTATCGTTGCCCGAGAAATCTCTTGCAACATCAAACTACCATTGGGCGTCGATGTCATCGGTCTACCTCCAGGGGTCACTCGATCCGGCGATCTGCTCCGTTGGGAAATCCAGTCCTTGGGCGCACAAGAACGGATTGCGTATCCACTTCGACTGCTGATGAACCAACTGGGGCAAAATGAAATCAGTTTCTCATGTGAATCGATTACCGGTGAACCGATCCAAGCAACCATCAAGACGCACGTAGATGCCGTCGCGGATCTCCATCTATCAGTTACCGATCCGATCGCTCCTGCACCCGTCGGCCAACCGGTAACTTATGAAATCACAATCACCAACCGAGGTCGCAAGACAGCCGAAGATGTCTTTGTCGTGGCCCAATTCTCCGAAGGAATCGAACCTACCCGGGTCGATGGACACTCGGGCAAGCTGATCCCAGGCCAAGTGCTCTTCGATTCGATCCCAAAGATCCAACCGAACGAGACCATCGTCCTGAAAGTATTTGCAGAAGCGGCAAAGCCTGGCACCCACCGATTCCGGGCTAGTGTTAAATGCCAAGGCAGCGAAGACGATCTTCTCGAAGAGGAATCCACCCGCTACACGGCAGCAGCCACCGTGCGTTCAGACCGCAAATAATTCAGATAGAGCGTGGAGCTCTACAACTCAACTCGAGTTGTAAAGCTTGATCAGTACCGACTGATCGCATTTACCAGACGCAGCGTGGCTTTGGAACGGTCGCCATTCGACCAGTCCAACAAATCCTGCGACTGCTTGCGTTCATCGGTTCGAGGCCATCGGGATTGAACGATCATGAATGCGTGATCGACAATCTGCTCCCAAGGCAATCCGCTTTCAGCCAACTGCTTTGCCAGCCCATCCACCTTGGCGTAGGGGATTTCATTTTCCAACTCATAGGCCACACGCTGAGCCGGCCAACGATCCAACTCATCCGTGGTCGGCGCTTGCTTGTTAGCCACGTCACTCGGAGCGACAACCGAAGGCTGAGCTAATGCGGATCGATCCAAGGAAGTTGCATAATCGGGTCCAAAGTACTTGACCAAGGAAACCAGTTCGTTGGTTGCCGTCGCTCGCTCCAGGTCGCCAGAGTAGGTTGCGAACAATTGGATACTTCGTCGTTGCTTTCCAAGCGTCGCTGCGTCTAGCATCAAATAATCCCCACCATCGAGCGACGATTCTGTAACGGAAGCTGGAGCCGACAAAGCAACCCAATAGACTAAACGTCTCAAACCAACCGAATCCCGTTGAAGCTTAGAACCTAAGAATTGCAATAGATCGCGTCGTTCATCGGCTCCTTCTTCATCCGTCAAACCCAAAGCAGGAACCAATGGCCGACCGAACGATTGAGACCACACCAAATCAACGAGCGATTGCCGCGCACTGATTGCCCCCTCAAACCACTCGCCCAACGTCTCGCGACGATCTTGCTTGCTGATCAGTCGCTTGCCATCCGGAAACAGAGGCGCGACGATCGAAAGTCGATCTTCTGAGTCGGACAAGAAAAAATCGGGTTTGGAACCGCCTGCGACCGTCGACCATACAGCAGCTAGCCCCGCGAAAAGACCAGATTCGCGGCCCCCATCAAATTGAGAGAGGTTCTTCGACCACTCGGCGCGATCGCTGAGATTTTTTGTGTTCCCATCATGACAGTGACTACATGCGGCTGCAGGCTTACCCGCCAACTTGAAACTTTGCATAGCGAGCGTCTCAAGCGACCCTAGTTGATTCCGGTTCAGTCCAACCGCCTTGCTTGAACTTGAATCCAGAAGTAATCGCTCACTGCCTTTCCCAGACTCCAGCCAATGCTTTACCCAATATGCTTCAGGTTGTACAGAAATCTCTTTGGGATCCGCAGCCACCATCGAGCGTTCGATACGACCAATTGGCTCATTGCGGTGAATCGCTTGACGCAACCAATTCACAAATGCCTGCCGGTCTGAATCCGCGGTCGATTTGGCGCTCAATCCGACATAATAACCTGCGAGCACATCAGCCCAATATTGATCAAACTCTTCGCTGACTACCCACTTGTTGGCAAGTTGTTCAATTGCATCTCGCGTGCTTTTCGCGCTTTTGCGAACGGACTCTCTTTCTGCTGAGGTCGGAGTTCGTCCGATCACGATTCTCCCTATTCGATCTTCAAGCTGCTCCCGATCGGTGACGAATTTCGTTTCAATATCCAATCGTTTCCATAAATGCTGGAATTGATCATCAATAACGCTGATCGTCTCCGTGTCTTCACTCGCACCTACTGTGAACGGCTTTGCCCCTGCCGCGTTGGAAGCAACCTCGGTACTCGAGGCTCTATCCATCAGTTCAACCTCAGCCTTGGGGGCTATGGGAAGATCCCTTGCGACGATAACCCCTTCCGACCGATCGCTTTCAGGCTTTGCATTTGGACTCAAAATACGATCTCGCATTTCGCTTTGACCAAGTCCGCGATCGCGAGAATCAGCAGCAACATCGCTTGCCCCCACCCCTGGCCTAGCTAGCCCGCCATCATGGCCCGAGGTAGCAGCTACGGAACCAACATCGACACGCGGCGCGTTTGCGTCGACTCGTTCCGTAGGGATCGGTTCTTTGTTCGTTGTCGGGTTCCGCAACGAGGATTCGTTGACAGAACCATTGGCGACTTTCCGATCCTCAGATCGCTGCCACCATGAAATCCCTAGAAGAGTTCCCACCAGCGACGCCGCTACGGCGAGAAACATCCAGCGTCCCACATCACCGCGTCCCTCGCTCGCCAACTTCGAGGGTGCGACAACCGAGGGAGTGACCGCCGAGGGAGTGACCGCCGATTGCGAGTTCCTCGAGCCCGTTGAAACTGCGCCGCGGCGAGCAGGACTCACCGGTGAGTCAGCGGAAAGTTGGATCGGAGGTGCAACTACAAAGCTTGGAGTTCGCTCAAGGTGTTTTAGATCGCGCTGGGCGGCTTCTGCTGCCATATCCAGTTCTTCCACCGTGAAGAAACCATGGACGGCGTGGTCATCAAAGTTATCGCACTCGACTCGCTCCGAAATCTTCTTTGATTGCACACGGGAATCATCGGGTCGATCCCCTCGAAGCATTTCGAAAAGCAACGCGTCGAGAATCTGCTCAGCAGCGGGCTCAACAGGTTGCGTAGGCAACAGATTCTCGTTTTCGTCGGGTGTTGAAGGATTCATGGAACTCATTTCGATTCGGGCGTGTCGTCGTCTCGTATTTTGACAATCCGTTTTTCATCGAGGCATAATTTCAACTGGTTTTTCGCTCGCTGCATTAGGTTCTTCGCACCATGCTCCGAGATGCCCAGTTGTTCCGCGATTTTTTCTCGAGATGCATTCTCGGAAAACCTCATGCGCAGCGACTGTTGCGCTCTCGGGGTCAATCGAGAAAAACAATCCGTGAGCGCGTCGGCGATTTCGTTCCCTGACGAATCCGCCCCAGCCCACCGGACCCAGTGGCTGTCGAGTACTTCCATGTCGTCCGTTACGGCAACGCGATCCTCGCGGCGCCGCAGCGTAACGAGCAAATGAAACGCGACGCGGCGGAGGTAGGATGCGGTCGATGCATGGCTGAAATCTTGAAAAGGACGACGCAATACCGCGACGAATGTTTCTTGAGTCAGATCATCTGCCAAACTGGGATCGCAACCGATCGCGCGGAGGTACCTCCACACCCCGGCCTGATGCTCGGCGACGAGCGCCGTTGCATCGAACCTATTTCCACCAGCTTCTGGAGTGTTGGTCAATTCATCAAGCACGCTAGGCGAACAGATCCTTGATCAACTTACCGCTGTTGGCAATCTTCATCGGGCGACCATTCTTGCTCGTGAAGGTTGTTTCGAGGGAAATACCCAGCGCATGGCATACCGAGGCCATCAAATCTTCCGACGAGTAAGGCTCGCCGACAACCTCTGTACCATCTTCATTGGTCGCACCAACTGCCTGGCCACCTTTGATACCAGCTCCACCGACCACAACGCTCCAAGCTCGTGCCCAGTGATCGCGGCCTGCATCTGCATTGATACGTGGCGTTCGGCTGAACTCACCCATCCAAATGATACAGGTATCTTCGAGCAAGCCCCGGTCGGCCAGGTCGGAGGTCAACGCAGCCATGGCCTTGTCCAACACTGGCAATCGATCGTTTTGTAGAGTGCGGAAGATGTTTTGGTGATTGTCCCATCCACCCAAGTCAACTTCGACGAACGGTACCCCAGCTTCCACCAAACGGCGAGCCAACAAGCACCCCTGTCCGAAGCCATTCTTGCCATACATTTCTTTCATCGCTTCTGGCTCTTTATCGACTTGGAACGCTTCCATTTGTTTGCTGGTGAGCAAATCAAACGTCTTGCCGAGAACCTTTCGGTGATCTTCAAGCACGCTACCTCGTTTCTGAGCGATGAACGAGTTCTCGATGGTTTCGAGAGCAACCCGGCGTTGCATCAATCGATCGTTATCGACGCTCATTTCCAAGTTGCGCACACGACCATTGCTGGTGACGTTGAACGGAGCCCACGCCATTCCCAAGAAACCCGGACCTTCGCTTGCTCCACCGACCGAAACGAATGGAGGGATTTCCAAATCGGGTCGCTGCGACATCACTTCGTGCGAGATCACCGAACCATAGCTGGGGTAATCGACATTCGCATCGGGAACATAGCCAGTATGCATGTAGTAGCGACCGCGATTGTGATCAGCCTCACGCGTGCTCATCGATCGAATAATCGCCATGTGGTGCATTTGCTGAGCCATCATCGGCATGTGCTCGCTGATGAGAACATCGCCTGATGTGCTGATCTGCTTGAACTCACCGCCGTTATCCGTTCCTGGCTTCAAATCCCAAATATCCATGCTAGAAGGACCGCCACCCATCCACAAAAGGATGCAGGACTTGCGGCTCTTTTTCAACTCGTCAGCATGCACGCGGAGCGAGTGACCGAACGACAACGAAGCTCCCATCATCGCCCCAGCCCCTGCGGCGTGAGACATGAAGTGCCGTCGTGTCATTCCACTTGGTGTTACATATCGATTCCACATAGTTCACTCTCGCTTGATCTGCCAAAAACGGCCGCCTAAAAAACCTTGATTCAAAGGATCGCCACTCGACGCCCAATGTCCACCTACAAGGTGCACGCGGGACACGTCGCGGCGAGTACAGTTAGTGATTGAAAATAAACTCGTTGCTGTTCAAGATCGCCCACCACATGTCTTGCAACATGCCGCCGACCTCACCTTTCCTCGCCGCCAAAATTTGAGTGGCTACCGCCAACTCCTCCGGTTTGGGCTTGCGCCCCAACCCCGCGATAAACAGATACTGGACTTTATCCTGCGGAGCAGCACGATTCTGGCTCAATTGATGCAACCAAGTACCTGGTTCGAGCGAAATTGCCTCTCGAATCAACTCCCCGTTGAACATCATCAAGCTCTGTGGAATCGATCCGTTAAACGTCGTCGTTTCATCCCCTTCGTCGGTACCAAACGCGACAATAAATTGTCGCATCCAATCCTCTCGCCGACGTTGCTGTTCTTCTAAGTTGCCCTTGCGGTTAGCTTGCGTTGCGACCGCCAACGAAGTGTACAACTGCTCTGCAGACATCTGACGGGTGTAGAAATGAGAGAACTTCGGCAACTCGCCAACGCTCGGGTCGTCACTCTCATTTTCCTTCCCAAAC
This sequence comes from Pirellula sp., assembly GCA_046318275.1. GTDB lineage: Bacteria > Planctomycetota > Planctomycetia > Pirellulales > Pirellulaceae > JBKCUI01. The sequence continues at coordinate 39,820 of JBKCUW010000058.1, read as the reverse complement.
TTCGATGACAATTGATAAGGCTTGGACATGGTGATCCACACCATCAACTGCTTCAAGTCATAGCTCGACTCCCGAAAGTCCTTCGACAATTGCTCAAATAGCTCGATATGTGAAACTGGACTGTGGGGCCCCAAATCATCGATCGGCTTGGTAAAGCCATACCCCAAGAAATGGGACCATACTCGGTTCACAATCGCCTTATCGAGGAAATCGCTCTCCATCATCATCTTCCCGAGTTCCTCTCGACGATTCACCTCGCTGACATACCCGCTCTTTCCGATCGCGGTACCATCGATGAAAACAGGGTAGGCAACCTTCGTCACGCCATTTCGCAGCTGATAATAAATCTCAGCCTTTTCAGGATGAGCACCCTCGCCTGCGAAATCTTGGTTCACCAACTCGACAAAGTTGATGTCGTTCGTTCCCTTCACAAATCGGCGAAGCGCTCGCGATTGTCGAAAGAACGCATTGAACTCCCAGAACTTTTGCTGCTTCCACTGGTTGAAGGGGTGATTGTGACACTGGGTGCACTGGACCTGGAGCCCCAAGAATATCTTGGAGACCGCCGCCGTCGCTTGAACGCCATTCTCTTCGTTCACCTTCATCGCCAAGAAATTGGTAGCGCCATTAAACCCTTCGGTACCCGGCTTGGTCGTTCCAGTCGCGGTGACCAACTCGTACACCATCGTGTTGTAAGGCTTGTTCCTCGCAAATGAATCTCGCAAGTACTTCTGCATCCCTTGCCGATCAATCAGCGACCGCTCTTCCATCCCACCATTGCGACCGATCAAGATATTCGTCCAAATCGTCGACCAATGAGCGGCATACTCCTCGGTATACTGGTCGTCGTTCAAGAGCTTGTTCACAAGCGTGTATCGTTTGTCCGGCGACTTGTCCTTCGCAAACTCAGAGAACTCCTCAAAGCTAGGGATGCGACCCACCAAATCGAGATAGACCCGACGGCACCACTTGATCTCATCCTCGGACATCGACGGCTTGATCTTCGCGTCTGCCCAAGCCGACTCCATCGCTTTGTCGATCTTCTCAACCTGAGGCGGAAGCACCGCCCTCTTGCTCGATCGACCAGTTGGAGCCGAACCACCATCCGTCGCTTGGAAAGCACTAACACCCGAGACTAAACCCAACCATCCCAGAACCGCTGCACCCAAGACCACTCGGGTCGTGCGGGCGAAGATGGTTCGTTGCATACGATGAATCGATCGCATGAAGAGCTTCCCTGACTGAAAAAACACTGAAGACGAAGAGCTAGGTGGCGGATGTCCACATCTCTAGAGAACACCACCAATTAATTGTACTCAACTCCTTGACGTGCCGCTGACAAGTTTTCAAAGAGAAGTCCCGCCGACTCGAAATTTCTTAAGTCAAGGTTCTACAAACGGTTCCGAGAGCCCAGAAGGGGCCTAATTCCCGAAAACCCCGGCGGAACAGAAGCCACCCTCGCACATCAACGGCTCGACAAAACCCAAAGAAATCAAGGGCCAGAGACACTCCCCCGATGGCCTCCAAAATAGCCCCTAGGTAACAAAACCCTGGTTTCTGTTGGCCCCATCGTTAACAACTCGCCACCCAACAAACCGACAAGTCCCGAAAACAGCTAGCTTGCCAAAACAACTAGGTTGGTCGTCGCGCGGTCATGCCGACACCAACTTGGCCCGCGACAGCCGCTCCGCGGACTACCTTGGCAGGGGCGGACCTCCCCGAAACCGTGTCGCTTGCCAAATGCGGCCTACCGCTAGGGAGGGGATTCCCAGGTGAGTTGGTGTCGCTAGGTCCCGTTACGCGGGTGAGTTTCTCCAATGCCAGACGAAGGGGGCAAGCCTCCATCGACGGTTTCCCAGCCCGATAGCAATCGAGCAAAAGGCGAGATTTTGCCGCCAATTCGCGACGAACCTCACGACGAGCACCGCGTTGGCGAGGGATTTTCATGCCATCGTATGCGGTAGTTTGATGCCGCATCCAAGCGATTACTGCCGACTCGGCACGCTGCTCCACCGGTATTCGCTGCGTTCTTGCTACAGTCCCGCTCCCGACGGGGGTCGCATGCGCTGCGATCGCCGTTGCCATTTGTTTTTCGAGCCGAGCATACAAGGGTGCAAAGTTCAAGAACCGAGCCACCTCCGACTCAAACTCGAGGACATAATCGCTCTGCTGTTCCGCACGACGCTCGGCAGCCTTTTCAAGTTTCGCCGCGTAGCTAGCCTTGGATCGCTCTTGGTCAATCTCACGTTTGACGGCAGAAATCACCTCGGATGGGGCCCATAACCCCCTAGAGAAAAACTTGCGCCCCACTTTTTCTTGCACCAACCAGTGATCCGCCCGAGACTTGACCCGACGGGTCCACATGGGGTCCCCCGGCGGCAACAACTCCCAGCCGGCCGGAACTTCGATGACCCTGCCCGAAGCCCCCCGCACCGTTCGATCCGATGGCCCCGGTTGATACACGTTGCTCGGAGTACTGGCACCCGGGGCTCTGGCACCCGGGGCTCTGGCTACTGCGGGCGCCCCGTTTTCGCCCGGGGTTACTTTCGCCGAGTTCGGTCCTGCTCTTCGAGTCATACGATCCCATTTCATTCAGCCAAAGGGCCCATTTCATTCAGCCAAACGGCGAACACGCCACGACTCCGTTGGCTTACACGGGCGATGCATAGCGGGAAAGGTCCCGCGGCTGAAAACCGTTACCAACCGAACGTGACGCCATCCAAACATGCCGCAGAAATATCCCGCAGCAACGTCGCCGATCGATTTCTGTTTCGGCCTTATCGGCCAATACCCTTCAATCGCTCTGCGGCGATGGCTTTTGATTCAGCCATAACGTCTTTGACGAGAACAGGGACTCCTCCTCCGTCGGAGGACTTTTGTGCCGCTTGGATAAAAGCCATGATCTCGACCGATTCTTCCGGTGAAACCGCAGGATCGCTGCCGGCAAAAAACTCGGCAACCCGCGTCACCAACGGCTCGTAACCTTCGTACTTCGCATCGTTCTCAATGAAATCAGCTCCGAAAACGGTGAGTCCATATCCAGCAGTCCCGTTTCGGATCCCCCGGAAAACACCGATTCGCCCCCCCTGCCAATTCCCGACAACTACATCGGTTCCTTCCGATTTCGTTCGTGTAACCTGCTCGCAACCCACCCCCATCACCGTGTAAAGCGCCTCCACACCGTGAATGCCATACCAGGACAAATCGACATGATGAGGCTCCAAAGCACACGGACTCCATGCGTGCGCACCGAGAATCTTGCGATCGGCTCGATCGCGGTATCGGTAGATCGTCGGTGTGAATCGCAGGCTCGAGGATGTGAACCATGGTGTTTTGGTCTTGGCACCTAACTCCGCAATCGCGATCGCATCAGCCAGATCTGCCGCCAGCGGCTTGTCGATGAAAAGCCGTTTCCCAGCAGCCAACACGGGGGCAGCTTGCCGAAGGTGAGTGCGACCATCGAGGCTATGCAAGATCACTGCATCAACCTTGGGGAGCAAAGCCTCCACACTTTCTACCATCTCGACACCTGAGGCCTTCAACTCTTTGGTGTACCCTTCCACCCGATCTGCACTCGACGGAATATCGGGACTTCCCCCTGGAAAAGCTGCCACAACTTGCAACCGGGAACTTGGACTACCGGCGGCCGCCTCCCGAATAATCTTGGCAAAGGCTCCCGCGTGCGATGTGTCCAAACCAATTAACCCGACCCGGATTTTATCCCCCTCCGAGATTTCTTCACGCTCTTCAGCCGCCGACATCATGGGTACACCCACCAATAAAAATCCGAACGACAATCCAAATGCAACCAGGAACCTTCTAACCCAGCGATCGAGCAATCCCCCACCCGAACTGCCATACGCTCCGAAAAAAAACTCACGACCGAGCCTCGACACAGTACGGATTCGCGACATGTGTATGACCTTTCAGCTTATGACCTTTCAGCGGAACCCTTGCCGCTACCAGGCGAGCGAGGGCCATCAGCACTTGCGGAGGGAAGGCGGAGGGAAGTATGTGTGGAAAAAACGCCAGCGCCTTCGCTCGAACATGCCCATGTCAAAAAATGGGAAGCCACTTAATATATCGCTAGAATTGCCAACGGGTCATACGCTTAAAGCCCCTTTTTCCCAAGTCACCGAACTGTTGGGCCCCGAATCGGAGTCCTTACCCAAAACCGCGAGCCCGCCACCCAAAGGAAGAAACCGCCCCGTTAACCCCAATGTCCGTTGGATTTAGGCAGAATCGGCCGGTTGCAAGGATCAGTCTGATTGGAGTTGCGTTGTGGGGAAAAGTCGTTACCATTCCGTGCTTCGAAGACTGTAGTTGGCCGAGTCGAGCGTGTAATGAACGGCCTTGAGTATTGGTTGTCTGTTGTTTGTGAGTTGTTCTCTTCATGACCGTTACGAAAGAGCGTAAGCAAGAAATCGTTAAAGAGTTTAGTAAGCACGAGAATGACAGCGGTTCTGCTGACGTTCAAATCGCGGTGCTCACTGAACGCATCAATAGCATGACCGAGCACATGCGGTCTGCGGTTCGAGATTATTCGAGTCGCCGAGGTCTATTGAAGATGGTCAGCAAGCGGCGAAGTTTGTTGGACTACGTGCGAAAGCATGAGCCTCAGCGTTATCTTGAGCTGATCACGAAGTTGAATATTCGTAAGTAGCTCGGTTGGATTTAGCGGGCTGGTGCGTAGGTGCCAGCCCTGTTTTGTTGCTGCCTGAATTTAGGATCAAGAATTTCGGGTATCGGGTTCGGTAGCAGCAGCTAGAAAACATTCGATCGCCGGTAGTTTGGTTCGTCAGGCGGCGCGATCGAGTCTAGCCGTGAGGAGGGGACTGTTGGTTTCCTTGGGTAGCAAGGTTGGGATCTCCGTCGATCATCGCGAGTGCTGATGGGTTGGTGGGCCTTGTTCACGGCGAGTGTTGAAATGGGACAGGGTTACAACGGGCAAGCAGATTTGATGTGGCCCGCGATCTGCCGGCAGGTTTCAGCTAGGGCGTTCCGGAAAGCTAGAACGCTGGGAGTTGGTTGGCGGGCGGAGTGGTTGAAGGTTGTTTGACGGTAAAATCAATTGCTGGAGTTTGGATTTCTGAAGTCGGCATGATGCCCGAAGCTCGCCAGAAGCGGCCGAGCTTGCCGCTGTGGCGTGTTTGGTAGTTGGTGTTTGTTGAATTGAATTGTTGGTTTTTGGTTGTTGGATTGCGGGCATGCGACCCTCGTTTGAACGTCGCTGCCATTCCTTTTCTCTTTTTTGGCTCTTGGGAATAGCCGATCCTTTCTAGTGGTTCTCTTTCTGTTGTGTTGTTGTGATTAAGGATTGAAATTGTCGTGAAGATTCGAGTTGAAAAACAAATTGGTGACTCAGTATTGTCGTTCGAAACCGGCCAATTGGCCAAGCAGGCGACCAGCGCCGTGCTATGCCAGTATGGGGAGACTGTCGTCCTCAACGCTGCGACCTCAGGACCATCTCGGCCTGGTACCGACTTCTTCCCGTTGACTTGCGATTACCGTGAGAGATTCGCGGCTGCAGGTAAATTCCCGGGTGGCTTTCTAAAGCGTGAAGGTCGTCCGACGACCAAAGAAACGCTCACCAGCCGGTTGATCGACCGGCCTATCCGTCCATTGTTCCCGGAAGGTTTCATCGACGAGGTCCAAATTCAGTCGATGGTTCTCAGCAGCGATACCCAAAACGACGCGGACGTTCTCGCCATGAATGGCGCAGCATGTGCCTTGCTGGTCAGCACGTTGCCCTTTCAAGGCCCAATCGCTTCCGTGCGTATTGGTCGAGTCGATGGAAAGCTGTTGGCGTTCCCAACGGTAAACCAATTGGACGAAAGCGATCTCGACATGATCGTCTCCGCCAATGAGCGCGAAGTCGTGATGATCGAAGGTTTCTGCCATGAAATCTCCGAATCGGACATGGTGGAAGCGATCAAGTTTGCACATGGAATTTGCCGCGAAGTGATCGACCTGCAAAAGGAACTGCTCGAGAAGATCAAACCGGTCAAAGTTCAGTTTGTGTCGCCCGACGATTCGGCGTTGATCGCACAGCTCAAGGACAAGTACTACGATCGTTTCCGCGCCGCCAAGCAAACCGAGGGCAAACAGGCTCGCAACGAAGCATGTTCAGCCCTTCGAGATCTTGCAAAAGCAGAGATGATTCCTGATCCAACCGCAGAAGGCGCTCTGTGCCCGAACGTGTTCGCTCGTGCATGGCACACCCTTGAGAATCGGGTTGTTCGCGACTTGATCATGGCGGGAACTCGAAGCGATGGTCGAGACACAACCAGTCTTCGAAACATCCACTGCGAAACCGATTTGCTCCCACGAACCCACGGAACAGCTTTGTTCCAACGGGGTGAGACCCAAGCCTTCATCACGGTGACCCTGGGTACCAACCGAGACGAGCAGCGTGTCGATGGCTTGATGGACGAGTACAGCAAGAAGTTCATGCTCGACTACAACTTTCCTCCATTCTCTGTCGGCGAGTGCAAACCGAACCGCGGGCCTGGACGACGTGAAATCGGACACGGAATGCTCGCCGAGCGATCGCTCGAACCCGTCCTTCCGGACCCAGATGATTTCCCATACACGATCCGCTTGATCAGCGACATCCTCGAGAGCAATGGCTCCTCTTCGATGGCCAGCGTGTGCGGTGGATGCTTGGGCTTGATGGCTGCCGGCGTCCCCATCACCAATCCAGTTGCTGGTATCAGCATCGGATTGGTTCGCGATAAAGATGATCGCTTTGTTCTCCTCACCGACATTCTCGGTGACGAAGATCATCACGGCGATATGGACTTCAAGATCGCCGGTACCCAGAACGGCATCACCGGTATCCAGCTCGATCTCAAGATCGATGGAATCAGTGAAGAAATCATTCGCGCTTCGTTGAAGCAAGCTCGCGAAGCACGGATGGAAATCCTGCGCAAGATGCTGACCTGCATTCCGCGTCCTCGCAGCGAAATCAGTCGCTATGCTCCACGATTGCTCCGTACCAAGATCGATCCGGATAAGATCGGTTTGCTCATCGGCCCTGGTGGAAAGAACATCCGTTCGATCCAAGAGGATACCGGTGCAACGATCGATGTGGATGACGAAGGTAATGTTACCGTAGCTAGCTCCGATGCCGATGCAGCTCGCGCAGCGCTCAGCCGTGTCGAAGCATGCACAGCAACGGTACAAATCGGCAAGATCTACGATGGTGTTGTGACCAGCATCCGCGACTTCGGCGCGTTCGTCGAAATCCTTCCCGGAAAAGATGGGCTTTGCCACATCAGCGAACTATCCAACGGTTACGTCGCTAGCGTCGATGCTGTATGCCGAGTCGGAGATCCGATGAAGGTTCTCGTCATCGATATCGATGACCATGACCGCGTCAAACTTTCGCGACGCCGAGCCCTCGAAGAACTCGGGATCGAAGACGATCTCGCGACCGACGAAGAAGCCCCACTCGACGACGAGTTCGTTGGAGATGAAGAAGGCGGCGAACGCTCCGAAAGAGGTGGCGATCGTGGCGGTGACCGGGGCGGAGACCGCGGTGAACGACGTCCTCGAGGTGGCGATGATCGTGGCGGCAGCGGTGGCGGCGGTGGTTTCCGACGTCGCGGCGGCCGTGGCGGCGGTGGTGGTGGTGGCGGCGGCGGACGCTCTCGCGGTGGACGCGGCGGCGATCGCGGTGACCGTCGATAAGTGCATGGGTTGGCAGTAAATTAATGCCACCCCAAGCCACTTAGACCATTGCCGGACTCAACTCTGGCGAACATGACATAACACCGACTGAGTGGGCGATTTTCGCTCTCTCAGTCGGTTTTTTCTTCGAATGGATTCGAATCGTATACCGTTGACCTTGCGAATCTGATCTTTATTCGAATCCATGGTACTCCTACCTATGAAATCCCTAAAATCGATTGTCACCCTCGGGCTAACATCTGCGCTTTCCCTAGCCACCATCGGCACATCGCTATTCGCCCAATCGGCAACCAACGCTGTCACCCCCAAGGCCGCTACAGCGATGCCAGTGATCCGCCCAGGAGATAATTTAAAAACCGATGGACTTCCGGAAGTTCCCAGCGAATTAGCAGATTCCGTTCGCTTGTACACCGAAGCTCGCGGCGCGTCGATGTTTTCGTGGCATCCTAAAGAACGAGGCATGCTCATCTCAACACGGTTCGCGAACTCGAACCAAGTTCACCGCGTCTCGATGCCCGGTGGCGCTCGTTACCAACTCACGTTTTTCAATGAACCCGTAGGGTCCGCCGCCTACCCACCCAGCGATGACTCCTACTTCCTCTACACTCGCGATGTCGGGGGTAACGAGTTCGCGCAACTTTACCGCTTTGATCTGGATTCCGGCAAATCAACGTTACTTAGCGATGGCGGACGTTCACAAAACGGCGGATGGGTTTGGGATCGTTCCAAGTCGATGGTTTGTTATGCGTCCACACAACGCAATGGTGCTGATAGGGATATTTGGGGGATGAACCCTAAAGACCCCACGAGCAACCGAATCCTTTTTGAACTCAAAGGGGGTGGATGGTCTGCGCAAGACTGGTCGGAAAACAACGTCTACGTCTTGATCCGAGAAACACTTTCCATCAACAAATCCAACCTCTATCTGGGCGAGATCGCTCATGGACGCCTCCGGCCGATCACCCCTAAGGACGACGAGGTATCGTATGGCGAAGCCGCCTTCACCGCCGATGGCCGAGCAATTTATGTTACCTCCGACCGCGGTAGCGAGTTCCAACAACTCTCCAAGATGGATCTCGAATCAGGCAAACTCGACTCGATCACCAGCGACATCCCGTGGGATGTCGAAAACTGGGGACTATCCGAGGACCGGAAGCAAATCGCCTTTGTCGTCAATCGCGCTGGCATCTCTGATCTTTACGTTTACGACACAACGACAGGCACCCGACGCCGGGTCGAAATCCTTCCCACCGGTGTAATCAGTCTCGGACCGTGGCGAAACGATAACTCCGAGTTTGCGATTACGATCACCTCAGCACAAAGTTCCTCCGATGTTTACAGCGTTCGCGCAGACTCCCTCGAAGTAACACGATGGACAGAGAGCGAAATGGGGGGACTGAAACCCGAATCGCTCGCCGTTCCAACGCTGATCGAATGGAAATCGTTCGACAATACGGCAATCAGCGGCTTCCTTTACGAACCACCTTCGTCATTCGCAGGCCCGCGGCCAGTAATCATCAACATCCATGGCGGCCCAGAAGGACAATCCCGACCGAACTTCCTCGGACGCAGCAATTATTTCATCAACGAGCTCGGCTGCGCCATCATCTATCCGAACGTGCGGGGAAGCATAGGCTACGGCAAGTCGTTTACAAAACTCGATAACGGCTTCAAACGCTTGGATTCAGTGAAAGATATCGGGGCTCTTTTGGATTGGATCGGAAACGACCCTCGATTCGACAAAAACCGAATCATGATCACCGGCGGCAGTTACGGGGGATACATGACCTTGGCATGCGCCGTCGAATACGATTCAAGAATCGCATGCTCGCTCGATGTCGTTGGCATCTCACACTTCGGCACCTTTTTGAAGAACACCGAAAGCTACCGTCGCGATCTGCGCCGCGTTGAATATGGCGATGAACGCAATCCAGACATGGCGGAGTTCTTTGAGAAAATGGCCCCTCTGAACAACGCTCAGAAAATAACCAAACCTCTTTTCGTCGTTCAAGGTGGCAATGATCCACGCGTTCCTCTCAGCGAAGCTGATCAAATTGTGGCCAAGGTGAAGGGCAATAAAGGACCGGTCTGGTATCTGATGGCAACCGACGAAGGTCATGGATTCCGCAAGAAAAACAATGCGGACTACCAGTTCTACGCCACCATCCTGTTCATCAAGAAACATTTGTTGGGTGCTCCATGATCGATGAACCAAACGGTGACCAATCTGCCGATTCGATAAACCTCGGCAGCGAGATGCTGATATCGGCCACCAACCCTATATCGGACAAAACGGCTTCGAGCCGGGCAACTGTCTATCGACTTCCTCCTAAAGTCGAGGAAAAACGCCTCGCGGAGATCGCTTGCGATTTTCTGAACAACCCTCGAAAACATCTCGGCGATCCCGAGAGATTCGACGTAATCTCAATGTCCACCGGACGGGGACAGACCGCAGAATCGCTCGCTCGCCAATTCGCGAATGCGCATGTGCTACTTTGGTACATCGACCAATACCATTCCCTCCGAGCGATCGCGCACTCGCAAATCCAGGAAGCGCCAGTAACCGATTCAACTACAGACGCAAAAGGTGTAGTGAGCGTAGAGAGCCCATCCAATCTGGAGATCGCTTGCCTCGCAGACCTCCCTGAAAAAGAGTTCGATCTCGCGCTGCTACCGCTCCAAACCAGCGGTGAACAGGAACTCGCGCGGGATTTTCTGCAACAGTGCTACGACAGACTCCGCATCGGTGGAACACTTATAGCCTCGGTAGATAACCCCAAGGACCGATGGCTGCACGACCAATTAAAGGGATATGAAAAGAGCGTCAAGGTACGCCCCTTCGAGGACGCGATGGTGTACCTCGTCGAAAAAACCAAACCCTTGAAAAAACTCAAAGACTTCAGTTGCTCACTCGCATACCGAGACTGCGATGAATTGATTCAGTTGATCACGCGTCCAGGGGTGTTTTCCCACCGGCAACTCGATAACGGCGCCAGGCAGTTGTTGGATGCCGTAGATGTCTACCCCCAAGCGAGACTCATCGATATCGGATGCGGAAGCGGATCCGTCGCTCTGGGACTCGCCAAACGTGATCCATCGGCGACAGTGCACGCCGTCGACTCCAATGCCAGAGCTATCTGGTGTGTGGAACAAGGAAAACGGCTCAATAAACTCTCCAATATCACTACCGAACTGAACGCCTCGGGAATGTATGACGGCCCTGGTACGTTTGATATGGCCTTGGCCAATCCACCCTACTTCGGCGATTTTCAAATCGCTGAGAAGTTCATCGAGGCGGCCCATCGGTCCCTAAGACCCGGTGGACGATTGGTTCTGGTGACCAAACAACCAGCGTGGTACGAAGAGAATCTGGTGCGGTGGTTCCACGATACGGAAGTATTCCCTTCGCGGCGTTACCATATTGCATCGGGTGTGAAATAACTTCGCCGTTGGATAAATCCCAAGTTCCGATCCTAGCAGCAGCAACGGAGCCTGCTCCTCAAACGCCCGTCGCTGTTTTCCCTCTTGGGTTTCAAAGAAAAATCCGCGGGGCCGTTCACACGGTGGATTTAATGAAAAATCCACCGCGCCATTCACACGGTGGATTTAAAGAAAAATCCACCGGGCTATTCGCACGGTGGATTCCATTGGTCATGATTTAGCGAATGCGGATGGTACCGCGTTCGAGGATCAAGTCACCACTTCCTTGATCTTTTGCAAGAAGTGGTCGTTTCCGTCTTTGCTCAATTCCTTGGCATGACGTTCCGCCTTTTTGACATCTTGGTACTCAAAAACCGCTACACGCTTGAGATGCTGGTTAAAAACACCCCAATACAACTTGATCCGAGGCTCGGCGGCCGCTTTCCGCGTTCGCTTTGGTTTCGCTTCGACTGCGACTGGATTCTGGTCGACTTCCGTGGCGGCCTTCTTCGTACGTTGAGCTTTCGCAACGCTTGCCATGATTAGGCTCCAAACTGAATAAGAAGAAAGCAAAAAAAGTAAAATCCGCGTGGATGCAACGCCTGGGGCTGCAAAGGGAAGGAAGGAGGCAACCCGGGTGGGATACGTTTCCAAGCGGCAAACCACCATTATAAACGAAACCTGAGAAACTCCCATCCTGTTGCTTCCAACTGGAAGAAAATTACTTCTCGGGTACCTTTGCCGATTAATGCCAGCATCCTTGGCTGAGCAGGACCTGCGAGGGCGAAAAGCTCCCTTTTTCGTTGGGAAAAACGACCTTCAAGAGAGATCAGCAATCGAACGACTCATTGCTATCCCCCCCTATTGAGCCAAGAAGAAAACCTTTCAATAGCGAGGCTCTCTCCCCTCGTTTTATCCCTTTCACGCCGCCTGACGCGTCTGGAAGTAATGGTTGAAGGGATCAAACGACCACCGGAGATCACCTTCATGGAGTGATCGCCTGGCGAGTCCGAACAGCCCATTAGTAACGGTACTGCAAACCGTAGTTCACACTGTGAAGAGTGAAATTGCTTTCGGTCAACGAAAAGCTCGGACGCGCCGCACCCACCAAGGGGTTGCTGAGGTTCGATGCGAGCTGCGGGTCGAATTGATTTGCAGCCCTGACCACCTTGGGGAGTTCCAAAAAGGAATACCCAACCGTCGCTTCGAGATTCCGCGTCAAACGATAACCAAGTGTTACATTCAACTCCGGAGAAACGACAAAAGTATCGTTGGAGTAAAAACCATTGTTGGTGCTTCTAGCTTGCAAGCCGTTGTTGGAACTGGTCACCGACGGTGGCGTGCCGGGCACGGTAATCGTCTGCGTACCATCGATGGTGACATTTCGTTCCATGTTCCCAAGACCGAGCTTGAACATTCCTGACAAACTCCAACTGCGGCCGTAGGTGATGCTCGATACCCCCAACGTGCCTCCGTAAAACCGGTTGTTCGTGATGAAAGTATCGTTGAGCTGCAGAAGATTTCCCGAAGGGATCGCCGAAGTTGTTGAACTGACCGAGATGCTGTCCGACAACCGTGCAGCCTGAGCTCCTGCCAGAAACTCCGTTCGCCCCATGTAGTTGTTTTGAATAATGCTCTTGAGGAGCAAATCCCCCCCGTACACATCGGAGGTTGCGTGGGCGAGCACCGATCCGGAAGAGACACCCGGTTCGAGAATTGAAATCGATTGCTGTGTGCTCGTCGTTGGATCCAAATAGGGTCTCACGATCGAAGCCGCAGTCGATTGAGTGCTATCGAAAGTCAGCGACTGAGCACCGGAATCAAAGAATCGTAATTGCATGCTGGAGCAAAGATCGTTTCGGAACAACCACCCAAATTCACCTCGCAGTCCCTGCACGGTTTCATCCATGGGTACCGTACCGCCGAACAAATCCGAGGAACCTGCACTACCTACCGCTCCAGTTCGTACTAGACCTGGAATCGTTGAGTCGCTTGGCCAAAACGTTGCCGCTTCCAATCGGGCCGAGAATCGATTCAGCATAAAACCGTACGGGAATGCCAACTGGATATTCAGCGTGGGAACTTCCCCGCAGCCGCATTGCCCTAGATAGCCGCCGCAACCAGCACATCCACCGCTGCTCGCTTCGGTCTCGCCTTCGATGGTGCCTTCGCTGACAACCATTTCTCCTTCAGACACGCTAACACCACTGGAATCGGCAATGACATCCTGAGCATGGGTATGTGCAATCCCTTTGTTGCAACTAGGACAAGACGCCAGTTGCACCTTGCTCGGCGATGCCGCAACACCTGCCGCTGACGTGGCGCCGGTTGGCTTAGCGCCGGTTGTTTTCGCGGTAGGGGTCGTCGCAGCAATCGGTTTTGTACTAGACGACCGACCAACCACTGTTTGCGAGGCCATGGACTCGGCCGACGAACTCTTAGCCGGAAGCGACTTTGAAGAACCCGTTGCTACAACTCCGGTTGCCGGTCGATTTTGCTGAACCAGTTGAGGTTGCCGCTGGACTTGAGGTGGCCGCTGGACTGCTGGAGTCGCAGCAGGGGCTGGCTCGGTGGGGGCCGGTGCGGCCAACATCGATTTCGGTGCTACCTTTTGGGCTCCCGACGCTGCAACGACGGCGTTTGGAACCGTATGAGTGCGCGTTGGTTGCCCGCGGTAACCGGAAGGCACATGCGACGACTTTGCATTTTCAGCGGATTGCTGCTGCAATCGTTCGACATAGCTTGCGCGACGTACTCGTGAACCTTCGGGCGCATTACTTGAATTACGCCCATCCGAGCGATCCGAGCCTTCAACTTCAGGTGTCCAGTCGAAACGTTCCTCCAAAGGGCTCGAAATCTCGAGCGAAGCCCCACTTGCAGGAACTGGGGATTCGTACTCAGTGGATGGTGAATCGGTGACCGGTAGCGAGTTCGATGTTCCGTAAAAATCGCGACTCGATTGTCGGCCAGTGCGTAATTGGGCCACTGCGTCCGAAGCCATAAAAAGTGGCGAGGCGACCGCAAATGCAGCTACCAGTTTGGCGATGCTTCGGAAGCGTTCTGCGCTGTTTCGAGCGATTCTCATCTTGGATTCCACCATCTTCTTGGTTCAGGCTTCTAGTCCGCCATGAAACGTCGAATGCTTGCTATCGCGAGCATCGCCGCATCTCTTAGGACCAGTTCTCCGAGTGGACGCGTTGCGCAGGAAAGCTCCTCGAACGGCCTGTTTGGAAAACTCTTCCTCGTGCATCGGCTATTCCACCTGAGAAGATTGAGCAAACCTGGAAGAATTTGACGGCTGCGTTTATTCGTGCGGTAGTAATGCTAGCGTGGAGGCAACATTCCCTCTCCGCAGCCCGTGGAAAAATCTCCCGATCGTACCGGATCTATCGCTTCTGCCATGGATCATCACCCCGCCAGGCCATGAGCGTCGATATGTTGCGGTGGGGGCGGATGCCCCTATCAGGATTTCATTCGTAAAAGGATTTACCTATGCGTCGCCTATGGATCGGTGGTTTGGTATTGGGATCGATTGCTATGGCAACCCAATCCGCACAAGCACAATGGACCGAGGCAAAGCACCATTCCCATGTGGACTTCGCACGCAACAACTCATGGCCGCAACCCTTTCGGGGCCAAGACGCGCGATCGGTAATCGCTCCTTTCGAAGTCATGAAGAACAACGGCTGGCGAGACAACAACACCGTCGGAAATCTGATGTTCAAGGATGGGGATATATCCGAAGCAGGGCGTCTCAAGATCGCTCAGATCCTCACTGTTCCCCCGCCGAGTCGACGGGTCGTTTACATCCAGGCCGCTCCGTCGGTCAAGGAAACAGAGGCTCGGATCCAAAGCGTTCAAGTAGCAATTTCACAAATGGTCCCAACCGGGCCTCTCCCTGAGGTTGTTGTAACGAATGTCCCACCGAGCACGTCGTCTGGTTCCTACCAAACCTTTGTGCATCGGGCGATCGCAAACTCGACCCCCGTACCTCGCTTGCCTGCCTTCAGCGGCATCAATGCTCCTTCCGCTCAAACTTCAGCGGCTCCGCAGGATTCCGGCAACTAGGCGATGTTGGAAGGCCCCCTTCAACTTGGGTAACCAAATTGATTTGCGAGGCCCTCGAAATTGCTAAATACGCACGAAGATGCCTTGTCGGTACATCCACCTCAGGATGCACCAAAATAGCATGAGTGTGAATACGCCAATCAACATCGGTTGCACTTGCTCATTGGCGATTCGGTCTAGCATTGGACCAAAGTGGCGCTCGATCGCGTCATGAGTTGGCTTCTCCAGTGTCCAACTCATCACGTAAGCAACGATCGAATTGGCTCCGATCACGGTCCAAAAACATGCCCATTTGGTGAAACCACCCACATCGCAGATCCAGTGCAAAGCGAGCAACCAAACGAAGCAGAACCCACCGCTCCAAAGGGTCCAAGACGGTGTCCAAATGCGCTTTACGATTGGACATATACCGAAATAGTCCAATCCCCAAGCTGTCGCCAAACAGACCGCAGCTGCCATTAGAAAAAAACGGCTGCGTTCGGATTCACTAATCTCCTGCCTCAACCAACCTCCGGCGATCAAACCCAGTGTCATCGTCGCCAGTGTAGGCACAAAGCTCAGCGTGCAATAACCTCCACCAGAAAACAAAAACGGCTTTTCGCGAGGGAAACGATTCATCCACCAAGTATCAAACGCCCACGCTAAATTGCTGTTCTTATTCCAATGGGCCCCAAACCCATCCGCGTGATGAGGCCAAGTCTCTGGCACACCGACAGCCGAGTAAGCAAATTCATTCGTAGGCAATGGAAACGCGACAAACGCTCCCCAGGTCAGCCCTAGGATCACCGCTACAGTTGCAATCAACCAACGCGTTCCCAGGGACGCAAACATGAATAAAATCCAGTACCCCAATCCAATCTGGGTGAGCGTGTCGTCAAACGTAAAGTTGGTTTGCGGCTTGCCCAAACTGCGTAGAAAGATTCCGAGAAAAATTAAAATCAAGCTGCGCCAACATGCGTGTAGAAACATCCACCCCCAGGACTGCCCGGATGCAACTCGTTTGGCATAGGAAAACGCTAAGGCCGTACCTACCAAAAAGGAAAAGCTCGGCTGAATCATGTCATGCAGCGAACAGCCTCGCCACTCGACATGGGATGTATGAAACGATATCCACTCAAATAGTTTCTGGATCCAGGGAGAGAATCCCTCCTTGAACTCTCGCAGCCGATTCCAATGAAGCACCTCCGCAAGCATGAGGAACATGACCATACCACGATAGACGTCGATACTGGGCATCCGGCGCCTATTGGATCGTATAGCCGCAGCCTCCGTCGCATCCACCATGAGACCACCTAAAATTCACTCTAACGAATGCGAAACATCGGAAATACAAAGTCGAGAAGCGGGGAGCCTGCAGTTAGCAAGAACCCCCATAACCATGGCAGGTTATCCCACAGTTCCGAGGGTAACATGGTGGCAGCAGCCAACAAGCCGATCGCTGCGACCAAAAAAAACTCCGCTCGCAATGGCCTCTGCCATGCAGAGAACCACAAAACCACTACCCAAAACGCAATCATCAGCCCAACGACCCCCATCGCCATCCAGCCGAACAAGATCAGCAGGAACAGGTGAATCAGGTAGTAGTAGGTTAGTCTAAAGGACAATAGATTTCGAAGTTTCGCGAGCAGATTCATACGTTGGACGATTCTACACCTACTTCGATTTTTTTTCGAGTTCCAGCAAGTACCGCTTCCAGTGCAAGCCCCCCGCAAAGCCGACCAACTTTCCGCCGCTACCGATGATTCGGTGGCACGGAACGATAATCGCGATGGGATTCTTTCCAAGCGCCCCACCCACGGCACGGACCGCCTCCGGCTTTCCTAGTCTCGTCGCCAGTTGCAGGTACGTTTCTGTCGCTCCGTAAGGCACATCGCACAACCGTTCCCATACACGCGTTTGAAACGGTGTTCCTAGGCCCTCACATGGAACATCAAATCGAGTCCGTTCTCCAGCGAAATACTCCAACAACTCCCTCTCCGCCTGTTGCAGCACCTCGACATCAACGCTTGGTATCGCTCGCTCCCCCACCAGTCCAGGTCCAGAAATATGGCGATCTAAATTGCCTCTCTCAGAAAATCTAAACCTGCTTTCAACCTTGGACTTCGTCGCAAGTGGAACGCCATTTTCGCCCCTGGACTCAAACTGCAACTCTCTCAGCTTTCCTTGGTAGGCCGCGAGCAGTAGCCCCCCAGCGGGTGTCGATATCTGATACCGGGTCACCCCAAACCCTTGGTTGCACGACTGATCCATGCTCCATTCATCAACCATGTTCTGATCGCCTTTACCCTCGGATGTTATAGCTCCATAGTTTTTTCGCTCTCTGTCGCTCATCATAAGGCTTACGCGATCGCGCATACTCTCACCATGATCGGATCTTCAGCGACTTTGCCAAAACAACTCGATCACCATTCAGGCTCTGCAGTCACCAAGAAATAAATCAACGGAACAAGGATCACACAACAAATACCTGCAGCCACAGTAGCTCGCAACCATGGATTCAGCCGTCGAGCGTATAGATCGACAATCCCCACCATCGACGGCAGAAACAGGACAAACCAAAACCATGGACTCGACAATGACTCGCTCACATAAAACGTCGAAACGACCAAGCAGGCGACTCCCATCCAACTCAGCCCCACAATGATCGGCGCTAAAGGCCACGAAAATGGCACCTCATAAGAACGAGTAGGGCGGAACAACTGGAGCACACTGACTCCACAAGAAACACCGGCACCCACCAACACCCACTCACTCAATGACGCATAGGAAGACAAAACGATTGCAACGATACAACCAAATTGCGCGAGCAATACCAGTGGATACCATCGTCCTCCAGGTCCATTCGCCATCCATTCCATGGCATACGCATTCCATACTGCGGCAACGGCGCCGACAACCACCCACCGGCCAACCGATGGAAGTTTGTCCTGATACCCCGCCCCCATTGGTAAAAGCAAATAACTAGCCCCGATCCAAAACGTTAAAAGTAAGGGAACACTCCATCGCTGAAACCGTTCCGAGGTTCCCAAAAGGAATTGCATGAAGGCTAATGCCAAGATAACAGCTGGTACGAGCCAAACCATTAACATCCATGGCTCACGAGCCTCCCATCCAAGCCACTCCCTGGGAGATAGCAAAATCCCTCGCTGCATAAAGTCCGAAACCACGAACGCTCCAGCGAGGAGAAACGCTCCAATCAATCCAATCCCCGAAGCGCCCCGTCGCGCGGATGCTTGCGATTCCTGACGTCCCGCGAGCAACCACGTACCGATCAACGCAAGTATCCCAGGAACCAGCAATCGTTGAATCGCAATCTGGATTTCAAACCCCACAATAACACCTCACGCTCGAGCATCTCATTTGCCAACTACTTGCCACTTAGTTACTGCTACCTAGTTACCACCACGAAAATGAATGGTTCGAAATCTTCTCGTGCCGCCAACTTTCCAAATCATTCCATAGGTCGAAATCCTAGCTAGGTCGACATCCTATCCACAATGATCATGGCGACGACTATGGTGTCCGAAGATTATGGTGTTCGACGAACGAGTTTTGCTGAGAACCATCGATTCCACAATGATCCTTAGGAAAAAAGGATGCCACAACCCCAGCAACTCTTGACTTGCAATTCGATCGATTGACTTAGAAATCCTACAACTCAGCGGAATTGTTGGCGGCAAATCGTTCACTCCCCGCCGGAATAATTGCCGGCAGGATATAGTATGGCAGGGTGGTCGGGTATCGCATTGGATTCCCACCTGCCCAAACACACATCGCGTCGCTGCGCCACCCTTGACGTTGCTTTTTTCCAATCCAACCCTAGCCATGCCTGATTCGCCAGCTCCGAAAACCGAACCGAAGTCAAAAACCGAACCACTGGCTTCGGTCTCTGTCTCCATGACTCCGTTGGCTCGCTACGAGGAGTTTCTACAGTCGCGAGGGCTTCGGAACACCAACCAGAAAAAGTATCTGCTCGAGCAAGTATTCAATCGGCATGAGCACTTCGATGCTGACCAGCTGATCGATCAACTTCCCTCCAAGGGCAACCCGAATTATGTGTCCCGCCCCACAGTTTATCGAACCCTTCGTGAGTTCGTCGACGCGGGATTGCTTCACCGTTTCGAACTCGACGGGCGAAGCATGTATGAGCTCAATTACGGATATCCCGAACACGACCATTTGTACTGTTCCAAGTGCAGGAAGTTGATCGAGTTCACCTGCGAAGAGATTGTCAAAATCCGCGATGAAGTCGCGAGAGCCCATCGGTTTCGGGTCCGCGACCACCGATTCATCATTCAAGGTGTTTGCGACGAGTGCGCCAAGAAACGATCTGTAGGCCGACGGCAAGACCGCGTTTAAATCACCAGCAAGCGTGCAAGCAACCCTCGGTTGCGTATTACGATCCGCGAATTGCTAGCGAATCATCAGTCCCGCTCTCATGGGGTACACAGCATGCACACAGGCTCGGTGCATACTTTTGTCGGTTAAACGAATCGGAACGATTCCGCCAACCTCCACTCCAAGTAGTTATCCAGGGCGACGCAGTTCCCCCAAATTGTTTCTACACCCCGCAAATCTTTCGAAAATCCCGACGTCTGCAACGGCTGACATTGCTTCGGTTTTTCTCTTCTTGTATTCACTCCTAGTGAGTCCCTATTGGGAGCGGTCCCCGAAGGGAACTGCCTCACATGTACGCACGTTCGCCCACGCTCAGGAGGTCAAGCCAATGGCCCTACTGTTCATGACTAGCACCCGGCTTAAAAGTCGAAACTTGATCGGCCGAGGCATTGCGATCGGCTTCATGGCATTCGTCAGTTCGAGCACCTTTGGTCCCAGCGCTATTGTGCCATGCACTTATGGTCAAGCTGGTGCCGGTGGGGGCCAAGCAGGTATGCCTGCGTTCAATGAACCGACCTTCAAGGAGCGAATGTACGAGGCTGGCGGTTTGCCCGTGCGCGAGGTTCGCGAAGGGGCAGTCATTTTGTCGGTCAAGGTCGAAGGAAACCAATCGGTCTCAGAAAACTTTATCTTGTCGCAAATGCAATCGCGCGAAGACCGTGCGTTTGACAAAGAGACTTTCAACCGCGACATCGCGGCTCTTTATCGCACCAACCTTTTCCGAAAGATCGACTCCTATCCGACGGAGACTCCGGAAGGAGTCCATATTCGACTGGTCGTTTCCGAGAGACCCATTATAAAATCCGTCGAGTTTCTGGGAAATGAACGAGTTGATGAAGGCCCACTCAAAAAGCACTCAGGGCTTCAAAAAGGTGACCCTCTCGATCCATTCTCATTGAACTCAGCCCGCGGAAGGCTTATCGAGTACTACCAAGACAAAGGGATGAACCAAGTCGACATCCAAATTATCAAGGGGCTGAAACCCGGCGATCGCGAGGTGCAATTCCTTATCAACGAAGGTCCGGTCGAACGGATCAACACCATCCGAATGATCGGAAACGTCGAGTTCCAGGAAGACCTTCTAAAAGCACGCATCAAAAGTCGCGATTCCCGTATGGGACTGACCTCATTCATCGGAAACAAGTGCTCAGACTCCAAGCTCGCGGATGACCGCGATGCACTCCTGGGCTACTACCGATCGCTGGGCTACTTTGACGCTCGCGTCGATTATCAAAAGGCCTACAACGAGGCTGGCGACTTCGTGGATGTTACCTTCGTCATTTCCGAAGGAAAACGCTACTACATCAATTCGGTTTCGATCATCGGGACAAAAAGGTACCAACCGAGCGAGTTGATTCCACACATGACGATGAAGTCTGACTCGCCCTTCCTGCAGGTCAATAAGATGAAGGATGAAAAATTCCTTCGCGATCTGTTTGGAGCACAAGGGCACATCTTCTGCGACGTCGAAGGTGAAGTCGTCTATCAGCCGAACAACAATCGAGTCGATATCGTTTACCACGTCCGTGAAGGTGACGTCTATCGAGCCAGCGACATTCGAGTCAACATCGACGGTGATCACACGCAGCGTCGAGTCGTCCTGTTTCCACTGCGGAATCTACGTCCCGGGCAACCCATCGATTCACGCGAACTTGAGAACGGAGAGCGCCGACTTCGTTATTCAACCATATTCAACACAGACCCATCGCGCGGTGAATTGCCGAGCATCTACGTCCAGCCCCCTGAACGATTGGAAGACGAAAGTTTCTGATCCTCGAATCGCCAGCCCAAAAAGATCAGCCCATCGAATCCGTCCGACGTACTCGACAAACTGCCAAACCGAGCTTTTATCTATGCAGCCACTTCATCCAAACAATTCGATCGCAATCGCAGAGCATGCATCGATGCTTGGGCTTAAACGATGTCTGGCAGTGATTGCAGTGTGCTCGATCACGATGCTGTTGAATACTCGCATCGCTCACGGTCAGTTCGGTACCCCAGCGCCGGCGCCACCTCCTGTATCGGCAGCACCTCCCTACGGTTACGGAACAATTCCTTCCCCGGCAAACCCGCAACCCGGATATCCCGCGGTCAATCCTGCTCCCGCGACCACCAACTTTGGACAACCGGTCGGCGCGCCATCGACAACAGTCTATGGACCGGGCGTGCAACCACCCGGCTACCCGGTTTCGCAACCGATGGCAGGCTATCCCCAAGGGCAGGCATACCCACCCTTGGTTCCTGGCGCGATGAATCAACCCGCGCCACCCTTGAACCAGCCTTGGACCATTGATCCCAATATCGGCTTCATGAGCCCACCACCGTTTGGTTACAACCCAAGGGTCCGCGATGTACCGATCAATGTTAATGTTGCCGAAGGCCAAACCGGTCGATTTTCCGTGGGCGGTGCGGTCAATAGCGATTTGGGTGTGACAGGGAATGTCGTTCTGGAAGAGCGTAATTTCGACATCTTCCGGCTCCCAGGTCGCCCGAGCGATATGTTCAATGGAGCCTTCCGCGGTGCCGGACAAAACTTTCGTCTGGAACTGGTTCCTGGAAACCAAGTCCAACGTTACACCATAAACTGGACCGAACCGAGCCTCTTTGGCTACTCTCCGTTTAGTTTGTCTGTGGGTGGTTTTTACTTCACCCGTTTCTATAGCGATTGGTCTGAACAACGTCTTGGGGGCCGCGTGGCCTTGGGCTATGACATCACCCCCGACTTGTCACTCTCCACAGAACTTCGCGGTGAAGATGTCAAGATCTTCAACCCTAGCACCACAGGAGTTGAAGAGCTAGATGCCGTCTTGGGTAGCAACGACTTGTACACGAGTCGATTCCGCCTGGCTCACAACACGCGTGACAGTCCGTTCATCCCCACCGAAGGCCATTTGCTGGAGCTGATCTACGACCAAGTCTTCGGGGAGTTTGATTTCCCGCGAGCCCAAGTCAACTACAGCAAGTACTTCCTCGTGCGAGAACGAGCCGACGGAACCGGGCGTCACACCTTTACGACAGCCTTCAGAACGGGTTTTGCCGGCGACGATCAGCCGATCTTTGAAAACTTTTTTGCCGGGGGTTTCTCGACGTTCCGCGGTTTCCAATTTCGCGGTGCGAGCCCTGTGCAAGGTGGCGTGCAGGTCGGTGGTACGTTCCAATTCCTCGGAACTCTCGAGTACATGTTTCCAATCACTGCAGATGACATGCTCCGGATGGTTGCATTCGTCGACTACGGTACGGTCGAGCAAGACATCGAAATTAATTGGGATCAGTTCCGCGTAGCACCCGGTCTCGGTTTCCGCGTCGCTGTGCCAGCCCTCGGCCCCGCGCCACTCGCTTTCGATTTTGCCGTTCCAGTAGCGTATGCCGATACGGACACTCGACAGGTATTCTCATTCTCAGCAGGTCTGACGCGATAATGATTGCCTTCGATGTGGATCTTCCCGGCTATCACGGCCCACTCGATTTGCTGCTTTACCTGATCCGACGCGAGGAATTGGAAATCGAAAGTATTTCCCTCGCCAAGGTCACCAAGCAATACAGCCAATTCATCGAAGTCCTCAGCGAACTCGATCTCGACAACATCAGCGAATTCGTTGACATCATAAGCCAACTCATTGAATGGAAGGCGGAACGGGTTCTCCCCACCGCTCCCGACGAATCCGACTCGATTCAACGAGACGAGGAATCCCACTCCCCCCATCTGATCGAGCGACTGATTCAATACAAACGATTTCGAGACATCGCGAGCGTTCTCGACGAACAGAGTCGATTGTGGCAACTCCGGTATCCGAGGCAATCCATCGAGATACCCAAGCGTCGCGTCCCTGCCGAGGAACAACCGATTGCAAAAATCGAAATTTGGGATTTGGTCAGTGCCTTCGGGCGGATTCTTAAGGCTCGACAGACACCTCCCACTCAAGAAATTCGATACGACGACACACCGATCCATGTCCACATGCAGCGCATTCATGCTCGTGTTCAGGAATGCGAGCGAGTGGAACTTCAAGAGCTCTTCGTGCCAGGGATGCACAAAAGCGCTTTGGTGGCCATGTTCCTAGCAACGCTCGAGATGACTCGTTACCACGGACTTCTGGCTGTGCAACCCGATTGCGATGGTCCACTTTGGCTCGAAAAAGGAGCCGGTTTTCCATCGGTGCTTGAGGTACATGAGGTCGACGCCATGGATGCCGATGCCATCGCGAACTCCAACATGCCGGTACGACCTCGTTAACAACCATTCCATTTCGTTCCTGAATCCATCTGCTAGCCGCTCTGGCGATTGCACCGGACTGTCTCCCCGACCCACGCTCGACGGGGTAATTTGCGACGATTCACCCCTGTGAACTTCGTTTTTACCCTTCACCGGCCTTGAAAAGGCTCACCGGGTGTTGTCGAAATCCAAGATTTAGGTCAGCATGTTTGTTACGGCAACGCGCTGTACGACCCAGCCTACGAACCCTCGCTCGGCCGGGCATTCCTCTCTCAAGCAACGCTTGTTCGGATGCGACGAAACGAAGAAAACCATCTAGGTCCCTACACTCACCGCAGTTAGGCCAAGTAAACTTGCGACATGGCCCTGAACAACGATTCCGAACTGGTCGGCTCACTCATTGATTCCATCCTGGCCCACACGCCTGATCCTGAACTGCAGCGGTTCTTGGATCGATTATTGCGCTCGCAATTAGCCTCGCTGAATAACCCGACCAAATGCCTCGAACGGCTCTACCGTTTCGTAGAAGCTTGCCGACTCCCGAGAAATCAACTCAATCAATGGGAACGCGAACCAGACCTTGTCGCTGCGCTCCTAAGACAACTTGACGTCGATAGCCCAATGGTAGAATGGCTCATCGCAGACCCAGATGCGGTCGATTGGTTCCGTGTTGTCGAGTCGGCTGACGAAGGAGACTCATTCCCTCGTAAACTTCTTTTGGCAGAGCTCAAATGCCTTGAAGACGATACTCAAATCATCTCTGCATTGCAGCGATTTCGACGACGAGAATTGCTTCGTGCTATGTTCGCGATGACGCTGCAGGACCTCCCCGCCCCTTTGGTCGAGGAACAACTGAGCAAGATCGTTGAGGATCTCGTCCAAGGCACCTTAGACGTCGTATTTCGAGACAATCCGCCGGACGCTTCAACCGCATCCGTATTTCCTATCGCATTGCTGGCAACCGGTCGCCTGGGGGGGGCCGAATGCGATTTCACTAGGCCCTGCAATCTTTTGTGCATCTATGAAGAAGAATCGACCTCCCACCTCCCACGCGATCAAAAACAATCCGAAGTAGATCATTGGCGACGCCGAGTTCAAAGACTTGTCAGTTTCCTGAAGGCCCCGGAGCCGAGCACTCCGAATGCCGGTGGATGGAATATTCGCTTCCCACTGCAAGCGAGTGCGGTCGCCTCCCGTTCCGGGGATGATGCATCGCCTGCCATCGACGAATGGCACCAATGGCTAGAAATGGCGGCATCCAACGGAAGTGCGTTGCACCGTACCGAATTATTAAAAGCGAGGCCTATCGCAGGCGATCTTCGCATGGCAAACCGGTTTATCGAAGAAGCGGCTAATTTTGTTTTTCCGAAGTACCTTAGTCGTTCCGAAATCGCCTCGCTTGCTGCTTACCTTCGCAAAATCGAACGGACTTCAACATCCGATTTAGCATCCACAACTCCTGAATCCCTCTCGGCGAACGACCTGCTTGGAATCCTTTCGGAAATCCACTCATTGGTCCTGTTTCTCCAATTGATCCATGGATCGGAACTCGACGAAGTCCGTTCACGATCGACTTTGGTGGCGATCGACGCGCTGCTTCGCCATGGATGTTTGACGAGCCAAGAACACTCTCTGCTCGTATCAACCTACAAACTATCGCAACGGTGCTGGCTTCAGTTCCAAATACGCACCTATCCGGGCCCACATGGCACCCACATTCCCAACCATACCCAAGTCCCAGCGGAAAAAAATCAACTATCTCTTACCGATTGCGACATGAACTCGCGAGTGAAATTGCTCGAGTCGATTCCTAAAATTCGGCAAATGTCAAACCATCTTCGAGGCCAGGTCTTCTCGGCCAATGACCAACTCAGTGTCGACGAATCGGATCTAATTCTCGACCCTAATCCCTACCCGGAATGGGTCCGACAGGTTCTCGAGCGATTCCATTTCCACGATATCGAACTGGCCCACCAAAACCTAAAGGCACTCGCAGTCGAGGACGTACGCGTTCTTTCAACGCAACGATGCAGATACTTTCTAGCAGTCATTGCCCCCAAACTGCTCGAGCGTGTTGGCCGCACGCCGTCTCCCGACCTGACGTTGAACAATTTGGTTTCCACGTGCCGATCTATCGGAGCCAAAGGTGTGCTCTGGGAATTATTTAGTCTGCACGAACCTTCGATGGATCTTTACGTTCGTCTATGCGGGGCCAGCCCTTATCTGGTAAGCATCCTCAACAGCCACCCTGGCATGATCGATGAACTTCTCGATTCACTCGTGCTAGGCAAGCTGCCAACGCAATCCCATTTGAGCCTGACACTTGATGAGCTTTGCCGCGGCGCGGAAGACATCGATGCTATCGTCCAATCCTTCAAAAACACCGTGCACCTAAGCATCGGTGTTCGCGATATCCTCGGTAAGGAAAATGTCTCCGAGACTCACCGTACGCTCGCCGATGTCGCCGATGTTTGCTTACAGCAGATCATTCAACACCAATTCAACGCCCTTGTGAAAAGGTACGGTATCCCAACCTTGGATTCGGGTACCCTTTGCCGCTTCGGTGTGATTGCACTAGGCAAACTCGGCAGTCGCGAACCGAATTACCACAGCGATGTTACGGTTCTTTTCTTATTCGAAGGTGCCGGATCCACGCGGCCTTTAGGGCCCGCGCGCCATCATCAAGCGATCGGCAATGATTTCTTTTTCCATCAATTGGCCCAGCGCGTAGCCCAAGGCGTCAATCGTGTCACGCGGCATGGTCGCCTTTACGAATTGCACCATTGGCAATTCCTCCGCGAAAGGCAATCCAACCTCGCTTGGCCCGTCCATGCTTTCCTAGATCAGTTCCTCCACGGAAACGTCCCTTCAACGCAACGCATGCTCCTGAGCACCGCACGCGTTATCGCCGGCGACCCATCTTTTGAGGGTGGAATCCGGGACACGATCCATCAGATTCTTCGAGAGGTTCCCTGGACCCAATCCGACACAGAAGCTGCTCTCAATGCTCGCCGTCTCTTGGAACAGACCGCAACTCCGGAAAACCTCAAACGCGGTTTTGGCGGCACCATGGATGTCGAGACTTTAGCTCAACTCCTTTCGATGCAACAATCCAACTCCAATGCGTTATTCCCTGTTCCAGGCACGATCGACTCTCTCGAACTTCTGCGCAAGATCGGAGCGATTCCAGCCGAGGAGGCGTTGCTATTAAAGGATGCATACAATTTTCTACGAGGTGTTGAATCAGGCCTTCGGTTGATGAACTCAAAAGCCCGCCATGATCTTCCAAAGGACCCGCTCGAACTGGCCCGTCTCGCGTACGGCCTCCACATCCCAGACCCAACTCAATTGCAGGAAACCTGCGATCACTACCGCCAGACTGTCCGCGCGATCTTTGAACGAGTGGTCGGTGCACCTATTTCCCTGAAGGACCGCTCTGCAACACCACATTCCGCTCCTACGATTAGTACAACAAGTACCTACGGTGCTAAAAAGTAGTATCTGATGCCATCTACCAATTGCATCGCATGAATGCGGAAACCATGATGATTTCCTCCCCTCCATCCACCGAAGAGCCTCATTGATGACCGAACAAGAATTCCTACAGCATCATCAACTGGTACGGAACCCATTCGTCGACGAAGACGCGCAGACCGACACGGTTTTCCGAGACTTCTGTATCTCAGGTACTTTTCACCCATCATGGAGCAAAGTCGTCGGTGATGCAAAGCAACCAGCCACCGCGATTGTCTTCGGCGCAAAAGGCTCCGGTAAGACCGCGATGCGACTACAGCTGATCGATCATATCGAGTCCCATAATCAGTCTCAGCCAGACCAAAAAGCGTTTCTGATCTGTTACGACGACTTCAATGCATACTTAGGCCCATTCGAAGAGCATCTTCCTCGCCGCTCTCGAAATCATCCCGACCGAGTCCTTAGCTCACTGCGGCTGTGGGACCACATGGACGCTATGCTCAGCGAGGGAGTCACGCAACTGCTCGATCAAATCCTTGCAGCCGAACTTCCCACCAACAGCGCATCCAATGAATCGAAGAATACTCCGGTACCCATCGACCGGCTCGACCGCGGCCAAAAGCGAGATCTGGTATTGCTCGCTGCCATGTATGACCGCTCCAAATCCGGGAACCTGCAGGATCGTGTTCATTCGTTGCGCCGTAAACTGCGATTCTGGTCTTGGTCGACGTGGTTCCCGTCCATCACCGGTTGGTTACTATCCATTTTCGCAACATGGGCACTGATCAGTTTGGTTAGGAACGAAACCATCACTCTAAAATCGGCGCTCATCGCAGTCCCCATCGCGGCCCTGGTAGCATGGGGCTGGTACGGGGCACTCTGGTTCCGTCGCCACCGCCTCGCTTCGCGAATCTGCAAAAACCTCCGCACAATCAACCGGGATTCAGGCCAACTCCGTCCGCTGTTGCTCGAGTTTACCTCCAAGGAAATCGATGAACAGCCTGCGCCTCAGTCGCAGCGTTCCGACGATCGCTATGCCCTACTCGAAAAACTTCAACTCATTTTAAGAACCATCGGATACCCAGGATTGATCGTTATCATCGACCGAGTCGATGAACCCGACTTGGTCAACGGTCAAGCAGAACGGATGAAGCAACTTGTTTGGCCGCTGATGGACAACAAATTGCTCAAGCACGAGAACTTTGGGATCAAGATGCTCTTGCCTAGTGATCTACAGCCCTTCGCCGAGCGAGAAACACGAGAGTTTCATGAACGTGCACGGCTCGACAAGCAAAATGTGGTCGCTTCCTTTGATTGGACCGGCGAGGCTTTATACGATTTACTAGGATCACGCATGAAGGCATGCGCTATTCCTGGAACATCGCCTTCACCACAAAAGTTCTTCAGTTCCGAAATTTCGGATGCCCGGTTCGTCGCGGCCCTGCAGTCGTTAAGAACTCCCCGAAATGTATTCCGATTCCTCTACCAACTCATCGCCGAACATTGCAAACGGTTTCGGTCGGAATCGCCGAGTTTTCAAATTTCAAGCGAATTGTTCGAGTCAACACTGGCTCTCTATCAAGCAGAAGACCGTCGTAAAAACTAATCGATTATCCTGCTTCCACGGACGACAATAAGGCATGCCGATCAAAAGCCTAACTACCGATGGAACCTCAAAAATCGGGTTCTGCTTCGATGTTTTTATCCAGACCATGGTAATTTTGTCCTTGGTCGCCTTCTCTGTCGAAACGCTCCCAGACCTGGATCCTGAGACCATCAACGTTCTGTCTTGGTTTGAGCTTTTCTCCGTCATCGTCTTTTCATGCGAATACCTTGCTCGACTCTATTTTGCCAAACCCAAAAGAGAATACGTTTTCAGCGTTTTTGGAATTATCGACCTGTTGGCGATCCTTCCTTTTTTTCTAGGACTTGCGGTCGACCTGCGATCCATTCGAATCGTCCGAGTCTTCCGCGTCTTCCGCATCCTCAAGTTGGCTCGGTATAGCCGCGCCATGCGAAGATTCCACATCGCTCTCGATATTGCCCGCGAAGAACTTATCTTGTTCTTGTGTGTGACATTGATCCTCATCTACCTGGCAGCCGTCGGTATCTACTACTGCGAGAATGAAGCTCAACCGGTGGCATTCGGTTCCGTTTTTCATTGCCTGTGGTGGGCAATCTCAACCCTCAGTACGGTCGGGTATGGCGACATCTACCCCATCACCGTTGGCGGGAAAATCTTTACGTTCATCATCCTCTTGATCGGATTGGGATTCATCTCCGTTCCAGCCGGCTTAGTCGCATCGGCGCTCGCGAAAGCCCGACAGATCGAAGATGCGGAAAATGCATCCGAAGGGACGCCCCCCCAAGGCGAATAATGGATTTGCGATGGTTTAACCCGTCACGCTTTTTGTGGAAAAAACGGTTCGTCGCGCTAGAAAGCAACGTTTTTACTGTCTCCAAATCCCGTTCTCAAGCACTCCGGCCCCTCGAAGGCTTGCCGAAGCCCAATCCACGAATTACCCTTGATCGAGTCCGATGGGGATTCCAAACTCGGAATTTCCCAACTGTATCCTTCAAGTCCACCAGACGGTCCGTGCCCCCATGTTTAATCTGCTGCCCTACCTTTGGATGGCCTTCATGTTGGCGGTTATTCTCGTTCCAACCATCGTGGGACTGATGAATCGACCCAAACGACAACCCAAGGTAAAGCCTGCTGACGGAGAACTCGTTGACGGTGCTGTTGAGAATCCAGAGCCTGTCCTCGATTTCGGAGATGAACTCGCAGAAATCGAGAACAAATAGCGAACCAACTGGATTAGGTTACCGGCATTCAGACGCGACCTCTGGCGTTCAGAAGCGACCGCTAAGGAATCAAGGGTTACAACCGCCTGCGGAGCGACGTAATTTTGGTAGCCTGATCAAGGACGTTGATGTCAAGGAAGGTAATTGATGTTTTGGTATTGGCAGGTAGATGGCTGGATAGCGCTAGCCGGTATTTTGTGCGCGGTCGCATGCACACTCGTTGGGAACTTCCTCGTCCTCCGTCGCCTCAGTTTGATCGGTGATGCGATCAGCCATGCAGTCCTCCCCGGGATTGCCGCTGCGTTTCTTTGGAGCGGTTCCCGAAGCCAGATCGTCGCCCTTATCGGCGCAGTCGCAGTCGGCATGATCACGGTATGGCTAACCGAGTTGATTCGCCGCTTCGGTAGCGTTGAGGAAAGCGCAGCCATCGGCGTCGTCTTTACCGCCCTTTTTGCGCTCGGCATCATGATGGTTTCTCGCGCTGAGCATGTCGATTTGGACCCCTCCTGCGTGCTCTATGGGAACTTGGAAACCATCATATTAGAAATGGTCCCAACTCCTTTAGGAAAGATACCGCTGGTCGTTGTGGAGCTCGCGTGCATCTGTTCCTTTAACGCTGTCGTCCTATTCCTGTTCTACCGACAATGGACGTTGACCACGTTTGACCCTACGATGGCACAGGCCCAAGGTATCCCTGTCGGTATTTTTCATTACGCACTCGCTGCCATGGTTGCTGTGACTTGCATTATCTCCTTTCGAGCGGTTGGCAATATCCTCGTAGTCGCAATGCTGATCGTCCCCCCCGCAACCGCATACCTGCTTTGCAATCGACTTGCGCCCATGATTTGGATCAGTTCGCTGGTTGCGAGCATCGCAGCGATCCTCGGGCACCTATCGGCAATTAGCTTGCCTCACACTTTCGGATTCAAATCGGCTAATTCAGCTGCGATGATTGCTGTCGTCGCAGGAATGCTACTTTTACTCGCGGCCGTGTTCAGCCCCAAAAGCGGTGTCCTCGTTCGGTGGCTTTCCCAACGAAAACTCTCGCGACGAATCCTCGGAGAAGATATCCTAGCCCTCCTTTATCGCGAATCAGAACAATCTGCCCCAGCGTTGGCTTCAGTATCCACGCAGGCGATAGCAGATCGCCTAAAGATATCGTTGTCGCTCTTGGCGAATGCAGGTCGCGAGATGATGCGCAGCGGATACTTGACCACAACGAATGGGGGTTGGGCTTTAACTCCCAATGGTTACCGACACGCCCAAAACCTGGTACGATCTCACCGGCTCTGGGAACAATTCCTCAGTGTTGAAACCGGTTTGGGGGATCACCGATTGCACACCCAAGCTGAATCGCTCGAGCATTACACATCGAGCGAGCTCCGCAGCCAACTCGATCGGACCAGCGGCTCCCCGTCGATCGATCCACACGGCAAGCAGATTCCGCCAGAAAGCTAATCGAAACGCTCCATGTTCGTACGAATCTATCCTCGTAAACACACCGATGCTGTGGTCACATTCGAGGCATTCTCAGAGTCGATACAACCATGGCCAGGTATGTTCGCCGAACCGGACGGTTCGTTTGTATGGGTGATCCCAACTGAGGATTCTCGCTACCAACTCGACGGTATGATTTACGACCGCGACGGCGGAATTGAATACGTGGAGCTTAAAGGGACCGCTTGTCGTTCGATGTGGGACTCGATCTGCCTTAATCTATTCCTAGATACACACGGCCGGATTCGCTCCGATGCGTGGTTCGATCAGCCATCCATCCACGATGTCGAAAACAACGCATGGCTGTCACCATCCGAGGTCGCATCGAAGCTCGAGACCATTTAGAGCCTCGCCGAAGGCCATAGCCAAATCGGCGATTGCCGCGATTCTTGGTGTTCTAAGGATAAGCTCGTATTCCTTAACGTTCCAACCGACCATGTAGAGGCAAAAAGGTATTTCGTCCACGAAATAGGACGCAACGGTTAATGGCCGCCTCCAGATAGATTCAAGACGACGACTCCTGCGATGATCGTAATCAATCCGACCGCTCGCATCACCGTTAACGGCTCGCGAAAGTAAACAACGCCAACCGCCGCAATCAACGCCGTCCCAACCCCGCTCCAAATCGCATAAGCCACCCCAACGTCGATCTTTTTAAGTGTCATCGCCAAGAACGAAAAACAGACCCCGTACAGTACCCACATCAAAACCGAAGGGAGGGTCTTCGTGAATCCCGCCGACAACTTCATGCATACCGTTCCAGCAACCTCCGAAAGAATTGCCAGAACCAGGAATAACCAATGCATATTTTCCGTGTCTTTCTTAAGGTAACTTACTTTTTTCTGGCGATGGTGTACCACGCGAACAAATCTGTTTCTAACTTCATCCGACCCGGCGCATCCCAGCCGAGCCGATGCCCCAGGTCTCTGGCCTCTTTGTCGTCTACCACATCGTATTCGAGGACCTCAAAGCCTGCATTGGCTAGTTCCTCACGGGTGAATGGACACTCGCCTTCCGCCCATGGAATGTACGGTTTGTCCATGGCTGCCTTAGGTGGACAAAAATTGTAGATCACGAACAATCCGCGAGGTTTGAGCATACTCGCCACCCGCTCAAGAAATTTCTCATCAGTAACCCCCAACTGGATCACGTGCCGAGGACTAGCCGGTTCGCGCGATGGATGAATATACCCTCGTTTCAATGTATTCTTCGACAAGAAAAGATCGTACCCATCCCCCGCCGCCTCAACCAATTTCTCCTCAGCCGGAAAGCGTCCGTTGAGCAGCTGAACACTCCCGTCACCCAAGGGACCGGAACAACCTTCATACATCACGGGCAACAACGGCTCCACATCAACCCCGGTCGCGTTCAACCCCATCTGTGCAAACATTCGCAGATGCCCAATACTTCCATAGCCAAAGTCAAATACTTTGTCCCCCTTCTTCGGTGCAAACCCATGCTTCTCGGCGAGATCCAATGCTCGAGCATAGGCCAACGGGGAGCCATAGCGCCCGGAGTAGAACAAGGATTCATCAACGAGTATCTCCCGTTCTCCTAACTTGATCTTCTTCGGATCAACCTTGCTTAATCGTCCAACCTCTTCCATCCAAGACTTCGTCCAAACTCCTTGCACCCCAGGTAGAACCTTTGCAATCTCCTGCTGCAATTCCGCAACCACTGTTCCAGGCACAGCAGGTTCCGCCGCTTCCTGTCCGTACAAATATGATCCGTAGAAAAGCCCCAGTCCTAGCATTGCCTGGGAAAGGAAACAGCCCCGATTTCTCGTCCTGTGTCCAACTACAAAACTTCCCATGATTGCTAACTTCTTCATCAATCGTCTCACGATCTTCGGTTCCCTTCATCCGTAATCAATAGGCAACGAAAAAAGTACTAACTGAATTCAGCTTTCTTCATCCCTTCGATTGAAAAGCACGGACTAACTTTTCAACACCCGGATCCATCGACCGATAACAGACGATTTTCACGTCCAAATCACTTCGCCTAAAAAGCTGACAAGCCCTCTCAATGGCACCCGTTATCCACTGTCGATCATTTCCAAAGGCTCCACCTCCGACGCTCGTGAGGTAAAGTGCTCTATTTCCAGTGACGGCAGCATTCGAGATCGCGATCGCAAAGGTAGCCTCATACGTCGCTTCTAAGATCAACTTAGCAAACGGCTCCCATAGCGGTCGCGGAAGTCCACTGTAAGCAACGGGTAACGCCGAACAGTAGGCTTGCGTCACAAGATGAGCACACCCTTCCAGTGTTACCTGCGTATTCCACTGGACGCCGATCCGGAGTTTTCCTCGAAGAATATCCAATTCCTCATTCGACATCGCTTGTATTTTAGCAACCGTTTTCTCTAGGCCGCGCGCTGAGGGCAACGCATATCCGTTACGCATTTCCCAAAGTCGCTGATCGACGTTGCCGAGCGCCTCGCCGAGATCGCTCAAGCAATCGAGTTGCTGGGACTCAGACTGCCCAACTTGCCCGTCAAACTCTACAAAATAATTGCGATAGATAGTCCCTGCACCGCAAGCGATCGCGCACGCAGGACCTTGAGTACCGTCATTCTCATAGATTCCCACCCCGCGCTCCGGAGTCACATTCGGTGACACCATCTCCAACAGATTGAATTGCGATGCAACTTGAAAGACGGCTCCAGCATTCCTTGGATCTGCATGCAATGCCCTCGCATCTCCGACCAGTCCCGACACCGATATCCCGCGGTCACTTTGCATCTCATTGGTAACACGTTGCCGCAACTCGCCGAGGGAGGGCATCTCCAAACGTCCATATCGATACGTAGCGTGATTGGCATGCGACGTCATCATTTCACCATCGACCGCGATCGACGCGCGTACAAAATCAGGACTCCGCTCGGGAAACCCTGTAAGCCTCGTAAACCAATCTTGGTGACCCATAAACGAATACTAGACCTTCGCGTTTTTAGCTCTTGCAACCATGGACAGCGCCCCACTGGAGCACAAACGATTTTTGCTTTTCATTTTCAGGCGCGTCTCGCCATGCCCTCTCTTCATCGGCCTGCCTCAACTCCCGCAGTATTTCAAATACATTTTGGTTTGTTGCATACCCATGCCGCAGCAACCAGCACGAAACAACGGTTCCTGTTCGACCTATCCCACCATAACAATGGACATACACCGGACGCGCAATGGCGAGAGAATGATCGATTGCATCGAGAATCTCATTCATCCTTTCGTAGTTCGTGGCTTCTCGATCCTTGATCGGGAAACGCAAACATTCGACCTGTTCATTGAAACGCTTCGCCATCTCTCGGAGATCGTCTTGATAGGGATTGAAAGGGATACCCTGTGGATTTAACTCATTCTCTTCCATCAAATTGATAAAGGTGCGGATGCCAGCGTCGAACAAACCGGAAACTCGCTCATTATGCGGTTTTGGTTCAGGACGACCGACGTAAGAACCGGCCAACAACATCGTTTCAACCACCCAATAACACCGTGGCAATGGTGGCTTTCCACGCGGGATCTGAAATTTAGACATGCTTCCATTTAACCTCGAACAAACATGAAATTAGTAATTCCCTTTCCATCATCGATCGCTGGGATACCTGACCGCATTCTCGATCAACTGCAGCATGTTGGGATCTTTGTAGATCGGAAATGTTTCGTGCCCCGGCCGAATATAGATGACGGTTCCTTTCCCCAATTTCCACAGCATCGCGCTTCGAAATTCCTCACCTGCATCCCACCGTTCATGGAGGATTGTTTCATCCGGTTCCGGAACATGGAACGGTTCGTCGTACATTTCGGTGCGCGGCAGCGAAAATTTTTCAGGTAGGTTAAAGGCGAGCGGATGATCGGATTTCAAGACTCGCAGAAAACTCGGTTTTCCATCGTTCCGATACGCCGGAAAACAGCAATTCGGTAGATAAAGCTTAACCGACCTGGAGTTCGAGGAATCATTCGAATTCGGGGACTCAATCTCCCAGTATGGAGTCCGTCGCGCATCGCGTGCCGGGGCTTTGAAACGATCAGCGGCAACCTCTTGGATTTCAACTCCCTCGATCCCTTGCTTAGCAAGTTCCTCGCGCAAGCGGACTCTAGTAACTTCATTCATCGCCTCCATAAAGGGAGTGGACCAATGGGCAGAATGGATCGCGACCAAATTGCATTGGCCTTGCTGAACCCGCTTGACGATATCTTTGCCAAGATCTGATTTGATTTCGGGGTGCCGAACATGCCCCCACCAAACGATCACTTGCGCGAAATCGAGCAACGCCGGCGACAAACCTTGCTCTCCATCATTGATCGATGAAGAACGAACTTGGAGCCCAGACTTGGACTTCAAATACTCAGCAATCGCATTCCCAAGAAAGTTTTCGTAGGCCTCCTTCTGAGCGGGTTGCTGCTCGTCCCAAACAAGCACACGTATCGGCTCATCCGCCATAGTTCGCGAGGCATAGACCACGGTGACCAGCGCTATTCCAACAGTGCACGAACAGATCAATGCCCAACGAATGAAACTAGACAAATGGAACCCCTTTCAAAGTTGGATCGGATCAATGGACCGGCTAGGATGAATACCGCGGATTATACACCAGTCTCTCGTTCAACCAGGAGTTTTATCTCCATCTTACAAAGGCACATTAGCTCGGTTCTTCAGGAATTTTAGTGGGTAAAAGCCCGGCTTTTCGTACTCAGCTTCGCGGTACTCGTACCCGTACTCGTACTCGAAAATGTTTGAGTCGATGCAATGCGATCACCTTTTCTAGGAATCTGAATGCCCGGTATTTGGGCCTTAGGTCGACTACATTCCAACACGTCCCTTCGAGTACGAGTACCGTTTCACTGAGTACGAATACGAATACGAGTACGAATAGTACCAGTGGCATAAATTCACAGCCACGATAATTCCCGAAGAACCGAAATCATGCACTGATCGTGCTCGTAGCAATTATCCAACCAAGAATAATACGGATACCACCGATAGCCCCAAATCCGTACCATCCGTCAAATCCGTGGTCAAAAACAGGATCGAGAAAATGAGCGAGCTAATCCACAAAGAACTGAGCAAGGCGATCATCGGGGCAGTTCAGCAACCTATCTCGAGTTTTCCCTCAATTCCGGTAGAAGTCGATCCATTCCAGCTTGAACGACTTTGGATTGCCCGCGAAGAACATTTTGGGCAATTGCATTTCAATGCAACCATCTTTAACAGGAATGGTCTTGGTTGGTTCGCCATCGTTGTCCAATATTTTAAACTCCATCCAGTGGAGACTATTTGAGTCCAGTAGTGAGTTTTCTTTGCCTTCCTTCCAAATTCTTGCATCGCCATTCTGACTCGACACCGACGCTTCGAGTTTGATCTGGTCGGTGGATAGCTTCAAGTTCTCTAGGCCGTTCAATCGCAATTGGATCACAACTTTTTCCGGCCACTGCTCAGCGGTTCGTTCGATGATCGCATTGCTGATCCCAAAGGGACTGCGTATGACAAACACGATCTTGTCATCTTTGGTCTTCACGTCCACGCGATCATCAGACCGCTTTGTTGTGATCTTGAATGCGGAAGCATCCTCATGCACCATCGTGCAAAGGAGTACCATCGAGAGCCCGAAAATCGCAATCAATTCCGACATACGTACTACCTTCGCTGGATTTCTCGAAACGTTAAGTTGATCCGTTCTTCGACGTGCAGTTTGGTCTTAGGTACCTCATGCTGCCAGAATTGCTGCATGGTTCCTGCCATGATTAGCAGTGTTCCATGGGACAGCAGGAAGGTTTTGGTTTCACGAGTCTCGTTATGACGGATCCGAAATTTCCGGGTAGCGCCGAGAGACAGCGAACCGATAACGTCCCCCATTTCTGGCTCATTGTCTGCATGCCATCCCATGCTATCTGATCCTGATCGGTAACGATTGAGCAAGCAGTAATTATACCGCCCCATCACGGCTTCAATCCGCCTTTTGATTTCGAGCAACGTCTCGTTCCATGGAGTAGCCGGATAATCCGCACCCGAATAGCGGTAGGAGACACCTTCATCGCCGTACGATGCGATCAATCGAGGTTGCATGTGCCCAAAGATTCCGGGCCTCTGCTCCCATCGGCAGCGATCCCTCAACTGAAGGAAGTAATGCTCGGCTAGTTCAGGTGGCAGAAAGTGATCCTCGATCAAAAGTATCCCGCCGCCGGAGAGTTCGAAGGTTTCCATCGACTCAGGGTCCCCATAGCCACAACATTGCGTCATCATTGCAAGGAATCACACCCACCGATGGAGAAGTATCCCACCGACCACAACCATCACCAAGCCCCCCTTCATCCGTGCCATCAATGCGATCCATGGTTCATTCCGCAAACATCAATCGACTTGGCCAAAACCTGGAACCCTCCAAGCAGAAAATGCACGTAAAGGCGAAGCACAGCCGTTAGAAACCCTGGCAAACTTGGTTACCCCAGGGGTGAGCGGCTAGAAAAAGCGGATGGGGAGGGATTCGAACATAATAACGCAAATCCCTTGCAGGAAAACGACTTACGACAAAAGGCCGATTCCTCTGGCCCATTTTCCGGCCCACTTCCAATCGAATTGGCCCAATTTCCACCCGAACTTATGGCTGTCGTCACTGCATGGCCACATCTCAACGACCGCGACAAAGCAACTATTGAAGAGATAGTCCGAAATGCCATCGTAACTGCTACGGAATAGGACGAGCACGACAGATTTACCAGCCGCTTGCGACCGCTTAAATCACCGCTACGATCGCGAGAATGGTTCAGGCTGGTGTGTGGCTGCCTTGATCCTGTTTTTCCTCGTGCGGCGTGAGGATGGAATTAGCGGTCGTGCAGCGGACCAGTTAGCTCAGATACGAAATACAACTGACATCGCGTCAGAAACCGGAACGCGATCCAGATCCCCGGGGCGTTGTCCGGGACTCCAACGCGATATGCGGGTGGATTGAAAGTATCAAACAGTTTGCGTTGTGGGGGCTATCACACAGTACGAAAACAATCAGGATTTCAAAAAGGCGTTTAAGTAGGAGCGATGGACAATGATCGAATCGAAAATCGTTTTAACCGAAAGGCTACGTCGGGAAGGTCGATGGGGTGAAGCGTCTAAATTCAAGGACGAGGCGTTAAAAGAGTTACGCTCAAAAGGCATGAAGCGAGACGAAGCATCAGAAGCTGCGTGGGACGCAATGGCACAGGCGTTTCCGCCGATAGTTACCATGGCAGCGACGGACGAAAATGGCGAGGAAGACGCAACAGATACGCGAGTCCAAGGGCTTGGTGATATTCCAGCGTCGTGGCCCGAATTGCCGGGTAACGCTTCACTGCAAGCGGAAATCGGTTGGTGCCAAGCGAACCGGTTGAGAGTTGTCGAAGAAAGAGCGGGAGGAGTGGTTGTTGTGCACCTCGATCGAGCAAGAACGCCATCGCCGTCATGGGCCGCGTTGGGATGGCTGGAAACTTCCATTCGAGCTTATTCGAAATATATCGATGTCGTCGCAAAGGCACTAAAGGACGAAGCGAACGAGCAGGAGATGGTGAAACGAGAGAGGATGGCCATCGACGAGGTGCGATCATTGCTGGCTGAGATGCTGAAGGATGGCGAGTAGCTGCCGGCGTGTCAGTGTCATTTAGGGTAGAGGCTTCGTGGCAAACTGCTGTGTTGGCGTGAGGCCCAGGGGGTATCTGGATTTTGGCTTTTCCATGGATTTGAATTACAATCCTTAGGCGCGGGCGCGAGAGAAGACCATAGAGACAGTTCCGTAGTTTTCTAGCCAAAATGCTGCCTAGCGAGCGTCACTGGCACCGTGTCAGCGGGAAACCGATCCAGCCCCCCATACCCCGTGCAATCGTGGTACGGTATCCCTCTCCAGCGCATGTACATTTTCAACTGCGATTAGAGGGCAATAATAACATGTTGTCAGTCAGTAATTCTCTGCACTGGCTATCCGTTCCATAACCCGCCTCCGCCTACTTGGGGATTCCGGTGGGAATCAAGGCAACGCGGAAGCCGTAGTATTCGTAGAGGTAGCGGTTCGACGGGATGTACCAGCTCCGGTGCGCCGACCGACAACTCGTGGGGTCGCAGTAATAAGAACCACCACGGAGCACGCGGAACGTGCCCTCTTTCGGACCTCCAGGATCGCTGACCGGACCCTTTGGGTATTTTTCATACCAGTCGCTACACCATTCCCAGACATTACCGTGCATGTCGTATAGGCCCCAGGCGTTTGGCTTCTTCTGGCCGACCGGATGTGTCCGATTG
>JBKCUW010000057.1:0-4510 GCA_046318275.1 Pirellula sp. | reverse complement strand
GACGAAGCCTTCGAGATCTTTGGCGACAAGAGCGAGTTTGTGGTCGCGGCTCCGCAGTACCGAGCGGCTGCATAAGGAGTAAGCACGGTCCATGTGCCGTTCAGAAGATTTAATCAGTTGCACATTGATCCCTGGCTGACGGCACAGCGGAGTGTGCCTGCTACTTTAACGCCGGCGTCTCAGGTTGGCCACGATTGTTCCACTCGATGCGAGCCAGCAGACAAACGGAATTGCAGCGAGAGTTCCCGCTTCACGTGGTCTGCTCCTGGCTTGGTAACTCACCTCGAATCGCCCGGCAGAGTTACCTGCTGGTCACCGAAGATGATTTTGCCAAGGCGGCAGGTGTGGAGAAGGTGATGGTGGAGGGGTGAGTTATGGGTGGTGTGGGGAGGGTGCCCGGCAACGGGCATCCTTACCCGATTTCTAGGTGTTAGTGATGCGAAAAACCCTACGCAGCCAAGAGAGTTGAAAGTAGAGAGTAGAGCGGTCCTGCGGACAGGACAGGAACCGAACTTTTTGATGATTTCCTAATGTTTTTGCGATGTTCGAAAGGCACTCGCCGTGGAATCGCAGAGAACAGGGCGGATCGTTAATCATCTCAGGCGTCGCTAGAGAATGACGGAAGTCCCTTGACTTCGGGGAACTCGAAAGCAATCATGTACTTACATTGGTCGACCATCGAAATCGAAGAAAGCGGGGTGCAGGCGATGATCAAGAATCTGGTAAAACACGGAAATAGCTGGGCGGTTGTGATCGATCGTCCCATTCTGGATTTGCTCAAGATCGCACCTGAGTCCCAAGTCGAATTGACTACCGATGGCAAGTCCATTCGGATCGCTCCTATCGATTCCGACGATAAGAAAGCGAAGGTTCGCGCTGCACGAGCCAAGGTGAATTCAAAACACTCCAAGGCTTTCAAGAAACTCGCGGAGTAATAGCCCTTGGTGTTCCTTACCCTCGATGACATCCTGGAATCTCATCTAAATCAAATCGATACCTACGGGGGCTGTCACGGTATCCGAGATATCTGTCTGCTTGAATCTGCCATCGCTCAACCCGAGGCAAGCTTCGGCGGTCAGTACTTGCACGCAGACATTTTTGAAATGGCTGCCGCTTATCTATATCACCTGGTAATGAATCACCCGTTCGTCGATGGGAACAAACGTGTAGGTTTGGAAGCAGCGTTGATTTTTTTGGAAATCAACAATGAGAACTTAAATGCCAGCGACGAAGAACTTGTTGATCTTGTACTGAAGACTACCGCTGGTCAGGTCGGGAAACGGGAAATCGCAGAGTTCTTCCGATCCCACTGCGCGTAATGAAGTTGCACTCTCTGCGACTGATCCTCGACGAAGCGTTCGAGAGCTTCGGCGACAAGAGCGAATACGTGGTCGCGGCTCCACAATATCGAGCGGCAGCCAACACGGCGAGAGATCACCTTGATTTTGCAATGTTATGGCCATTTACGTTACAATTTCGGATCGTTAGAAAGTACTTTCGATCGAGCTACGGAAAAAGGAAATAATCAGCGATGCTACGTCAGATCCCAATATTCTTTTCAACTTTGATCATTTTTGGGATGATGCATGTGAGTTGCCAGGTGCGCGCCCAGTCCCCCAAAGAGATCACCAACAGCATCGGGATGAAAATGGTGCTGATCCCAAAAGGAACCTTCGATATCTTCGTTCGGCCAATCGTACCGCCACTGCGCCTACATTTGACGGTTTCGAGTTTCTCCCTATCGGTTTCCGGGTTTCTCTCGATCTTCCCAACTAGTTCCTGGTTGCAAAAACAGGTCGCTCCAATCGCTGCTTAACACGCACGAGATCTTCGGTGATAAGAGCGAATACGTGGTCGCGGCTCCGCAATATCGAGCTGCCGCTAACACGGCGATGGGTTGGAAGAACTCGAACCTACGCACGGAAATGACACGACTGCTCCGCCGCGCAGGAGTCTCGGGTCGGCCACGATTGTTCCATGCTTTAAAGCTTTCTTAGGGGTGGGCTAGTAGACAAACAGAACTGCAACGCGAGTTCCCGCTGCACGTAGTTTGCTCCTGGCTTGGAAACTCACCATGCATTGCCCAGCAGAGTTGTCTGCTAGTCACCGAGGATGATTTTTCGAAAGCGGCTGGCGTGCAAAAGGTTGATGCTGGAAGGGTGATGTCAATAAGTGTAGGGAGTGTGGCCGGTAACAGATTGACCTAATTGTTTTCGGACGACAGAAGTTATTTCATAGGGTGCTGCTGGAAGAATTCCCACATCATGTCGTTTGCCGATATGTCCCGTGTGGACGCACCGAGAGCCTGCATTCGCGGTTCATTTCCAGGCCATGTGTGACCCCCACCTTCGATGATCACCAACACGACCTCTGCTCCTTCTTTGCCGGACTCGTATCTCACCTGCTTTACTGTCGTGCCGTCTTTCTCGCGATCCGGTAATTGTGTAATGCGAGGGCTTTTATTGCACCCGTTAGCATTCACCCACGCACTAATTGAGTGATCCACGGAGTAGAACTCTGTGCCTGAAGGACCGCGGCCTTTGCCTCCCGAAAATGGAGCGAATTCATCCGCTTCGCCATGAAAGTGCATCACCGATACGGCTCGTCCTGGACGGCAATCCTTCGTTCCCATCGGTCCGCTGACGGGAGCGATCGCGGCGATACGATCTGACATTTCCGATGCGAGCCTATAGGCCATCATGGCGCCATTCGACATACCTGTAGCGAAAACACGGTTGCGATCCACGTTCGCAATTCCCTCTAAGTCATCCAGAATATGCCGCACAAACGCTACATCATCGACATTGCGGGCGGCTGCCTGACCACAACAGTTGCCAGCGTTAAATGTTAGCATTCGTTCTAAGCGGCCGCTACCATCTGGGTAAACAACGATGAACCCCGACTGATCCGCCTTCTGATTCAGGCCGCTGAAAGCGACCATATTTCGAGCGTTAGCGCCGCCGCCGTGAAAGGCTAATACAACCGGAGTGGGTGTATCTTTAACGTACTGGGGAGGAACGTGCACCAAATAGCTTCGCTCGCTTCCATCTACTTTCAACGTGCGAGACGAATCGCCTGGGCTCAGATGACTTCCGTCTGCCACCAACAATATCGCTAGAGTTGCAAGTAGATGCATCATGGTTCATCACCTCCAAAGTCAAAATTTTTTCCATGCGAATCGGCCTCAACCCTGTGGGCTACATAAATTGTAGCCTACCATACGAACCCGCCGACTGATGAGCCTGAAGATATCGGAAGCTCGGGAGCAGATCAACTTTCTCATTAGTGGATAGGCTGTTTCGGCCTGTACGCACGGCCCCCGCGTCTCAAGACATCGGGCGTCTAGTTCGAACCCTACCACCTCCACTGCAAAACAGCCTGTTTTCCCTGGGAAAACGAGGGTTCCGAGGCGACTCTGGCGACTCACTGTACGACTCACCAGGTACCCCATTGCGTCAGCGTTTTGGTGTGGCATCACAAGACAATGTTCAGTGAAGCGGTTCGAAATACGGTTGCAATATCCGAATGATGTCGAGGAATGCACGCGATACTTCCGTGACTGGTCTTAGGTTATTGACGAAATGTCGCTTTGGTGCCAGAATTACGTTTTTATTTACTGGCACGAAAACGACAATATGCACTTCTTGTGCCCATAAAAATAATATGATTTTAGGCACCGAATCGACATGAACACATTTATCGGCCGGGAGCGGGAGCAAGCGGAGTTTCGTGAACTCCTTGCGAAGAAAAACAGTTCGCTGGTAACATGCCACGGGCGACGACGGATCGGAAAGAGTCGATTCATTCAGCAGTGCGCCAAACAGGCAAATGCCTTCTTCGAATTCTCGGGCCTTCCACCACGTCCGGGGCTAACCAAAAAGTGCAGTTGACGGCATTTTCCAAGCAACTTTCGAAACAGTCCAAAGCACCGCAATTGCCCCTGGATAACTGGTCAACTGCCTTTCAGCTTCTGGCAAGTCAGTTGCCACCTAAAGGAACCGTCGTCGTTTTGTTCGATGAAATCTCATGGATGGGCATTGGTGAACCTGATTTCGCGGGCTACCTCAAGAATGCATGGGATGGCTTGTTTTCGCGTCGGGACCGAACCGTGGTCGTTCTTTGCGGATCGGTATCTTCGTGGATCGAAGAGAACATTCTCAATAACACTGGGTTCGTCGGTAGATGCGCTTGGCAGTTCCACTTGACACCTCTCGCATTATCCGAGTGCCAGCAATTCTGGGGAAGATCTGCAGCGAGAATCAGCACCACCGAAAAGCTTCGTTTCTTAACAGTCACAGGTGGCGTCCCTCGTTACCTGGAGGAACTAGATCCCAAGAAAACGGCAGAGCAAAATATCGCTCAGCTTTGCTTCCATCCTGGCGGGATGCTCTTCAATGAGTTCGACAGCATCTTCAGCGATATCTTCCACCGCCGAGCTCCCACTTATCGTGAAATCGTACGCGCTTTGGTTGACGGTTCCAAAGGAGTCGATGAAATCAGTCAGAAGGTC
>JBKCUW010000056.1:0-105894 GCA_046318275.1 Pirellula sp. | reverse complement strand
GCCACGCTCGATCGGTGTGGGAACTTGGTGGCATTCGGTGGAAGGCTAAAGGCACTCCCAGGCGACTCATCCGCTGCCCCACGTGCGAAAAAAGCACCTGGCACACCATATCCTACGAACCAGAGCGCATCCAATAATCGTACTTAGCGCGTACGCGTCCTGCATGAAAAATTCATGCCACCAACAAGCAGTGATCGGATATGGACAATTAACAGTTTTATTAATCCATGCGAACAGAACCGGTCGCGTGATCGCCGGGCGGAGCGGCGCTGACGTCGCTAAGAACCATGTTGCGATCATAACTAGCAACGGGGGATATCAGGTTCCAGCGACCAGTCGCCACTTGCTCACACGCGTGGCTCTGATCGCCTTCGCAGGGCGAAATCCATCAGAGCCCTAAGCGTTAGCGCCGGGTGGAGGGTCGCTGACATCGCTAAGAACCATGTTTCGATCATAACTAGCAACGGGGGATATCAGGTTCCAGCGTCCAGTCGCCACTTGCTCACACG
Organism: Pirellula sp.; assembly: GCA_046318275.1. Lineage (GTDB taxonomy): Bacteria > Planctomycetota > Planctomycetia > Pirellulales > Pirellulaceae > JBKCUI01. The sequence goes on along the minus strand of JBKCUW010000056.1, from coordinate 105,385 downwards.
CGTGGCTCTGATCGCGTTCGCAAGGCGAAACCCATCAGAGCCCTAAGCGTTAGCGCCGGGTGGAGGGACGCTGACATCGCTAAGAACGATGTTGCGATCATAACTAGCAACGGGGGATGTCAGGTCCCAGCGTCCAGTCGCCACTTGCTCACACGCGTGGCTCTGATCCCCTTCGCAGGGCGAAACCCATCAGTGCCCTCAATCGCGTGCCCTTTAAACCAAACTGGTAAGCGAATACACACCGCATTCGGAGAACACGCTATGGGATGGGATATCCCGTCGAGCCAACCAATGCCTTTACTTCTTGGACGATTCTTCATTGATGACCGTCACAGGAGCGATAGTCTCTAACTCGGCTTTGATTTTTTCAGCCTCACCTACCACCACAATCACCAGTCCATCGCGATGGATTAGCTTTTCTGAAACATCTTTCACTTGCTCTGCCGATGTCCTTGTGACCTCGCCGAGGAACAACTTTTGGTAATTGGAAGGCAGGCTTTCCGTTTCTAAGAGCCACAAATCACCAATGGTCGCTTCCGGCGTCTCCCGATCACCCGCAAAAGATCCAGTGACAAATGTCTTTGTATCCTCCAATTCGCTCTCGGTGGGATTTCCCTCCTGCATAGCCTTGACCACGTCTAGGATAGTTCGGATCGTATCCACCGTACTTACGGTCTTGGAGAAGGTGCTGATTTGAAATTCGCCTGCGAATCGCCTTGCCGACAGTCCGCCTCTCGCCCCGTAGGTCAACCCCTTATCAACACGGATTGCCTTGTTTAGCCGACTATTGAACGAACCTCCAAGAATGCTAGACATCACCATCGCTTGACTATAGCTAGGATCGGTACGGCCAACACTAACGTGGCCGACTCGGATCTGGCTCTGTTCGGAACCTGGCCGATCATACAAAAGGATTCTCGTCTTAGTATTTTCCGGCAATTCCGGCAGAGGGGGAAGGCTGAGTTCACCCTCCATCTTCCAATCTCCAAGATGCTTCTCCACAAGTTCAAAGCCGGCCTCAGACGTGATATCTCCGGCCAAGTAGAGAGTGCAGTTATCGGGTCGCACGTTGGCTGCGAACCAATCCTTCATATCATCCACTTTAATAGTCCGTACATCGGACACCTCGCCTGTAACGGTTCTCGCATAGGGATGCTCGCCGTAAATACTTCGTCGAAACTCACGATCAGCGAGATACTCTGGCGTCTTTGTAGAAATGGTCAGTCCCAACAGAGTTTGCGACGACAGGATGCTGTACTCTTCTTTGGGGAAGGTAGGATTACGAGCCATATCGGCGAGCAACTCCATCGCCAACGGAACCTTGTCCGTCAGCGCCGATCCAGTGATCGAAGCGCTATCCATCCCAGCGGCTCCTGCGAGACTGATTGCGTTGCTTTCAAGCACCTCCGCCATTTGCTTCGCGGTTTTGTTGATGGTTCCTTGGGAAACCATGCTCATTGTCATCGCCGCCACGCCAGGCTTGCGCTCGGTCCACGAGCCACTTCGGATCCCTAGCACCATGGAAACCATCGGAACTTCATGATTGCTAATCACGGCCACGTTCAGTCCATTCGCCAATCTCCTCTTGGCGACCACTGGTTCAGGGACCGTATCGATCGGCCCAGAAACAGGTGGCTTCTCCGGAAAATCAGCAGGACGCAACGCACCCGCCTTCGGTCCCGAACGATCGACGATTCGATTGGTCGTCGGCTCACTCGGTGCTGGCCCCTCCTCGTTGGAGGCAGACTTCTTGGAGCCACCAAACAGTGACTTGAGCATTCCCCCGGTGCTAGGCTCGATCCGAATGTCGCGACGATTGTTGGGAACCAAGTACTTTTTCGCCACCCGTTGAACATCTTCGATCGTAACAGCTTCAATCTCTTTGAGGCGCTGGTTTATGCGATCGGTATTTCCTTGAAGTACAGCAAAGTTGCCCAATCGCGACGCCTTGCTTGCGACCGTCGTAGCCCCTGCTACTTCGTTGCGACGCAGTTGATTCTTCATCTTATCGAGCTCCGACTGACTGATCGGCTCGTTAACGATCTGCTCAATATGCTTGTCGATCGTCTTCATCAGCAACGATTTGTCACCAACCAGAGGCAGCAATACGCCTCCTGCACCTGCTATTCCACTATCTTCGAATGCAAACGAGCCCCCGATCGCGATCTGAGCAATCTTTTGCTCTTTGACAATATCGACATAGATTCGGCTTGACTCTCCACCCCCGAGTACCCCCATGAGCACTTCGAGGGCAACAGAATCTGGGTGGTCTGAACCTACCGTAAAATAGGCGCAACCGATAAGCGGCAATGGACCTTTATCTTCGGCAACTTCAATCGGTGGTCGCGGCTTATCCATCGGAAATGGCTTGCACTCCGGTTGCTCCGGATCGGGGCATCGTGGAATCCAACCAAAATACTTCGTCGCGAGCTTTCGCACATCGTCGTGCTTGACCGCACCCACCACGACCAAGGTCGCGTTGTTGGGTACGTAATACTTGTTCCAAAAAGCCGCCAACTCCTCGATCGGTGCTTTACGAAGGTGAGAGATCTGCCCACCTGGAGTCCACGCATAGGGGCGATCGTCATACATCGCCGCTAGTACTTTTTCGGGAGCCCGACCGTAGGGGCGATTGTGACCCATGCGCAGTTCTTCCTCGACGACCTTGCGCTCCGTATAAAACCCCTTCTCATCGATTTTCAAAAAGGCCATGCGTTCCGCTTCAAGCCACAGCACCATTTCGAGCTGATTGCTCGGAACCTCATTTACATAGACCGTTTGATCGAACGACGTGTATGCGTTGCAATTGCCCCCCACTTTGCGAATATTGTCAAAATGACCCGTCTCGTTGAGCCTATCGGTTCCGCGGAACATCATATGCTCAAACATGTGCGCGAAACCTTGGCGATCTGGTTCCTCGTTCTTCGACCCGACATGGTACCAAACCTGGACCGCTACGATTGGACACGTGAAGTCCTCGAGCGAAATCACTTTCAAGCCATTGTCTAACACCACTTCCTGGTACTCAAACGGTCGTTCCTGGCCACGAAGCAAGAGACCTTGAATCGCGACGAAAAACAGAATAAGGATTGGTTTCGGACGCATAAGTAGGTTTCCGCGCGACAAGTAGGAATCAAAACTATGACAATCAAGCCGGATACAATCGGAACTCTATTGAACCATACTGCAACGGTGTGAAACAAGTGACCCAGACGCTTTTATACGATTCTGTACGCTTGCAAGTTTATCTAAACAAATTGGCTTTTTGTGAAATTCAGCATTGAGCTGTCACGATGGCCTGTCGCTACGGAACGATCATCGACAGCGATCCAATCGCATTGCAATTTGACCAAAACGATATCCATCAAGGCCCCTTCGATACCGACTCCAGGGGGGATTGCCTCATGAGCATCAACAATAAATGGTTTTGCACATGCGCACCATGATCGAATCCTGGGCGTGCGTGCACGACCGTTCTGATTTTCAGGTAATTCCCCATAAACGTTCGCCACGAATCCAGATAGCCTACGCACCCCAACACACCCCAGTCGCGAGTTCCGTTGTCCTGGGTGGGGTTCCATCCCAATGCCTAAGCCGGAGACAGGGGCATAGGGATCCGGCGAATCGCTTTCAACACGGCAGCTAAGCGCCGTCGGTATTCGTTGGATCGATCATGACTAGCGCTACAGGATCCCAGCTTCCGACGTCCAGTCGCCACTTGCTACAGCACATGGCTCGGATTGTCGTCCACATCCCGGACACGGCAATCGTAGTCGCGTCGAATCCCAACTAACCTTCGATCGAATACACTTCCACACGACCAAAATCCGAAAACTTGCCTTCCGCGTCCTTGCCCGGTTGGCCTTGGCCACCCACCACGACCAATTCCCCTTTGGAATTGAACAGCATTTGCGTGATGCGAAACCCCGATTTGATAGACCCAAGTCGCTCACCGCTGGAGAGATCGAACAGGGCTGCATTCCAATCCCCTCCTCGCAATCTACCTCCCATGACGAAACTGTCTTTCGCTGGATGAAGAACTAATGCTTCCATCAGTCCCTCGCCCGATTGCTTCTCCAACGTCTGTGCAGTCATTTTTGCATCGCGCCAATTCCATCGCTGCCACAATTGCTTTCCGTTGCCAGCCATTGGGTCTCGCATATCTCCCATGCCACACACGATGATTTCGTTATTATCGGGAGAGAACTCCATCGCAAAGATGCCCCCCAGATAACAATGGCTTTTGATAATCCCCCAACTTGTGAAGTCCTTCGATTGAAACACTCCCACTTGTTTTCCCGTCGCGACCTCCCACACCCTTACCTCGCCCATCAGATTCCCCGCCGCAACCCATTGGCTATCGTGGCTAAATGCAACAGATTGCACCGAAGGCACATGTGAGAAAGCATGCACTAACTGCCCATCGGCCGCGTTGAGCAGTTTTACTGAGGTTTCTGTTTCCGCAGCAGGAGAATACTTGTAATCCCCGGCCAAGTATTGCCCTGTGGAACTCGCGAGATACCGCTGGTCCGGTGATAGAGCCATATCCCAAGACCAAAAACGATGAACCTTTTCCTCCCGGATAAGCGCATTGTCTACGATCGAATACCACTTTAATGTGCCATCGTATCCTGCGGTAACAATTGCCTGATTCTGCGCCACGTAGACCGCAGAGCTCACATAGCTCTCATGGGTGCCGATCCGGTGATGTTTCTTAGTTCCAATTTCGACCCGATACACACCGTCCATGCAGGCGGCGATCAATTCGTTGTCGTCCTTAAGAAAACAAGCACCTAGGATTGCCGTGGGAAGCTTAAAGTCGTGGACCCGCGTCAGTTTCTTTTGCATCATTGCCATCATTAACCGATCAAAATCTCTTGGATGGGCTGCACGTCTCCTTCGACCCGATGGAAGGTCGGCAAGTCCGGCAAATCGTACTGCTCTTTCGGATCGATACCGAGCGCTCTAAAGATAGTCGCGAACAGTCGGCGATTATCGATTGCATTCTGCGTAACCTCGAACCCGAGCGAATCCGTTTCACCAACCACCACACCCCCTCGGATCCCACCGCCAGCCATCGCTAAACTCCAAGCTTTGGAATAATGGTCTCGTCCGCGTGCCTCATTCAGCCACGGCGTCCTGCCAAACTCACCCATCGCAATGACTAAGGTATCCTGCAACATCCCCCGTTGCTCTAAATCGGTAACCAACTGAAAGAGGACATTGTCTAACTCAGGAACGAGCATCTGGTGCATCTCGTGTTGGAAGACGTGATTATCCCAGGGCATGCCATTGGCTACCATGACAAAGGTGGACCCGTTTTCGATCAAGTGACGCGCTTGGAGTGCATGCTGGGCAAACGCACCCAATCCATAGCGTTGTCGGTCCGCTTGTGGGAGTTTTTCCAAATCGAATAGCGGCGCACAACTCATCAATCCTCGGACTCGCTCAAAGGCAGCGTTGTAACCCGCGGCGGCTTCGCTCCGCCGATCGTTCTCAAACTTCCGACTCAAAAATTTGCGCAGCGACTCTCGGTCTTCATGATCGACTTCCGACAACGCTTCCGGCCGAAGGATATCCGGGATCGAGTATTCGCCCCCTGACCGAACAGGCCCATACTCGGCTCCTAGCCATCCCGCCCAGTTCCCCGCTTTGAACGATTTAAATTCGTTTCCCTCCGGGCACGGATCAAGCAACACAAACTGAGGTACAGGACTATCTAGTTGCCCCAATTGCTGGGCGACAACCGATCCAAGGATAGGTCGGGTAAATGGTGGCCTCGGTTTTTCTCCACGCGTCAAAACATCGATTCCCTGGAAATGCTCGTTCGGCTCAGTACTCATCGAGCGGACCACCGCCAATTTATCCATGATGGTCGCGCATCGAGGCATCAACTCACTGATCTGGAAACCCGGAATCGAAGTCGAGATCGCACCAAAGGGACCGCCGGTAATGGTACCGGGCTTTGGATCCCACATTTCAAATTGGCTCGGTGCACCGCAAAGCCACAGCAGGATGCATTTCTTTCCCCGCTTCTTCGTTTCCTCCGCCAGCGCCGGGATCGAAAACAGCCCATTGAAACTTGCAACGGACGCCAACCCCGTTGCCATCGAGCCTTGCAAGAACAACCGGCGATGGACTCGGTGCTCGGAGCTGCCGCAGTCGAACCGACCCCGCCCCTTTGTCTCTGTGTGTTGTTCCACGCCCGTGTCTCTCAGTGATTGAAACGAAATTCAGCGGAGGTCAATACCGCCCAGACCACATTCTGCCAGCACGAGATTTTGCCCTCGGAACTGCCAACAGCGTTGGGGCGTTGTAAAAATTCCAGGATGGCCCCGGATTCGGATGCATCAGGATGCCTTCCTAGCGTCGCAATAAAAAGATCGTCAATCGCCCCCTTGGGATCGGCGTTCGAGGCCAAGTTCGCGATTAGCCCATCTTGCTGGCTCGCCTCAAGGATCACTTGATGCATCTTTGGGTTGTTTGTCAAAAAAAGCGCATCACCTACATCGGTAACAATCGCCTCGGGCAAGACATCTGGCATCCGTTCCCTCAGATCGGGCAACAAGGGATGGTCGCTCTGCAATCTTTGCCGCAGTGAAATCTGAATCGAGCGAGCGAGTTGCTCGGCCGTGAGCCATCGCTCGAGCGACCACGCAAACAACGCTGGATCATCAACACCGTTGGGACGTACCGAACTCAACTGATACGGCCGACTCGCTACGATTCCTCGGATCAAGTTTCGTACGTCGTACCCTGAGGCGATGAAATCGTTCGCCAACCCATCGAGCAGTTCCGGATGCGATGGATCGTGCATCGAATCCATTTGGTCAAACGGATGGACGATCCCTCGCCCCATCAGCATCGCCCACACACGATTAACGAAGGCTTTCGCAAACATTGGGTGTCCCGAAAGTATCTCATCGACAAACTTCTCACGACGAGAGAATTTGGGAACCCGAGGCTCATTGGGGGTTATTGGTGTTCGATAAAGCTCGTCGATGTCTTCCTGCTTCGCATCTTTTTCTGGCCGAGATTCATCGATGGTCTTGGAAGCATAAAACGTGAGGAGATTCGGAGAACTCGCCCCATGAATATTCGCAAACTCTGAAAAACCACCGATGGCCGATTCGCTAATTCTCGGTCCAGCGTCTGTCTTTTGGTTTTTGCTCCTATTGAAGAACGCCACGAGGCCCCAGTAATGCTGTTGACGTATTTCGGAGGCGATCATGTGATCATGGCACTGAGCGCAATCGATTCGGATTCCAAAAAATGCCGGTGCCACCGCCTCCGCGATCGCTTGGGCATTGTCTTGACGTTCGAAGAGATACCACACCGCACCCGCTTGTTCGGGCGTTTCCGGACGAGCTAGAAGAAGCTCGCGGGCTACTTGGTCCCACGGACGATTGCTGCGAAACACATCCTCCAGGTAGGGACGCCACAATTTCCTGCGTTCGGCAACTTTCCCACGGTTGCCCCGACCCATTAAGACCGAATCGAATGTGTCGGTAAAGTTTTGGACATAGTCTTCGCCCGCGAGCAATCCATCAATGCATGCCAATCGCTTGCTGGGCGATGGATCTGCAATGAAGCTATTACGCTCGGCAACCGTAGGGATGCGTCCAGCGAGATCGAGATAGACTCGACGGACAAAATCCTCGTCGGAACATAATGACGCCGGTTCAACACCGTGTTTCGAGTAACCTCCTCCAATCTCCCGATCGATCCGCGCCGCGATGCTCGCACTGCCGAACGGTGATTCGGAATCCTGCGCCAGCAAGCAGTCCGAAACCAACAACCGTAAAATTACGACCAATGCGAAGATCGGCCATGACTCGAGAGTCAAGCGTTGAGGCATAACGCAGCAAATGGTAGGGGGGAAGATCAAAGGCAGGACCGATATCCGATCAACGGTCCTTTAGAGTACTCGAAAGAGCGAATTTTGTCAGCTTTCGCCCTGGTCCAAGAAACGACTGACCAAGCCACGTGCGCTGTGATCAATGCCGACTACCCAAGAGCCTTCTCAAAAAGTGCGAGCAATCGCGTCCAAGCTTTCTCGGCTTGCTCCTGGTTGTGGACTCGCGTGTCGGGAGGACACCAGCCATGCCCAGCAGGATAGACCTCTATCTCCGCTGGCAACTTCGATTGGGCAAAAGCTTCCTTTAAAACATTCTTCGATTCAGGATCGCGTTGATCGTCATTTTCGGCAACGGCGATGAGAAAGGATGCTTTCATCTTAGGAATGAGCAAGTGTGGGCTTTCTGGATCTTTGGTAACCAACCCACCGCCGTGAAAGGAACCCCCTGCACCGATCCGATCGGGAACTGCTGCAGCAGTACGCATCACAATCGGTCCACCCATGCAGTATCCGATGGTTCCGATCTTTTTGTTCTTGTCGACCTGTGGCTGGGCGTCGAGCCAAGACACAAATGCTTTAGCATCAGTTTCATTGGTCTTCGCGCTCAACGAACGAGCAAGAGGCACGACTTCCTGGATCGGTGTGTTCGCACCCTTTGCCGCCGTTGGCGACTTCATGGTGCGATAGAAAGGATTTACCACAAGAACGCTATAACCCGCCTCCGCAAGACGCTTGCCCATCTGCTTCATTGCAGGACGCAACCCAAAGATGTCTGGCCAAATGATGACAGCAGCATGCGAGCCCGTAGCCGGGGTTACAAAATAGGCATCGCACTCACCGTCTGGGGTTTTGATGGTGACGTCTTTTTCCTGAACCTCCGCAGCATTAGCGCTTCGAGGAAATATGAATGCTGCGCCAACTCCGAGCGCCGCCAACGCACCAATATCTCTGCGAGAGTATTTTTTGAGGTCTTCTTCAAAATGATCCTTATCGCACATGCTACGTCTCTCACGACTAATGTCTAAAGTTCTTAGGGCGCTACAAATGAAACCGGTATGGATACCCAAAGCGATCCAGAAGTCTCTCGTTACAGGAGACATTATAGCGATACTGACACCTGGCGAACCGTGGCTCCAGAATGAAATGCCTCCGCGCGAGTTGACCACTAAAAAATAACAATCGCCGCCAACCGATTCCCGCCGAAAACGCCCGTCGGGGATAAACAATCCCCCATCTTTGTGAATTTCCGAAGAATGATTCGCAATGGCGCCTATTGCCAGGACTTTCTAGGCCCATTCGGTTAGCAGATTGCTATCCGACGCGAGGGAAACAATACTGGGCATGACGTCTTTGTTAGGTTCCTCGCAGAATTATCGAAATGATACCGTGATTGAACTGTTCCAACCTTTGATCTCCGGCCCGGTGCTACCGGCGACCATTCTTCTCGGACTGGTACTCGCTTGGAGTCTCTTTACCGTCCTGGTGGGAGTTGGAGCGGACATGCATGGTCACTGGCCTTTCCATTTCCACAATCCACTGTCGAACTGGTTTCCAGGACATGGGGACGCAGGTGCCGACCACCCGATCTTCCATGCACTGGGCGACGCCTTGGGTTCGGTGGTCCTGACCCCAACCAAATGGCTCAACCTGCGCAGCATCCCTCTGATTCTTTGGGTAGGCATCTTCACCCTTACGTGGTGGACAGTATCCGTTCTTTGGTGGCAGACCCTCGATGATTGGCTTGCACCGAATCCAGGAGCATGGGCGACCGCGATGATGATCGCACGGAACATCACATGTGCGTTGGTCCTCACAAAACTAATCACCAATCCAATGCAGGGCTGGTTCCAAAACAGTCCTTCCCTCGACTCAAAAGTCATCGTGGGATCCGAGGCGGAGATTTGTTCCTTTGACGCAACCCCTGAGCATGGCCAGGCCAAGTTTAAGACGGACGCCGCACCTTTGCTGCTCAATGTCCGCACCGACGGACCACACTTGCCCAAAGGCACTCGCGTTTGGATTACCTACTACGACCGCGAACGACGAGTCTACCTCGTCTCACCAACGACAACATCCACTCACCCCCACTCTGACGGACTCTCATCATGAACGCAATGTTGGCCGCAATCACTGTTTCCCAATGGGGCTTAGGCGCTTTGATCCTATTCGGTTCCCTTCTTTTGATCGGGACGGCATTCATAGTCATCGCCGGCAAATTTTACGTGAAGGTTGGTCCTGACGAAGCGATCGTGAAGACCGGGATGGGTGGCATGTCGGTCATCATCGATGGCGGTGCATTGATCTGGCCGGTGATCCACCGCTACGAAAAAATGGATCTAACCCTGAAAAGCTTCGAAATCGCTCGCGAGGGATCCGAGGGATTGATCTGCAAGGACAACATTCGGGCCGACATCAAAACGGCGTTCTTCATCCGCGTGGACAAGACGGCCGAGGAGATCAAGGAAGTCGCGCAATCGATTGGTTGCAAACGGGCCAGTCAAGTCGAGACGCTCCGCGAACTGTTCGATGCCAAATTCTCAGAGGCGCTAAAGACCGTCGGAAAACAGTTCGAATTCGTCGAACTCTACGACAAACGAGACAAGTTCAAGAACGAAATTCTCAAGGTCATCGGGACCGATTTGAACGGATACCGATTGGATGACTGTGCAATCGACTACCTTGAGCAAACTCGGTTGGAACTGCTCAATCCCAACAACATCCTCGATGCCGAGGGTATAAAAAAGATCACGGAACTAACCTCCAACGAGAAGATCAAAGAAAACCACTTCACTCGCGAACGGGAAAAGACCCTCAAGAAACAGGACGTCGAGGCTCAGGAAGCGATTTTGGAACTCGAGCGCCAACGGATCGAAGCCACGGAACGGCAGAAGCGCGAAGTGGCTGAGATCCAAGCCCGTGAACACGCCTCAGCAGCAAAGGTCCAAGAGGAAAATCGTCTCGCCGCGGAACGAGCAAAGATCGCTGTCGACGAGGAAATCGGGATTGCGAATCAGAACAAGGAACGAACCATCCTCGTCGCACAGCGCAACAAAGAACGTACCGATGCCGTGGAGATTGAACGCATCAACCGCGACAAAACACTCGAAGCCACCGAACGAGAACGCGTCGTGGGGCTAGCCGTTGTCGAAAAAGAAAAAGCCCTCGAATTGGAACGCAGAAACATCCAGGAAGTGATTCGCGAGCGCGTCATCGTCGAACGGTCTGTGGTCGAGGAACAACAAAAGATTAAGGATACCGAAGCATTCGCCAACGCAGAGCGCACCAAGAAGATCGAAATCACTGCCGCGGAAACCGCCGCCGAGCAATCGCTTGTGAAAGAAATAAAAGCTGCCGAGGCAGCGCGCAAGGCTGCTGAAAGCACCGCCGCCATGATTCGCATCCAAGCCGAAGCGCATCGTGATGAAGCGGAACAAAAATCCGCCGCGACAAAACTCCTGGCAGCAGCTACAAGCGCTGAGCATGCCGCGAAGGGACTGGCAGAGGCCCAGGTATCGCAAGCGAAGGCCGCAGCAACCCAGGAACAAGGCCTCGCGGAAGCTCGCGTTCTACGAGAAAAGTTTACTGCAGAAGCACAAGGCATCACCGAGAAGGCAAATGCCATGAAGGAACTCGATTCGGTCGGCAAAGACCACGAAGAGTTCAAGCTCAATCTTGAAAAGGAAAAGCAGATCGAACTAGCTGCCATCAACGCTCAGCAGATGATTGCGAGCAGCCAAGCCGCAGTGTTGGGCGAAGCTCTCAAAACCGCCAAAATCGATATCGTCGGTGGCGATGGAGAGTTCTTCGAACAAATCTCGTCGGCGGTCAAGGGTGGCAAAGCGATCGATCGGTTCGTTTTGAGTTCCAAGGTTGCAACCGATGTCAAAGATACTTTCTTCACCGGTAGCCCAGAACACTTCAAGGAGCAACTCGATCGGCTCATGGGACAGTTGCACTTGAATTCGGGCGAGATCAAGGACCTTAGCGTCGCGGCTCTGATTGCGAAACTGCTAGCCGGCGGTGATGCTGCCGGTATGCACACGCAATTGGCTACCCTACTCGGGATCGCTAGCTCCCTAGATATCGCGAATAAGCCTGTTGGAAATTTCCTTACCAAGAAATAGCCCTAGGCGAATACCATGACCACCAATGCCCTGGCATCTGGCACCTACGAGGTCCTGCGCAATCGGCTACGTGAATCAGCGGGCGAATTGAGATCGCGATTCGCCAAACTGAATGCAGCCCGCGCAGCCGTCTTTGGGAATGTTGAGACGCGATTGTTGGCGACGACACACGTCACAACGGATCACAATTGCATACCGCGTGATATCTTCTCGACCAAGCAACACGTATTGCTCGGTTACAATGTGCAGTTCGGCTTGAAGACGGACATTTCTCCCGAGGATGTTCTCTCGATCTACCGTTTTGATGGAGAGCATGCCAAGCAAGAAACGCTCAGCAGTATCCTCAGCAGCGCGTTCCAACGGGACTTCCAGGAACTCTACCGATACTATCGCAACGCTACATTCTCTAGGTTTGTATGCACCGGCCCAAATCTTTATATGGTCTTTCAAATCGGGAAGACAACGACCAGCTTCAAAGCCTTCAAGTGGGCCGTCGACGGGGAAACTCTTCACTACATCGATAATCGAAGTGAATCCGAAGTTCGCCAACCTCCACAACACGAATTCCAATGGAAGCGAGCCACTCGCGATCACCATCGACCCGGTCGACACCCTCACATATCGATCGAAGACCAAGTCTTCGTCGAGTGCGTTCACGGCGACTTGACCATCAAGGTCGAGGACAATACAGAAGATGGGCTCGGCATCTATCGAGAACCAGTCGATAGCCCGGACCAGACGCTCGATGATGCGGAAACCCTTTACGCGATCCTCGGGAATCTCATCCTTCTCAAAATTCGCCCTTATCAAGAACGAGACTTTCGATATCTCGTCTTTAGCACGAAACGTTCCGAAGCAGAACGCCTGGATTCGATAGGCCAGTCCTGCGTTTTACTCCCAGACGATCATGGCATCATCTTCCCCAACGGATTTGTCCTGCAAACAGGGCAATCGCGGTTGTTCGATCACAAGCTCACTGATCTGAGCTTCGACCGGATGATTCGATCACCTAATGGCGAGGATTATCTGTACCTGTTCGTCAATCAAGAAGCCGGCGTTTATCTTCAGTTGCGTTACAACCTGATTCGACAGGAGGTCGATACCCCTCTCATTTGTCACGGACAGGCCTTTTCTGAGAACGGGCACATGCTGAGCATGCGGGCTGGTGAGACGGCTCAAAAACATCACGCCATCCAAATCTGGCAAACGCCATTCACCGGGACTGACTTTCGTCCCAACGTACAGTCCGACACGCTTCTTTTCAAAATCGGAAATCGCGATCTCGTACGAGGGATGGCGGAATGCCAAGAGTTGCTAACGCTCATCGACAAGGACGAATCGTACGCCGATCTATATGCGGATCTCGGTAAACGGGCCACGAACCTACTCGACTCCTATTTTTGGCTCGATCGGGAAGAAGCCTTCCAACTGTCGTCACCGATCGAGCAAATCCGAGAGGCAGCGAACGCTGCAGTCGATGAATTTGAAAAGGTCGTGCGCGTTCGCAATGAAACCAACGCAGCATTCGAACGTACCGACAAGGAAAGCACAGAACTACTCAAGGGCTTCGAAAGAACACGGTTCGACAAAGTTGAGGATTTCGTTCAGCAATTAGCCTCGATCCGAGCGCAGCGCGGCAAGGTCATCCAACTCCGGGAATTGCGGTACATCGATAACGAAAAAGTCACCGGCATCGAGACGCAACTGGTCGAAGCCGCAGAGCGACTGGGTGTACGATGCGTCCAATTTCTGCTCGATCCTGCGTCGTTAACTCCCTACGCCCAGAGAATCGAGGGGTTAGAAACTCAGATTCCAAAAGTCGAATCATCCTCAGCCGCGAAAAAACTGGAAGGACAACTCTCCGACATTGGTGCCGACCTGGAGTTGCTCATTGAGACCGTATCGCAACTCAAGATCGAGGATCTGTCGCAACGAACCAATATTGTGGACCGAATCGGCAATTGCCTTGCTCTGCTGAATCGAATCCGATCATCCCTCAAAACGCGGCTGAGATCGCTGACAACCGGAGAACTTGAATCCGATTTTGCGTCCCAATCCAAACTTCTCGATCAAGCGGCTGCAAGCGGACTGGACTCATCCAATTCGCTCGAACAGGTGGATTCCGGCTTAACCCGGATCCTGCTCCAAATCGAAGAACTCGAAGCACGCTATGCCGACTCCCAGGAACTCCTCCTGCGGCTAACGGAGAAGCGGCAATCGCTATGCGATCTGTTCGAATCGAAGCGCCAGCAATTGGTTGAGCAGCAGACCCAACGAGCCAATACACTCGTTGCCGCAGCCAACCGCATCTTAGATGGCATCATTTCACGATCCGCGCGAATCGAGTCACCCACGGAGCTGCTGACCTATTTCGCATCCGATCTCATGGTCGAAAAGGTTCGCAAAATCGCGGAGCAACTCAAAGAGTTAGGAGATTCGGTTCGACGCGATGATGTTTTGTCACGACTAAAGTCCATCTCAGATGACTCGATACGTCAACAGCGAGATCGCCGTGAGTTGCTCAGCGACGGAAATACTGCGATTCGACTCGGTCAACACTCATTCAGCGTCAACCAACAGCCGATCGAACTGACCACGGTCGTCCGCAACGATTCCCTGAACTTGCATTTAACGGGCACGCAATTCTTCCAACCCCTGTCCCATCCATCGCTCGATGCCGCGCGAGATTTGTGGGGACAGCCGCTGCCAAGCGAATCACGGGAAGTGTACCGCGGAGAGTATCTCGCCTATTGCCTGTACCTGGAATTGACCGAAACATCACCCAATCGCCGAATCGATCCTACGACACTTCAAGCCGCACCGGACACGAACGCAACCACCCAAATCCTTCGGGCCGCCGAATACTTGAGTTTGGATGCATCTCAGAAAGCGGATTGGGTGCGCGAACGAATGCAGGTTCGATACAACGAGGGATACGTGCGCGGGGTCCACGACAACGACGCCTCAAAAATCCTAACGGGACTCCTGCTGACTCGGCAATCGCTCGGTCCACACACCGCATCACCCCGCCTGCGAAGCATCAGCTGGTATTTGTGGAACCATCATGTCCCACCTAGCGAGCGAAAAGCGATCGAACACTGGATTCAGTCGCTTTCTACCGTCGACAGGCTTCTGCCAAATGCGATGCCCCAAACCAAGAGCATCCGTAAAGTAGCGCATCAGTTGCGAGCATGCGACAGTTCTCTCCGGCGCGGAATGTCGCTGTCTCAAGCGGCCGCATTTCTGGTATCGGTGCTGCGTGCACCAACCTTGGCTACACCCAACTCAACTTCTCCCGGCAACGCAGGGTATAAACCGGCGAAACGCACCCTGGAACTTCTCCGAGGCATGCAACACCATATGCCCGACGATCGATGGCAGGGGTTGCTCAAAACCATCGGAGCTCATTTAAGCCAGCCCGAAGAAGCTTGGTCGGTCGCAATCAAGGCCGTGGACGCCTATTTGGAAACTCTAAACAAGCACGACGCACAGCCGAGCCCGCTCGACCCCAATATCGACTACCGCGAGGAGCTCGCGCTCTCGTTACTGTCTCTGCATCAATCCAAGAACACGGAAGGAATCGAACAGTCTCATCCATCGAGCCCGATCGTTTCCGTTCCCGATCTCGTCGGCGATCACCCTAACATCGTCAATAGGCAATTGGCTGTAAACTTTCATCGGTTCATGAAGCGATTGAAAAAGCACGCTAAAACTATTGTTCCACGATGGAATGAACTGCAAACCACAAAGCGAAGCCTCGTCGAGCAATCAGAACGCAGGATCAAATCCCATGAGTTCAAGGCTCGAGTGCTCACGAGTTTCGTACGGAATCAGCTCATCGACGAAGTCTACCTCCCACGGATTGGAGAAAATTTTGCCAAGCAAATCGGGACGATGGGGGAAAACCAGCGGACCGATCGCATGGGTTTGCTCCTATTGGTAAGCCCTCCCGGCTACGGAAAAACCACCTTGATGGAATACATCGCCAATCGACTCGGATTGGTCTTTATCAAGGTCAACGGCCCCGCATTAGGCCATGGGGTGACCTCGCTCGATCCCAGCGAGGCAACCAACGCTGCATCGCGTGAAGAAGTCCAGCGCATCAATATGGCGCTGGAGATGGGAGACAACGTCATGTTGTATCTCGATGACATCCAGCACTGCAATGTCGAACTACTCCAAAAGTTCATTCCCTTATGCGATGCGACTCGGCGGATCGAGGGGGTGTGGGATGGACAATCAAAAACGTACGATCTACGCGGTCGGAAGTTCGCGGTTGTGATGGCAGGGAACCCGTATACCGAAACCGGTGAACGGTTTCAGATCCCCGACATGCTCTCGAACCGAGCGGACGTGTATAACCTAGGCGAAATCGTCGGAAACAGCAGAGAATCCTTCGAGCAGTCCTACCTCGAGAACTGCTTGACCAGCAACCCAGTATTGCAGCCTCTGGCGCGATGCTCCAACTCCGACCAGCGTGCGGTTCTCCAAGCCGCGAAACGGGGCATCATCGATGGCTTGGAATTGGAAAGCAATCTTTCTGCAGACACCGTCCGGGAAATGATTACAGTCCTGTCCAAACTTCACCGAGTCCGCGATGTCGTGCTGATGATGAACCAAGCGTACATACATAGCGCAGCCCAAGCGGATGACTACCGAACGGAGCCACCCTTTAAACTTCAAGGAAGCTATCGGAATATGAATCGCATCGCCGAAAAAGTCGTTCCGGTGATGAATGATGACGAACTGACGCGATTGATCCTCACGTGTTACCAACAAGACGCACAGACGTTGTCGCGCGACGGAGAATCCAACCTCTTGAAGATGCGAGACTTGCTAGGAATTCTGACCGAGGATGAAGCCAACCGATGGAAATCCATCAAAAAAACCTTTGTGGAAAAAAACCGCATGCGAGGCCTCTCCGGCGACGACTCCACATCGCAATTTCTAACCTCCTTCTTGGGAATCCAAGACGGACTGGATTCGATCCGCGGCGTCTTGGAAGCCGTCACTGCCGATCATCGCGCTGAATCTACGAAGCCACCCCCAGAGCCAAAAGTTATCGTGCAGCATGCAGTGCCTCGGGTTATGACCGAGTTGATCCGAAGTCAATTCCAACTGCTCTACGATGGGTTGCGACCAATCCTCGAGGGTGTCTCCCAGCAGTCCGCGACCTCAGAGCGCCTTAACACGGCCATTCGCGACTTGATGATCCGTTACCAAGCCATGGAGACTGCCGCACGAAATGCCCCGGAGGCGCCTGTTGACGACACACCGCCTGATTGACCCCACCCTCAAAAAGAAATTGCCGATTCGAGAGTCCCATTTTTCATTGACCAACGTCTCAAGGAGATTTCAATTTCATGGTTTCCAATCTGGTGATTCCGCCGAACTGGTCGTCCTTTCCAGATGAGTTTCGACAGCGACTCGGAAGCACGGTGGGACGTCAACGTCTGATGCATGCGGATGGAAATATCTTGATTGTGGCTCATCATGTACCAGAACATGATGAAACGGGGCGCCGCGGGGTATTATTTTGGCGGGATTCGGCAGGGGAGTGGAGATGCAGCAACGGGGATCCTGGTAAAGGATCGCTTGGGATGCATCTCAACCGATATGCAAAGCGTCTCGATGAATATGAAATCGCAGAGGCAAAAGCCGTCAAGGCAGACGAATACCTTTCCCTCCTCGAAGGCTTGGCCCCAATCGTTCGCTCCAGCCGAAACTTCCTTGAAACGATGGAAGAAGCCAGGAAAGCGATCCCAGACGATCGAGCGCTCATCGACCATCGAGATCGAGCGTACGACCTGTCGCGTCAAGCAGACTTGCTCTACGAGTCAGCAAAGAACGCTCTCGACGTGGCCGTTGTTCGTCGCGCGGACGAACAGGCGCAAACCAGTCACAAGATGATGTTGGCAGCCCATCGATTAAACATCCTCGCAGCGTTATTTTTTCCGTTCGCAACGCTGGGTGCTGTCTTCGGCACCACGCTCACCGACAACTGGACGTGGGCACACTCCTCCGTCCCGTTCTTGCTCTACATCCTAGTAGGCGGAATCACCGGTCTTTTGCTAACACGATTCGTGTCGCATCCCGGATAGATCGGGAAGAATTGCATAATCGGCTGAGAAACTAGAGAAAGCAGCTGCAGCAAATGCGGTAGATACCCAGGGTGGGGCGGTGTGCGCTCGGTGCAAGGCGCCGGAGCAGAACGACTCTGCCGGGTTCTGGCAAAGCCCTGCTTGCAACAACGACATGCTTGCCGAGTGGCCTTTTATCAAATCGCTCTTTGGTCGAAGATTCATAACTCGATGGGGGAAACGTAAGAACCCCGTCCGTGTGTCCGCGAAGACTCAGGAAATGTAGGAATTTCGAAACGGAGTTGAACGTGGCTCTTGGCTTTCCGCAACGGGCAAAGCTATCCGTTCTCCCGATCGAACTTGAAATAACCCGCGGCGGATCGCAGTGGTACATTTATGCCGGCCAGTTCAGATTTTTTGCGTCATGGTTGGAGCGGCACGGCACCTATCACCTTGGCCGGCGCTCGTTAGCCGGTGTTGGTGTATCACTTCAGAATCGCCATACTTCCAATACATCCCCTGCAAGGTGCAATATGTGATCCCCTCTTGAGAGCCCCACTGATTACGAAACGCTTGGAACTCCACACCCGAAGCGTATAGCGTTCATTTACCCACTGGACAGGTGATTCTGTAGAATTAGCCGCGTTAAACAGATAGTACTTTGGATATTTCCAGAGTACTCATCGTTGCTGCAATCGATGGGGTGGCAATCCCCCCATCGCCAACGTACGAATCACGGTTACTCACGCAAGCATTAGATACGGCGCACGCACCCAATCATGAGACGATTTCCGCACATCCCCGATTCGCTCAACGATCTCTTTGACGCAGAGAAACAATGCTGGGACTATATCTTCCTGCGACCCATCATCATCTTTGTCTATTTCTTTTATAGATGCCTTGTGTTTCCGCTGAAGTTTCTAGTCCATCGCATCACATTTGGCTGTGAGGGATATCTAGTCGATCGAACCTTGTCTTTTGGAATGAAGTATCTAGCACGTACTGAGGCAGTGGAGTTGCTCGTTCGCCATGTACAAATTGAACCATTGATCTACCGACACTTACTCTCGACGTGCCCCAGCCGATCCGATAATGCTCCGACGAAATTCAATGGAATCGACGCGAATTATGATGTCGATTCGATACGTGACGTATACCGTAACAACATGACCATCGGCCACGATCAACTATCCTATGAGTTTGGCAACCGCTTTGATAAATCCTGCTTCCTAGCAAATCTATCTCAAATCCGCGAGTTCGTCCCTGAAGACCACAATCAATTCAGCAAGAAGGCGATCGACGAAAATCGCCGACATTCCTTTCAAGTCCTGGGTCCTACCAATGTCTCGATCATGATTGTCTTTGTGATAACGATCTTTGCGGACCTGAGGACGGCGATGCGGGCTTTAAACTCGTTCGGCTCCGACTCCATCGTTCTTTGGTGCTTGAAGCACATTTATGCCAACAATCCCGACGTGTTAGTAGACCTCGATTTCTTCATGCAAGCTGAGACCAACAGGGGACACTTCGGTAGCAGCCCCTTCTTTTCGAACCCCAATCAATATCTTTACTACCACATTGTTTTCGATGAACGCGTCTACGAAATACTTCGATCGATAAAACCGCGCCAATCTCGTTCGAATGACATTACCACCTAAAATTAACCAACCCTGACCCAAAAAATGAATCGAAGGGTAGCAGAATGCCCACCTACATTACTGGAACTGGATCATTTTTACCCGGCCCACCCATCGACAACAACTCCATCGAGAATTACATGGGAGTTATCGAAGGGGAACACTTGGTGAAACGCCAAGTTCTTGCAGCGAACGGGATCCGGTCGCGTCACTACGCATTGGACACGAACCAAAAGGAGACGTACGACGTTTACCAGCTTGGAGTAATGGCCGCCCGATCATGCTTGAGCGGGATAACACCGAGAGTTCCCATCAGCTACCTCTCGGCAGGAACAACCCATGCACCCTACTCCGGGCCAGGAATTGCTTCGATTGTACATTCGCAACTTGCGCAACAAGCTATCTTACCGGAACCAGTTGAGGCCAATTCCAACTCGGGCATTTGCACATCATCCGCGACGGGTGTGATCAATGCATTTCGCGCTATTGAGTCCGGTGCTCATCGGTCTGCGTTATGCATTGGCACAGAGCAATCGACCCAAGCACTTAAGTCAACAGCTTTTCGCCTGATTCAAGATACCGAAGTTATGAAGCGGGATCTTAAAAGGTCGCAATGGTTTATGTCGGTGTTTCTGAGGTTCATGCTCTCCGATGGTGCAGGAGCTTGGTTGCTCGAATCACAAGCTCGTGAAGAGCGCCCGTGCTTTAGAATCGACTGGACATTTGCACGCTCCTACGCCTCTGAGGCGCCCTTGTGCATGCACTACGATAATCGATCCGCCCGCCTTAGCCAGGATGTTGACGTACTGTCAAAATACCTGTTCGTCTTCGCGAGCAGATTCGTTACTGAATGCTTCGAGGTACATAACGAGAAGCTGGATCACTATCAAATAATCCTACCACACCTTTCATCGTTTTTCTTTCAAAGAAAAATGGAGCGTTTGCTAACGCAGCTTTGTGATGACAAATGTAAACAACCGCGGACATGGACGAATCTAGAAACTGCGGGCAATACTGGTGCCGCAAGCATTTTCGTAATGCTGGACCAATTCGCCCGTACGCAGAAATTGAGGGCTGGAGAACGTTTGCTGTTATTCATTCCAGAATCCGGTCAGTTCAATTTCGTAATGATCAGTCTTACCCTCATCGATAGCACCACTCCAACCGATTAGTTCCCATGCCCAAAAGACTCGCAATCATTGGATGCGGCAGCAGTGGCCTGATTACTCTCAAGTACGCCTTGGACGAACTTCGAGATTGGGAAATCACCGCGTATGAAGCCTCTAGTAACATCACAGGCTGTTGGGGCAACCCTCCAACTGGCTTTGTTTCGACCTCAACGAAGTACACGACTCAATTCGCCTGTTATCCGTTGTATGACGCCAATGTTCGTCGAGATCTTTTAACGGATAGCCCCTCTTCTCGATATCCCGATTTTTTCTGCGACGGGGAATACGGAGAATACCTCGAGAAATTTGCCAGCCATTTTGGCCTCAAGAAGTCCATCTGTCTAAATACGAAAGTTTCTCAGCTTCGAAGGAACAGCGATGGAAAGTGGCTATTGCAACTGTCTCACGCATCCCCCGGTGACGTTCCGCACGAGCCAGGATGCGATGACGAACAGATTGTTGTTGATGCAGTGGTCATCTGCACGGGATTAGCTGACGCGCCGAAACCGCTCAAGGCGGAAACAAGAGTCTTGAATCGGCTTGATTTTGGAGGCTCAATCAGAAATCAAAACATTGTCGTGATAGGTGGGGGTGAATCTGCGGTAGATGTGGCTCGGAGGTTGGCGGCACCATCTCTCAACAACCAAGTATGTCTTTCAGTAAGGACGGGAATTCGGGTAAGCCCGAGATACCATCCGATTCGTGGGGTACCCTCGGACTTTCTCCGCAATCGTTTGCTCATGTCATTTGACGCAGGACTACGAAATGCTGTCGGCCAGCGCTTCGTCGAGTTTCGAATGCGTTGTCGCAAAATTCTGCAATGCATATTTCCAGCACAGCAAAAACTTCGCCATTCCACGCAAGAAGAAAACCAGCGTATCCGTGACCAATGGAGCTTGCGATTGACGGAGTCTGCAAAAGACAGCCTCTTCAACATGTACCACAACAAGAGCGACGATTTCCTCGAGGATGTCGCGATGGGGCGAATCCGCATCATCGGAGGCAATTGCGACCCTTCTTACCGAAGCTTCTACGCATTCGGGACCACGGAAGTCATCCGGATTGAACCAGATTTGATTGTGCCAGCAATTGGTTACGAATCGCGGTTAACGGCGATGACCCATGGCGAAATCGCATTGCGGGATTTCTATCTAGGAATTCGACATATCGAGCTCGCCGGCCTATTTGTCGTCGGAATGACTAGACCAATCATTGGAAACATCCCGTCGATCAGTGAGATGCAAGCTCGCTATATCGTTGGTTGTTTGAACGAACGATTCGTAGCAACACCGGATCTGAAAGAGCGTCACCATCGCAATCGCATCGATTTAAAACGCCGTTTTGCGAATCTAGATACTACCAACGTCTACCCGGTTGAAATGTTTCCATATTGCGACCAACTTGCACGTGAAATGGGTTGCTTTCCAAGCTTACGAAAACTTCGTTCACCAATCCAATACCTACGTACCATGTTGAGCCCAGCAACCACGATGCACTACTTTGAAGCCAAAGATTTGCCGAGCAATTCCGCACCTATTTTCCTCCCTCTATTCCTGACGTTTCTACTCTTACTGTTGAAGCCTTTGGATTGGATGGTTCGAACGTTTCAAGTGTGTTCGACAATGGTCCGAAAACGTCTCGCCCAGAGTACGCACCCACAACACTAGCGCCACCAAACCTACAGGAGAACTGAAAAACCGCGGCTTACGCAAATTCGGATGATGATACTTAGTAAGCGAGAACAGCCAATTAACACCCGCGCGAACAGCTGGCGGTTCGGCGCAATCGTCCCCGTCTCATTGGATACAACGAAACTTGCCGGACAACTCGCGCCGCGTTGCTTCTCTTTTTTTAATAGGCTACTAACTTTGGGGTTCATCAATCCCCAGTTAACCACTCCGCAACCTGGACAGCGAAGTATGTCAGAATGCAGCTCGCTCCGGCGCGGCGAAATGCCATCATGCTTTCCAGTACGCAGTCTTTTTCGCTCAGAGCTCCTGCGCCAGCCGCCATCTTGAGCATTGCATACTCGCCGGACACTTGATAGACAGCCACTGGAATCGAGAACGAATCGTGCAATCGGCGGACAATATCCAAGTAGGGCATTCCCGGTTTCACCATCACGATATCCGCACCTTCTTGGATATCGAGCGCAACCTCGCGGATCGCCTCGTCGGTGTTGGCTGGATTCATCTGGTACGTCTTCTTCGAGGCGCCCCCAAGGTTTTTGGCCGAGCCGACAGCGTCTCGGAAGGGTCCGTAAAAAGCCGAAGCATATTTCGCGGCGTAACTCATGATGGTCACATGCTGAAACCCTGCTTCATCGAGCGCCTTGCGAATCGCCCCAATGCGCCCGTCCATCATGTCCGAGGGTGCAATGACGGTCGCACCCGCGCGGGCTTGGTTGATCGCTTGCTCGCATAAAATGCTGACCGTTTCATCATTTGCGACATAGTTGTCGATGATGACACCGTCATGACCGTGCGATGTGTACGGATCGAGCGCGACATCGCAAACGATACCAAGCTTATCCCCACATCGTTCCTGAATAGCTCGCGTCGCACGGCAGATCAGATTCTCCGAATCGAGAGCATGCCGACCATCTTCGGTTTTTAAGCCCGTTGGTGTGACCGGAAAAATCGCGATCGCGCCGATCCCTAACGTTGCAGCTCGCTCGGCTGCTTCGGCTGCCAAGTCGACACTCATGCGTTCTACGCCCGGCATTGTTTTGATCGGCTCGGTCGCCCCTTTGCCATCGATCACAAAGATCGGCCAAATCAGATTGGCGGGCGAAAGGTGGGTCTCTTGGACCATTTGCCTCACCCAATCCCATCGCCTTAAACGACGAAGTCGGGTCGCGGGGAAAGAGCCGAACGAAGACAATGGTTGCATAGGGATGGGCCAAGGTAGCGGGGCACGGAACCGGACGGTAAACTGAGGGTTAGGGCTTGCGCCCTCCTACCCGCCGCTATTTTAGCTCATTTCCTTCCATTCCAAGAGGCACCTATGTTCCGCAAATCGATTCAATCCTATCTAACAGTCGCCCTTTTGGGGGGCGCGTCTTTCGCAATCATGTCTGATTGCCTCGGTCAAGATGCCTCGAAATCGCCCGTCGTTCGCAATGAAAACCCGAACGGGCTGCCCGTTCCAAGCGGAGATGGCTGGGTTTCCCTCTTCAACGGAACCAACCTCGATGGCTGGCAGCAGAAAAATGGATGGGCTGTTTACCGCGTCCATCAAGGAACCGTCCACGGTGTCACCTCCAAAAATAGCCCCAATTCCTTCCTTTGCACGGCCAAGGATTATTCCGACTTTGAATTGAAGTTCGAGGTCAAGGTACACAACGATTTAAACTCAGGAGTACAGATCCGCTCCAAGAGCCTCGCCGACAAGGACAATGGTCGAGTGCATGGCCCGCAAGTCGAAATTGAAGCGAGCCCCGGCGAGGCGGGGTACGTTTATGGTGAAGCCACCGGCCGCAATTGGATCTCGCCGACGCAACCGCCCCACTCGCATCTCAAAAACAACGAATGGAACCAATACCATATCCGGGCTAAGGGAAAAAGAATCCAAACTTGGATCAATGGTAAGTTGATCGAAGACATCACCGACCCGCTCTCGCACGACTCCGGATTCATCGGATTGCAGGTTCACGGGATCGGACCCGATCAAGGCCCATTTGACGTCCAATGGCGGAACATTGAGATCCGTGAACTGAAGTAACAGAATCGACAGGCCGAAGCCATGAGAAAAACTCGATCCCTCTGGCGTCACTAAGTTTTCGATCATTACAACACGTTCAAGGACGAGCAGAGTGCGAGTCACGCTGCCGTCCAACACCACTCCAACAATCATTGTTATCAATCCTTATGAAGAAATTGCTGAATCACCGTGCGTTTGCCCTCGCGACCGGACTTTGCACCCTCCTAGCCACTTCGAACGGCTGCCGAGATGCAAACTCGGTTCCGATGTCTTCTCACGAACCGAACTACCTTTTCTCGAAAGCGATGGAAATCAAGGAGGAAGTGGAGCTCAACGATTCCCTCTTCCAAACCAAGGACCTACTCACCGAGTGGTTTGGGACACCAGACAATCCGAAGATTCCGGACTTGCTCAAAGACGGTGATTACTCGGATCTCTTCAACGAAGAAAATCTGAAACTCGCCGCGGGCACGGCAACCAACCCAGGGCTGTACGCTTCACAACAGTGCGTGTCATGCCATGGACCTACAGGCCAAGGCCGTGGACCTGTGGCCGCCAGCCAAGATCCCTATCCCCGGGATTTCCGCGCGGGCATTTTCAAATTCAAAGGCACCCCACTCGCCGCCAAACCTCGCAAGGAAGATATCGCTCGCGTTTTGAAGCAGGGACTATCCGGCACACAGATGCCGATCTTCGACAAGCTATCGGATCAACAGATCAATGCTTTGGTCGACTACGTCGTTTTCTTGAGTATCCGCGGGGACGTCGAAAGAAGACTACTGCGGACCGCATCCTCCAACGACGGGAAGCTAGACGACCTCAAGGACGCAGCTGAGGAAGCACTGACCCAAGTCGCAGACCGTTGGGTAGCCGCCGAAGATTCATTTGAAGACTTTCCCGAACCCGAGATTCCATTGGTAGGCGCAGTCCCTGCGGACGATGCCGCGCTCGCGCAATCCATTGAGAAGGGAAAGGAACTGTTCCGCACGACCAATTGCGCACAATGCCACGGTCCTGAAGCCAATGGGATGGGTACGAAGCCACCCGACTACGACAACTGGACCAAGGAATGGACCGTCGACATCAATATTGCACCGACAAACCTCGACGAGTTGGTACCACTGATGGCGCTAGGTGGTATGAAACCACAAATCATCAAACCGCGAAATATCGTCGAAGGCCATCTGCGAGGGGGCCGCTCCCCTATGGATATCTATCGTCGAATCCGATACGGAATCCCAGGCGGCCCGATGCCCGCTGCCGCAATCGTGCAATCACGAGACGAACAAGGATTGCTCGAGGAGGACCTGTGGCATTTGGTCAATTACGTGCTGTCTATCGCCCAAGTCCCCCCTCCACCAGTTTCATCTCAACCCGATGCACAAGCTGACGGGCAAAAAGTCGCCCAATCCACTCCTTGATCGTCGCGATCATTGCATTGCGAGATCGTAGCCGGCAGATATCAAACAACGCCTTCCCAAGCACCGCAACCCATGCTATTCGATTCCAAAGACAAGCTGATTGCGGCAAAGGCAGGCGACGAAACTGCCAAGGGTGAACTGCTGAATCGATTTCGCCCCTACCTTAATGTTATCGCCCAACGACTCCTCGACGGCCGTATCCAAGGCCGCCTCGACCACGCCGACGTGGTTCAGGTTACCTACCTTGAGGCCTCTCGCGACTTCGGTGATTTCAACGGCGAATCCGTCGAATCGTTGTTAGCTTGGCTTCGAAACATCCTCAAGAACAACATCGCAACGGCGCATCAAGAACATCTCGCCACCCAGAAACGCTCCGCGAGACGCGAGGTCGATTTAGGCGGCAAAGGGAAAACCGATGATAGCGCACCGGGCATCGAAAACATTGTCCCCTCGGAGGCTTCATCCCCTAGCCAACGCATGATGCGGAGCGAAGCTGCTGCCGTCCTCGCGCTGTGCTTGGAAAAAATCCCTGACACCCAGCGCGAAGCGATCCGGATGAGGTACCTAGAAGGCATGTGCCTCAAAGATATCTCTGAGCGTATGGGCAAATCAGAAATGGCCGTCGCGGGCCTGCTGAAGCGTGGGCTCCAAGGACTCCGAGAGGCGATGCAAGCGCTGCAATCAAGCCTCAGTTCGTTGTTGTAGCCGGTATCATCCCCGCATCCCACAATCATTTTGAGTTCGTGCAGTGGATCGGACTTCCGCGCAACAGTACTCAGCGAAACCTTACTCAGCGAAACCTTACTCAGTGAAACATTACTCGCGCTCGAAAATACGCAAATGGTAGAGCCATTCTTCTAACGCGAGCGTCTAGACGCATATCGAGTTGCGATCAAATGCGTTGCGTCATCGTATCGAGTCGCGAAGTCGCTCAGTGGCCCAGCACACCACGCACGCTACCAATGGTGACGAGCTAGCCAATCGATTCCGAGGGATATCGCCGAAGGCAATGTCAAACAAAGCCTGAAGAACAACAACCGATCCTTCGAGATTGCGCGTAACGCTGCTTTGGAAGGTGCCGCGATCCACGATCTCCTATTGTCGTTCCAGGCATCGATGCCGAACCGAATCGGGTTGGAAAAACCAATCTGAAACGGATGGTATCGATGCTGACTCGATCAATTCAAGGGACGGAAACGGTATCGGAGGGATCGATCGAGTACGAATACCGCGATGAGTTAGAGTACCGCGATGCTGAGTAAGTGTGCCGCGATGCTGAGTAAATGTACCGCGGTGCTTTGTAAGAGTACAAGCAACAGCACAGACAAAGTTCGTGTACCAAAGCCGCCGCCGGTGCGTTGTTAACTTTTCGAATCATTGGTTTCCGGCGGCATGGGTGACCACGGCCGTTACCCCGTCATGCGTTACCCCGACATGATGTGCTGCAGCAAGGGATTCCGACTTTCGGAGATCCCTCCTCAGGCAGAGATCGTTGGAGACTAAAGCTTCAAACCAAACAATTCACCGCCACTCGAACCTGTACCACCTCGCAGTTGCCCCTGGTATTTCTTTACAGCAACCTCGCGTTTGACTTCCTCGGGTTCGGGTGCCGCGGCTGGTTTCGCACCTTCCGGCTTGGCTTGAGTCGCCTTCAGTGACAAACCGATCCTTTGAGCGTTCCGGTCGACCGTTAGGATTTTGACTTCGACGTCCTGGCCCTCTTGGATGACTTGGGAAACGTTGTTGACCCGGCGATGGGCGAGTTCCGAAATATGGATCAGCCCTTCGATGCCGGTGGCGAGCTTGACGAACGCACCGAAATTGGCGAGCCGAGATACAGTACCGCGGACGGTAGAGCCTGCTGGGAAGCGGGCTTCTGCATCGTTCCATGGATCGTCTTGTAGAGATCGGTACGACAACGAGATTTTTCCTGTCTTTGGATCGAATTTCTCAATTCGAACCTGCACTTTATCCCCTTCCTTGATCACTTCACTTGGGTGTTTAATTTTTTCCCATGAAAGTTGGCTGACGTGGATCAACCCATCGAGGCCACCGATGTCAACAAATGCACCGAAATCCATAACCTTGCGAACGACACCGTCGCAAAGTTGGCCGATTTCGAGGCTCGCTAAACGTTCTGCTTTCTTTTGCTGTTTCTCTCGCTCCAGAACGGCGCGGTGGGACAACACCAAATTCCCTCGGCGAGGATTCGACTCGGTGATGATGCACAAGAGTTTTTGCCCGATGTAGTCGGCTGCCGATTCGATGCGAAACTCAGACAATTGGCTGATTGGGATGAAGCCCCGGATATTTCCGACCTTGCACTCGACGCCCCCGGTGTTCGCACTCTCGATTTTGGCTTCAACGACGGCTCCTTCTTCGAGATCCCCCCAGTCGGATGCCGAAATAGCTTCGCCTGGGATCGCTAATTCATAAAGGCCTTCATCGGCATTGAAGGATCTGATAACGACGTCAACCGACTGCCCTTCGGTTGGCATGTCGGTGAATTGCAGCAATGGGATCACCCCTTCATTGGGACCACCAAGGCTGACGAAGACGTTCTGGTTGTGGATCTTGATCACCCGAGCTTGATAGCGGCCGCCGGTTTCCAGACCGACTCCAACGCGACCGGTTTTCTCGCCGATCATCAAGCTATTCAAATCGGCACCCGCGAGAGCGGCTTCGAGTTCGGAGTCCTCGTCCGAATCGCGATTCCTAAGGTTAGGAACAGGAACTTTGGGAGCCACGGGCGCAGAGTCTTTGTTCGATCTGTATCGCGGTGCGAATGCCTCGGCATCGATTTTCTCGGGAGCTGCGGTCAATTCGATTGCGTCGCTGGTCGGACCTGCCGCCGCAGCACTCCCATCAGCTACTTTCGGACCGGATGAACCAGGGCCCTTGGGTGAGCCGCCTCGTCGTTTCCTATCCCGATCCCCTCGAGGTTTTTGTGCTTGCTCCTGCGCCATCCGCATCCGCCGAAGGCTTTCTAGGTTGATCGGTCCACCAGCAGCTCGTGGCTCCGAGTTGGTCTGACCACTTTTCCCATCAGAAGCTCCATTAGCGGCGTTCGGTACGGAATCTGACGAAGGATTCTCCGAAGGGGCTGCACCAGCGTCTGAAGCGGTCGGCGAGAGTCCTTGAGCGTTTCCGGAATCGAGAGGATCAACCATGAGCGATAACCAAGTAAAGGGCTGCGTGGAAAATGCGTGGAAAACCGAACGTGTAGTGTAACAATGGCCTATGAAGTTGCCAGTCGTTTCTGCGATGGCAACAACAACTCCAAACATAGACTCTGGGCCAAAGTACCCTAAGGAAAACTAGCAATTTGCCAGCAATCACCGCCTTGCCGTAGGACTAAATCCGCCGTTTTTATTCCGCCGGCGCGGTTGATCGCTCGTCTGTACCAATTGCACCGGTTGTCCGATTGGGCTTTTTGTCGCGAATGAGGTGCCCCCGGTTACAGGAAGGCATCGCTCGGATATCCTTTCGAGTGGGGCATGGTTGCCGGAATCCTAGGATGCGGAACCAAGCGTCAAACCGGAGTTATCAAGTTCCAACCAACTATTCCCGGCTAATCCGCGTTCCCGAATCGGGGAACCAGACACCTACCCATAGAAACCTTGATGCAGACCCCTTTCCTATCCTTCCCCCTAGCCCTGAACTTGCTCGGGCAAAGTGTCGAATCCGCCGACTTAATCGTGGTTGGACTATTGATACTTCTGGAAGGGTTGCTTTCGATCGACAACGCGCTGGTATTGGGGATGCTGGCGAAGCGATTGCCCAAGCACATGCGTTCGCGTGCATTGTCATACGGGTTGATCGGTGCCTTTGTATTTCGCGTCATTGCGATCTTAACTTCCGCCTACTTGCTGCAATGGACGTTCGTCAAATTCATCGGCGGAGCGTATCTCGTTTACATCGCCGTAAAGCATTTGTTCCTCGACGAGGCAGACGGCAATGAAGAAAAAATGGTGCTCGACGACGAAGGCCAACCGGCGCTCGTCGACGCGACCACCGGTGAGAAACTCGATATCGATCGGGAAAACATCGAGATCGAACAACGGGTTCCGATCGCTGCTGCATTGGTAACTGAGGAACCTGAGCAGTCCAACGCGATGCCTCTAATGCCCAGCGAATCCGCGGTTTGCGACGTGCCTTCTCGCAACCAAGCACTCTTCTGGCGGACGGTTCTCGTCATCGAATTGACCGACATCGCATTTGCCGTCGACTCCATTCTCGCTGCGATGGCACTCGCCGGATCCCGACAAGACAAACTTTGGGTGGTGGTGACCGGTGGGATCCTCGGGGTGGTGCTGATGCGATTCGCGGCCGCTCTGTTCGTCAAACTTCTCGAGCGATATCCCCGTTTCGAAACGTCAGCCTATCTCTTGGTGGTCGTCATCGGATTAAAGCTGCTCGCAGACTGGGCATTCAACAGCGATTGGAGCTTCGGGGCTGCGGATTGGCTTGGCAGCTGGAAAGAATTTTGGAGTGGGGTCGAGCAATTCCGTCTGTCCTGCGTACACGCCTACGAACAATGGCTAGATAACTCGTGGCCTTTCGGTCGCAGCGAAGACGTCCATGTCGAAGGAATCAAACACATTCCGCACTTACTCAATTTCCATGATTTCCGTCGGCCTGAATGCTCAGGTTTTTGGATCATCATGATGTCCTGCTTCCTCTATGGATTCATGCCACGAAAGAGCGATTCCAAGAGTTCCAGCACCTAGGCACATCCACTTCCTCTCGAGTCCTACGAAATCCATGAAAGACGTTGCTATCATTTTGGCTGCTGCCGGCAAAAGCACGCGATTCAACGACCCCTTTCAGAAAAAAGTCTACACGACCATTCAAGGCAAACCGGTTTGGCAATATAGCGCCCAACTATTCGCCGACCATCCACGTGTCGCCCAAATCATCATGACCATCGCACCCGAGGATAAAGCGATGGTTCAAGAGAAATTCGCCGGCAACCTAACGATGCTCGGTGTGGAAGTCGTGATCGGTGGGGATGAACGTTATCAAAGCGTGCGCAACGCCCTCGAGAGAGTAAAGCCAGGGATTCGATTGGTGGGTATCCACGACGCCGCAAGGCCCTGCTTGAGCAAACAATCGCTCAATCAAGTCATCGAAATGGCGGATCGTACGGGGGCAGCAATCCTTGCGTCCCCAATCCGCGCCACCGTTAAACGTGTCGATCCAAAATCCCATACTGTTGCCGACACCATTTCCCGTGAAGGACTTTGGCAAGCACAAACACCGCAAGTGTTTCGCACTGAGCATCTGCAAAAGGCCTACTCGAAAATCCAAGGCACACCGACCGATGATTCGCAACTGATCGAAGCCCTCGGCGTTTCTGTGTCGGTCGTCGAAGGACCCGAGACAAATCTTAAAATAACCACCAAAGACGATTTGCGAACTGCCGAATCGCTACTCAAAACCCCACAACGCTCTCGCGACAATCCGTTCTTCTAACACGCTACCCCCAAGGGGTTGTTGACCATCACCTTCGCATCCGTCCTAACGATCGAAGCTAACCGTAGGAAACCTGTCGAATCACCCGCGACTCGGTAACGAAACGGCCGCCGATATCAACGGCTTCCTAAATCCGTCTCCTGCCAACTCGGCACCAACAAATCGCTCTAGAAATTGCCGGAAAACATAGCGGCTATAGACATCGCCCTTGATTGTATACAATCTGGCTGGTTTAATCTCTGAGGAGGGAAGATGGCTGTCTTTGCTTCGAGGATCGCAAATTTCTATGCCCAAAGATACCACCACAACGATCCGCGAGCCGAACCGGCCTCGTATCGTCGAAGGGATCCTGGAAGGGATCTTCAGCGGAAAGTACGCGCCTGGCGATCGGTTGGTTTCAAGCTGCCTGGCGAAGGAGTTCGGCGTTAGTCAAACACCCATTCGCGAAGCGCTAGGGACACTTTCTGGCATGGGGGTTCTTTCGGTCAAACCAAACTGTGGCGCGGTCGTACGGCGATTCGCCCCTCGCGAAGTGCGCGATATCTGCCAAGTCCGCTGCGTTTTGGAATGCTTAGCGATCACCACCGCGTGTGGACGGATCCCCTTGAAGTCTCTCGAATTACTGCACCATCAACTGACAAAGCAATCCAAACTCCGAGGCTCCATCGGACGACAAGCCATCGAAGATGTAAAGCGAACAGATACCCAATTGCACGATTTGGTTCGTCAACACACACGCAATCGCTTTCTGACCGACGAGCTCGAACGCATCATGATCTTGGTACGTGCGATCCGCGATGCCGCCTGGAATCGACTCTTGGAGAGCAAGAGTCCTGATCTCGTCTTCGTCATCCAAGAAGCCAAAGAACATCTTGCCATCGTTGACGCACTGATCCTCAATGACGCCAAACTTGCCAAGCGTGCTTTGTACGAGCACCTTCGAAGCGGAACACGATACATCGTCCGAGCGGTAGAAGACTAGGAACCCTCAATGAATAACAACAACCGCAACATGCAACGAAAGGCTGTCGTCAGCACGAACCTAACCCATCCTCGGAGATCCCCTCCCCAAGGATCCGCATGGCCTATGTTGATAGTGCCTGCACTCTTCGTTGCGATTTTATCCCCCATCGCCGCGTTAGCGGCAACCGACACCAACGCGGAAAGCACCATCGATTTTGGGCTCCAGATTCGCCCAATCCTCGCGGAGCACTGCTTCCATTGCCACGGCCCCGATGCCGCACACCGCGAAGCAGACCTTCGACTCGACGACGAGGAATCCGCGAAATCCTCCGATGGTAGGAGCCATGGACTCGCAGCGATTTCCCCAGCGGGCCTTATCAAGAGCGAACTTTGGAATCGCATCCATTCTAACGATCCCGAGGAAATCATGCCTCCTCCCTCAGCTCGCAAAGTCCTCACCCAACCCCAGAAGGACCTTCTGAAACGTTGGATCGAATCGGGCGCACCCTGGGGAACTCACTGGTCACTCGCGCCGCTAACCGCCCCTCCACAACCGAACACCACGAGCAATCCTTGGGCGAAAACCCCAATCGATGCCTGGGTCTTAAAGAGCCTGGAGCAAAACCGATTGCAACCCTCAGCTCCTGCGGATGACTACACCCTCGCACGCCGATTGCATCTGGATTTGATAGGCTTATCACCTTCGCCAACACGATTGAAACTCTTTGTGGAATCAGCTCGCATCGATCGCGAAGCTGCAATCCGCGATTTGGTCGAAGAGCTCCTGTCCCGTCCGGCCTTCGGCGAGCATTGGGCACGAATGTGGCTTGATCTGGCACGCTATGCAGACACAAAAGGGTATGAAAAGGATCTTCCGCGCGAAATGTGGCCGTACCGCGATTGGGTTATTCAAGCGTTCAACAGCGACATGCCTTTCGACCAATTCACCATCGAACAAATCGCTGGAGATCTTTTAGAGAACGCGACGCAAAGCCAAAAGATTGCAACCGCGTTTCACCGAGCCACGCTAGCCAATGACGAAGGAGGAACCGACGATGAGGAGTACCGGGTCGCCGCGGTGAAAGATCGCGTCGACACCACGATCCAAGTCTGGATGGGACTCACCATGGGATGCGCGAAATGCCATTCCCACAAATACGATCCAATTTCGATGGAAGACTACTACCGCTTTTACGCGATCTTCAACCAGACCGAAGACGCCGACAGATACGATGACGAACCTCGATTCGCGATTCCGTCGTTCACCCAACAGTCCGAACTTGCAAAGCTCGTCAGCGAGAAAAACCGAATTACCGAATCCCTCGATACAGCACGAAAGCAAGTCAGCGAGGAAATTGAGAAATCCTGGAGTTTGGCAAAACCAATCGCTGCAACAGCCGAGAGCAAAGCACCGCTGATCATCGAGGAGGATCAAAGCGTACGCGCCACAGTGGACCGACCAGAACGGGACACCTATGTGATCGATCTGCAATTGCCAGCCGGAACGTATCGTCATCTACGAATCGACGCACTCCAAGCGAAAGCCAATCCTTCCGATGCGACGGCTCGACTCGGCATCAATGCCACCGACCCCAATTTTGTCATCACCGATCTAAAATTCAGCGTAATCCCACCTGGCGAAAAATCGGAACCGAAGCCGGTCGCCATCATGAACGCAAAAGCGAGCTTCGAACAGAATGGTTGGTCGATCCAAGGCGCCTTCGATGAGGACCCGAAATCAGGATGGGCGATTTCGCCCCGCCAATCGCAAGAGCATTGGGGGATCTTCCACCTCAAGGAACCGTTGATCGTCGACCGGGATTCGGTGCTGCGCGCAGCGATCACGCAGGATTACGGAAACCGCTTGCTCCTTCACCGCGTTCGTGTGAATCTCGCCTCTGCGGAAAATTCACCACTATTTGCCGACGATCATCCCTCGGTGAAGGAAATCGCTGCGCGATCGCAAGAAATCGACCAACAAATTGGGAAGCTCCGCGGATCCATTCCGAAACTTCCAATTCTCAAAGAGTTGCCAACTTCGAATCGACGCGTCACCAAAATCCACCAACGAGGCAGTTTCCTCGATCCGGGTTCAGAGGTTTCTGCAGCACTCCCCAAGCTCTTCCGCCCAAAGCTTGAACAACAGGCACCGGATCGCTTGGCTGCAGCCCAATGGCTTGTGGACCCCGCCAACCCGCTCACTCCCCGCGTTATGGCTAACCGAATCTGGAGTCAGCTTTTCGGAAGAGGCCTGGTGGAAACCGAGGAGGATTTCGGTGCCCAAGGCTCCCTGCCAACCCATCCGGAACTGCTCGATTGGCTTGCCATCGAATACCGTGATACCCAACAATGGTCCTTGAAAAAACTGCTGCGTACCATCGTTCTCTCAAACACTTACCAACAATCGTACAAACTCGATGACGTGCGGCGCGCAATCGATCCTCGCAACAACTGGCTCAGCCGTTCACCCCGTTTCCGGCTCTCTGCCGAAGTCATCCGCGACCAGGCTTTAGCTATTTCCGGACTCCTTTCGCAAAAACGCGGAGGACCACCCGTGATGCCCCCTCAACCCGATGGATTGTGGCGTTCGACCTACTCGAGCGCAAAATGGATTACTAGTCCCAGCGAAGATCGATTCCGGCGCGGCATCTACACGTATTGGAAAAGGACGACCCCCTACCCTTCGATGGAAACATTCGACGCGACCACCCGAGAGGTCTGCCAGATTCGACGCATCTCCACCAACACGCCGCTACAAGCCTTAGTCACTCTGAACGACCCAGTCTACGTCGAGGTGTCGATTGCCATGGCAATCCGTTGGCAACAACTCGGTAG
The DNA here is from genome assembly GCA_046318275.1 of Pirellula sp. Taxonomy (GTDB): domain Bacteria; phylum Planctomycetota; class Planctomycetia; order Pirellulales; family Pirellulaceae; genus JBKCUI01. Next base: position 70,121 of record JBKCUW010000056.1, on the reverse strand, counting down.
TGATGACGAGACGCGACTGAAGAACGGTTTCCAAGAAGCACTCTCTCGCCCCATCGAACACAAAGAACTGATCCAATTGCGAGACCTATTGCAGCGAACTCGGATCCACTACCAAAACCATCCCGCGGCAGCTACCGAGTTTCTATCCGATTATCCGCTAGCCATCGATGCGTCACTCTCGAGCGTTGAGTTGGCGGCGTGGGCGAGCGTCACCAGTACCGTGGTGAACCTCGACGAACTCCTGATGCGTCCCTAGTCTCGGCTCTGCAACATGAATCGAAAAGCCCTTACCGGCTTACCAATCCACCACCTCCCCGTCCCCGGCAAATCATGAACCCCTTCCTGACTATTCAGCAGCATACTCGGCGGCATTTTCTAAACCGATCGGGGATTGGTATCGGAGCGATGGCATTGGCTGCTATGAACCGTTCCACGTCTCTCTCAGCAGCGGAATCCGGTGACACCGGCCCGCTGGCCCCCAAAACTCCGCCTCTGCCAGCGAAAGCAAAGCATGTGATTTATCTTCACATGGCAGGCTCGCCATCCCAATTGGAATTATTTGACTACAAGCCAGCACTCAACAAATACAACGGTCAACCGTGCCCCAAAGAATACCTTGAGGGCAAACGGTTCGCGTTCATCAAAGGTGTTCCCAAGATGCTCGCTCCGATGTTTTCGTTTGCGCAACACGGTCAAAGTGGCCAATGGATCTCGGAACTCCTTCCCAACATCGCAACGTGCGCCGATGATATCGCAGTGATACGATCCATGCGAACGAATCAATTCAATCACTCTCCAGCACAACTGTTCGTTCATACCGGACAGCCCCGACTGGGGTATCCGTCGCTGGGAGCATGGACTACCTACGGACTCGGTTCCGAAAATGAGAATTTGCCCGGCTTCGTAGTTCTCTTGTCGGGTGGTAAAACCCCAGATGCAGGCAAAAGCCTTTGGGGAAGCGGCTTTTTGCCATCGGTTTATCAAGGTGTTCAATGCCGGACCAGTGGCGATCCAGTTTTCTACCTATCGAACCCAAAAGGTGTAGACCGCGCGCTGCGGCGCGATGTCCTCTCCACATTGCGAGACATGAACCAGGCGCAATTCGATCGAATCGGTGATCCTGAGACCCTGACCCGCATCGAGCAATTCGAACTCGCTTACCGAATGCAACTGGCGGTCCCTGAGGTAATGGATTTATCGACCGAGCCACAAAACATCCTCGACATGTACGGCGCGAAGCCTGGTTTCGTATCCAAGGCCGAATCGGAGACCGATCCTCGTATTTTCTATAAGGGGGATGACCCAACGTTTGCCAACAATTGCCTACTCGCGAGACGTTTGGTCGAATCGGGAGTCCGCTTCGTTCAAGTCTACGACTGGGGCTGGGACCACCACGGTTCGTCTCCGGGCGAATCGATCGACGAAACATTACCAATCAAGTGCCAACAGATCGATCGAGCAATTGCAGGACTGCTGAAGGATTTGAAGCAACGAGGATTGCTCGAGTCCACGCTTGTCGTCTTCGGGGGAGAGTTCGGCCGTACCCCCATGTCCCAAAACAACGTTCGGGATACGCCATCGAAAGGCTTCTTCGGCCGCGACCACCATCCGTACGCTTACTCGATGCTGTTGGCAGGCGGTGGAATTCGGGGTGGAACTTCCTACGGCCAAACGGATGAGATAGGTTATTATGTAGGGGAGGATCCCGTCACACCGAGGGATTTGCAAGCAACAATCCTACATTTGCTCGGCTTCGATCCTTATCGATTCGGTTATGACTATCAAGGTCTATTCAACCGATTGATTGGGCCAACGGACGAAGGCAAAGTTATCCATGGGCTCCTCGCTTGACGGTTTGCCAGCCTGCCCGCTGGTCATACCCCAACCTACCCGTTGTCCTTACCAGCCTACCCGGTGTCCTTACCAGCCGACCCGGTGTTATAAACCAGCCTACCCGGTGTTCGAACCGTCAACCTTCAGAAAAGATTACCCGCCATGTCCAGCATCGACTCGGAACTTCGAAATGCTCGCGCTACATTGTTGAAGCGGCGTTGGTTCATGAAGGAGTGTGGCATCGGCTTAGCCGGCATCGCCGCCATGGAGATGCTCGCTGGGCAGACACCCGCGCGATCGGCGGTCCATCCTGACGAACGGACGCTCAGCCCCAAGCAACCACACTTTACCCCCAAGGTCAAACGTGTGGTGTACATTTTTCAAGCCGGGGCTCCGAGTCAGCTCGAGCTCTATGATCCCAAGCCCGAGCTCGTTAAAAGGAATGGCCAATTACCCCCTCAAGAATTGCTCAAAGGATACCGAGCGGCCTTCATCAACCCAAACTCTGCACTCCTCGGGCCAAAGTACCAATTCTCACCGCGCGGAAAATGCGGCATGGAGCTCAGCGAGATACTACCTCATATCGGCGAAATCGCCGACGATATCTGCTTGATTCGTTCCATGCAAAGCGACGCTGTCAACCATGCTCCAGCTCAGATCTTAATGAACACGGGCTCCGAACAATTCGGTCGACCGAGCCTGGGCAGTTGGACCCTCTATGGACTCGGCTCCGAAGCGAGCGATCTACCCGGTTTTGTGGTACTAACCAGTGCCAAGGGGACCAGCGGCGGTGCGAGCAACTATGGTTGCGGATTCCTTCCTACCACGTACGCCGGGATTCCATTTCGCAGCGCCGGGGATCCTGTGCTCTATATCTCAAATCCGAAGGGAATCGACCATCAAATACAACGCGAATCGATCGACACCCTCAGCCAATTGAATCGCATCGCCGAAGAACAGATCGGAGATCCCGAAATCGCTGCTCGGATCCAAAGTTATGAACTGGCCTACAAATTGCAGACCAGCGCTCCAGAGCTTATGGATCTCGCGAGCGAGCCTAAGGAAACCCTTGAACTTTATGGCGTCAAAGATCCCAAGGAAAGTAGCTTCGCACGCAATTGCTTGCTCGCGCGGCGATTGCTCCAACGCGGCGTACGCTTTGTTCAACTATTTCATGAAGCGTGGGACCAGCACGGCAACTTAACCGCGGACGTCAAGAACAACGCGAACACCACGGATAAACCGAGCGCCGCGTTGATCAAGGACCTCAAGCGGTTGGGGATGTTGGATGACACGCTCGTCATTTGGGGCGGAGAATTCGGCCGCACACCGATGGTCCAAGGTGGCAACGACGGACGCGATCACCACAATCGGGCCTTTAGCGTATGGATGGCAGGTGGCGGACTAAAGAAAGGACATGTGCATGGCGGATCCGATGAACTTGGGTTCAATGCAGTCCTAAACCCAGTCCACGTCCACGATCTCAATGCAACCATCCTGCAACTGCTCGGCTTTGACCACACGAAGCTGACATTCCGGTTCCAAGGTCGTGATTATCGTTTGACCGACGTTCATGGGAATGTCGTCCAATCGGTACTTGCTTGACGACCGTTCTAGTTCATGACGGCGGCGCGCCGCCAGCGGGATCCTAGACAATAGCGGTGTCGCGCGAGCGGCCCGGTGAGGAAACCTGCGGCTAGCGCCTTGCAGCTCACGACTGCTGAGGATGCTGCGCATGGCAACGAGCGTCTTAGCGGTGTCGCGCGAGCGGCCCGGTGTCCAACGACTCCTATCCGCATTTGCACTAATCGATCACCCCACCGACGTCTTGGTCTCTAGGTTCACCAAAAATTCTGCGGCTTCCAAAACCGGGTCTTCGTAGTGCAATTGAATCACACCGAGTCTCTTCAATTCTTCAACTTTGCTCAACTCCGCCGAATACACACTCTCTGCCAATCCGTTGAGTCGCGATGCCCGCTGGTACCAACTCATCACCAACATCGCAAACACCAACACAGGCACCAAGGAGATCACGGTCGACGTGAACAGCATCCCTGGACTAGGGTGCGGAAATGACTCCACCACCGCTGATGCGTCTGTCCAAGCACGATAACTGGCATAAAAATACTGTCGATATATCGAAATAATAGGACCTGCCATCAACCCCCAAAACACCAAGGTTCCGACTGCGGCAGCCCCAAGTAACGCAAGGCGCGACGCTCGGTTTTTCTCCAACGTGAAATCGAATACCTCGCGCGCTTGCAACTGCAACTCGTCCACGCCGGCCAATCGAACACGCAATTCACCATCCACCGATCGGCCGTCACGATGGTCTCCTCGGATGCGATCGATCGTGCGGTAAAACTGCTGCTGGGCTGGCTGCAGTCGATCCTGGATCTGTCGGTTCAATTGATCCCGGATCCCTTCCTGGAGCCCTTGGTTGGCCTCTCTGGAACTGGCGAGGTTCTTTGCCCACGCAGCAAACGTACCGAAAATCGATGGAATACTACCTGTCATCGAAAGCAATAGTCGATCCCATGCGCCATGCGTGAACCCGAGAATGTTGAGCAACGTTCGATAAGGAAACCAGAACAATCCAGTCCCTCCAATGACATCCGCCCGTATCCGATCCCGTATGGCCGTCTTGAGAACCTGCTTGGACCCAAGCACTGTTTCGATGGCGTGGCTCGGTAACGCGTCGGCTGCCGCGTGCAATTTGCGCACCGCCTGTGCTAACTGTGGAACTTGGCTATCGATCAATTGACTTACGCGATGCCTCAATCGATCATTCAGCGACGCCAACCGATTCGATTTTGTTGAGGATATCGCATCGATCGATTCACGGGACAATCGCTCCTTGAGATCCGATCGCAGTCGCTCTCCGACACGCTCCTCGTCTCCATCCGCCTCAAAATCGGCGACGATGATCGGGTCTAAAAACCGCGTATTGGGAGCGCTTGCCGACAGTGCCGCACGGTACCACTCCAAATCGCTGCGAAGAGATTCACTAATCCGCTCATCTTGATACCCGGCATCGCTCCCATTCCCGCTTCCTTTCGATGTGAGTCCCGTCGATATCTCCTTCAAGGGAACGCAGGTAATCAGCGGAATGCAAACAGCACCATCGGTCAATGCCGCCAACTGGGAATGGATCGCGCTTCGCAACTGATCCCGTCGAGCCACAAGCAATTTCATCGGTGAGAAACTGAGAGAATCGCGAGCGATCGCCGCAGCGGCAGGATCGTCGTCCGTGTATCCGGGCGTATCGATCAATAAATAGGGACGTCCCAAATCAAGCATACGGTGTGCAGGGCACGGCACGTAGACCTCTTTCGCTGGATCTAAGGCTTCGGGGGGCACAGGACCAATCCAATGCAACTGTGTCGTCGCCTCACTAGACAGTACACCGCTCGGCAGTGAATCCGCGACTCGCTCATCGAGCAACATTTGCCTCGCCACCCAAGTTTTACCTTGACCTTTTGCCCCCACAATCGCGAAGCTCGGTAATGCGATGCCGCGACCGCTCAATATGTCGTTTGCTTGACGTCGGTATTCCTCACACCACTGCACAATGGTATGGCAGGTCGACTGCTGGCCCAACAACCTAACGGCTGCGCTTTCGATGCGATCCGCGATGGCTAATGACTCATTCATGATCTTTGCGCACGCTCCATAGCCGCCAAATGCGACTGAATCTGCTTGATGACCGATTCATCAAAAACGAAAGGCGTAAGTTTCGCACCCGGGACTTCAAAGCCCAACTGTTTTTTGACCTCAAGCTGACTTTGCGTCAACTCGCGACTCGCCCCGCTCAGTGAAACGGTGAGCGGATAACTAGTGGACGATCGCTCGAAACCAAGCTCGTCCAGCACTAGGGCAACCAAATCCGACAGCTGCTGCCACGCCGACTCGGTCTCGGCTATCTGTGGCATGGAGTCGGCATTGGCCATTACCAATCCAACTCCAGCCGCTCCCGCGACGAGGAGTTCTTTCATGGAAGCAAACACGAGAACAGCGGAACCACCAAAATCCAATGGCACCATGATCACTGCCAGCAGAGGTGCAAATAGAATTCCTGCTGGGGCGATGCCGCTTAGAAATCGCTTCCCCATCGGCATCTCAGCCCACAATCGGCGAGTCAATGCGTCGACTTGATCCTGATCCAATCGGGTTCGGCTCTCTTGCTGAAACCGATCGATTGCGCGTTGGCATGCAGCACGAATTCCTTCCCGTCCGGCCTCGGAGTCGTCGAGTTTGAAGACGCCTGCAACATCGCGCTGCGCTAGCCGATCACACAGAGCGTTGGCTGTCACCACATGACCATTTTCGCCACGTTTGAATCGCCCACGAATCCAGTCTCCGACCGCATTCGAACCGTCGGAAACCCAACCCGGCATACGGAACCAGGTAGTGGCTTGTGTCACAGAATCCTTTCCCGCTTGTGCGATTCGCTGCACCCAGCGCCCCGGTTTGGCCCACCAAGGGGCAGTCCTTTCGAGCGATTCAGCAATTTGCTCTACCACTTGTCGCGATGCTTGAAGGCGAATTCGGGGCTGATTCGCGGATGAATGTGGGTCGATTGAAAAATCCAGACATGCGTCCGCGATCGCGCGCAATGCCAACTGATTTTCATGCCGTTTCCGTTCATTCCATTGCCGTAATTCCGCAAGTCCAGCGTGGATCATGCTGGCCAAACGAGTAGTTGCCGAACGGATCGAATCTTCCAACAAATCATTCGCCTGCAGCTGGCGTCCCAATCGAATCAACCAATCCGCATCGGGGATCCGCTCAGGAGGTTGGGCACGCCCCTCTTCATCCACACGAAAGAACAAGGGTAGCGGTGGATTGAGTGCGCTTGCTAGTTCAAGAGGGGGAGATGGAAGCTTATCGCGATCCTTCGGACCTTCGAAATGGTATGCCATATATACCCGGCGTAACCCCGACGAACCGTAGAGGGTGTGGACCTCTTTAGCGATCTGATCGACAAGATACTTCCTCGGCACTCGGTTTACTGCCATGATCCGCTGCACATGCGGCATTTGATTTTCTAGCAGTCGCAATAACTTGCTAACCGTTTGATCATGCATCGAGTTCGCAGGAAGCACGACGATCGAAGCCGAGCAGATCCGCGCGGCGCGTGTCAGAACGGTAAATCGGCTATTCGCGACAAGCGTCGACGCTTCATCGTAGCGCGTCGACTGGACAGGAACGTCAATGCCGCGATCCATCAATCCCGTCTGAACATCCGGACAATCCATCAGCGCGATCCCGAGTCGATCCAAACTCGGGTCGAATGCAACCAATGGAACTTCGATCGGAGAACGCTGTTCCATCTCACCGCGAGAAGTCTTTACCAACCGAGGCGACATATCGTTGTACTGTTGACTTGCCAATTCAGAGTCTTCAGACAAGGCTTCGCACTCGCATCCGAAAATCGAAGTCAACCGCTCGTGAATGAACTCCCAAAAACGATCGTGTGTCTTCCAGGACTCCGGAAGCCAAAGAACAAATCGGTGCGTTCCTTCGGAATTTGCCGCACCGATGAGCACTCGTGAACGATACTCGTCGGAGCGACGAGGTGCGTCTACTCCCCCGGAACTCAGAAACGTGGCAACCAATGAACTCTTGCCCGCATTGAGCATCCCAAGGACTGCCACAATAGGACACGCAGGAGCCGTTGACAGCACGCGAGCTTGATCCAACGCTACTGACAATTCTCTCGCTAAACTTGAATCACTCCGTGCACCCGTACTCGGCGCTTTGGCTCCTTCCTCGGATTCTCGGAGCAGATCGAGGAAACTTGAGCGTGGAACAGCTACATCCGACCTCGCGACCGAGGTTCCTCGGACCAAAATGTCCAAATCGGATACTAGTTGCGGTAACGTACTGTCCACGGGATAGCTTTTCGAAGCAAAATCAATGAAAACTCGACTCGATTGACAAAACGGCTTATTCGCCAATAGTAGAGCATCTCTACGAACGAACTAACAGATTGAATCGTCGCAACAGTTGAAACAACAATGGCAACAGGGATCACCCTAAACCGTAAAACACTCACAGCCCTCATTCTACTGAGTGTCTTTATTCCGGTCGGCTACGGATTGGGTTTGGCCGCTTGGATGAAACCGATGCCCGAGCCGCATCTAGACGCCCAAGTCCGCTTGGACGCAATGTGGGTGGGCTCGGAATCGGACTTGGCAAACCGCCGGCTAATCCCATCGATCACAGTCAAGAACCCAACGGATCAGCCGTGGAAGAATGTATCGATTGGGTTGAATGAGCAGTTCTACGCCTCCGAACCCAAGGGTGTTGCTCCCGGAGAAACCTTGTCCATCCCGCTCGAGGCGTTTGTCGCTAGGAACGGCAGCGTCAAGTTTCCAGTCGGAAACCGGCAAATCAAGCACGTGCTCGTATTTGGTCAAATACCCAACGGAGCCCGAGCCGTCGCAGAGTTCGACTTGCTGCAACGCCAACGGGAAGGGAGCGCCGCCAAGCCGAATGAGACGAGCGACGAAATTCCTTGGGTCTCCCCTGACCACCAGTAAGTCTCTACGAAGCCGCTGCGTTGCCTGCGTCCTCATGTGGCATCATCGCCCTGAGTGCCCGTGGGACGCAGCCTGTAGCTCATGCCTCTGGCATCCATCGTTTTTGGAACCATGGCTCTGGGAACCATGGCTCTGGGAACTCAACTACTTGCGGCAATTGTGGTTACTCAGACCAGACCATGACTTCGGTTACCCCACTCTTGGCCGGCAATTTATGCTCAAACACGATTCGAAGTCGATCGCTCGTGACCGGCTCAAACCTTGCTTCATTCCATTGACTACCACGCGGTTCGACCGGTTGGTGAACCTCATCGCGAACCCGTTGCCAACCGTTATCAACCCATACTTCAATCGCATACGATTTTGGTGCTTGCACCCCGCCCCGATCATCGTAGATGGCGAGTTCGACACGTGAAAAACGGGTTGGCTTTTCGAACTGAAACTGCAGCCAATCGGTATTATCCGGGGACTCGTAGCTCGTCCAGCGATTCACCGGGTTAGGAACGAATACCGTCCTTCCATCGTTCGATTTCTCGGCGATTCCCCCAAAACGGTCGCTATGGGACGCGGTCGCTCGCGGGAACTCCGCACCCTCAGGCCGGTACGCAATATTCCCGCTCGGAGGCGGAGCCAAGCGATAGGGCATATCCCCTTGGCCCCAAGCTTCGATCTCCGTCAACCCAACACGCCTGCCCTCTTTCGGGGTCATCTCCAAACGAACCTTTCGAACCGAACTTTCACCAAGGGGTATTGATGTTGGCCGATGCCCCACGATGACTCCTAGCCTCGAGCTATCCAAAGCCTTCCAATCCCCATCCAACTCTGTTGAGACGAAAATTTGTCCGGGAGAAGCAATCGATCCTTCCTGGTCCGTCTCGTCGTCAAGAAAATAGAACTTCAGGGTACGGACATCGCGAGGTATCCCAAAATCCACTTCGATCCATTCCCTCTCCGTTTTTACCGCCCCGCTCTCCCAACGATTAGGCGGATTTTGCAAGTACCAATAATTTCCGTCTTGGACCTTCGATACCGAGGTATTCTCGCTCGTCGACGAAGCAGTCACTCGTGGAAAATAGTCGCCATTGTTGTTGACAGCGTGATTTACGGCGTGATTGTCGGCATGATCGATGCTTTTTCCGTTAGCCAATGCTTCTGTTGCTGCCAAGTCTCTATTTTGAGGAACAACTGGCAATCGGAATGTAACTGCTTTCAAGTCTGGACGGTTCAAGAGTACACGTCCATCAACGATCACTGTCAGCCCTTTTCCCGAACCATATTTGGTTCCATATTTACTTCCATCTTTGTCCCATATCACGGAGACCTGATGCCCTCGCACCATGACTCCGTCCAATGCGAAGTAGTCCCAGCTCGCAGGTGCAAGTGGGCTGAGGCGAACCTCACCATAAACACCCGTTGGATCCACACCACTCACATCCAAACCAACCAGCCCGCTGATCACCAAATCGCAGAAGCCCGAGTGGAAGTAATGCTCACTGTGATTGTAGCCATCATGCCCTTCGAAGGACCCCGTATCGGGATGCAATGCTTCCGCGAGGTACGGCTTCCCTTCCTTTCGATGCGACTTTGCATAGATCTGCAATAGGCGAACGTAGTCATCTGCAGATACGGCATCGGTCGAGCGCGACTGCAGTAAATTCGCAAGTCCTCTTAGGGTTTGTGTCGTAGCATAGGGCCACGATTGACCGCTCCACCAACAACAGCTTTTCTGAAGCAAGAACATGGGGTCGTTTCGTTCGACCGTACTCGGCCCATAATCCGCGTAGAAGCCGTCGCGATCCATCAATTTCTTCCACGCGATATCGTATTCCGGCGTGGAGTCCAGCATATTGAACTGCCATGGAACATAACCGATCAATTCGCGACCGTGAGAATCGCCTGAAAATCGTCCAGTCTCATAGACCAACGTTAAAGCCTTAATATTGTAGCCATCTCGGTTCTCATCATTTTTGAACATGGGAAAGAAGAACTGCCGTCTTGGATCCCAAAGCTTCGCAAGCATCGTCTCTCGAAGCTTCGCAGCAAACTCCGAGAACTCCTTTTCGATAGCCGCGTCTCCGTTTCGCTTCGCAATTTCCGCAATAGCAATCGCATCCGCCCACATGTAGGCATTAAACGAAGGCCTATAGCTAGGAGCACCTCGGAGGATGTCTTGGGTTTGGCGACTAGCGATGTTGAACTCCATTCCATCATCGTGGCCGGTTTGCCAAAACAACCCAATATTTGCATCGTAGTGGCGATCCTTCCACTTCCGAAAATTGTCGACCAATCCTGGGAGGAGGGATTTGAGAAGCGCTGCATTGGGATGAACTCGATCCACCGCGAGTACCGAGTCGGCCAACCAAGTGGAATAGTTTCGAGGCTGTGCACCTTTGGTTTGCAACCAATATCTCGAATAGTCGTTGGCAATCGTCGGGTGGCGAAGCCACCTTGCTTCATAGAGCTGATGTCCTGCTGGGCAACTGATGGCGCCATATGCCCCCGACCAAAACGGTCGATCAATAAATTCGGTAAATAAATACCCTGTATCTGGCGCCCCATAGGTTAAATGCTTGGTAATCAACTCCCAACGATAGTAGTAGGTTGTTACTAAGTCCGAATCAGGGCAATCGAAAAACGGAATATTCTCCAAATACCAGTCCCAATCGCGGTTATCGAAATAGGTTTGCTTTTCGAGCAACGACTGCTTGTCTAAAACCTGAGCCTCAACGCGCTGGGCAAAAAACGATAGCCCTAGCACTGCGGACGCAATAAGCAAAACCGAGAACAACCGTAGCATCATCCGAACGCTCCATTTTCAGCACAGGAGATGATCAACACCCAAACTATCAGAACCAGGTATCCAAGCAACCTTGAGGGGCACCCAAAAGTCCTAACCGCAAACCCAGTAAATATACAGCGACCATCGAAAAACCATAAGGACTCCATGGCCGGGTCAAAATACCCCCAATTGCCGGTTGTAACGGTTGTATCGATTCCTCTCCTTCCCGCACATCGCGTTGTTCATCGATTGCCCCAACTTTACCAAGGAACCACAAAGGCTCCATCGCATCCCCTACTACAATGGGTTGAAAGATGCATTCTTTCGATCCATAACCCAAAATCAGCTTCAAAACTGTTGCCAACAAAAATCCTATGTAGGCCTCATCTCGCGACTTCGGAAACGGCCGTATCCGATTTAGAAAACGTGGGAAAACCCAAGAACAAATGGTTTGGACTCGCCTTAGGCGTCACGAACCAAGCGACCGTGAGCGCATCGAATTTCCTAACCTTTGTCATCCTGGCTCGATGCAGCAGCGACGATGTCTTCACCACGTTCGCTTTGGGTTGGCAGGTGATTAGTTACCTGCGCGCCCTTCAAGAGCGACTAATTTCCGCCCCATTCGTTTCCTTCGCGCATCGACCATCGACCGACCTTCCTTCATGGACCGGAAATAGCCTTACTCACGAATTTATATTTTCAATCGCCTCTGTCTTCACAATACTTGCCGCGGCAATATCGCTGATCATTGGCGGCACCCATTCAGAATTTGGCTACGGTCTGCTCGCGCAGTGCATGATCCTACCGGGAATGCTTTTGAAGGATCACCTGCGCACGATCTCCTTCACGACATTTCACCCGCTTCTTGCCATTGCAGTCGATGGAATCTCTGCTCTGCTTCAAATCGGCGGGGTCCTATTTCTAGCGATGCGATTTTTTGGGGGAAATGAGTCGATCCAGATGATCAATGTCGCTGCTGTCCTCGCCGTTTCCAATTCTCTTCCTATTCTGATTTGGTTCCTTAGCCCACCGCTCACCTGGAAGATAGATCTTCCTCAACTATGGCAACAGTGGATAACCTCGTGGGAATATGCGAAGTGGCTTGTGATCGCACGCGCCTTTGCATTGGGGGGCGCGATGCTCATTCCATGGATACTAGCAACCATGCGAGGTGACTCCGAGACCGCAACGTTTATTAAATGCTTGAATCTGACAGGCATCTCGTTAACCTTGATCGCCGGTTTGAACAGTCACCTTTTAGGACAGAATGTCCACGCATACCACGCCTATGGACCGAATGCGTTATACCGCTCGATGTGGACCAGCATCCTCATTTTTACGGCGGTACTCGCCCCCCTGTGCTTGCTCTTCTTTTTTTTCGGGGACACACTCGTCGAAATAATCTACAAAGACACGGACCCTCGTTCCAATATGGTCTCAGGTTTGTTGGGATTGAACATGTTGGTAGTGAGTTGGGCGATTGTTGCGGGCAATGGTTTAGCGGCTCTCGGCCAATCTCAAGCAAACATGCGAGGTGAATTGGCGAATTGCGCGGTATCCCTGACCGTCGCGGTTCTCACGATTCCATGGTTCGGGTTGCTAGGTTCCGCGTTTGCTATCTTATGCGGGAACGCTTGCTCCGCGATCCTAACGTTTTATGCGTTCAAGAATTGTTTCGGTGAGTGCTCTAAAAACCCTTCCGGCCCACAGGATCTACTAGAGGGAGTAGCTTGATGAGTTCACTCGCTATCAATCCTCCGAAAATGACGAAGGCCTCAACGCCTCTGGATACAGTCAACATTCCAGTCGTTCTGCTTACCGTTGCGATCATCGCGTCGAGCTTTGCGTTTTACTACCAGTCCTGGAATGCCAGTACCACTCTCGTACCCGCCGAACTCGTACCCTACGACGTCGAAGCCAACAAATCAGCGAAGTATGCAGAGTCCGGAAACATCAATGCGGCTATCTCATTCCTCGGCTTAGCATTCACCGGCGCCTTTTGTTGTCTCTTCAAGACCGAAAAAACTCTTCCGATACGAAACTGCATTATCTTCCTGCTGGCGTTCCAACTCTTTTGGATTGTGGCGTCATTGGCATGGACGACCAACCTACCGGTAAGTATTCGCCGGGTTCCGAAAGAATTATGTGTTGCGCTGAGTCTTTATGGATTATCAAGGCATTTGTGCTTGCGAGAGATCGCATGGGCCATTTTCGGTGTTTCCACATGCTACATCACGGCCGGGTTCATCGCCGAGATTTATCATGGTACCTTCAATCCCTTCTGGCGCTACTACCGTTTCGTCGGCACAGAACATCCTAACGTGCTGGCTGTCTATGCAGCCTTGATAATTGTCACAGGCTTGATGCTTTTTAATCGAAACGCCCAGCTACGATGGGTCCTTTGGTCGATCCTCTTAGCGGCTATCGCAGCTTTGCTTTTAACAAAGTCTCGGACGACACTGTTCGCCTTGGTGGCAGCATTGACGATATCTGGATTGCTACGCGCTGAAGCTAAATGGCGTATCCTTGGACTCATCGCAGGCTCCTTCCTCATCAGCACACTTGGCCTAGCGATCTCGATTTTCAATCTTTGGGATCGTATAGGAGTTGCTGCTGCCATGGGGCGAACAGAACATATCAGCAGTCTTACCGGGCGAGTTCCGCTGTGGATGGAGTTGCTCAAGCACGCCGCAGAGAGGCCTTGGTCCGGCAGCGGTTACGGTGCTTTTTGGGATTCAAGAATGATCCAGCGCACGTCGGAAATCTTTCTATGGGAAATCACCCACGCGCATTCGGTCTTTCTCGAGGCATTGTTGAACTTAGGAATCATTGGAATGACGGCCTACGTCGCTCTCCTGCTATCGACCCTAGCCATATCCGCAAAAGCCACGCTTTACACGCGCCGACCAGAGTACCAGTTGGTGTTTACAGTCACTCTGTTTGCGATGATCCACGGAATCGCAGAGGCATCGTTCTATAGCCTCGGCTTCGAGAGCTACGCCCTTCTATTCCTGATTTATAGACTATGCAGGGAATGCCCCAACTACGATCCTCTCCAATCTTTATCAACGTCATCAGCCCAGGGATCTTCGCCGATTCCTAATACGAGACAATCTCTGCCATACAAATGCGATGTCATTCGAACCAATGATAGCAGTTGCACAAGATGATAATAGAACAATCCTTCATATCACTGGTCGTGGTCACGTATAATCGGGGTGACGCGCTGCGCGAGGCTCTCGAGAGCTTGCTAGCGATGCCCAAATACCCGGATTATGATCTCGAAATCGTCGTCGTCGACAACGGTAGCACAGACCATACTCCAAGTGTCGTCGCCAATGCGGCTAGCAACACACAGTACAAGGTTCGATACTTCTTTGAACCCAAGCCAGGAATCGCTTGCGCGAGAAATCGGGGAGTTCGAGAATCAAAGGGTGATTGGATAGCATTCTTTGACGACGACCAGCTAGCTCCCAGCGATTGGCTCGTACATCTCATTCGTGCATGCCGTTCGGAGAATCTAAGATATGCAGGAGGTGGTTACATCCTTAAGTATACTCAGCCAAACCCACCCCCATTCGATGGCTTCTCTAGGCAGATGCTAGGTGAGTTCACCGTATCCACCCCGACCGCCTATCACTACCATTTCTTACCTGCCACAGGAAACGTTGTTGTCGATAAACGCTTGTTCGACTCAATTGGCGAATTCGATGAAAGCATGCATCAAAGCGGAGAGGACACCGAGTGGTTTACAAGGTTGGTTCTCGCAAAAATCCCCGGCCGTCATGTCCCCGAATCCCACATCCTGCATGTGATTCCACCACATAGGACAGATAGCAACTACATCCAGTACGTTGCGAGAAGATCTGGAATCATTTTGGCATACCGCGATCGAAAATATCGAGGCATTCCAATGACCCGATACCTTGGTTTATTGCGATTATTGCGATCGTTCACCCTTTCAACCCTACAGCGCACAGTGGCAACTCTGACTCGCAACCGCGCCATGGAGGTAGGCACGACCAGCAAAATAAAACGCGATCTAGCTTATGCCTGGACAGCCTGGGGAAATGAAGCGTCCATACGGCGGCTCGCAAGTCAGAACGCACATCGTGGGAAATAGCCCTTCCACCGCGCCTCATCCATAACCGAGTACGCACAGCAGGTTACAACCCAAACCCGATTTACTCGGCAGACACCTGGATCAATCCTCGTGGATCAATCCTCGTGGATCTCGCGGATCAGCGCTCGCTTGATGCCAGCAGCCTTACCCTCGTAAACTTCCTCTGTGAAGCTTCCTGTCGATAGCAACTCGCCTTCCATCCACTGAACCATGCGATCGCGCTGCTCGGTCCGAATACTTGGGTCTTTCATCCAGGGTACGACCAAGTAAACACGCTGGTCATCCGAAACCTTCTCCAATAGCGGCGTTAAGACTTCCTGCCAATCGTCCGGCTCATCGGAGCCGAAGGCAATCGCATAGAGTCTCCAGTCGCTCGGGGTTTCTCGTTCGAGCGCATACGACATGTAGTGTGACATCGAGATTACGATGGGATCTTCCGACCGGGCATCGATAAAACGCACTAGCGATGCATAGTCCTCAGTCGCATACGCCTCATTGAACGCTCGATTGTAAACCGAAAGAAGGTTTAAACCGATCAAAAACAAAAACGCGATAAACTCAAGACGCCTCCTCGAATTGGAAATTGCAAAACCAATGACCCCGGCTAATGGGACTGCGAGGAAGGATAGGTACCGGGAAACGAAGTTCGTCGCCGTAAGAGTAGCCACGAAGCTTGCTAGCCAAGGCAAAGCGACAAGCATAATCACTAGAAATGCCCAGCGGCCGCGATCTGGACTTCGCAACACCGAACTGGCGATCACAAGCACGGCTATTCCCGTTGGAAGCAACCAAGGCAACATGGCTAAGATACCGCCCTTGGCTCCCAGTAGTTGCAATTGAGTCGCTGAAGGCCCCAGGCACCAACCGACGAGCAGCGTCCAATAGAGATAGGCGAGCCCAGTTAGATCCACGGGGTTAATGACTTCCGGCGGTACTGGAACCGTCAAGTCAATTTTTAAACAGATCAAGGTCGGCAACAAGAAAACCGATTGAAACGCCGCTCCGAGAATCCAATCCCTAGGGCGTTCCCTCAGCTGCCAAACCAAATACACCCACACGGCAAATAACAAATACACAGCGTAATAATGCGTGCCGAAACAAACACCAGCGGTGAGCAAAAACAGCAACCAACGCTTCCAATCAGGACGCCGAATCAAATAAAGCGCCGCGAGAATGGTCAGAGCACTGAATGCAATAAAGATCGAATACGAACGCAGGGACTGGCTGAATTCAATCTGATGGGACGATACCGAACTCCATACGCCCGCTGCTATTCCCGCCCGAATCCCACCGAGAAAGTGAGCGATTCCCATAATCGCAATCACCGCGACAACGCCGAAAAAGACAGAAAACAACCTCGCGCCCTCAACGCCGAAACCCGCTATCCCGGCACTAATAACCCACCTAAACAGGGGAGGAAAACCGTCCGGATCACGGGCAATTTCGAGCAGATTTAGGGACAAGTGCCGTAATTCGTACACTTCATCGCTACTGAACGATCGACCGAATAAACCGACACATCGAAAAAGAACCGCACTCACCAAAATCCCAAGGTAGGCAGCGATGACGCTTCTAGGCGTCTTCGCAGGCTCAAGGTCTTTCACCCTATCTACGGCCCGGTCCAATCGCTTATGAAAATCGTTCATCCCGGCGTTCATCAGCAGATCATCCCCTCACCTTCATCGCAATCGGTTATCCGCGATGACTTTGTTATAGATTTCCAGCAGTCGGTCGCAATGGCGATCCGAAGTATAACGGCTTTCGAAGGAGCTTCGAGCGGCCAAACGCATCCTCTGCCGCTCTTCAACAGGTAAACCAAAGAATCTTCGAACTTTCATCGATAAATCGGCAGCATCCCCCGGCTCAAAAAAGTAACCGTCTATACCCTCAGTGATGATTTCAACAGTTCCACCGATCCGCGAACCGAGTACCGGTGTACCCACCGCGAACGCCTCGATCGTGGTCCTCCCAAATGGCTCCAAACAAATGGACGGCATCAGCAGACAATCTGCTTTTCCAACCCTCTCAAGCAGATCCGCGTGTGGCAACCAACCGAGACATTCAACCCGCGGATCCTCGCTCGATAGCTGTTGGACTAACTGCCGAAGGGGACCATCACCTACAACTTTCAGCTTGGGCAAATCGGGGAAACGCCGCCAGGCCTCTACCACCGCACGCACTCCTTTTTCCTCGCACAAACGACCGACAAAAATCGCGAAACCTTCCGGACTACCCTGCAACCCCGGATCACCCCCTAACGCGTTTTCGTTGACGTGTATCTTCTCGCCCGATACGCCACCTAGAATGAGCTTTTCCTTGCACACATTCGATGGACAAACCACCGCGTCGACTCCTCGATCCCATGTTTTCCAAATCCGATGCATCAATATGTTCGACGCAACCACCGCGCTTCCAATAGCACTGCCTCGATAACACCTATGCACGATTGCTCCCCATGGAATCGTACTGTCGAGGCATTTTGTGCAAACCTTATTATCTCGAAGCAGGAGAGCGTTTGCGCAAGCGATTCGATAATTCGCGATCTCATGAACCACCGGGACCCCCTCACCTTTTGCCGCATAGAACACGGACGGAGACAGCAGGGGAAATGTATTCACCGCATGCATCACATCCGGACGGACGTCTCGAACTACGGATTGCACTCGACGATACGCATCACGATTCCAAATGGTATCCTTCGCGGTCTTGATCTTCGAAACCACACCAGGACTGATATCCTGGTTATGGACAACGTACCTAGTTACGGAGTGGCCCCGTTTCTCCATTGCATCTGCCTGCTCCTCGAAGCACTGGTCTTCACCACCCCGTTGCTGGTAATAATTGTGGAGAAAAAGGATTCTCATGGGGGCAACTTTTGCTGGAGCGCGAAGACTGAAGTTACAACCAACGCGAAATCCATCTGGGAAGTGGCAATGCGTAGCGATTCATAACGCACCCCAGAACAGGAATGTGAAGAGTCCCCATTCCCTCCAGCACGCCTCGAACATTTGTAGCCGTAGACTTCTGATTGTCTACGACGACAATCACTCCATCCACCTGCGATGCGCACGCAGGTACCGTTTCCACATCCGTCATCACCGGCAAATCCACAACGACCCAGGAGAATCGGGTGCGCAGTTCCTGAAACACTTGCTGATACAAAATTGGTCCAACGGCGAGCTCCTTGGTTGCGCAGTCCCCACCCCACGACAAAACCGATATTCCTAGATCCGGACGTTTGTGGATGCATGCTTCCAATTCGATTTTTCCATTCAAATGGTCGACGAGGCCCAAACCTTCTTTCGAACCCATCGAGCTAGAGCTTTCCAATTTGGGTTCATCTCTCCCCCCCTCAACGTACAGGACATCCCCGAGTCCAAATCCGGTCGCTTGCATTGCCAATTGGCGCGCAATAGACGTGTTACCGACTCCCCGTCGTTCCCCTATGACACCCACCACCATTGTCCCGAGGCCTCGCTCCGATTGCCAGGACTGAACCTGCATT
The DNA here is from genome assembly GCA_046318275.1 of Pirellula sp. Classification (GTDB taxonomy): domain Bacteria; phylum Planctomycetota; class Planctomycetia; order Pirellulales; family Pirellulaceae; genus JBKCUI01. Next base: position 51,336 of record JBKCUW010000056.1, on the reverse strand, counting down.
ACCACGGAATCAATACTGGCGATACGCGCCCCGCGATAAGCCATCTCGCTTCGCGCGGTACTCTCGTGCTTTTCCGCTATCGATTCAGATCGCATACAGTGAAAACCTTTAACTTCGAAATCGATTACGCCGCAGGGTTAACAAAACAAATAAGACATGCCATGAAGTATCACGGATAGTTTGTCACACCGAGGTGACGAGACTCTGTGATGGTAGCTAGCACGGGTATGCCGAGTCGCCTCCTCGCGGAGGTCGGTGTGATCAGCCGATCATCCCACTGCACACAAAAAAGAGCGATACCCGCAGCACCCGATACCATCGATGCGAGGCCGAACAAGATGATCGCTAGTTTCGATGGACTCACAGGCTTTTCCTCCAACGTTGCATGCTGCGCAACGACGATGCTGGAAATCCTCTCCGTCTCTAATGCTTGCCTGATACGAGCTTGTTCAAAACTCTCTGCATACGCGATGTACTTACGTTCGCGTAAATTCGCCTCTCGCTCGAGGTCATCGATCTCGATCTCGTGGCTATTCAATCGCTCGATGCGGCTCGCAACCTCGATTTCCTCACTGCGCAACGCCGACTCCTTATCCTCGAGTCCCGCGAGCAACGCTTCATTTCGAATCAGTTCTAACTTCAAATCCCGATGGATCGGATTCACGTCGTCCGTATTCTCAGAACTCCCCTTCGACTTTTCGTTGTACCTCGATTCGGCCTCTTTCACCTGCTCTCGAATCGCTATAAGTTTAGGGTTGTCCGCTGAATACTTTGCGTTGTACTCCGATTCCAAGAGTTGCAACTCGAACAATTGTGTCTCTTGGGCCTCGGTCGCCGCGTTGGCTTTGAGGACTTGTTGACTATTGATCCTCGCAGGCGTAAGTTCGAGTTCCCGCTGGAGTGAAATACTCTTACCTGTCAATTCTTTTCTGGATCGGTTGGTTTCCGATAGTCCCTGCACGATATCCTTTCGACGGCTTTCAAGGATTTCGCGCTCACCTTGAATCGATGCTATCCCCATGCGGTTCTTCGCAGCCTTCAGTCGCTCCTTAACATCGCTGAGTTCGGAGGCCAGAAGTTCCTGCTGTTCGTCGAAGAAGGTCTTCGATCCATCGGTTCTGTGCAGTCGCAAATGTTCGTCCCGATACTTTCGAACAATGGCCTCGACAACTCGTTGAGCAAGTTCAGGAGACTTCGCTTGGTACGCGATCACGATTACCTCGCTTTTGCGCTCGGCATCGACGAAGAGACCTTTGCTGATCAAAAGAACGGCTCGTTCAAAGTCAGACATTGGGTCGATCGACTGAAGTGCGTTAAAAACAGGGGACAAAACAGCGCTAGGAAGTCTCGTAAGTTCCTTACCTACTGAACTCTCAGAGCCAACTCCTCCCTCGCTAGAGCGTCCGAGCACTGCATCCGCACCTAAGTCTTCAACAACTTTGGTGATTAGCCCTCGACTGCGGATAACATCCATCGCCGAAGCAATCTCATCTTCGCGACCAGAGGCACTCATCCCAATCGTTTGCCCAGTGGTCGCGGTCGGATCTACCCCAAGCGATTCGCGTCCCAACTGCAGAAACAACCTGGCTTCGGATCGATAACTTCGTGGCAGCAGTAACAGCGCCATCAAACAGCCAACGGCAAGAACAACCTGAAGTGCCAATATCTTCCACCGGGCGGACCACGCCTTCGAAATCATTTCAGCAAAATCGATAGTTCGCATCATATTGCATTTAACTCTTGGTGGTACATTCCGGATTCAACGCCTTGTTTTTCTGAATAATTCCAGAACTCTGTATTGTGTTTCATCGATTTTCCATCGGTTGAGTATCATGCATCGTTCACCAAATCATGATTCATCAGTAGTCAAAACTCAAAGCCGATGAGAGGATGCGTTCCATCCACCCGTCTCGCTGCTCTGCATCTCAAACGGATAGTATTTTCGATTTGCGATGCTGAGGTAAAACCTTCGAATAAACCTGATGCCAAAACGCTTTGCGCTGATCCCAATGAAAGGTTTTCGCTCGCATTGTTGCACCCCTACCCAATTCGCGAAGTCGATTCGGATGCCGAGCCAGGTGGCTCAACCCCATAGCGAGTTCACTAATAGTTTGCGATGGCCGCTCAACACTTACTGCAATTCCACAATCCGAAGTGATGATGTCAGCCGCACCTTGATGTCCGAGTCCTATGATGGGAATTCCTGCTGCGAGAGCATCTAACAAACCCGTACCAGACGTATCTCGCAAACTTGTGAATGCAAAAACATCCGCCCAGCGATAGTGCTCAACACCTATCCGGTAGCCACTACTTTCGATCCACTCGATTTGTCGTTCAATCTTCAGTCGCTGGGCAATTTTCATCCAGCGCACCTTACTCGCCCCCATTCCGAGCACCCGAAGTTCGAACGCTATCCCCTCCGATTTAAGCTTTCCCAATGCGTGCAACAGCAACGGTAAGCCCTTCCATTCTCGGAGTCGCCCCGCCCACAGTATTTTCAAGGGCTGACCAACCTCATAGACCGATTCTTTTTCAGGCAACGCGTAATCCAATCCGGTCTCCAAATCGACTTCAACGTCAAACCCAAGGTGCGTCCGGAAATCCTCGCGAGCCTTCTCGGTAGCGGCAATGACGGCTTTACTTGCCTCAAACGCCGCCCGTACCCTCCTGCGATACTTCATTTGCCAACCGTTGAGCTTGGAACGCGTCCACTCCCGTAATCTACTTCCATACGAAACAACGCTATAAAAATCTCTTGGCAGATCCTGAGTCCCTCCGAGCGGCCCCCAAACATGCGGTATTCCCAGCTTCCATAACACTCCGGGCTCCCGAAATCCGCAAAGCGTGGCCGTATGGGCAATATCGAAAGCAACTTCACTGTGGAGCTTTTTTGCGACCCCGAATGCCTCGTCGAGCCAACGTCGATAACCAAAGTAAAAAGTTAGTTCACGATTGAGCAAAAACTCATTGATACGGCTCGGTGAAAGGGCCAAAAAGCGCAGCCGACCGGCGATTCGCGGCTCTGCAATCTTCGATGCAAGCGATGTTCGTCCTGGTAACGGTCGGTAGATCACCGTCGTATCAAACTGTTCCGCAGCAATCAATGCGCGATGCCACCCGTTCCGTTCCTCCATGGTTCCATCCGGATTGCAGCAGTAAGCGATCATTACCATCCGAGGCAGGTTATCGCCTGACGGTTCGACTTGATTCTTTTGTTTCAGCCCCGTAGTTGAAGCGGCCATATACCTTCTGAAACTCGTTTGGCATGGGGTAATTTCGTTCCAAAGATCGAACCCTTGAAGTCCATCCTAATTAGGTGCTGCCACCATTCAACAAACCCCAAGGAGATAACCCACAGCACTCGTCGATTACGGCAACAGGGGTTCAATTATGGGACTTGTTCCGAAGAAATCGATAAAACGGGTTGTAGGAACTCCACGCAATCCCACGTAACCGTCACCCCTTTTCCAGGGCTAGTACCACCTCGCCTCCTGCGGAGCGCCCCTATTCTTAAAAGAAGCGTAGTTTCATTCAGACCCCATGGGTGTCGGAACCAATTCCAAGATAACGAGAGTTTGAATAAGATATACTCGCACTTGTTCGCCCTGTTTCTTGCCCTTATTTCTCAACCGCAGATGACCCTCCAACGCATTCCTTGGTCGCTCGGGGTTCTTCCCATCGCTTGCGTTGCCGTCGGTGCGTTTGTCGTGTGGTTAGTCGATCAGCACAATGAGAACCTTTGGAAACAGATCCAAGTCCAGGTTGCTGCGGACGAGATGCAAATCTACAAGTCGATTGCAGACTCTTCGCTGGTCGACATGAACACTTTCACCGGACGAATGAGTGATTCTCGCACAGGTCATTTATCCATTCTTGATGAAAAGCAATTATCGCCATCGGAAATCAAACGGCTCGAGAACTCGTCAAGGGAGTCCAGCGTCGAGCCAGGCGGATATGTCCGGCTTCGACTGATCGAGAAATTAAAGCCATCGTTATCCGACGAGAGCATTCCAGTCCAAGGCCCTGCGGAATCCCGACGTTGGATCGCGTATACCAAAAGGCTCCCCCCTTTTCCATCAAGCAATACCCATTGGACGCCATGGTGGCTTTTCTCCACCTTTATGGTGGGACTCGCTGCGGCACTATCGCTGCGTTCCTTCGGTAATACTCGTCAAGCCTGCATTCGCTCCTTGCAACAACTCCGGTCCCAAACCTCGAAAACACGCTCACGGGACGAGATGATCAAGCTATTTCCAGGAAGTTACTTTAATGGGGAGATGAATCGCGAGATTATTGCGTTGATTGAGGCGTATCAAAACCAAATAATCACCGTCAAAACAGGAGCGGAGCAATCCGAAACCGTTTTGTCGGCGATGCCGGTCGGCATCCTCGCCTTTACGTCCGATCTTCAACTTTGGTTTGCTAACCGAGCTGGGATCGACCTTCTCGATCTCTCCGACCGCATTCGCGATCGAACACGTCTGATCGAATTGATTCGGCAACCACGAGTCCTCGAACTGATCACGGAGTCGCAGAAGACGAGCCAAACGATGGATTGCGAACTCGACGGCACCACAAAGTCCATCGTTCTTCGATTGCGTGCACACCCCCTTCAGCACGAATCCCCCCAATCAGACCCATCCGTTCCTCCGCCGATGCTCTTGGTAATTACCGACGAAACGCGAATCAAGCAATTAGAAAACGTTCGTCGCGATTTCACTGCCAACGTATCCCATGAGTTAAAAACCCCACTAGCCGCAATTAAAGCCTATGCAGAGACTCTGCTCATGGGGGCTCTCGATGATCCAGATGCTCGCGAATTATTCATCACTCGAATCAGCGAACAAGCGGATCGACTCGATCGGCTCATCTTCGACCTTCTCCAATTGACGAGGATTCAATCGCTCCCGGAAAAACTCCAACTTATCCCCTTATCCCTTCAAGATCTCGCGAGGACCTGCATCGAGGATCATCAAGCGATCGCAAAATCAAAGAACATCACTATCTACAATGAAATCGCTGACTCGACGCCGCGTGTCCTGGCTGACCACGAATCCCTTCGAACCATTCTGGGAAACCTGCTCAGCAATGCGGTGAGATACTCGAAAACCGACGGCTACATTCGCGTTTCCTCAAAAGTCGTTGGCCCAGATGTAGAGCTGTCGGTCATCGACTATGGGATCGGGATTCCCGAAGAAGATATCGATCGGATCTTTGAACGGTTCTATCGTGTTGAAAAAGCCCGCACTCAAGATGCAGGCGGAACCGGACTGGGACTCGCCATCGTTAAGCACCTCACCCAAGCGCTCGGTGGAACGGTTTCCGTTCGCAGCACTTTCGGGAAAGGGAGCCAATTCACGGTCCGCCTCAAAACCGCTTCCGAGTCTGACCTTGCGCAAAATGAACAAACCAATGCGGCCGAACTCGAAGCCTAAAGGTCTACCTAAAGCTTACACGCTTCATCAACGGCCATGCAGAGTGTGGTCATCGTTTCCGGGGATAGGCCAGCAACATTGATCCGGCCGGTACCGACGATGTAAATAGCCCGCTCCTGCTTGAGCCAGTCCGCTTGCATAGCGTTCAATCCGGTGTAGGAAAACATCCCTTTTTGGGTAGCCAAGAAACCGAAATCACGCCCCAGGGAACTCATCCCGTGAATAAAGGACTCGCGCATGCTTGAGATCCGCGAACGCATTGCGTCGACCTCGCTGCGCCACAATGCAGACAAGTCATTATCGCCGAGGATGGTCGCAACGATCGCTTCTCCATGTCGAGGCGGATTGCTGTAATTGCAGCGGATCGAAGCACGGACCTGACTCATCATCGCCTCCGCACCTGAGCTGTTCGCCCCAATCATCAGCAATGCTCCAACCCGCTCGGAATACAGACCAAAGTTTTTCGAAAACGAACTGCAAACAACCACTTCGGGGTTATCTCGCAGAACAATGTGCAGTGGCTTTGTATCCTCAACGATGCCGTCACCGAAACCTTGGTAAGCGAAATCAAGGAAAGGAATCATCTTCTTTTCCGACATCAATCTCGAGATGCGTTCCCATTGCTCCAAGGTTGGGTCGATACCGGTAGGATTGTGGCAACAAGCGTGCAGCAGGACCACATCCCGCGGACGCCCCTTAGTCTCCAAATCCTGAATCATTCCGTCAAAATCCAACCCCGTCTTTGCGCCGTTGAGGTAGGTGTAGACCAACGTCTCCATCCCGGAGGCTTGGAATACGGAGCCGTGGTTGGCCCACGTCGGATTGCTCAGCCAAACTCGCAAGCCAGGGAAGTTGCGGGCCAACGTGTCCGCTCCAGCCCGCAGCGCACCAGTGCCACCAGGCGTATGAGCCGCTGCAACTCGGCCAAAATCAAAATCCTCGCCGAGAACAAGCCGGCTTACACTTTTAGTGAACTCAGGAGCTCCTTCGATCGGAAGATAGCTCTTGGTCTTCTGCGTTTTGAAAATGCGTTCTTCTGCTTGCCGAACCGACTCGAGGATAGGTGTCCTGCCTTGCTCGTCTTTGAAAACACCAACGGTCAAGTTGATCTTTCCTGGCCGCGGATCTTTTTCGAACACAGCAGCCAAACCGAGGATGGAATCAGGGGGAGCTAGCGGGAACGACTCGAACATCGGACTGCAAACCGTTTTACGCACGTAAAAAATTCTCGCTCCACACCATCGCGAAGCGAACGGGCTGCAATTATCCCCACGTTACCAACTTTTGCCAGAGGAAACTCTGAACCCAGACCCAACTCCCAGTCGGCCACGGAAATCCCTAATAAATCGATACCACCCCCCAAACCGTTCCGTCCTCCCGAAGTCCCCAGGACCAGGATAAGGGTTGCCCCGCGAGCCCTTTTTATCGCCGCACGCCCCGCCCTAGGCGGGACTTCCACGCTGTTTCCGCGCTCTCTTTAACAGCAAAACCGGCATCCGTGTTGGCAGTTGCCAAGCCCTCTATTTCGTTAATTGGTATCGATGTGCAGGCTTCGCTTGCGGCGTTCTTTGCGCCTAATATCATCGATCAGCACACTCACTTTTTCAACGTCGTCGATTCCTCGCAATAACAATCTAGGATGGCTCGAGTCCTGACTCGTCAGTTGGATCGTTCCGACATTGAGTAGCCTCTGTATCAAGCCTTGGGTAAAAGCGACATCGTCAATGTCAATAACATCGATTCGATCGGTTGTGCGAACGAGAAGTCCCGACGAATGGATAAACCGCTGGCTGGTCAATTCATAGTAGACGCCCCAACGACGATAAAAGTAAAGCACCAACGCGATTGCCCACCATGCAATGATGGACGAGAAACCCGCGAACCACAGGACTTTGGCTGACTCCACAGTCATCCCCGAGGTGGTTGCCACGATCAAACCTACAAGCACGGCGAGAGTCACCAGCGACGACATCAACCATGTCCCATACATCGCCTTCGGTGAAAATCCCCCCTCCCACATCTTCGTCTCCGGCTCCACCGGACCGCCGCTTCGCGGTTGCAATTCAGATTGGTTTGTAGCTCCGGATTCACGTTCCGACATATTATCTAGTCCTCTAAAAACCACTTGTACAAACCCACGGGTGCCATACGCAAATACCCAAATACGTAGAAGCCAATTGTACCCCAGTTCTACCCATGAAAGATCTACTTCTCAATCCTCGCTATGATCATTCCCAGCTACCTCTACGATGGCTGACGTTTCGCCGCGACGCTCTGGGTTCAATTCCCACACCCTTCAACAGGAAGGTCATCCACCCGGCGGTTAACCTTCCCACGCGGCCTAAACCCTCGGCAGAAGCACCTGCAAAGTTAGGCGCAAAACCCTTAAAAAACGCGAACCAGCAACTGGTAGCACCGCATTCGCACGTCGGCCAATGATCCAGGCGCCATCCATTCCCAAAGCGTTTATGAGTTATTGGTCGCTCGACCCAATACTCGACCTACCGATCCGAAGTTGCCGCTGCCGCAATAAAAGCCACGCAACACCTAGCACCACCGTCATGGCGACACTGGCTAAAATATCGGACAGGTAATGTGCTCCCGACATCAGACGTTGGAAGGACGCCAACAACGCCATCAAAAAAAACATATACCTGCCGCGAGGGTAGACGTACGACAAACCGATCGCCATCGCCACGGCGGTCGCCGTATGGCCAGAGGGAAAACTTCTCAGGGTCTCATCGAACCACGACTCGGTAAACGGCGTTCCCCAGGTCTCCCAACTCGACTGGAGAGGGGCTTCATCGAGGGTGTAAGGCCGACGCCGCGGAATCAAGTACTTCGCCGCGTTCGACAAAACTCCGCATAGCAGCACAAAACCGGATGCCACCCAGAGCTTTCCGCGGTTGTGCTCGTCCACCCAAATCAAAGTCCCGAGAATCAGCACGCACCCAAGCCCATGTGCAAACAACTCCATCAGCGAAATCAACTTACGCAAATCCCCGGGCAACCGAAGTCCTCGCACCCCTTCCGATAGCTCAATATCCCAGGGTAAAACCACGACCGAAAGAATCAGGCATGCTGCTAAGATAAGCACCGCGCTGATCAGGGAACGCTTTGTGGATCGATCGATACTCTTCACGTAACACTCTTCAATTACCCACGCTTGGTTTCTTCGCCAGTGGAACCAATCTGCCAATGTGGAGGATTCCACAGCGTACCTCCGATGACGACAATCCCAATTGTTTGACGTCCCTGATCATCAACGCCCCAGCCATGAAGGCGACGGAGAACCGCAATTACACGGGTCCTCCTGCCTACAGGGACCCCGTTTCGTCGACGACTGTACCATAGGTTCCGACAGTGACAAGCCGCCCCGTGGGCCTGGCCCCGTTGACGTCGAGGAAGCCCAAGTGATTTCTACAAACACTCCTTAATGTGGTAAACTAGGGCGATGGCCCTCAACAACAAACTACCTACCCGCCGCGTTCCCTACCTCCTCCTCTGGATGGCGGTCCTTGCTTTCCTCACGATACCTACCGGGCGGCTCAGAGCTCAACCTCCTAATGCTGCTGCTCTGCGAGGGATCAATGCCAGCGCCGTACAAGAAGCCATCGATCAGTTTTCGAGCTATTTTCGCAGAACGCAGAACCGAGGTGCCAAAGGGGACAAAATCGGTGCTTGGCAAGGGCACGAAGACCAAGGAACCGGTCTGACGAGTTTGATTGTCCTCTCACTTCTCAGTTCCGGTCGAAAACCTGCCGATCCAGAAATCGTCAAGGCGATGGAGTACATCCGTCGCGATCGCCCTCAAAAGGTCTACGAAGCTTCGTTGCAGGCGATGGCATTATGCGCAGCGGACCCAGGTCGTGACCGGGACCTGATCGAGCGAAATATACGCTGGCTTTTAAAAGCCCAACAACGCGATGGCGGCTGGTCCTACGATCAAGGTGCAGGGAGGCCGGACGAGTCGAACTCCCAATTCGCTGTTCTCGCACTTTGGGAAGCGAGTAAACTCGGTATCGAAATTCCCGAAGAGAACTTGAAACTCAGCCGAAAATACTGGTTGAGCCGAATGAGTCCTCGCGGAACGTGGGGCTACGGCGGTGAACCCAACCCTCGCGGAAGCATGACGTGCGCGGGAATTGCCTCCTTAATCATTCTCGAGGACACTTCCTCCAGTCTCGACGCATCCGTTAACGGCGATACCCTTTCTTGCTGTGGCGGCGGAAATGCCGACCAGGGCTACGACCCACAGATATCGCTGGAATGGCTGGCCAACAACTTTAGTGTCAACGATAATCCGGGCTTCGGCGAATGGTACATGTACTACATGTATGCGCTCGAACGCGTAGGCCGCCTCACCGGACAACGCTTTATCGGCGATCACGACTGGTATCGCGAGGGTGCAGAAGCCATCCTGCGACGCCGCAATGCGGTGGGAGGCAGCATGCCATCCACTCCCGCTGAAACCGAAGCCGCTGCGACGGCCATGGCATTGCTCTTTCTGAGCAAGGGCAAACGTCAGGTCGTCATCGGGCACTTGCAACACTCCACCGAACCACAAAGCCGCGATTGGAATCGCCATCGACGCGCTATTCAACACCTAACCGGACACGTCGAATCGGTTTGGAAACGTGATCTGGCATGGCAATCGGTCCGGATCCAACGCGCGTCACTTCCCGACCTCCTCGAAACTCCGGTTCTATTCATCAGTGGATCCGAAGAGTTCATCCTGGCTCCTCAACATCGCAAACTCTTAAAAGATTATGTCGAGCAAGGTGGCTTCATTTTCGGCGAAGCGTGCAATGGAAATGGCTGCAAAGGAACTGCCTTTGAGGAATCGTTCCGCCGGGAGATGGAGTTGATCTTCGACAAGCCACTCCAGAAACTTCCTCCTAACCATCCGATATGGGCAGCCGAGACCAAGGTGTCGCCGGATGCACTTCCTGAGGGATTCTGGCTTTACGGAATCGACGCATGCTGTCGAACCAGCGTCGTCTTCAGCCCGATCAGTTTGTCCTGCCGCTGGGAATTGGCAAAGCCCTACGGCGCTAAACCAAAGTACTCCAAAAACGTCACCGCAGAACTCGACAACGCAGTCAAAGTCGGCCTGAACGTCGTGGCATACGCCACCGGTCGCGAACTCAAGGATAAACTTGACGCGGTGCAGATTGTGCAAACCGATTCCAATCGCCAATCGCTGGAACGCGGATCATTGACCCTTCCAAAAATCATGCATAGCGGTGGAGGCGATGAAACTCCAAAATCGCTGCCGAATCTCCTTGAGATGTATCGCCGAGAGACAAGGGCTTTGGTTGAAGCCAAAACACCAAAACTGTCCGCAAGTAGCGACGAACTCGAAAAGTATCCTATCGCCTACATTCAAGGCCGTAATCGATTCGCCTTCAATGATGCCGAACGTGCCGGTATGCGCCGCCATTTCGAACACGGTGGTGTAATCCTCGGCGATGCGATTTGCGGATCCGCCGATTTCTCAACCAGTGTAAAGGCGGAATTTTCTAAAGTTCTACCGGATGCAACGTGGAAAACCCTACCCCCCGACCATCCGTTCATGCTCAAGGAAGGACCAGGAGGCTTCGACCTGCGCAACGTCGCCTTGGTCGATCCCGAGATCGGTTCGAGCAATCTATCCGCCTCGCGCCGCGAAGGCCCCGCAGAAATCGAGGCTCTGGAATGGCAAGGAAGGATCGTCATCCTGTTCTCGCCGAATGATTTGAGTTGCGCCATGGAGAGCAAACATTCACTCCAATGCAGAGGCTACACGCGCGATGATGCCTTTCGGATCGGCATCAACATGATCCTCTATTCTCAATTGCAGTAAGCAGTAATCTGCATCAACTCATTATTGACGAAGTGAATCCTCACTCTCGCGATCCTCGGTCCATTACTTCTCGCTCTTCCTCATCTTCATCTTCAACTACCGAGATCGCCCACTCCGGGTAAGGGGTTTGGCTTCCCTTCATCGCATGCCACAAGACACGATTCAGTCGATCCTCGGGCGCACGATCAACCTCCCTGAAATTCATCTCGTCCGACCATTCCGCCATTTGCTTTAACAGCGGATCGAGAACAGCAACCGAACCTGGGTTCATCTGATCTAGCGGTACGCTTACTGGCACCGATGCGAAGGGAGTAAAATCGGGTTCCTCCTGAAAACAATCGAACATCGGGGTCGCGCTCGCGTCGAATTGATTCATCGGGGGCAACCCAAGAATTTGCTCCATGGTGCGCAGTATGCTCGTCGTATTGTATTGCGTACCCACCACTGCCTTCCGCTTAGCAAACGGGCTGATGCAATAAGCGGTGGTGCGATAACCACTGACGTGGTCCCAACCGGCCTGAGGATCATCCTCGATGGAAAAGATCGCCATTTTCGGCCAGAAACGAGAGCGACTCAATCCCTCAACAATCCTCCCCATTGCCAAATCCCCGTCCGCCATGCATGCGGCCGGCGTTGGGCAATTCTTCGCCGTTCCGCTCGTATGATCGTTGGGCAAGCAAATAATTACTAATCGCGGGTATTCACCTTTCTTCTCGAACTCCGCGAGTTCCTTCAAGATAAAATCGGCGCGATATTGATCGGGGACCGACATATTCCATCCCACGTAGTCAGTCGGCGAAAACTCGCGAATACTCTCGATTCCAGGTTTCGACTCAAAAATGACTAGATCCTCGACACCCTTCCATGTCTTGTAGCACGAGAGGAAATCCACAGCACCTTTTCTGTTTGGATCACGCCACCGCACCGCAGGAATCATGAACTCGCCGTAATTGCGAATACTGACCCCATGCTTCACTGCGTTATCCCAAAGAAACCCGGCCGGCGAATACGCAAGAGCATCGATATCGCTCTCTTCCATACCATCGGGGTAACTCCTAGGAAACGATGCAAAGCTCTTTTCCAAGTAATCCGTCGCGATCGCGGTAGTACTCCATTGATGCCCATCGGCGCTCAGAATTCCACAGCAGTAGGTATTGTCGAGCAGCACAAACTCCTCCACGAGCTTGTGTTGATTGGGGGTTATATCTTTGCCAAAGATGCAAAGGTCACGGTTCCCCCTTCCTTGCTGAAGATCCCCGAATACCTGATCGTAGGTTCGATTCTCCTTGATGATGTACACCACATGCTCGATCGAACTCGGTTCGCCGATGCGCTCCGGAATAGGCCGCTTTGGCTGATTGCCACGAGCGGGTAGCCGGGACCTGACTATGGCATCATAACGCATGTTTCGAGCGACTTGCTCCGACAAAGCCCCAAGCGCATCGGCACCCTCAGGGATCGGAACCAACGAGACGCTCCCTTGGTACTGATGGGAGTTGAATCCCTCCCCATCTCCCTGTTTCCGCTTCTCGCTTGGCAAACCCTTGATGTTCGCAACAAGTAGTATTTTCTCCGAGGGATTTATGGTAATTGCCCCAGGAAACCACCCTACCGGAATCATTCCGATCATTTTGGTCTCGCCACGATCCTCCGCATCAAAATCAAAAACAGCAATCGCATTTTGAGTCCCGTTGCATACATACAATCGATCTCCAGACGAATCGAAGACGAGGGCATTGGGTGTTGCGCCAAACAAATCTGCCGGACTGTGCTTAGCCCAAACCGTCTCGAGCACTTGTCGCCCAGCAATATCGATCAAGCTCAGTTGATCGCTAGCTGCATTCGCGCACACAACTGTTTTGCGGTCGGGAGTGACAGCCAATCCCGATGGATGCAACCCCACCGGTACCTCGGCGGCTGTTCCACTCGCCAGATCGATGAATGACACGGAGCCCTCATTGGCGATATGACGAACAGGATCCACCCGCACAACGGTCCCTTTACCGGCAGGTCCGACCAAATCGCCATCCTTCGGCCTAGAACCACCCCAATTGCTGACGATCGCCGTCCCGCCGACAACTTTGACGTCATACGGGGCAACCCCAACATCGAACGACCGCATGACATTACCGCTCTTCACTTCGATCTCATGCAAACGATTCGACAGGTTTCCGCAGACATAGAGTCTCTCCCCATCCTCCGAGAACGCCAGTCCGCTCGGGATTTCCTGCTTCCTTTTGGGGGCATTGGCACTAGGCAGCGCGATCACATGCGATGGCGTGACTGTTCCACCATCTTCGCATCGAAAAACTTTGATGGAGCCTTGGACATTGCTCAGGTAAAGGCTTTTCCCATCCGCGGAGAATACAAGCCCCGTGAAACTGGCCAGCGCCGCGGTATCCGGTTTCAAATTATTCGCAGCAGGATCCGAGGAGCCCAGGATTTGAGCCTCGTTCGGGAAATCAACACGCTGCAAGACTTCCCCGGTCGTAGGATGCATCACCACCAACTTGCTCGTCTTACCCGATGTCACTGCAATCTTCCCATCAGGAGACAGAGCGATCACTTGCGGGCGCATTCCCGGAAGTTCAACCGTCTTCCCATAGGGAGTCAACCGTTGATTCACCGGCGTCACCATAGACCCATCCGGCCCTCGATGTATCATCTCCTCGTCTCGGATGGTCAGCAGCGGATCCGAGGATAATTCCCGACTCGCAGCATCCTGTGCCAAGGTTGTATCGCAATAGAGCGCCGCAACACTCGCAACGAAACTCGCAAGGAGGCCACCCCTCCTCATAGCGCGGTCGAACGAACGCATAACCAATGCCTCTCAAAACGGATCAAATACATAACGCAACCGAATCGCTATCTTAGCATTTCCAACCAACTCCTGCCGTCCTCGAGTTTGAGGTACCCTGGTTGACCGAGGAATTTCTCAAATCCACCATAGGCAGAAACGCCGTATTTTTTATCGTCTCGTCGGTGGCGCACTCAAGGGATCATCTGGCCACGAGTGCTTAGGGTAGCGTCGTTTTAGCTCTTTCTTAACTTCGGGATAACCATTTTTCCAGAACGATGCCAAGTCATCCGTGATCTGCTGCGCTCGCATGCTGGGGGCGAGCAAATGCAATAAAAGAGGGACGCGCCCCCCTGCGATCTTTGGAGTCTGCATCCACGAAAACACCTCTTGAATCTTCACGGCCAACACCGGCGGCTTCCCTTCCTGATACTCGATGCGGACGGCACTTCCTGAAGGAACGAAGATGCGCGATGGTGCTTCCCTTTCCAACGCGGAACGCTGGACGGGACTCAGCTCTCCACCTAGCCAATCTGTCCATGCTCCATCGCGAACCTCGCTCAACGACCGTTTATTTCGACACAGTTCCTTGGCTACCATCATCAATCGATCGCGATCCATCGGCGGAAACCCCAGTTCCGGCATCCATTCCCTTAAGAAGTTGACTCGAGCTATCCACTGCGTCAACTCAAGGTTGTCCTTCGGGAATACTTGCTCCCAATGCGACCGAACCGCTTGCCACAACACCTCCAAGCATTGCGATTCATCCGAAATACTCGTAGGCGTTTCCTGCAAAATCAAATCGATCCAAACCGTTCTTCGCCGCGCGACTACTTGCTTCTGCGTTGGATGGAAAAATAGATCTTCTCGCTCTTGAAGATTGATCCCCTCGAGCCATTCAACATCGACTCGGCTCGCTTGCCTCACCAACGCATCCCCAGCCCCCGCTTCGATATCCAAACATAAAAACAACTCAGGATCGTGAACTCCGGATTGGGGCGCGAGCACTACCCCTTTCCCCCCTACCATGACCGCTTGGTTTTTCCCAGAGCCGCGTCGCTTCGCCAACCGATCGGGAAATCCACTCAACAAGACTCGCATCAATGCCTCATCCCGTGCTACCCCGCCATCGCGTGCAACAACCTCATTGCCAACATCACTTCGAGCCGAACGTTCCTCGGTCATCGATGCGCACAACGAGCGTATTTGCTCGGAGACTTGACGGATGGTTCGTGCTCCACCCCGTGTCAGCACTCCAAAGGGAGTCTCGCCATCTTCCGACGGAACATTTCCTCGATTCGGTTTGCCTTGCAGAATATGAACTCGCTCGACCAAATCGCTTTCCCAGCGACGCGTCGATTGCGTTCGAATGGATCGAGATCCCGTTTGGCCTCCACGGCGATCAAAAGGATCGCGTTCGGACAGCAACGCAACCGCTGTACTCGTGTCATCGAGGCACCCCATTGCAATCGCTTCCAAGCAAATCCGTGAGAGCCTCGGATGCAGGGGAAGTCTGGACATAGCTTCCCCCACGGAGGTGATTCGACCGTTGTCGATCGCTCCTAGCAAGGTCAGCAGTCGCCTCCCTGATTCGATCGCATCTCGACGCGGCGCTTCAAGCCACGGAAAATCGTCGCTCGCCCCTTCCCCCCACGCAATCAACTGCAGCAACATTCCCGACAAATCGACCCGACGAATTTCCGGCTCGAGATACGCCGCTCGCGACCGATCAGAGACTTCGGACCACAACCTATAACAAACACCAGGCGCCGTTCGGCCCGCGCGTCCAGCTCGCTGCGCTGCGGAGGCATTGCTGATATTCTCCAATCCTAGCCGGTCGATCCCCACCTCGGGCGAATATCGCAGCACTCGTGCCAAACCGCTATCCACAACCGCTGTTACTCCGGGGATCGTGATCGAAGTCTCTGCGACATTTGTAGCGACGACGATCCGGCGACGTACCCCTCGCTCGATAGCGAGCATTTGATCTTCCATCGAAAGCGCACCATAAAGCGGGATGAGCTCAAACTCTCGATCGAGCCTCCTGGCTTTTAGTGCATCAAGGCATCGATGAATTTCGCCAGCACCCGGGAGGAACGCAAGAATATCGCCGTCTGTAGAGTTCACGACATCGACAATCGTCGCTGCGGCGTGTTCCGCAATCCCAAGATTCGGCGGGACGGGTCGATACCGGATCGCAACTGGAAAACAACTCGACGGAACCTGGATCCTCGGTACGTTACCCAATGCCTGTTCGAGAAACGTGGCATCCAAAGTTGCCGACATAATCACGATACGCAGGTCTTCGCGAAGCGTCTGCTGAACGCGTCGAAGCATGGCCAGCAGTAGGTCCGCATCGATCGATCGTTCATGAAATTCATCCAGCACAACCACTGAGATATCCTCGATCGCAGGGTCGGATTGCAATCGGCGTATCAAAATCCCCTCGGTCGCGACGACCAGTCGCGTCTGTCTTGATACGCGATGATCGAATCGGACTGAATAACCGATTTCTCCTCGTCCCGGCTCAGACGCGTCGCTAGTCAATTGCCCATCGCCACGTCCGCCAACATCGCGAGAGTTGACTTCGCGTTCGCTGGCAATCCGGTCAGCAACCGAGCGAGCAGCCAATCGGCGCGGTTGTAGCAAATAGACTTTCCCTGTCCCCGCGGAACTCGCCCCGTTCGACGATTTACCCTCCGCGCGAAAAGCATCCATCAACGCGGGCGCGACACGGGTCGTTTTCCCCGACCCGGGAGGTGCTTCAACGACCGTGATCGGACTTTTACGTACCAGTTCTACGATCTCATCGATCCACGGATCAATCGGTAATGGCTGCATGGTGATTCGTCGTTGCGGTCTCCGTGTGTAGACCACGGGTCTCTCAATTGGAGGAGCGACGGCGGAAGGTATCCCCATTGCTGTTATTGTTGACCTTAGGCTTGGTGAAAATCAGGCGATGGCTATTCACGCCCAGCAAATCGTCGAGCCTCTGTCTCAATTCCGGGTTGATAGCCACACGCTGCTTGCCCGCCTTAATATGCACGGTATCTCCATTCCCGATGCGAACGGCGAACATGACATCCCTCTCTCCGGGATAGCCTCTCAATACTTCACCGATCTTTGGTAAAAGATCTTGATCATGTTTATTTTGATCAAAAAGGATATGAATCCCGGTGGTGAATTTTTCATCGACCTCTCGGATCGGAAGAATCTCATCGACGATAAAATTGATCTCTTCTTCGCCTCGTTTATCGATTCGACCACGGATCAGTACGATGGAATCTGGTTGGATCATCTCCCCGAACTGATCAAAGGTATTCGGCCATGCGATCGAGCGAGTAATCCCCTCAAGATCTTCTAAATCGAAATTCGCATACTTGGAGGACTGCCCAGGTTTTGGATTGCGAGTATGAGCTAATTTGATCGACGAGATAATTCCGCCCATCCACACCTCAGTCCGGTTTTTAAGCGTTTTTGCGGTAACCGCATTATGAGTGCAGAACGACTTGAGAATCCTCTCGTATTCCGCAAGCGGGTGGGATGACAGATAGTAGCCGAGCACTTCCTTCTCCATCGCCAATCGCTCCTTTTCAGGAAACTCCGGCATGTCTGGGAGCATCTGCTTGGGCGCAGCCTCATCTTCTTCGACATCCCCAAAAAGGCTCAACTGACCACTTCTCTTATCCTTTGCAGCAGCAGCCCCCCCCTGCAACGCCTTCTCAAGTACTGCGATGTGCTGAGAACGATGCGCGCCAAAGCAATCGAGGGCCCCGGCGCGGATCAAGGCCTCAAGGGATGATTTGTTGCATTGCGTTGAATCGACGCGATTGCAAAGATCAAAGATGTCCTTGTAAAGCCCATGCGCATCCCGCTCACGTGCGATCGCTTCTGCAGCCGATGCACTACAACCTTTAATGGCGCTCAATCCGAAGTGAATCCGCCCGTTCGCTACGCTGAACTCACCTCGCGACGAATTCACGCTGGGTTGCTCAACGACGACATTCATACGCTGGCAGTCTTCCAAATGCTCAACCAGTGAGTCTTTGCGCTTGAAGTTTCGGTTGGGGATGTCACCCGTGAGAAGTGCCGCCATGAACTCGACCGGATAATGGGTTTTGAGATAAGCGGTTTGATAGGCAACGAGTGCGTACGCGGTTGAGTGGCTTTTGTTAAACCCGTAGCCCGCGAATTTCAGGATCATGTTCCAGAAATCCTCGGCATCCTTTTTCGCTAATCCCAGCGAGACGGCGCCCTGAAGAAACTTCTCGGCGTTTGCGGCGATGATGGACTCTTTCTTTTTGCTAATCGCCTTGATGCACGTATAAGCTTTCGCCAATTCGATCCCACCGAGTCGGTTTAGGATACGCATCACCTGCTCTTGGTAAACCATCACTCCGTTGGTCTCTTCGAGAATCTCGCGAAGGACGGGGTGCAAGTAGTTCGCCTCCTTCTTCTTGAGCTTGACGGCGATGTAATCATCGACCATACCTCCTTCGAGAGGCCCGGGACGGTAGAGCGCGTTGGTCGCGATGATGTCTCGGAAGTGGTCAGGCTTCATGCGTTGGAGCAAGTCGCGAATCCCACCGCTTTCTAGTTGGAACACCCCCTTTGTCTCGCCGCGACGGAGCAAATCGAAGGTAGGTTCATCCTCCAATGGAAATTTCAACGGATCGATACGCTCACCGCGTGTCTGCTCGATAATGTCGACTGCCTTCGAGAGGATGGTCAAGTTACGAAGCCCAAGGAAGTCCATCTTGAGCAACCCAGCCGCTTCGACATCACCCATGGACCACTGAGTGATCACGTCGTCCTTTCCGGAACCCCGCATCAATGGCACATACTCGGTGAGGGGTTTGTCGGCGATCACCACCGCTGCCGCGTGCGTACCGATGCTACGCGCCATCCCCTCGACACGTGTAGCGAGCCCGATCAACTCTTTATAGGCCATATCCGATTCGACGGCCTTGCGCAAATCCTCGCTCTCAGCCAGCGCATCCTTGATCGTGATCTTTGGATCGTCAGGGACCAACTCGCTCAGTTCCGCGACACGGCTGAGTGGTAGATTGATCGTCCTGCCGACATCTTTAATCGCACCGCGCGCTTTGAGTGTGCCAAACGTCCCGATTTGGGCAACGTTGGAGTCGCCATATTTTTCCTTGACATATCGGATGATCTCCCCCCGTCGCTCCTGACAGAAGTCGATATCGATATCAGGCGCCTCGATCCGACTCTCGTCCAAAAATCGCTCGAACAGCAAGTCGTATTTGATGGGGCATACGTGAGAAAGGTACAACGCGTAGCAAACGAGAGCACCGACACCGCTACCCCGAGCCGTAGCCGGAACATCGATTTCGCGAGCGTACCGTACGAAGTCCCACACAATCAAAAAGTAATTCGAGAATCCCAGTTTTCGTATAACGCCTAATTCCCGATCCAATCGGTCGAGTACAACCTGGGCCAACTCCCCATTGGGGCACATTTCCGCATTGTCGGCATAACGTTCCAAAAGCCCCTGCATGCACAAATGCCGCAGGTAGTCATCCGAGGTCGGGATCTCTTTGGGGATCTCAAACGATGGGAAATTCCGACTTCCTAGCTCAAGGTTGATATCGACGGAATCTGCGATCTGTTGCGAGCGAGCAACAGCGTCCTCGAGTCCGGGAAAATTCTGGTACATCTCTTCCTGAGACCGAAGATAGAACTGGTCGTTCTCCATCTTCATCCGGTTGGTATCTGTACGGAATTTGCCCGTGCTGATGCACAGCAGCACATCCTGGACATCCGCGTCCTCGCGATCGACATAGTGCGCGTCGCTCGTGGCTACCAAGGGTAATCCCATTCGATTGGCTACGTCGACAGCTCCAAGCAATTGCTCGCGTTGGATCTTGAGATGATTGTTCATGATCTCAATGAAGAAGCGATCCTGAAACGTCTTGGAGAACCAAGAAGCAACTTTTTCGGCTTCCTCTAATGCACCAGCGGTGTCGTACCCTTTCAGCACGGCTCGCGAGAACTCACTCGACACACAACCGCTCAAGCAGATGATTCCTTCGTTGTACTTCTCAAGCAATTCCTTATCGATACGAGGCTTGAAGTAAAACCCTTCGAGACTTGCGGCGGATGCCAAACGCACAAGGTTTTTGAATCCTTCACGGTTTTTTGCCAGCAGCGTCAGATGGTATGCGGCCTCTTTCGACGATGCGGCATCGCGTTCGAATCGACTCCCCGGAGCTACATACGCCTCATAGCCGATGATCGGATTGATCCCGGAGTCTTTTGCTTTCTTGTAGAACTCCAGCGCCCCATGCAAATTACCGTGGTCGGTCAAAGCGAGCGCGGTCATACCGTGCGACTTGGCGCGCCCGATCAGCTTGCCAATCGATCCCGCACCGTCCAACAAGCTGTAATGGCTGTGGCAATGCAAATGAACGAATGGACGAGGAGAGGAAACGTTTGCTTCCGTAGCCAAAGAATCGCTCATGAAGTTACGACTTTTTCGTGGTGCTAAGACTATTTAGCGCGTTGGTAAACACTGCGATCCAGTCGGCCACCTCGTTGAAAGCGGATTGATGGATTGCGTGGCGATGGCGTACAAGCAATGGAAACCCAGCCTGTACGAGAAGGGGATGATGCCGGTCGGCGACCAACCAAGCCGGCAGCAAACCAAGTTAACGTTAATTCCGGTCGATGGGGAGTTTGACCTTGCGCACCTGCGCGCGGTGCGTGTACCCGCCGAGGGATACGTCTACGACGGATCAAAAAATCGATAGACAACATCCCCGCCAAACAAAATCAAGAAGCCGCGGCTGGGGTTCAATCCCAGCCCTTTCCACAAACACGCCCTGGCACAGGGTTTAGTTGGAGACGGCTTCGGCCTCAAAACCGGCGCGAGAAATCGCTTTGAACGTTGATTCGAGATCGAGTTTCCCTTTGTACTTCACAAAGACAATGGGATTATCGATCACATCCTTTTCTTTTTGAGGAGCCAACTCGACGTCGACGACTCCCTTCTGCTTCGCGATCGCTGATTTCACCGTAGGGTAGCAACCGCTCGGGCATGTCATGCCGTCCACTTTGAAGGAAACCGTTTTGGTCTCTTCCGATTCGTTGGAAACGACTGGATTACGTGCCAACCGCTCGGCGGGAAGCTGACTTTTCGGGTCGTCGCAGCCGATCAATCCCGAGAGCATCCCAACGCCACCAAGAGCCAATGCACTAAGCGTACGTAATTTCATCGCAAACACTCCATAAGTCTATCGAATTAGGTAGGTCCATCATCAACATGATCCGGCAGATCTGTCCTTCCAAACGAAGTACAAGCACCTGCCTCAAACGCGTCGACCAAGTAATCGCCCCGAAGGTAATCGCCCCGAAGGTAATCCAATGGCTTATCGGCAAAGCCGTCCTCGCGTCCCGTCATTGTACCAATTCTACTGGGACCAATCCATGGTCAGAGTCCTTGCCGAGTGGGCTCGAACGCCTGCGAATCCAACGAACCCAACGGCTGCCGGGCGTGCTCCACGAACGCTACGAACAACCGGCGACTTTCGGTGCCTCCCGCCCCCTCCACCACCGCCAGGCGCTCCCCGTGAATTTCGGCACGTCGTAGTTTTACCTGCTTTTTCCAGCATTTTCAGCGCTGCGAGGTGTCGATTTGCAGCAGGTTCTTCCTTTATTGACGGATTTGACGGCCCGTACGATCCCAGTTGGTCAATATCGGTTGGCATGAGCGTTGTGAGTCTACCCTGCGACCTACGTTTGAGGGGTAGCCCACGAAATAACGGAGGGGTGCCGTCCCCGTGGAGAGAACGCTTCGGGTGCGTTCACCTAAACCGAAGCGATCGGCTAGTGCCTTTCGCAGCGAAAGTTCCCATCGACGGAAGAACGGGATGAGGGCCCATAAAATTATTGGGGAAACGCGATGGATGACATGAGCGCAAAGGACAAAAGCCGATGATTTCCCGACTGCTTCGATTGTTGTTCTCCGAGGACGCGGCTACTTCCATCGAGTATGCGGTCATGCTTTCGTTGATTGCGGGAGCAATCATCGCCAGCGTCGGTACCTTGGCAAATCGAATGAAATCCTCTTTCAACGCTTCCGGGGACGTTATCAACCCAGCCCTAAGCCCTTGATTGCCAGTGACTTAGCGATCCAAGACGCCTGAATCCCCCAACGTCTCCCAGTTCCTCGCCCCTCGCTTCGGCCCCGATTGATCGAACCCGACTTAGCTCCCCCGCGAGTTCGCTCGTCGTTTCGTGGAGCACTCTCGGTTGCCGCGTCATTGCTGCTCCGCTACCCCGATTTTCGTTTTCGCTCCATTTTCGCACCGTCTTCGCTCCGGTTTCGCTCCGGTTTCGCTCACTCGGAATCACCGGCCCAAAAGTCCAACGAGCGAGCGGTGAAATTCCCCCACCTTCTTGGGGGGCAACCTCCAGCCCTTGGCGATTTTTACTATACTTCAGCTAAGCATTTCCAATTCCGCTCTAGAAGAGGTAGATGATCGCATGCGTAGGAACTTTGCCAAACGAAGTTTGTTATTGGCACTCATGGGCTTGGTATCCGCAGCCCCAATGGCTTTAGCTCAACAGACCTACGATGCAACCGCTGTTGCATCCCAAGGTATCGGCAAGCTCAAGGTAAAGCCCACGGATTGGCCGCAGTGGGGTGGGTCCCCCGAGAGGAACAACGTTCCTGATACCGGCCCCTTGCCCGTCAAGTTCGACGTAAAAACGGGAAAGAATATCCGATGGTCGATGCCATTAGGCTCTGAAACGTATGGCAATCCGGTCGTCGCCAACGGCAAGGCCTATGTTGGTACCAACAACGGCTCGGGCTATGTAAAGCGTTACCCTGCCACCGTAGACTTAGGTGTGCTCCTCTGTTTCAACGATGAAGACGGAAAGTTCCTGTGGCAACATAGCAGCGAAAAGCTTGCCACGGGTCGCGTTCATGATTGGCCGAATCAAGGCATTTGTTGCGCGCCGATGATCGACGGCGATCGGCTTTGGTATGTGACCAGTCGCGGCGAGGTTGCCTGCCTGGACACCGAAGGCTTCCACGACGGTGAGAATGACGGACCATTTACCAAGGAACCTAACGAGAACAAAGACGAAGCTGACGTCGTGTGGAAAGTCGACATGATGAACCAACTCGGCGTTTCTCAGCACAACATGTGCAGCTGTTCAGTGACTTGCGTCGGGGATCTCCTGTTCGTCAATACCTCGAATGGTGTCGACGACGGTCACATTACCGTGCCCGAGGAGAAGGCTCCAAGCTTTATCTGCCTGAACCGATTCACCGGCGAAGTTCTATGGACAGACAACACGCCCGGAGCCAATATTCTTCACGGCCAGTGGTCCTCTCCCGCGTACGGCGTCCTTGGTGGCGTCGAACAAGTCATCTTCGGTGGTGGCGACGGCTGGCTCTACAGCTTCGATGCTCGCGGAGAAGGTGGCAAAGCGAAACTACTCTGGAAATTCGATTGCAACCCTAAGGATTCGGTCTACAAACTTAACGGAGCGACCCGCAATCACGTGATCGCAACGCCTGTTATCTACGATGGAAACATCTTTGTTGCTGTCGGCGAAGATCCTGAACACGGCGAGGGAGGCGGACACCTTTGGTGCATCGACCCAACCAAGCGAGGCGATGTTAGCCCTACCTTGGTTTACAACACCAAAGACCCAACAGTGGTTATTCCACACAAACGCAAGCAAGCTTTGGTTGCAACAGAAGGGGACCTCGAGCGAGACAATCCCAACTCGGCTGCCGTGTGGCATTACGTCGGTAGCGACCCCAAGAAATTCGAGCAAACCATGCACCGAACTTGCGGGACAGTGGCCATCAAGAACGACCTGCTATTTGTCGCGGATTTCTCCGGCGTTATCCATTGTTTGGACTCCAAGACTGGTACCGCTCACTGGACCAGCGACATGCTTGCTGCGTCGTGGGCATCTCCGCTGATCGCCGATAACAAGGTCTACATCGGCGACGAGGACGGCGACATTTCTATCTTTGAATTGTCGGCAGAAATGAATATGGTTGACGAAATCAATGTTGGTTCTGCCGTGTACACCACGCCGATCGCTGCCAACGGCCGGATTTATATCGCCAATCGAAATAGACTCTTCTGCATCGAAGAGGGAACGTCGTCCGAAGGGGTCAAATAACCGCGATTTGATTTGCGGTCAGTTTTGTAAAGCAGAAAACGGCTCGGGTTTCCCTCGAGCCGTTTTTTATTTCTCAAGAAGCTTAAGTAAGGTTCAACGCCCATATCCTGCCGCCTAGTCTCGCTAGGCAATAGCTACCAGACCTCTAAGACCGAGGAACCGTTTTCACTGAGTCCCACGCCAACGGAGGCACAGACCGACTGCGAGGATTGCCGAACCGCAATTCAAAAACGCTTGACCGAGCACTTCGGGTCAATTCTCTGTTCGTGATTCTTCTCGTACTCGAACGATCTCGAAAAACCGATTTCTGTCTTTCGGGCTTCGATTCCCATGACCCTCGGAAACATCGATCACGAACGTGGCGTTCCTGACCACGAAGCGATTTCGCGATTCGACAAGTCGCAGCAACGTAGTCGTTCGTAGTCAACGATGGACTCTGTCATCTCATCTACATCCTGTCGAGTACCAGTACCGTTTCACTGCGTACCAATACCGTTTCGCTGCGTACCAACACCGTTTCACTGCGCAACAGGACGAGAAAATCCGACCAGAGGCACGATCTAGGCGTTCAGCTTGACACTGGAATCGTCGGCGATATTCACCCATACGTGGACGTGTGGATACCCACGGAAGTACCAAACAAAACTGGGGCCTTCCAACCTCCAGTTATCCCAAACCTTGTCATCACCAACATCTTCGTCGGTGTAAAACGCGAGCGATAACTTCTCGATTCCGCCTTGCTTCTTAAGGCAATTTTCGATTTCATCGCGGTCGCTGGAACGGAATGGCTCGACGAGCTTTGCTAAAACCTTCTTAAGCTCCGCCTTCTGGTCGTTGGAAAACTCGCTCACGGGCACACCGGGGAATCGACCGTCCGCTCGGAATGCAACAGCCTCTTCATCGGGGCTAGTCGAAACCTCCGCCATCTTTCGATGCTTGCTATCGAGTATCTGGTAGACACTGTTGGCAGCGACAGCTTGCTCCCAAAATACGTTTCCGGGGTGTGTCGCTTCTTCATCGTCCCTGCCCGCTGCGTGACCATAAAATACCGGCCCACCCAATGCCACGTGGTCTTGGGTGTTACCGTCACAGCGCAAGGTGGTATGACGACCGGTTAGAACAAATTCGAACTTGTCGCTCCCTGGCGTCCCAAAAATCGCCAAGCTTTGCCCCTTGCCAAAACCACCCATGTCATCTTGAAGCTGTTTGTCAAACCGAGCGTGCCACGAAGGGTCGATGATGCCTTGAAAAATCTCGCGCACCAAAGCCCTTTGCTCGGGCGTGTAAAAATCACTCAAGATGGTCGGCTTGGTGATTTTCCAGTTGTTCGCAACTCGGGTCCGAAGCAATCCCAAACTGGGATCCATGTAATCCCAGTCAAAACAAACGGCCTGCTTTTGAGTGGGACTCAACGTCTGATACAGCGTCTTAACGAGGGTTTCAGGGGCTTTGGCAATCTGCTCTTCGATCAACTCCGCCCGCGACGCCGAGCTAAAAATCCCTGCTGCCAACGCACCGCCACCTACGGCAACAAAATCTCTACGATTCCAGGTCCCTTGATTCCGGGAGCGATACTCGTTGCTTTGCTCGCGTTCCATTGTCCAACTCCAGTCATTCGGCTTAAGGCTCGATCGAAAACCACACCGAGATCACGATAAACTACGACACAGTCTGGCCGCAATAGCCCCGCAGGATCTCAAGCCCCCCAAAAATGATATGGAAGTCCGTGGCCCCTACTTCCGCCAACCCCACTCCGCCCAACCAACAACGAGCCTTTCCATCACGGTTGACGCACTCAATCCGCATACCATCGGGCCAGGAGGCGACTAGTTCCAACTGAAAGGATATTCGCGTAAAATGCGTAAGGCGATCTTTGGGGTTGAGTGCTATGTTGGATTGATATTTGGAGTCGAGAGCAGATCTTTCCTAGCGTCAAAGCGGAGTCCTGCCGGACTTAGGGCGAGTGGGCCAGCGATCAAGGAGTGACTCACTCGTTCGATTCTCAATCTACCTCGGTGCTGTACCCCAATTTTGAACTCACGTAGGCGATGCCGTTGTGCAGTTAGGTCGTTGTAAAACCGTTCGACACATACCCGCCAGACTCAACTTGGCCCTGCGTAACGTGGGCCCAATACAAATTTACCCCGTACAAATTTACCCCGTGCGAAATTACCCCGTGCGAATTTGGCGCACCTTAACTTGGTCCGATTAACTTCGTGCCGATCGATCCTATGTCACCACGCAACGCCATCGATCTCACGGCAACCATCACAACCCCTGAGAACATCCAATTCGAATATCGGATCGCTGGTCCTTTTCGCCGAATCCCTGCGTTCTTGGTCGATTTGATCGTCAGGATCATCGCCTTCTTATCCATCTTTTTCGTTGTGGCTTGTTCAGGTATCGTTCAACTCTTCCCGTTTCTTTCCCAATTTGCAACCGTCGGCATCGTCTTACTCCTGGCTTACTTCCTGATCGATTGGTTCTACGGCGTTTTTTTTGAAACCTATTGGAACGGGCGCACGATCGGCAAATGGATTAGCAAAATCCAAGTCATCTCCGTCGACGGACGACCGATCAGTGCCTACCAAGCGACCATCAGGAACTTTCTACGATTAGCAGATCTAGCTCCCATGATGTCACTTGGCGTTCTCTTCGCTAACGAAGCGCCGCCGTTTCTCTTCCCGACGGGTCTCATCGCGATCGTATGTATGGCGATGACAAATCGCTTTCAAAGGCTTGGAGATCTAGCAGCAGGGACGATGGTCGTCGTGGATGAACGGGCTTGGGTACCACCCAAGGTAAAATTGGAGGATCCCCGAGTCGCCTCTCTGTCGGAATTGATACCTGCCAATTTCATGATGAGTCGATCGATGGTCCGCGCTGTCGCGCTTTATGCGGAGCGTCGAATGCGCATGCCGGTCGCTCGCCGCATGGAGTTGTCTGCGATCCTTGCCGCCCCCCTCATGGCACAACTCGGCCTAAGGTCCGATACAAGCCCCGACTTATTTCTCTGCGCTTTGTACTACCGTGAGTTTGTTTCTAAGCAGATCTCCATAGGCGAGAGCACTTCGATCGATGTCGGCATTCCGATTTCCCAAACGACACCGATCAAATACGCCACAGAACCCCACCCCGCTTCGCAGGCACCTACTCCAATAGCGTCGCCGGATCTCGAGCCTAGCACAAAGCTCCCCGCCGGAGAGTATCCATGAGAACAGTTGAACTCCTAGAACGCCGTCGACAGGGTTGGCATGAGTTGGACTCGATGTGTGACAAGTATCGAAATTTTTCGTCACTCAAGAAGCCAACGGCCGCCGAAGTGACTCGTTTCGCAGCGCTCTATCGCGCTGCATGCACCGATTTGGCCATGGCGGAGAATCTCAAGCTCCCGCCGACCACCATCGATTATCTGCATCGCTTGGTTGGCCGAGCACACAGCCACTTGTATCGCTCGCATCGGCTTCCGACCTCCCTTTGGTGGACGTATATCTTTGAGACGATGCCTAAAGCCGTTTTTAACGATCCGTGCGTGAAAATCACCGGCATCATATTTTTCGGACTTTTTAGTCTTGCGGCGCTTCTAAGTTGGGCCGAAGGAACTTTTCCCAAGTTTGGCGAAACCATTCTCGGAAACGAACAAATCCAACAACTCGAGGGTAGTTTTGACAAGCCCTTAAGCGGAAACATCGACCAGTACGCGAGCATGGCCGCCTTCTATATACAGCACAACACGAGCATAGGTTTGGAATGCTTTGCCCTCGGCCCTTTGCTGATACCGAGCCTATTTAAATTAGCCTACAACGCGATCGTACTCGGTGCCTCTTTCGGATACATGGCGCGGCCCGAAATCGCAGCAGGTGATACTTTTTTTGAGTTCGTGACCGCACATGGAGTCTTTGAGTTAACCGCAATCAGCTTGTCTGCCGCCGCCGGACTGCGTCTCGGTATCGGATGGATTGTGACCAATGGACTTAGCCGGATAGACGCATTTCGCGTCAGTGCGAAAAAAGCACTTCCCATCATTCTGGTTTCTGTCGCACTCTTCATTCTCGCGGCATTCACGGAAGGATTCATTTCACCCTCTCCGCTACCCTATGCAGTCAAGGCCCTTTTCGCCATCGCCAGTGCATCGCTCCTCATGTTCTATTTCGTCATTCTTGGTTACCCCAAAGATTTCGAGACCAACCAGGAAGAGGGCCTGACCTAGCATGCAATTAGATACCACCTCCATCGTTATCGCCCAGCGTTCCATCGACGAGCTCCTGGATTTGAGCCTCGTCGTTGCACGGACTTACTTACCTAAAATCATCCTCTTTTCGATCCTTGGGATAGTTCCGTTTTTCGTTATAAACTTGGTCTTGCTCTACCCGATCACCGATTACGACCGGCTTAGCATGGCATCCACTTATCGCGCCACCAACAGTGGCTATCAAGCACGGTATTTGTGGACCCAGGTTTGCTTGGTCTACTTGCAAGCGCCACTCGCGATGTGCGGTGTAACCTATTTTCTAGGACAAGCCGTCTTCATAGAGCAACCGACGATACGCCAGGTTTTCGGAGTGCTTACCAGTCGTGCGATGGCATTGACTTGGGTCCTCGGCTTCTTGAGGGGTGGATTACTAGCGATCGCCTTTGCCTGCATCATTTTCGTCTCGCCCTATACGAACACTCACGTCGAACAAACGGTCTATCTTACGCTGTTCACCATTCTCGTGTTCCTGGTCCGAGGCTTTCGGCCGTTTGCCCCAGAAATACTCTTGCTCGAGCGGTGCCCATTGTTCATTCGAAAGAAGTCGAACGCAAACGATCTTTCCTATGGCCGAAGAACCGCTTGGCTCCATGCCGGTTCCGGAGACTTGTTCAGCGTACAAATTGTGAACACGATAATCTCTGTCGCTTTCGTTCTGCTCGCTTGCCTGGGTATCCTCTATGTAAGCGGCATCGTTTTCGGGATCCGAAACTGGGGATTTTGGATGGACCTGATCCTTTTCCCATCAACACTCTGGGTGATGGCAACATGGAGTGCCATCATTCGCTTCCTCCTCTACCTCAATACCCGGATCCGGACCGAGGGCTGGGAAGTGGAACTCAAATTGAAGGCCGAACAGCAACGATTGATGGCAAATGCTCGACTCATGGAAGGGGCATCATGATCTCGAGATATCGCCGACTGAACTCGCTAGCTCCCATTGTCTTTTTCCTAAGCATCTTGCTCGTCGCCTCATCCGCCGGACTCGCCCAATCAACCAACGGTACGAACAGCAAAGCGCTTCGGCGAGGAACCGATCCGGTCTGGGTCAATACCGACGAAGGGGCTGTCACCCTGGAGTCCGACCAATTGGCTCGAACCGACGTGCACGATCGCCACAATTCCATCCAAGCCCCCCAGACAGGGACGAGCTGGTTCGATCGACTCTTTGGGAGCAACAGTTCCTCGTCGACTTCGACAGGTTGGTTCGGTGACTTCGGAGATGTGTTCGCTATAGTCTTGCGAGTTCTTTGGTATCTGATCATCGCTGCCTTGATCGGGGCGGTCATCTATTTTCTCTACCGAACTAAAATCCTTCATTCCTGGTTTGTTCGAAGCAAGACTCCAGAGAAATACGAAAACGTCGAACAACAACTAGCCCGTATCTCCGACCTGCCGTTCGAACTAGAGAAACCCATTGCGGGACTTCGGAGCCAAGCCGACCAACTGCGTCAACAAGGGGATTATTCAAAGGCCATCGCCTACCTATTCAGCTATGCGTTGGTCGAACTCGACGCAGGGCATAGAATCCGCTTGGAAAAAGGGAAAACGAATGGCGTGTACCTTCGAGAACTCCGGCAGGACCCCGCACTGCTCGGCTTTCTATCACAAACTACGGCTGTCTTTGAACAAGCGTTTTTCGGGCGGCATATCATCACCAAAGAAACGTTCCATCACGTTTGGGACCAACTTCCTCGCTTCGAACAAGACTTGGCTGTGTCGACGCGTACAAGCCAAGCTGCACCCCACAAGAACGCAGAACCAACGATCGCGGGAGTTGGAACATGATACGCCCTACTCGCCCCTTTGCCTTGCTCAGCGTTGCATTATTGATTTGCATGGGATGCAACCGACAAGTCCGTTTCGATTACGGAGAGAGCGAAGGGTATCCTGCCAAGTGCAGCCCGAGCGGTCTCACTGTTTTTCGCGAGATGGTCAAAGAAAAGGGCTTGGAGACCTACTCCGTGCGTTCCTTGTCCCCTGCGAACATGAACCGCCTCAACACGATCGTCTGGTCACCAGACGCATTCCCTGTCCACCAAGCTGCAACCTATACTTGGTTGTCCCAATGGCTAAGCCGGGGTAATCGCACGTTAATCTACATCGGTCGGGACTATTCCCCCAACGTCGACTACTGGCGCGATCTAGCGAAATCACCTCCTTCTCTTAAACAGGTCACTGATCCTGAGTCTGCCGCACGGGATTGGGCAGCCTTGGAACAGTCACGACTCGATCGAATACGGCGAGCCAATCGCGATACCATCATCACGCCTTGGTTCCGATGGGATTGCTCGAATCATCAGATGGAGCAAGTTCAAGAGTTCGCGGGTCCTTTGTCGAAATTCGTCGACGCAAGCAACTCAAAGATATTCCTCAGGACCCACCCGACCGCCATCGTACCTACCGATGAAAACGCAATTAAGAAAGAGTTCGACTGGGAGCCTAATGCCGCAACTCCGGTACCTACCAACAAACCTTATGAAAAAACATGGACAACAGCCGACGAGTCCCAACAACAAATTATCGCCCAAATCCCATTCGACGATGCTCGGACGATCTCCCCCGACCTGCTGACCGGGAACGGTCGGATTTTGATCGGCACCCTCGTTCGACCTGAATTTTTGGGGGGCCGAGTGATCGTTGTTGCGAACAACTCTCTCTTTTCCAACTATTCCATGCTGCACGAGTCCCACCGAACGATTGCCAGCTCAATCATCAACGACCTCCCCAAAGGTGGCGTCGGCTTCATCACCGGGGAAATGGACCCAGTGGTTCGAGAGAACAATGCCGATGAGCAGCAGCAAGGCCTAGAAATGCTCACTCTATGGCCGTTGAATGTCATCACAATCCACGCAGCCATTCTCGGCTTGATCGCGTTGATTGCTGCATTTCCAATCTTCGGTCGCCCTAAACGCTTGCGTCTAGAATCGAGTACTGACTTTGGACAACACATCACGGCCGTCGGTAAAATGCTTGAACGAACTGGAGACGCAGATTTTGCGACGCGAACCATCGCTGAATACTTCCGCAAAGTGAAAAAGGACAACGCATCTCCCTGGGCCACCATGGATGTAGCAACCTTAAACCCCACATCCCCGTTCGCGTCATCGCCGACACGCCCAACAAACCCACCCAGCGACCCACTAGGCGAACAAGCTGTCCCAGCGGCATATGCTTCCGACCAAACGTCCTCCCCGAAAGCCACGAATTAACTCTACCCGCAGCGCTATGGGGGCGTTATAGCGATGCTAGGCCTTTAAAGCGCAAGGGGCGTTTAAGGTCGAAGTTCAACAATGCTCGACGAGAGGCACACGTAGAACCTTTCACACAACATGCCGGCCGCCCCTAAACGTAGGCACGGCCAAGGAACACCAATCTGTAGCTTGCGATGTCGTATGGAGAGCTACCTACCGCAACTTATTTTTGGTACGGAACATAGATCTCTAAGTAACGCGAAACAGCCTCTGCTAGCACTGCTGCCGTCTCTTTTCGATTCGCTTCGTTTCGATACTCGGCACCAAACTCCAGTTGGATCGCATCGATCCCTTCCGCGCGGTGACTTCCATACGTTTGGACAATATACCCCCCCGTAAATCCCGACTGCTCTTTTCCACCGTAGGGCTTCGGGTACACGCGCCACCCTAAATCATTTAGGATCCCGAAGAAACTCGAATCGCCAGTGTGGGATTCCTCACCAAACCGCTCGCGTAGTCGTGAAACTGTTTTACCGTTCCCCGTCCCTCGAAACACCGTCTGGCTACTCGAACCTTGACCGTGCAGATCCAAAAACAAGCCACCTCGAAACCTTGACATTATCTCATCGCAATGCGACCGGCAGTTTGCATGATACCGGTCGTAAACGGGCTTAGCATCCTCGTCTTCATAGGCAATTTCTGCAGGTCGATTTGGGTCCAAGTACCTCCGATGTGCGCTGCTGATCACGCTATAGGGCCGCGCACCGAGCTTTTTTTCAATAGCGAGCACAACTTCCTTGGCTAACTCTTCAGTTCCACCATCTCTCCCGGTGAAGAAGCCTGCCGGTCCTGTCTGCATACCTTCTCCTTTCCTTGTCGGCACCCCGGAGATCCGAAGGGTTCCTCCGTGCGGCGCAGAAATAATGACGGGCAGAGCACCTCTCTCGACCAAGACGAGTTCTTCGATATTTGAAGTGGATCGCGGCGCGATGGCTTTGGGCCGCTCACCATCCAACTCCCCTTCAACCTGCTTTTCCTGTGCAACTCCATAACCGGTCAACACGGAAAGCGACACCGAAACCGCAAGCCGCCTTACTAATGAAAACGCTTTCCGAAGTCCCCCGGTTTGTTGATTATGCCCGTAACTCATCCATCCACCTACCGATCTCAATCTATTCGTTAACACTTGCTCGACGAATCCTATCCATCAACGCTCGACCGATCCCATCCTCGGGTACGCACTCACAAACTATCTCTTCAATCCCTAAGCGATCCATTTCCCGGAAGAACGAAAAGAGAGCTCTCGCGTACTCTTCGACGTTTTCACAGACTTTAATCATTCGCCAGTCCACCATCGGGTTCGGGGACGATAGACCGATCCACGCCCGAGCCAATGGATTACTTCCTCCACCCAAAGGAAGCGTCGCCCCGCCCCCTTCGGTCACGGACGAAGCAAGCAACACTCGGGCATGCGGTTGATAGTGACGATGCCGTGTCCCTGGCGATTTATGCAAGCGTACTTGTTCACTGGCCTCTAGATCTTCGATGGAAACAACGTTAGGGGCGACAGCTTGGAGGGACTTCAACGAGATCGCTCCGTGACGAAGCACACACGGTGGATTTTGTGTTACGTCGATAACAGTACTTTCCAATCCCAACTCGGTCGGATCCCCGCATACGATGGATTCGATGCGCCCCGAAAGATCGTCGCGAACCGCCTCCCATGTCGTACCGCTCGGTCGCCCCGATCGATTAGCACTAGGAGCAACCAACGGCACACCAGCTCGACGGATCAATTCCGTCGCCACAGGATGGTTGGGCATTCGTACTGCGACCGATTGAAGACCGGCGCAGACCTCAGCAACTACCGAGTCTCCCTTCGGCATGACAATTGTCAAAGGACCGGGCCAAAAAGCGTTCATAAGCTTTTGGGCTATGGGAGGGATTTCCTTCGCGACACGCAACACGTCGCCAACAGCGGCGACGTGCACGATCAAGGGATTGTCGCTGGGCCGGCCCTTTGCCTCGAAGATTTTGAGGATAGCAGACCTGTTGGTCGCGTCTGCCCCCAAACCGTAAACCGTCTCCGTCGGAAACGCCACAACACCGCCAGCCGCGATGATCGCGGCTGCGTCACCTAATTGGTCGATGTTTAAAAGCGACGTTTCCATTTCGGACACGCACATTCCCAAATCCAAACCATTCAGACTCGATCACCCTTTACCATGGCGACGCTCGCGATCTGGGTGGTTACCTCGCCCCTCGCTTCTCTCTCGAAAATCGTCGCTCCGAAGGGTGGTCCATCAACTTGGAAATCCGAAGCTGACGCCCCAACACCCACGCCTTACCTAACGTCTTGAAAACTTCACGAGGCATACCGGCGGGCAAATCGATCGTCGAGAAATCGTGATGGATTTTGATCTGACCAATCAGATCGGAGTTCAGACCGATCTCGTTGGCAACCGCGCCGACTAAATTCCCAGCCTTCACCCCATGGATACGTCCGACTTCGACGCGGAAAGTCTCCTTTTCGCGGCGTGGGTCACCGAGTTCGATTCCTTCACCTCGTTCTCCTCGGCGTCCCCCCCGGCGTGCATCGCCACCTGC
Source organism: Pirellula sp. (assembly GCA_046318275.1). Lineage (GTDB taxonomy): Bacteria > Planctomycetota > Planctomycetia > Pirellulales > Pirellulaceae > JBKCUI01. The sequence goes on along the minus strand of JBKCUW010000056.1, from coordinate 17,033 downwards.
ACCGCGGTCGCGATCCCCAAAACGATCGCGAGGCGGCCGGCCGGTGTCGCGAAAATCGCGGCTATCTCCACCGCGTTCTCTACGTCCGCGATCGGTATCCATTCGAAGCATCCGCTCCGAGGACTCACTGACGAAGAATGGTCGTTCCCCTTGAGCCAAATGGGCTAAACCTGCAGCAATCTTGATCGGCGACAATCCGTGTTCGACGGCGCACTCGTTGATCAGTTTTTCAAAAAGGTTGAAGACCTCCTTGCCCGCCTCAGTTGGCGTTGCAGCCTTTTGGATCATCTCCTTGAACCGGGAAACTCGAAGGGTGTTAATCTCCTTCGACGTTGGAATTGCCATCGGCTCAATCGTCTGACCGGCAGCACGATCTATTTCTCGCAAGAAACCACGTTGCCGCGGCGCGATGAAGATGATCGCTTGACCGCTCCTACCGGCCCTGCCCGTCCGCCCGATCCGATGCACATACGCCTCGGAATCAAAGGGCAAATCGTAATTGATCACGTGAGTAATGCGTTGGACATCCAATCCTCGGGCAGCGACATCGGTCGCCACTAAAATATCGAATACTCCTTCCTTGAGTTGTTCAATGGTCCGTTCGCGCTGCGTCTGGGCAATATCGCCATTGAGTGCAACAGCCGAATACCCAAGGGAACGCAAATGGTCCGACAATTCCACCGTTGCGATTTTTGTCTTGACGAACACAATCATCCCGTCGAAATCCTCGGCCTCGAGAATTCGCTGAAGCGCCTCCGTCCGACCACGCGGTTCTACCGTAATGAATCGTTGTTCGATATTGTCAGCAGTGCGCTGCTTCGATTCGATCGAAATCACGTGTGGATTTTTGAGATGCCGATTCGCGATTTGTCGGATAGGGTCTGGCATGGTTGCGGAAAACAATGCGATCTGTCGCGTTGCCGGACTCTGCTCGAGAATCCACTGAACGTCATCCACAAATCCCATCCGCAACATTTCGTCCGCTTCGTCGAGGACCAAACATTTTAATGTGTCAATTCGAAGGCGACTCTCGCGCATGTGGTCCATGACACGTCCAGGCGTACCGACCACCACATGTGCCCCACGCTTCAGAGCGTGGATTTGAGTCGCGTAGGAACTGCCACCATAGATGGGAGCAACCCTCAACCCTCGCAGATGCTGCCCATACTTCATGAACGACTCAGAAACCTGAATCGCTAACTCGCGAGTGGGAGCCAACACCAATACCTGAGTCTCTGGGTTTTCAACATCGATCCCACTGAGCAAGGGCAACGCAAACGCAGCCGTCTTTCCAGTGCCCGTTTGTGCTTGCCCCAGCACATCCCGTCCTTTGAGCAAGGCGGGTATCGTCGCGGATTGGATGTCGGTTGGATATTGGTAACCCGACTTCGCAAGCGCGCTGCAAATCTCGCCGGGTAGGCCTAAATCGCTAAAACGGACGCGGCTATCGTCTTCGACCCACTCCTCTGCTCCAGCTTCTGCCTCACCGCTCTCGCCTAGCTCGTCGACCATTGAATCGGACTCGACGCCCCCCTCGGAATCAATGCTCGATTTCGAGTGAGTCAACTCCGAGAAATCGGCCGCCTCGGCACGCAATTCCGCAACCATCTCTGAAAACAGTGGGCCGCTCGAAACGACCTCGGCTTCGAGTGCTGAGTCGTCCAAGGTCTCGACTCTTGGCGTCACCGCGGTATCGGACACCTGTGCGAGCTTCTTCTTTTTCTTTTTCTTGACCTTCACACCCGCAGAGGCCCCTGGAGCCGCATCTCCGCCAGTCAGCGTACCTTCAATAGATCCCAAAATTTCCGCTGCGAGCGCAACATCATCCGCCATCACATCGATGGGTTTCATCAAATAACCTCACGTGTTCGAAATCGATTCGCCAACTTTCCGTTGGTTGCCCGGAAACATAACCGGACAAAAACCTGGGAAAGACTGGCTCGACTCAACGTGAAGATCTCGCTCATGCGTCGAGATCTCGCCCCCTAGAGATAGCCGAAATTTCGACTACCCATCAGCAACCATCGGCGTTAGCGACCCGGATGCGACTATCGGCTGAGAATTTGAACCTTGCTTTCCAAGCTTTTTCTTCTTTGCTCCTCCGATACTAACGGTGGGACCCATTTTGGCTAGGGGAAAAACCCATTTTTTAAGAACTCAGCCGCCTCAACCCCCCCACGATCCAGCCATCTCGACACCTTCCAGCTCCACCGAGCGAGTGGTGCTTCTCCTCATCTCCGCATCATCTCCGCAGCCAGATTCCTCGCTCGACTGCTAGCGCGACACCAAACCCGCCTGCTCAATGGCAGAAATTGGAATCCTTGCTATAAAATCAGCTTCAAAACCAGGGATTCTTTCCAGCAGCCCACGCTCCACTCCCAGCACAACCCCTACTTATTTCTGACTCAGGAACTATTAGCAATGTCCGAATTCCGCACCGAAGTCGACTCCATGGGCGAAGTTCTCGTTCCAGCGAATGCCTACTACAGCGCCCAAACGCAACGAGCCGTTGAGAATTTCCCGATCTCCGGCTGGCCACTGCCAACACCGCTTGTCCGAGCCATGGGTCGCGTGAAATTAGCATGCGCTGCAGCGAACAATGATCTTGGAAAACTCACTGGATCGGGAAAAAACCCATTGCTGCCTGACCAGGTTCAAGCCGTCTTCCAAGCGTGCCAGGAAATCATTGATGGCAAAATGGACAACCAATTCCCAGTCGATGTTTTCCAAACGGGATCTGGCACCTCGAGCAACATGAACATCAACGAGGTGATCTCCAACCGCGCTATCGAAATCTTGGGGGGGGACCGTTTCTCGAAGTCCAAACCTATCCATCCGAACGACCACGTGAATATGGGGCAAAGCACCAACGATACCTTCCCAACCGCGATCCACGTTGCAACTGCATGCGAAATCCACGAGAGACTGATCCCCCAACTCCAGCGCCTCCACGGGATCTTGGCCGACAAAGCCAAAGCATGGGATAAGATCATCAAAATCGGGCGTACTCACTTGATGGATGCAACACCGCTTCGACTCGGCCAAGAGTTCGGAGGATTCGCCCGACAAATCGCTCTCTCGATCGAGCGAGCAAAGACTGCTGCCGCCGCGGTATATGAATTGCCCGTTGGAGGCACCGCGGTTGGTAGTGGAATCAACACGCATCCTGAGTTTGGCCATCGTGTCAGCGAACACTTGGCCAAACAAACCTCGATACCGTTCGTCGAAGCAGCCGACCACTTCGAAGCCAACGCGCAGCGCGATGGGCTCGTCGAATCCCACGGACAAATCAAGACGATTGCGATGACTCTGTTCAACATCGCCAACAACATTCGTTGGCTAGGATCTGGACCTCGTTGCGGATTCTTTGAAGTCATCCTGCCTGACCGCCAACCAGGCTCCTCCATCATGCCGGGTAAAGTCAATCCGGTCATGTGCGAAAGCATGATGCAATTGACGGCTCGAGTCATCGGAAACGATAGCACCATGACTCTCTCAGGCGCCGCAGGTGGAAACTTCCAATTGAACATCATGATGCCGGTCATGGGTCATGCCATGCTCGAAAGCATCATGCTGCTATCCAACGGAATCAGCGCCTTCATCGAGTTTTGCATGGAAGGCCTCGAAGCCAACCCCACGGCTTGCGAAGCAAGTGTCGAGCAAAGCCTCTCGATGGTTACCAGCCTCAATCCCTACATTGGCTATGAAAAGGCGGCCAAGCTGACCAAAGAAGCGTTCGCATCCGGAAAAACCATCCGCGAACTTTGCCTGGAACAGCAGATCCTGGACCCCTCGGAATTGAACAAGGCCCTGGATCCATTCTCCATGACTCAACCGCATCCGTAACGAGTTTTTTAGAAGAAGTAGGGGAATCCAAGGGATCGGGTTCGTCGATCGCGCAGCGATCAGTTCCGAGCCACGCGTGTTAGCAAGTGGCGACTGGACGCTAGAACCCGCAGCCCCGGCACTAGCCATGATCACTGCCTCGATTCCAGTCACGATCAAAACATCGTAACCTTCACTCCCAACGTCCCTCAACCCGGCGCTCACGCTTAGGGCTCCGACTTGCTTCGTAAAGCGATGCAAGTAAAATCCCTTCGCACCGGGAAAATGATTGGTCGCGACTACCCTTGATCACGGCGCGATCGTCTGGATCGTCGATGCAGCGCTTACCGGGTCTGGTAGATTCGCAGACCGCACCGTAGCAATCATCTTTCCTTCAGAAACGAGCTGATGCATCAAGGTGATCGTGTACGACAATTCCTCTTGTGCTCGCAAGGATAAAATCGGATCGAGTCTGATGATTCGGCCCGTGTCGTCAAACTGGTATCCCGATTCCGTTTGGCCTCGCAAATCCATCATGCGGACCCCCTCAGGCAACTGAATCTGCGTTTCCACCCGCTGCTGAATGGCATCGGTTTGGTTTCGAATGCGTATGACGTACCGAGACTCTTGATTGAGTCGGACTTGATTTACCACCGGCTCGATCGCTACCAGCAATCCCGACGCTATTGCCGCCGGTGCGCCAACCACCGGACTAGGTGCGCCACCCGCACTCGGCCCCAACGACGGGGACGCTCCAGCACCGACTCCACCCGCAGTGGTCCCACCGCCTGAAATCGGAATGCCTACATTCTTCATCACGCGGACCGCCCGATCCTCGGTTTCAACGAGACCGACCACCTGCGCATCGGCCGAAGGTGCCGCTCCATTGAAATTCACCTGGAACTCCTGCGAGCCACCCGCAGGCAGATCCACTCGCCATCGGAGCAACTGATTCGCATAACTCGGCTCAAAGCCTGCTGACGCGCCACTCGGTGCAAGCGCCGGATCGTACTTCACCGATACCAGAAGGTTACGGATCGCAACTGGCCCAGTGTTTCGAACGATCAACACGACCGATGTTGCCGTATTCAGCGCAATGACATTTGCTCCAGTGCTGCAGCGCATCTCCACGTCCACCTGTGGAACACGTTGCGGACCAGCCACACCGCGGACGCTCGCTTGAGCTGCGGATAGGACTTGGCGAGCAGACAATGCGGTCGCCTTCACGGAGAGATCACCCTCGCGTTCCACAACAAATTGCGCGGACAGGTCGACGCTTTGACCTGGCGCTAGATATCCGATCTCCCTAGTCACTTCCCGTGCGCCATCTCGGATATGACTTAATCCGGGCGATGCCTCGAGCAGCAATGAAAGGTCCGTTACGGTCTGATTGCCCGTATTGGTTAACTTCATATTAAAGGTCGCAGGTTCTCCAATCCCGGCTTGGGTCGTCGTTGGGTCCGGGTTGATGCTAAGCGCCAGCTTGGGCTTCTGAACCAGCGTCGATACGATCGCTTCTTTAGCAATGCTCGGAGCAGCATTAACCTGGAATGCAACCCTCGCATCAAATTCGGCCAATGCTTCCACGATCACCTGGACATCCAACGCTTGACGCGGACCCAAAACCCCAATATCCCAAGCGAGATTGGTGGCGGTTTGGTTGGTCGGGTTCGGTGTGACGCTCTTGATCTCCATCCCGTTAGGCACCATAAGTCTCAGCACCACGTTTTCCGCTTGTGCCATCCCGTCATTTTGAAGTGTCACTGCATATGCCAACGGTTGGCCGGGCACAGCTGTCTCTGGACCGGATGCGGTCAGCGTCAACTCAGGAGATGTCCAGGAAACCTCCACGGTGCTTCGCCCGATCGGTAACTCTGGCATGTTCTCAGAACCTTGCGGTGGACGGACTACTTCCACCTCGATTAGCGCTGAGCCATTCGGCTTTGAAATCATTCCTGTTTGAAGCATATTGACCACATCGACAACCGCATTCCCATTGCGATCGACTTGCTTCTCAAACACCTCGCCATACTGCGGAAGGAAACGAGCAATGTCAGGGTTGAGAGATCGATACCGAACAATCCATCCATCCGCAGGCGCGAATCCACCCGACCGAAATACTTTGGTGACCAACTGGATCGACTGACCGCTCGGGGCCATTTGCACTCGGGGGAATTCCCACGACGCATCGACCCAGTAGATGGTTGCCGTTTGTCGTCGTTGATCCCACGCCTCACTGTCGGGTGCCATGACCGTCACTTTGGAGACACCCTCGGTCGGACTGGATAGACTCAACCAGGTTTGCCCAAGTCGAATGGGAAGATCATCTTCCGTTTTCGCGGTGCCGCGCGTAATTCGCCCAGCTTCGCGGCTGGTAAGCCCCCGTGCAAAATCCACATCTACCTTGCCCAAAGTGGGTCCAGAAGCTTTTTTCCAAAAATGATGCTCTTTGTGGGTGTCTTTACCCGCATCCCCCACATCGATAATCTGACCAACGCTATCTGGCGAGAGCATCCATTCGATAGGCTCCCCAGTGACCAGCATGCCATCCTTGCCACAAATCCCAGCGAGAAGTATCACCTCGCCTCCAACCGGCGCCACGATTTTGGTTGGCGTTAGCAGTAACTGACCGCAGCGGGCTCGACTCTCGTCCAAATCCGCATGCTTGCCCGCACATAGCTTGCACCCATGCTTGCCGTCCTGCGAGGCGACACCGTGCAAACACTTTTTGGGCTCCGGGGGCGTAGGGTATGCGGATCCTTGGGAGGGGTAACCGTTCGCAGGATTATGCGGCGAAACCAGCGTCGTCGTCTGTCCCGAGAATATTGTTCCACCGTTTGGATTGATCGCAGGTAACGACAACGTCTTGCAACCCACCAGCGCAAAGCAAATGAACAAAAAGAACCAATAACCGAAATAGCTCTGCGAATTGGAAATACGCCCCCCCGCACTACCCCGCGTTGGGGTGCGCTGAACCAGCTCTCGTGTCATCCAAATGGGGCCGACGTGGAACATCCGATGTCGCTCTACGAATCCTGATACTCAATCGAGCTTCCTTAGCCCGCAGCCCGAACGGTTCGGCAACGGGAAACACTCCTCCGAGAAGAGCGTCTATGGAGATTACCCCATCCTAAAAACCAAGTTTCAATTTTTCTTAGTGGCTAGATGCACAAAACTCCGTCGGTCACGTGACCATGACGCTTCTGCGAGGTGCGCGTGATACAAGCAAAGTATCGAATACGCCGGCGATGTAATTTTTTTGAAATTCTCTCAAGCTGTGCGTCGATACACATGACAACGCACCATTACGCAGTGATCGCATTCGATCGTTTCGACCTTTTCCAAAACCTTCGCCAATCCGCGATCCAACGGTCGCTTCATTATGAAATCATTTCCCACAGAATGGATTCTCGTGGTCGCGATGCTGGCCATCGGCGCATCTTCAGGATGTAGAAACACACTACCCAACGATCGCCCAAGCCGTCTTTGGGGGGTTGCCGCTTCGCAACAGCCCTTCACTTCCCAACAGACTGGCAATTGCACCCCCAGCACGATTCATCGCTAGTGTTTATCGCGAGGGATATTATCCCCCGCACGCTGGATTGCGACCATTCCCTTCTGAACATCCTGCAGGTCCCCAACTACCATCAGGACGCGAAAACTGTGCTTGCGTTGCTCTATCGCCGGCGTCTGCCGGAATCGCATCACGCAATTCCACTTCACTACTTTCTCTTCTCGAAACACGAAACGTCCATAACCGGGGCCGTCGTACCCTTTGCCGCCGCCACCCACCAGAACAACTCCCAAGGCGAATCGCTCATCGGGCGTGCAGAACACAACGGGAGACGCTTGCTCTCCAGGGCCGTCATCAAGCGGCATCCATGTCGAATTCAGCCCATTCAGTGCTGCAAACTTGGAGAAATCGGGTGGCATATAACCGGTCAATACTTCGAATTGACCCAACTGATGCCTTTCGTGTTCAGGTATCTCAAACGTGACTGCAACCTCGATGATGTGCTTATCTTCAAAGGCCCCTAAGCGAATACGCTTGTGCAAAAGATGTTCGGATTGTCGTTCACGGTTCAACGCGGGTCGACCAAAGGATGATTCCCCCGGAGCTAGCCAGAATGCCATGCGACTGGAACTTCGAATCTCCGGTCCCATGGTCGAAAGGCCCAGCAACCGACTCGTGGATGTCGGCCCCGTGCCATCGAGCCTCGACCCCGCTTCTGTCGGATTGAAACGCTCGGCCCAAAACGGCCCTGCATCCATCGCATCGAAACTACAAGCCGACTGGATTTGGCGTCCGTGGTCGAAGGAATCGACAAACTCCTTGCCCTTCCAAGTCAACGAATCGATGGCACCCGCTACTCGACCCGTGGTCTTGATTCGCAACTCGGAACCGTCCAAATCGATCCCGATCGAGGCATCCCCGGACACTCTATCGCCGCCCGACTGGCCATAGACATGCTGAAAACAGACAATGCAAAAAACGATGCAGCACAACGACTTGGAAAGAAGTCTTGATAGATCGATGGATTGGGAGCCGCCGCCGCAACGACTTTCCATCTCAGATATGCGTCCCATGAGAGCACCCCATTCTCCGGCCCCTCCATTAAACGAGTGCAGGAGCCGTTCAATGGCTCCTGCATCTGTGTTTCCGCTTACCCGCCCAGCTACCGTCAAATTGGCAGGATCCTAGATGGCCAAGAGCAATCGACTGGGTGCCTCGAGGTAAGCGATGACATCGTTGAGGAACCGAGCGGCTGTCGCACCGTCTACCAATCGGTGATCGTACGCCAAACTCAACGGCATCATGAGCCGTGGCTTGATGGAGTCATCGTCCATGACTGTTGCCAATTTTCGAGACCGTCCAACCAATAGGATGGCAACTTCAGGCACATTCACGATCGGCGTCGAATAGGTACCACCGATGGCACCCAGATTGCTAATCGTAAACGTGCCACCTCGGAGATCACTTACGGCGAAGTCGTTGTTGCGAACGCGCGATGAAAGATCCGACAGCGCATAAGCGATATCGGGTATCGACATCCGGTCCGCATTTTTCAGCGTTGGAACTACCAATCCCCGATCGGTATCGATCGCGATGCCGAGATTGACGTAATCCTTATAGATGATCTGCTCGTTTTCGGTATCGATCACGGCATTCAAGGCCGGATGATGCTTAAGGGCTGTCGCGATCGCTTTGATCAAAAACGGCATCGTCGTCAGTTTAATCCCGCGCGATGCGTAATCGTCCTTGCTGGTTTGGCGAAACGCTTCCAATTCCGTGACGTCAGCATCATCAAAATTGACGACTCTAGGAACGGTCGACCACGACTTATCCATTTGGCTCGCAATGGTCTTCCGAATCTTCGTCATCCTATCGACGCGAATGGGGCCATAGTCATCCGTTGCTGGAACACCTGGCTTTCCATCCGCCGAAGGCTTCGACGTTGCACTACCCTTAGGTGGTGGCACCGCTTCAACTGCAGTGCTCGCGGATGCACCTTTGTGCGCTTGTGCGGATTGATTTGCATGCCGCACGACGGCGAGAACGTCTTCGCGAGTGATTCGCCCACCCTCTCCTGTTCCGGAAACACCGCCTAAGTCAACTCCGACTTCGCGAGCGAAACGACGAATGGCAGGTCCTGCGGGAATTACATCATCGCCGAAAGGTGACGCATCCGCGGCAGGTGTAGCGACGCTTGCTGTGGCGACCGGAGCCACAGGGGCAGGTGGCACAACAATAGGTGCTGGTTTGACAGGAGCCGGGGTCGGAGCCTCAGCTACGGGCTTGGGTGCTACGGCTACAGGAGCGACCGCTGGGGCCGCAGGTGCTGGGGCGGCAACTGGTGCGGGAGTTTGGGGCGCTGCAGGTGCCGCGGCAGCAGGTGCACCGCTTGCTTCGATCGTTGCAAAGACCTGACCGACCTTTACCGTTTCACCTTCTTTCACCGTAATCGAAACGATCTTGCCTGCGGCAGGACTAGGGACCGAAACGGTCGCCTTGTCCGTTTCCATCTCCAAAAGCGACTGCTCTTTCTTAACAACATCGCCAACCTTAACGAGGACCTCGAGAACATCTCCAGATTCGATTCCTTCGCCTAGCGACGGGAGCTTGATTTCGGTAGCCATGAACTTCGCTTGATCTATCGTCTAATGGTTTGAAACATCAAAGGAAAAATGCACACAGGTCATTCCACGGGGCATTCCTGCGCCAACGTGTGAAACTCGTTACGCAAACAATGGGTTTTGCTTTTCAGGGTCGTAGTCCAAGTCGCGAATCGCTTGGGCGACTTCCGAACCGGGAATGGTTCCGGCTCGGCTAAGCCGATACAGCGAAGCGATTGCAACCGATGCTGCGTCCACTTCAAAGTGGCGCCGCAACGCGGGTCGTGTCTCACTTCGGCCCATGCCGTCACATCCCAGAACGTAATAATCCTGATCCACGTACGGCATCAATTGCTCACCCACTGCGCGAACATTGTCGCTGGCCGAAACGATCGGACCGGACACACCTTCGAGCACCGTTTGGATGTAGCTCTTCTTGGCGGGCTGGTCCGGATGGAGCATATTCCATCGCTCGCAACTCTGAGCATCACGCCGCAATTGGGTGTAGCTGGTAACGCTCCAGACATCACTCGCAATTCGGTACTTCTCTGCAAGTATCTTCTGAGCTTCCAGCACGTGTCGAAGGATAGCTCCGGAACCGAACAACTGCACCCGGGCGCGGGCCCCTTCCACCTCGACGGACTTGAACCGGTAAATCCCTCGAATAATGCCTTCCTCAACGCCTTCAGGCATCGCAGGCATTTCGTAATCTTCGTTGTGCACTGTGATGTAGTAAAGTGCGGTCTCGTTCTCTTGGTAGAGGCGACGCATCCCGTCCAAAATAATAACGACTGTCTCGTAGGCCCACGCGGGATCGTACGCCCGCACAGTGGGGAACGCCATCGCATTCAGGTGACTGTGCCCATCTTGGTGCTGCAACCCCTCGCCGTTGAGCGTGGTGCGTCCTGCAGTTCCTCCGATGAGGAAGCCTTTCGCCCTCATGTCCGCCGCAGCCCAGATCGAATCACCCACACGTTGGAAACCAAACATGGAGTAGTAGATGTAGAACGGAATCATGTTGATGCCGTGGGCCGAGTACGCAGTACCCGCCGCAACGAAACTGCTCATCGATCCACATTCGGTGATACCCTCTTCAAGGATCTGGCCGTCGCGAGCTTCTTTGTAGTAAGCCAACTGATCGGAATCGACTGGTTCGTACAACTGGCCGGCATGGGCATAGATACCAATCTCTCGGAACATCCCTTCCATACCAAAGGTACGGGACTCGTCGGGAACGATCGGAACAATGTTTGGACCGATTTTTTTGTCTTTGACCAAACGCCCCAGCAACCGAACGAACCCGTTGGTGGTCGAGATCGTCTTGCCATCGAGCTGCTGGTTCATGAACTTGCGATAATCGTCCAGCGTCGGAGTTTCCGTGGTCGGATGGGTTGTCGGTCGGCTCGGGATCGGACCACCGAGGGCAGCGCGACGCTCCTTCAAGTACTTGATCTCAATGCTTGTCTCGGGTGGCTTGTAGAAAGGAGCCGTCGCTACTTCGTCGTCCGAGATTGGAATTCCGAAACGGCTTCGGAACTCCAACAATTCCTTTTCGTTCATTTCCTTCTGATTGTGGGCGATATTGCGTCCTTCGCCCGCTTCACCCAGCCCGTAGCCCTTGATGGTTTTCGCCAAGATGACGGTTGGCTGACCCTTGTGCTCTACGGCTGCTTTGTATGCGGCGTAAACTTTCTCGGGATCATGGCCACCACGCTTCATTTTCTGAAGCTTCTCGTCCGAGTAATTCGCGACCAAATTCAAAAGTTCCGGATGCTTGCCGAAGAAATGATCCCGGATGTAGGATCCCGGCATTCCCGTGTATTTTTGATACTGCCCATCGACCACTTCGGTCATCCGCTGCGCCAAAAGCCCAGATTCGTCGTGCTCGAGCAACGGATCCCAATCCGTCCCCCACACCACCTTGATCACGTTCCAACCAGCCCCTCGGAACACAGCTTCAAGCTCTTGAATGATCTTGCCGTTGCCCCGCACTGGACCATCGAGCCGCTGCAGGTTGCAATTCACCACAAAGATCAAATTGTCAAGCTTTTCTCGGGAGGCCAACGTTATTGCACCCAAAGTCTCAGGTTCGTCGCACTCTCCATCCCCCAAAAACGCCCAAACCTTTTGCCCCTTGGTGTCCTTGAGACCACGGTCGTTCAAATACTCATTGAAGCGGGCTTGGTAAATCGCCATGATCGGCCCCAGCCCCATCGATACCGTCGGGTATTCCCAAAAATCAGGCATCAACCAAGGGTGCGGATAACTGCTCAACCCTCCACCTGGTTGCAACTCCCGACGGAAATTTTCTAGCTTGCTCTCGGCAAGTCGCCCTTCAACGAAAGCTCGCGAATACATCCCAGGAGACGCGTGGCCTTGGAAGTAGACAATATCCCCCGAGTACCCCGACTCGCCTCGACCGCGAAAGAAATGGTTGTAGCCCACTTCGTACAACGTAGCGCTACTTGCAAAGGTGCTGATATGCCCGCCTTGCCCTTTGTTCTTCTTGTTGGCCCGCACCACCATGGCCATCGCATTCCAACGAATGATGCTCTTAATGCGGCGCTCTAACTCTCGATTCCCAGGGTAAGCAGGCTGCTTCGACGGAGGTATGGTGTTCACGTAGGGCGTCGACGTCTCGATCGGAATGTCCACGCCATCGCGTCGCGCCCGATTTTCAAGGGCCTTGACCAAATACCGTACACGATCCGCTCCGCGACTCTTGTAGACATAGTCCAGCGACCCAAGCCATTCACTCGTTTCCGCCGGATCCACGTCAATCGGTGCCTCCACTTGACCAGATGCAGCCAACACCGAAGGATCTGCCTCGCCCAAGAGTTTCGCGTCGGACATTGATTTTGTATTCTCTAGATGGAAAAGTTTCACGCGATCCCCACATGGATGAACCGCTTTCACAGTTCGCTATTGTCCCGAAATCCCCCGCTGCTGGGAAGACGATTCGAAGCCCTTTTCGGCTAGAGATGCGTGAAAACCTGTTGGCCAAGAGCGATTACGAGAAGCCACCTAACCCTTGAATCATGAACGGTTTGCGTCGCGATCTTTCGATTCTCGAGGCCTCCTATTGCACCATTTTTGAAAAACGAGGCACTTACGCAACCTTCACCGCCACAATCCGCCAACAAGGAGGATTTACACACCGCTACATTCGACACCTCCTCGATATCGCCTTCGGAAAAGCAATACGCAGTGCCCGAGAAGTGCCCACAGACCAACGCGACCAAGAGAAAAAGAGTGTTGGGGATATAGAGTTGGGGATATAGAGCGCTCGAGCAGCACTGTGCCATTGCCGAGGCAGCCCACGGCGAAACTAACCATTGGACAGTAACTCAATCCTCCCTGGCCACGTGGCCAGGCGAGATTTCCATGCCCAGGGGCCACAAGGCCCCCGCAGCCTACCTAATTATTTCCGCTTGCTTAATTATTTCCGCTTACTTATCGAATAACTTCTCTTCAGCTGACAGCGGGCTCCGCTTCTCGCCTTTATTCTCTGCTCCCATGGTCATCGCCATCGGATCCAGCCCGGTCCAAACCGGTGCTGCGGTCACTACCGTAGCCGCAATCTGGAAGCCTTGGGCTAACCACAGAACAACACCCGTTCCGATCACGGTTTGCACCACTGCCGTCGTATTCAATTCAATCGACGTATCAGTTTCGCTGCGTCGGCCCTCTCGCTCCCTAGAGTTCGGATTTGAGAGCTCTTCGATGAATCTCGCGTTATCGCTGCCACGACTACGCGCAAATCGCTCTGCTAAGCTCGCATACTCAAACCGAGTTTCCTGAACCTCCATCGTCGATTCTGTTCCGGAAACCAAGGTACCAATGAACGAAACCGCTTGCACCGTCTTCTCCGCTTCTGCGACAGTGTTCGCTGCCTCCGTTCGACCGCTCGTATCACCGACCAAATTCGTAACCGTCGCTGCTGCCGCTTGCGTTTCGGTAGTCTCAGCCGAAGTGGTCGCAGCCGCTGTCGATGTGCTCGTCGATGATGTCGAAAGCACCCCGATCGTAGCAGCATAGCCAACGCCTTCCGCTACTGTCTTGCTATTATTGCTATTCGCATTTGCCGAATCCTTGGAGTTACTTCCGGAATCGCTCGAAGTCGATGTTCCAGAGAGAGTCTTAGGAAGATCGATTACGAGCTCAACGGTGACCAAATCGGAGACCAACAATCCGTCGCTCAGCTCATAGACAAACGTCAAGGACCCTACGTACGCGCCGTCAGGCTGGTAGAAGAACGAGCCATCAGGATTGAAGCGGATCGTTCCCTTCGCAGGAGCCGTAATCAACCTCGCCACCATCGCATCCCCCTCGGGATCGCTATCATTCAGAATGACACCAGGTGCACCTTCATTGATTCGGTCGATGTACGTTGTGAAATATCGATCACTACCACCAATCGGCTTCTCATTAACATTAAGTAAATTCACGACAAAGGTGCGATCGATATACAATCCACCAATATCTGTCGCTCGCACCACAAACTGATGCGTTGCTGAAGCCTCGAAATCCAACTGGCTACCATCTTTCACTCGGAGTTCACCCGTTGCCTCATCGATCTCAAATCGTCCGTTCGCATCGTTGATGAGTCGATACGTGGCCACATCGCCAAAGTCCACATCCTCCATGTGAAGCTGGCCAACCAACGTTCCGTTTGCCGAGTTCTCTTCGATCGTCAGTCCGGTCGGAGTGATCTCAAAAGGCGTATCGTTGGCACCTTGGATGGTGACTGTCACTTGATTGGTATCGACCAATCCACCCGCATCGACGACCGTGTAGGTAAACACATCGGTAAGTGTGTCGCTTATTAGACGCAAACCCTGCACATCGACGTTGGACTCATCGATAACGTATACATAAGCCCCATCCGAATTGATCGTTATCGAACCATAAACACCAGTCACGCTCTCGCCAATATCACCACTCGCCTCCGAAACCAGGCCCGCAACGACGCCGGCGACCGACTTCGTCTCCCCATCGCTCGCAGAATCGGTATCCGTGTCATTATCAAGCACATTACCGACAGCGTGGGCCCCAGCGGTTCCATTGAACGAACCACCCTTTTCAATCGCGGTCCCCTGGTCGGCATTCGCAACAGGATTATCGTTGCGTCCCCGAATCGTAACTGTCAATTGGTTCGTATCCGTCAACCCACCTGCATCGGTTACGGTGTACGTGAACACATCGGTCAGCGTCTGCCCGAACAGGCGTAACGCTTGAACGGCGTGATCATTTTCATCCGTAACGTAGCTAAAACTTCCGTCCGCCAAAATCGTGATGGAACCATACTCACCCACAACTACCGATCCAACGCTACCGCTGGTATAGGACGCCAAACCAGCTACTAATCCAGTAACAGCCTTGGTCTCCCCGTTGGTCTCTGAATCCACATCGGTATCGTTGTCGAGTACATTACCCACAGCATCAGACCCGACAAGCGTATTGAATACGCCACCCCACTCAAGCGCTGTGCCTTGATCGGCGTTCGCGACCGGATTGTCGTTCCGTCCTCGGATCGTGATCGTGACTTGATTCGTGTCGGCCAATCCGCCCGCATCGGTCACGGTGTAGGTAAACACATCGGCCAACGTTTGACCATTGATGCGCAACGCCTGCACCGCGGTGTTCGTCTCATCAATGACGTAGGTGTACGAACCATCGGAGTTGATCGTGATCGCCCCGTAAACACCCGTCACGCTAGACGCTACAGCACCACTTGCATTCGCAGCCGTACCCGCCAAAACGCCCGTTACATTCTTGGTCTCACCGTTCGCCACCGAATCGACATCGGTGTCGTTGCTGAGCACGTTCCCAACCGCGTTCGCCCCAGATGTGCCATTGAACACCCCACCCGACTCAATCGCGGTACCTTGGTCGGCATTCGCGACCGGATTGTCGGTCCGTCCACGGATCGTGATCGTGACTTGATTGGTATCGGTCAATCCACCCGCATCGGTCACGGTGTAGGTGAACACATCGGCCAACGTTTGGCCATTGATGCGCAGAGCTTGGACCGCCGTGTTCGACTCATCGATGACGTACGTATACGAGCCATCGGAATTGATCGTGATCGCCCCGTAGACACCCGTCACGCTAGACGCTACCGCACCCCGTGCATTCCCAGCGGTACCTGCTAAGACGCCCGTTACATTCTTGGTCTCACCGTTGGACACTGTATCCACGTCGGTGTCGTTGCTAAGCACGTTCCCAACCGCGTTCGCCCCAGATGTGCCATTGAACACCCCACCCGACTCGATCGCCGTTCCTTGGTCAGCGTTCGCGACTGGGTTGTCGTTCCGTCCACGGATCGTGATCGTAACTTGATTGGTATCGGTCAATCCACCCGCATCGGTCACGGTGTAGGTGAATACATCGGTCAACGTTTGACCATTGATACGCAAGGCCTGCACCGCGGTGTTCGACTCATCGATGACGTAGGTGTAGGAACCATCGGAGTTGATCGTGATCGCCCCGTAAACACCCGTCACGCTAGACGCCACAGAACCAACAGCATTTGCGGATGTTCCGGCCAGCACTCCCGTTACATTCTTGGTCTCACCGTTGGCCACTGCATCCACGTCGGTGTCGTTGCTGAGCACGTTTCCAACCGCATCCGCTCCAGCGGTGCCATTGAACACCCCACCCGTCTCAATCGCGGTACCTTGGTCAGCATTCGCGACCGGGTTGTCGTTCCTTCCACGGATCGTGATCGTGACTTGATTGGTATCGGTCAATCCACCCGCATCGGTCACGGTGTAGGTGAACACATCGGCCAACGTTTGGCCATTGATACGCAAGGCCTGCACCGCTGTATTCGATTCATCGATGATATAGGTGTACGAACCATCGGAGTTGATCGTGATCGCCCCGTAGACACCCGTCACGCTAGACGCTACCGCACCACTTGCATTTGCAGCCGTACCCGCCAAAACGCCCGTCACATTCTTGGTCTCACCGTTCGCCACCGAATCGACGTCGGTGTCGTTGCTGAGCACATTTCCAACCGCATCCGCTCCAGCGGTGCCATTGAACACCCCACCCGACTCAATCGCGGTACCTTGGTCGGCATTCGCGAC
>JBKCUW010000055.1:0-7289 GCA_046318275.1 Pirellula sp. | reverse complement strand
GATGGTGGCTGGCTCGGCTTGCGGGGCGGCTCATTTCGACCGAGGCCTCTTCCGCGTAACAACACATTGCACCGGAGCCGCAGGGCCTCGCGGCTTTTCGATCGTCAACTCACTCACTGCGGCCCGGTGAATGTGAACGTTATCCGACTAAATCGAATGAGCAAACCGGTAGATCCACGATTGCTTCACCCTTCGATACCATGGTGCGAAGAGACTGCAACAGTTGCACTTTCACGTTATCGCGGATTTGCAAGCAATTGCTTTACAGCACTTTTTGAACGTTATCCTAATCTTCGAACTCGAATGACATTCCTACGTGATCCGGAAAACGATGATATCTGGTCTTTCATCGACAACGGAGAATACAAGTTCGGGCTTCAACTTGATCCTGACTGCCGTGTGATCTGTTGTTGGACATCAGATAGTTTTGATGAGATCGGCGATTGGGATTCCGATCCAATTTCTTCGTCGATACTTTGGCTAACTAAGCATGTACCCGCACTCGAAGGCGGACAGAACGCCGGATAACCAACGGTTGCAACGGAGCCCGTGACGAGCTAGTTTTGAAGTGGTGATTCTTGGGCACGGGCCCGCTGAACCGTGTCGTTCTGCGAAAAAGTACCTTCAGTTCCTATGGCCGGACCGACAGCATCAGTTCTCTTTTCCGACGCGCAGCTGGCCAAATTAACTTGGCCCGATATCATGAGCGATATTGCTGATGGCTGGCCAGAACCCAGCCTTTGCCACGTGGCGAACTCTTGTAAATTTGGCGGCACTTATATTGGTGAACCTCGACCATTTGTCGGACGTGTTTACCGAATCGATGACGCGGTCGCGTGTGCTGCCAGTTCAGAAGAAATCTACGCGATCAAGAACTCGGTAGGAGTTACATTCACTCACTGCGTTGAATTGGGCGCAATGTGCAATTCTCCCCTAGACCACCGTCTGTTGTGCGAAATTGCGATGTTCCTTGCAAAGCGACTTAATGGTTATGTTGACTTCAATGGCGTCGTAACTGAAACGCCATGCCCCGGTTTGCTTACTGTCAAATGGGTTGAAGACGGACACGATTTCTCAACCCAAATTGGTACACCTATTGCGTGCGATTGGTGGTTGGTTCAAAATTGTTTTCATATGGTAAAATGATCGCAGAACAATGGCATGCACACGAAGCACTCGGTCGTCCGTTTCTGACTTGCGTTGAGTCAACTCCTCGTGCTCGGTGATGCCGGTCGTTCGTCCATTCAACACGCTTCGAATTCATGCCCAACTACAATTACGAGGTCAATGAACAAGTCCTGCGACTGTTGCCACTGCAGACGACGATCGTAACTCCATTAGAATTTGACTGGAATTACTACTCAAATGTCGCCTTGTTTCTCTCCAATTCTCAGTTCGCAACACTTGGGCCCTTTTACGAGCGCCAACTGCCCAAGCTAGGTATTGAGCGGTTCGATCTTGATCTTGATGATGAACAAGGCTTACTCATCGTGGATATTTCGGGCAATGGCGGCGGAGATATTCACATTCAAGAACGACGCGTGGAAGATCCTCTTGACGACATAAGGGGTTTCATTGGTTCGAAGCTCTTGAATAGTTTAGTAAAATTGCATTCCCCATCAGTCTTTGGCTTTGTTAGAATTCATTTGAACTAGACGATGACGAACAAAGCGATGGACGCGAAGGGCTCGGTCACGGCGCGCTGACTTGTGTTGAGTCAACTCCTCGCCCTCGGTCATCGCAAACGTTCGTCCACTGATGCGGTTCACAATGAAAGCTCTGGCATTACTTATCATCGCAACGACAATGATCGGCTGCGCTAAGACTGCGGACAGCACGGCGGTTTTTGAGCGCGCATCACTTGACGGTGAAGAACTCGCCTCGCTACTGAATATGAATTGCGCAAAATATACGTATCGTGGCCCAAAGAAGTGGTGCCATTGGCGTATTTCGGCTACGCATTATGGTCCGGATGACAGCCTCGTTGATCGCACTGATCTTGGTGGCGGCGGCTGTGAACTGGCAACCGGATCGCGATTTTACTGTTCCATACCGGTGTTCGATGGCGGCAACGCGGCGGTTCGATTCTTTGGGATGTCGACAAACACCGAGATTGGTCCGTTGCTGCCCAAACGCGTTACCAGTTCGAGCTACGCATGGAATTCCAAAGTTCCCGTTCGTGATAAGGTGCCTATTGTTCTGGCTGTTTTCGCAGTTGACACGAAACACTCACTTGCGTCGCCCAATGAAAAAGTCCCGAACGGGTTAGGGGGGAATTTGGTTGCCATCACTTTAGAAATCAAAGAAGCGCAACCGGGAAGCAGTGTCAAATGGGACGAACAATGAAATGCACGCGAGTTGCGGATCGCGCGTTTCCAGATGGTAAGTCACTTGGCCGCAACCGCGTGATTTTGGTCGTTCCAATCAATAATTCAAGAGCACGCAAGACTAGCATAGTACCGTGACAACAGCCCAATCCAATTGGAGCGAGTCCTTTACCGTGGCGCGAACTGTCTCGCCGGATGAACTCTCGTTCGACGCACGCGACGGTGTCATTGTCATGACATTACGCGATGAGCCTGGATCCAAATCAATCATCCGCAATGTGAGCCACGCCGCTATTTGTTTTCTGTTCGCAGTCGTCGGAGTTCTCTGTATCGAGCCACTCTGGGGGCAGCTTATGTGGCTCTGCTTGGTTCTTATCGGACTCTATGCCTTCACCGCTCGCACTCGCATATCGATTGAAACGCCAACGATGTGCCTGATCGCGGAAACACTTCACTTTGGCCGCATCACACACCGACGTCGAATCCGCTTTCAAAGTGACGCCTGTTTCGTCGCCAGGCCGGTCGGCGGGTACCAGAATATCGAAAATGAACTCGTGTTTGCCGACCGAACCAACTCTCATTTCTGTATGTATGTGACAAATCCAAACGATTTTGAAAATCTACTTAGAGACCTCAATGCGGCTGTTCGAAATCCCAATGCAGCGCACTCCCATGTACAATCGCTAGGATGACATCGAAATAATGCAACGAACGTATTCAATTTGATTGGAACCAAGCCGTGCACCAAAGCCCGCGAAAGGCTCAAACATGATGGTTGCTGTCACGCGCGGGCTTGGTGACGACCAGCGTTATCCGTTAGAACTGCCAGACCATGTAAGGCCCAACATGACCGAAGCAAAACCCGAATCCTGGATTTGCATGTTCATGGACGCCATGCCGTTCAATCTCGAGTTTGAGGTTAACGACCTTCGAATCATCGAGATGCTACCACGTCATTGCGGCTTCCACCTGAGCATGAACGAAGCAGCGGAAACTTTGCTCGGTATCGGGCCACCCTACGATTTCGAAGCGATCAATCCAAAGATCGATAAAATGCTTGAACGATTACGGAACGGAGAAGAGGTAAAATGCGACCAGACCTTTCCGGCTGCCACACTTGGCGTCCTTTGGAGTTGGCAACTGGTCATTAAGCACGAATGGAACTGGTGCGCTGTGAACCAAAACTGGTGGGAAACTATCGGTGTCTGTGATCCTTCTAAGCGTTGCGTGATCCTGCCGGTTCAATACTTTCGGCGATTGGTCGGGGAAACAGGTGAGATCGGCGCGAGAGATGACCGATCGATTGACAAATGGCCGAGAGATCTATTGTTGGAAATCAACAACGGGCAACTACCAATCGATCCGCAGAAGTCGATCACGTTCGTTTACTAAATCAATTGGTCGGTACAATGCTCCAGGAATTCGGATAAATCGGGTAAGGATGCCCGTTTCCGGGCACCCTCCCCACACCACCAGCCAATCACACCATCACCTTCGCCACCCCGGCCGCCCTGGCAAAATCATCCTCGGTGACCAGCAAGTAACTCTGCTGGGCGATGCGTGGTGAGTTGCCAAGCCAAGAGCAAACCACATGTAGCGGGAACTCGCGTTGGAGCTCTGTTTGTCTGCTGGCCCGCATCGAGTGGAACAATCGTGGCCAACCCGAGACGCCGCCGCGCCGCAGCAGCCGCGTCATCTCGCTTCGTAGGTTTGCGTTCTTCCAACCCATCGCCGTGTTAGCCGCCGCTCGGTACTGGGGAGCTGCGACCACGTATTCGCTCTTATCGCCGAAGATCTCGAACGCTTCGTCGAGGATCGGTCGCAGCTCCGGAAAGATCGGACAGCTACGAATCCCTCGTCCTTCGTGATGCTCGACCTTTGGCTCTGGGATACTCATCCGGTTCAGCTCCCAATCGATGTCGTCCCAGCGAAGCGATAGCGTTTCCGAAGGTGTCCGAAGCCCACCGTAGCGACTCAGGCCCAAGATCACTTGCCAAACGGGGTTGGCTTTTTTCATTAGCTTGTCGACGACTTCGCGAGGTACGAACTCGTTGACCTTCACCGAACTCTTCTGCGTCTTTACTTTGCAGAACGGGTTCTCGTCGATGATCTTCCAGTCGACCGCATCGTGCATGAATTGGCGTGCGAACTGGATCCGTTTATGGATCGTCGTCGTGGCCATCCCCTTGGCCTTGAGCTTCTCGTGAAACTCCTCCGCGTGCCCTGCGGTGATTTGATCGATCCCGTTCCCTTTGGCATAAATGCCTGAAGCTACATCATTATTTAAGTGGAAAGCGTTTCAACCCCGCAATAAGATCGAAGTGCGGATCGGTTGTGAGGACCGAGCAGTCGTTTCTAAGTGCGATAGCTGCGATTGCAAGGTCGGTCAGTGGTAAGCGGTGTCCGTTGGCAACAAGCTGTCGTCCCAGTTTGGCGGCTACTCGCCAGTCATCCCAAGTAGGTTCAAGATCATGTAGTCCCTTCAACGAAGAAGCAACCCAATCGGCCTGCTCATCGCGACGAAATCCTTGCAAGATTTCGGCCAAGATCATTCCAGTGATTGCCGCACGATCGTCATCAAGCAAAGGATCGACAGTAATCCGTTCTGCGGACTGATTTCGGTTGAAGAAACCTACCCAGACACAAGTGTCGATCAGAACAAGATCACTTGGAGGAATCGTCATTGAGATCGCTAACCTCGGATTCCTCTAATTGACGCCAATTATCGATCATTTCGACTTGACCAGAAAGTTGTTTGAGTCGCATTCGACGGGCATAGCGAATGTAATCGCGCATCGCCACTCGGATAGCTTCCATTGAATCACTCTGCTCAGTCAGATCACGTAGCTCGGCTAATTCCTGTTCTGACAGTTCAATCGATGTGACCATGCCTACCTCATCCATTCATTCTCAGGGCTAGTTAGCCTACCGCTCAATAGTCTCATCGGTTCATTTCTGAGTCAAGTTGCATTTGTGAATTCCAGCCCAATGACGACCAAACAAGGGCTGAGTGAATCGTTTCAGGTATCTCTCGAACTGTTTCAAAAACATTGGAAAACAGCTAAAAGTTCGGTTCCTGTCCTCTCCGCTGCAAAACCCTGGTTTCCCCAGGGTTTTTCGCATTTCTGGCCAATTGCTTTGGCTTTCCTGCACGTCCATGCACGTGCATGCTTGCAGGTGCTGCGTCGTCTCGTGCGCTGCCTTGCCCCCTGGTGAGTCGTCCAGTGAGTCGCCAGAGTCGCCTCAAAACCCTCGTTTTCACAGGGAAAACAGTTGGTTTTGCAGCAGAGGAGTTAGGATTCGAACTAGGCTCGCGATGTTTTGAAAAGTGGATGTGTTGAAACTAGACCGAAACAGTCTATCACTCGATCCAATGATTGTTCGGCTTACAAGTGCCTGATATCATTCAACTTCGGATCGAGGCTAGCTTGCGGTATAGGCTGCATTGGTGTGGTCTACAGAGTTTAGGCTGATCCGTATAAAAACAAGTTATGTGTTTGGATGCCGCCAATGACAAATACCAAACAGTGGGCAGCATCTCACGGCTTGTGTGTCGACGACATCGTGCCGCCGGTCGATGATTACAGTGAACCGCACAAACGCACGGCCGAAGATGTCGCAATACGCTCGATCATCCTTCACTGCGTCGCTGCCGTCGGCTACGGAGTGGATCCGCAGCCCGTGATCGCTTGGCTCAAAGAACAGTCGATATGGGGAAAGGTCTCACGGAACGAAAAGGTTTTCCTTTGCGCCGAAGACACATCCGACAAAGAACGTAGTGATGCTCGATGGCGACAAGAGGCTCAGTGGGCATTGCTGTGGGCAATCGGCAAAGTCGAACCACTTGGCTTGCCCACGCAAACCTGCGATACCGCAAGACTGGTCGACGAAATCATGCCCGCACTCGGTGAATCGATTGATCAATTTGTTTCATCCGCAGTACTTCGACCGCCTGCTGTGGTACTCGGAGAAGATGATCGCACCTACAATTTGCATTGCTACGCACGCAAAGCGTATCGTGATGGTTCGATGCCCGACGATTTAGTTTACGACGTCCTGTTTCAACGTCACTACGCATTCGAATGGCTGAGCGGCGATGAAGACTGGGACGACATGACCGCGGACACATAACAATCGCATGCAACGGAGCCGGCGGTCGGGTCGGTTTTGAAATCAAAGCATCTCGCGCCGGCCCGCTGATGCGTAGCGTTGTCCCCGGCAATAAGACACCCGGCTCAGCCGCTCGAACTTGTTTTATCTACAGGATTTGTTGACCATTGCCTATCTATACTTGTGACCGATGCGGCAAGGCAGGAACGTACCGCGGTACAATTCGAAGGTATCGCCTTTCGTCGGGCTTTGAGTTTGCCACGAGGGATCAACCTGTTTGGTGTTCCAACTGCGAATCTCTCATGCCAGGAGAATGGTTAGATAACGAAGACGAAATCGTATTTGTGCTTCAGCGATTGGAGAACACTGGACTTGATGAAGACGAAAAGACGCTGGCCGACTTCAAAGGTATTTCCCATTCGGCTTACCTGATCGACCAACTCTACTATTGGCGACGCAAACTTCAATGGCTCAGAGATCGCAAATCGTTACCGCGGTGTCTTACGTGCGGGTCGGACGAAGTGATGTCGTTGATTGCTCCCGCGTATGAGCTTCCCTTACAATCGTTCCAACATCCAAACTGTGGTGGTACGTTTAGAACCGCCGAAGATTTCCACGGCATGCAAACTCTGAACGAAGTGATCGATTCAGAGGGATTTATCGTTGCGGGGGGATAAATCGGGTGAGGATGCCCGTTGCCGGGCACCCTCACCACACCACCGATTCACTCACACCATCACCTTCACTACGCCGGCTGCCTTGGCAAAATCATCTTCGGTGACCAGCAGGTAACTCTGCTGTGCGATTCGAGGCGAGTTGCCGAGCCAGGAACAGACCACGTGGAGTGGGAAC
>JBKCUW010000054.1:0-3168 GCA_046318275.1 Pirellula sp. | reverse complement strand
GAATCAGAATTCAGCGAAATGAAGATCCTTGGCCGCCGAATGGCCTTGTCGGAACTTGCCCGTGATCATGATTTCGACAACTTCAAATACTTGCTCGCTGCTCTTGCTGGCTTTTCCGGCCACGGTCGATTTGGCCGTATAATTGAGGGCTTCGATCTATTCGAGAATCAATTCCATCACGCGTTGGTTGACGAACCGTTGGACGACGATCCGTGACGCAGAATGGACGAACAAAATGTTGGACCGAAGCCCCCGACGGTCCGTTTCGAAATGGATGCCGTGTTGGCGGGGGCTCGGTCAACATGGTCGTTCGTCGACAGGAACCCATGCAATTGACACTCGACTAATCCGATTGATCCATGACTATCAGGATGCGGTTCGATGCGCGGTCGAGTCTTTAGAGGCCACAGGCATACCACGACCGAAATCGACGACTGATTGGATCGGCTATGATGTACCGGGGACCGGAGAGCTTGCCACCGGCGGGAAGTATTTCATCCACGGATTTGGATGCGCCGTCAAGACACCTGAGTTCTGTGTTGACTTCGATTTTGGCGAACACGGTGAAATTGACGGGCTCGATTTTCATCGGATGGAAAACTTCGCTCGTAATCATCTGCAAACGAAATACGGATTTGCTGATTCGACGGAACTCCATTCGGCAATTAAGGCGTCCTGTGAGGCTGGTGAAATGATCGACTCAGGCTACATCCTGTGGTATCTTAGACCAGAACTGAAAGGTGAGTCGACTCAAAATGTCGACGAACCAAGCGATGGACCGGAGTCGCCGAACGGCCGTTTTTCCAATGGATGATCGCTCGCGGCGACCGCGGTCATCGCAAACGTTCCCCATGTCAATCAAATTGATCTCTCCTGCTTCACGATATGACGCAGTCCTTGCCAACGCCTGATCTTGAGTCATCAATTGCCGCGAAACTACTTTGGGCACACCAGGACGGGTGTCCGGTCGCTCCGCGAACCGAAGAGCAAGCACTCGCAATGGCAGCGATTGCACGTCGCCGTTGGAATTCCTTCAATCGCCGATCTCAGAATCAATCTGATGATCTGGATGCACGCATCGAAGATCTTGCCCGAGGCGTGGCGGAGAAGTTTGAACGAGGCGGTTGGCCGATGGTTGGGCCATTAATTAGCGACTACCGTTGGTTGTCGCAACAGATTGTGCCTATACTCATGCTTGCGTCCGAATGAACATGAATGCCAGCACTGACGTGTGTTCCGTGATACACTCTAAACCAATCGGTTCGCAACGTCTGTGGAATCGCAATAAAATCATGGGGAACAAAACCATGCACCGAAGCCCGACTTGCACGGTTTTCCTGATGGATAGTCACTTGGTTCGGGCTCGGTGATGGTGGTCGTTACCCGACTGAAACACATATGAGTGTCGACTCACATCTTGAACGACTCTATGCTGAAGGGCAGCGCAACGATGTTGCGACATCTGAACGCGCTTCGATGATGTTGAATATCACTCCTTCGACGGGTGCATTCCTCGACTTGCTGGTGACTGATGCGAAACCGAAGCGGATTCTCGAACTCGGAACGTCAAACGGATACTCGACGATTTGGCTCGCGCGTGCTGCCCGCCATGTTGGTGCTCACATCGATACCGTCGACACTTCTCCGCACAAGACGCGTCTCGCATCTTGCAACCTCGCTGACTGCAAGTTGCACGACGTCGTAACAGTTCATACCGCAGACTGCGGTGACTTCCTTAGAGATTGCGATTCCTTGACCTACGATTTCGTTTTCCTCGATTCCGACCGGACAGCATATTGCGACTGGGTTGTCGACTTGGTACGCGTAATCCGCTTTGGATTGCTTGTTGTGGACAATGCTACATCCCATCCTAATGAATTGCTTGACTTTAGGCGTTACTTATCCGTTCATCTTGGCTTCGCCGTGGTCGTGCTCCCAATCGGAAACGGGCAAATGATCGTCCAAGACGGCGGGTAACCAGCGGTTACAGCGGAGGCCGCGAGCCAGCGTTTTTGAAATGGTAAATCTTCCTCGCGGCCTCGCTGAACCGGGCCGTTATCGGCTCACGAACTCATGACTGAACTCTCCTTCGAAGAAACTGGCGACTTCACATACGACAGTGACGGTGACGAACATCGAAGTCGCCCGCTGGCGCTGCCGATGCTCGGTCGCGACGTCACAATTGTACTTGTTGGATTCCTTGACGATCCTGCACCAAACGAGTTCCGCGACGTCGTGCGAAACCTGCTGTCTCGAACGTGCGATACGTTGCTTGCTGTGTCACCTGATCTCCAAAACTATTGCAATGACATCAACCAATTCCTCGATCCGGAAGAAGAACTCCACGTTGACAATCCAAACGATCTATGGAGCCACGTGCGTCTCGGAGGCGAAGTGTACGTTGAACGGCGGCACCATGGTGACCGAAAGCTGTACGCAACTATTGAATGCGGCTGTGACTGGGAAGAAGAACACGGATTGCAACTCGTACTTCGTGAAGGGCTCGCTGTAACAAAACTCGGGCCATATGATGGGCATCTCTCCAACGCCGATGCCTTCGCCGACTCGTCACTCGAACACACCATTTACCGCACGATGAGATGAACGCCGATAACAATGCCGTGAACCGGAGCGGCCGATAACGCGGGTGTTGAAATCAGAATTTTTTGGCGGCCGCCCGGTTACGACTGTCGTTCTGGCATGGATTAAAACATTGTGCTCGTGCTCAGTGAGACGGTGCTCGTGCTCGTAATCGAATCGAGGCAATCATGACAGACCACTTCTTCGATCATGATCGGCTTGACGTCTATCGCCTTTCGATCGAGTACGTCGCCAAAGCATTTGATACATCGCGGTCGTTGGAGGGACTTCATCGCCATGCCCGCGATCAATGGTTGCGAGCAGCCCAATCCATTCCGCTCAACATTGCCGAGGGTAATGGAAAACGAAGCCTGAAAGATCGAGCGAGATTTCTGGATATTGCTCGTGGTTCGGCTTTAGAGTGCGCTGCAATTCAAGACGTGCTGGTTGTTTCCGGTGGCTTGATTCGAGAAACGGATCAAGAACTCAAATCAAGATTGGTGCGGATCGTCGCGATGTTGACTCGGATGGCGATGAAATTCGATGGTGTCTCGGAATCACCGAGCGAGTACAATCAGTCAGGCGATT
>JBKCUW010000053.1:0-31362 GCA_046318275.1 Pirellula sp. | reverse complement strand
TGGTGGTTCTCCGGCGATGCCACGCGATTCCTCTCCGTCCTTGTGATCGCAACTCCATGCCCCCTGCTACTGGCCATTCCTATCGCCATCCTGGGCTCGATCTCCCTGTGCGCATCGCGTGCGATTATTGTGAAGAGCCCCATCGCGCTGGAGCAGATCCCCCAGTGCCGAACAGCGATCTTTGACAAGACAGGCACACTCACCTACGGGGAGCCTACATTGACCCAGCAATTGGTCGCCCCTGGGTTTGAATCGCGCGAAGTATTGTCGCTGGTCGCGAGCCTTGAGCAATATTCCAAACACCCTCTCTCGCGAGCTATCGTCGAACAAGCGGCTACCGAGGGCTTGCCAAAGCGGGCTGCGGCCCAGGTGAGCGAGGCGCCGGGAATGGGTTTAACAGGCGTCGTCGACGGCCAAAAAATTTTGGTGACCAGTCGCCGCAAGATCGGCACGATGAACATCAGGGGTCTCGAAAACCTTTCCGCCTCGGGAGAAGGGTTGGAATGCATGGTGGTTATCAACGACACCTATGCAGCGACCTACCAGATGCGCGACGCTCCTCGTTCCGACAGCCGTGCCTTCGTGGAGCATCTCGAAGCATACCATCACATCAATCGTGTCATGATCCTCTCCGGAGACCGTGAGTCAGAGGCAAGGTATTTGGCCGAACAAGTCGGTATCCGCGAGGTGCTCGCTCAGCAAACTCCGGAGCAGAAATTGCAAATCGTGAGGCGTGAGACAGAACGCGCTAAGTGTTTGTATGTCGGAGATGGCATCAACGACGCTCCAGCGATGATGGCCGCATCGGTTGGAATTTCCATTGGGACCAATAGCGACGTCACCGCGCAAGCCGCCGATGTTGTCGTGATGGACAACACATTGCAACGCGTTGACGAGTTCCTGCACGTGGGCCGACGAATGCGGCAGATCGCGCTGCAAAGTGCGCTCGGCGGCATGGCGCTCAGCGTCATCGGCATGTCCCTCGCCGCTGTCGGATTCCTCAACCCGGTCAGCGGAGCCGTTGCACAGGAAGTCATCGATGTACTCGCCGTTCTCAACGCGCTGCGGGCCGCTTGGCCACCCGGGAAACTCTCCGATATTTGAATCGCGTTCCCGCGATCCAAACCTTGGTGATCTAGATTCCACCCGTTCGATTGCGGTTTTTAAGACGGCAACACGTCCCAATGCGCGATTCCTTTATGGCATCGCCAGCGTCCATCTTCCTTGCGTTCCACGATCGCGCGAAGAACTCCCTTGACGTCGACCACCGCTCCTCGCCGATCGAGTTGCGTGTCAATATTCGCGCCGAGACAATCACCCGCATTTGCTCCAACCTCCGTGATTGCCGCCGCTCCCGCTATGTCGCTGAATGGCAATCGTTGCCCATCGAGGATACGTCGCATCACCGAATCATCAACGCACCATTGAGGCATATTATGGGCGCCAAGAGTTGCAGGAAGTACCTGTTGGTCCCACTCGGGAGATTCGATGGCTTCCAACGACACCGAGTTATCGATAGTAAAGGGGCCTACTCGAGTTCTCTGCAATCGAGTCATCACCGCTTCGGTTCCGAGGGATCGGGCAATATCAGACCCTAGCGATCGCATGTAGGTCCCAGTACCGCAAGAAACCCGCAACGTAAACTCAGGGAATGCAAAATCGAGCAACTCCAAGGCATGAATCGTAATCGATCGCATCGGAACATCGACTGCCACGCCTCGACGAGCTTGAACATGCGCACGCTTTCCATCCACTCGAACTGCAGAGTAGGCAGGAGGCCGTTGCTCAATCGCTCCAAGGAACGAAGGGAGTGTATCGAGAAGATGTTGGGCACCAAGACCTTCAGGAATAAGGGAATCGGTAACCTCCGTTTCCAGATCACCCGATGGACTCGATTGCCCCATACGAAAAGTACCTATGTACTCTTTGTCGAAAGTGTGCACCTCCTCCATCAGACGAACTGCAGGCCCCACCAGTAGTACCAATACGCCACTTGCGAGAGGATCGAGTGTCCCTGCATGCGCTAATTTAATACCGGGCAGGACGCGTCCAACTCGATTGACGCATTCGCGACTGGTTGGACCGATGGGCTTATTTAGATTTAGGATACCGTACATTACCAACAGACTTCTACCGGAGCTCCAACGCGAACCCCGAGCATCATCGACGCGGAGTCTGAAACCAGATGCAGGCGGAGAGGCGCATCCGCATCTTGAATCGCGATGAGCGTCATCGGTGGCTGTTCGTGCGCCGCACCAAAAATGCCAAACGTCTCATGCTCTTCATCGACGATCACTTTGGTTTCGGACGATCTGCTCACTTGCGCCAACTCAGCTGAGGTCAAATCGGTTACCAAATCCCCTTCAGGGGTCACCTCGATGACTTTTCCTTGAATGCGTCCGGCCACGAGACGAGATTCCTTGTTGTCAGTTCTAGATCCAGAAAAGATGCTTGCGTGCCCGTCCAAGGTGCACTCGCTCCTGGACGGATGCTCTAGTGTAGCAGTTTTTGGGGAAAAGTTGCGACCACCACCCCCACCGTATAGCGGGGAGCACTTCTTCAAAGATGAAGATTTCTACACGCGACGCCCAGGGTCAAGGCCTCTTCGCAATCCATGCTTGATCGCCATCAAAGCATAGGAAACCGATCCAATCGCCAGACGGAAGTGATACGACCGGGGCTCCGTCCAATTCTTTCGATACCTGCAGCCCGGCTCGGATGATCCATCCCGTTTTTCCTGCTTTATCACCCCCAGAAGAATCGCTCCGGGATCCCAAATCCAATCGGTTGCGATCGACCAGGATGCCATGTGAGGAATCGGGACCCACGATCAAGACGTCGGTTAGATCGTCTGGTACTCGAGACGAATCCACATTGCGACTCGGAAAGGGATGGGTTGATGGATCAAGCGGTTGCGTCAGCGGAACTCGCGCCAGCTCAACTCCGTCGGATAAGGCCATGGTGGATGCTGGCTCGAACGACGTTTGAGTCAAGCCCGAAAACTCCATCACCGCCGAGCCATCCAAGGCATCTGCGGGAACAGCCAACAAATCGCGACGGCAGATCATGGTGGAATCGTCGAGGAGCAGCGCCCATCCAACTCGCTGACGCTGGACCGTGAACCCAAACGATTTCTGCTTCCAACGGACAGCGACGCGATGGGACGTCGGCGACTGCTGCTGCATGCGATCCCAAAGGACTCCGTAGGGAAGTGACGGCTGCCACTGCAACCATTCATCGATGGCTGCATCATGCAGGACAAAACGACTACCGGTGGTCGCGACCGGCCCTGGTGCATCAGGAGTTGCAAACTCGATACCCCCGACCAGAATTTGCCCCAAGCTATCTGCTTCGAATTTAAGGCCACTCAGACCGAGATCCATTCGAACACCACTGCGAACCCAAAACTTGGAATTGCTCCTGACGAGCTCATGATATTCTGGGTCGATCGCGCATCGCACAATGACGCTCCTAGCGTCGCTCGCTAAACCTACCGACAGCACATCTCCGATCCGAAAGCCACGATGGTGGATGGGTGCACCGCTATCAAGTCCGAAACGCTTCTTGGCGTCGAGCACAATCTCAATGGCACCCTCTCTCGGTGTGATCGCGGGCGGAGCTTCGAGCCCTTGGAACCGAATCGAGCGATGAGTCTCGGAACGCCCAGGCTCCATCGCGATGTATTTGGGCCCGACAATCGTCTCCAACCCTCGAACGGCCTCGAGAGACACCGTGGGCCGGACGATCCAAAAGATCGTTCCGTCGGTTACCACCTCCCTCGCCTTAGGAGCTAGACGTACAGAAACCAAAATCCCCGGATGCGATTCCCGCAGCTCGATTTTCTCAACACGCCCAATCTCAATTCCACGGAATCGTAGCGAGTCCATCGTCTGCAAGCCAAACCCTTGCTCGAATTCTATCTCGATCAAATCCCCTTGATTGCGATACGCATTGAAAAAAAGAAACGCGCTGAGCAATGCGCAACCGACCGTCAGTAGCCAGACGAAACTCGGCAAGCGAGGGCTACGACTGCGAACAGTGGCTGCGGGGATCGGATCGGAAGCCTTCATGGAACCCTTTCCTGGCTTAATGGTTTCCAAAGCGTTTTATGGCCTTCTATGTTCCAACAGTTCTGAACTGAGTATCGTCTGAATATACCCACCTCGCTCGAGAAAGTGTCAGGCGATAAGCGTCAGGCGATGAGCGTCTAGGATCTAATCGAGAAGGCTGACACCAAAACGCTCAACGAATATGAATATACCGAATCGAAATATACCAAATCGAAAGCACGACAAAACCGACTGCATAAGCCAAAGCACAGCCCCGCTCGATCGCATGACATCTTGCGTCCGACCGAGAAATGGGGCATAGTGTCTTCGCGTCGGGTCGAAATCACTTGGAACAACGGATTGGCTGCCCGACGTATGTCCTAACGTGTATTGCTCCATTCCATCCAAAGCCATCCGAGCGGGTCAACATGCCATCGAGATTTCTTGCAATCATCGCTTTCGCGGTCTGTGTTCCGAACGCTTTTGCACACCCAGGCCACGGGAACGCAGACTCCAACGAAGCGGCTCATTACTTGACGACGTTCGAACATGCCTTGCCGCTGGCTCTGATGGGTCTAGCAACCGTCGCGATCGTTTGGGTGGCGACCAGAAGTATCCAAGGCATCCTCCGGCACAGCTAAGCCGGCGCAGATAAAGCCGGCACAGCTAAGCCGGCACAGATAAAGCCGGAACAGCGAAAACTATAGAGCGAGTTCTGCCGTTCGCTGGTCATGCCGTTCGCTGGTCATGCCGTTCGCTGGTCATGCAGTGGGTCGCGAACCGACGACGGTACTGAACAGAACACTGTTTCGATTTGATGGAAATCCTAGAAGTAGAAAAGGCGTCCGGAAACCCCGGACGCCTTTTTTGTTGGTTGCGATGGCTCTCGAAAGAGACGCCTCGATCATCAAAACCGCTAGCCTAAAAATTGGCAGACTAGCTTACGGACTTGATCGTCTTGACCAGACGCGACAAGATCTTGTACGGATCGGCTTGCGAGTTTGGCCGACGATCTTCCAAGTATCCCTTGTAGCCGCTATTGACGAAGCTGTGTGGGATTCGGATCGACGCACCGCGATCGGCAACACCATAGCTGAACTTGTCGATCGACTGGGTCTCATGGAGACCGGTCAAGCGAAGATGGTTGTCTGGACCGTATGCAGCGATGTGCTCGTCGCGATACTTATCGAAAGCAGCCATGAGCTTCTCGAAGAACTCCTTACCACCTTCGTTTCGAAGCTTGTCGAACGAGAAGTTGGTATGCATACCGGAACCATTCCAGTCACCTCGGATCGGCTTGCAATGGAACTCGATATCGATTCCATACTTTTCAGCCAAACGCGACATCAGGTAGCGAGCAACCCACATGTCGTCTCCAGCTTTCTTAGCACCCTTTGCGAAGATCTGGAACTCCCATTGGCCTTTCGCCACTTCGGCGTTGATGCCTTCGAGGTTGATGCCCGCATCGAGGGCGATATCGATGTGCTCTTCGACGATTTGGCGAGCGATATCGCCAACATTCTTGTAGCCAACACCGGTGTAATAAGGACCTTGAGGAGCTGGGTAGCCTTCCTCGGGGAACCCGAGAGGACGACCGTTCTCATAGAAGAAGTACTCTTGTTCAAAACCGATCCACAGGTCGGGCATCTCTTCGACCATGGCGCGGTAGTTCGATGGGTGAGGCTCACCGTTGGGCAGGAGAACTTCGCAGAGAACGAGGAAACCGTTCTTGCGAGTGCTATCTGGATACAGTGCTACAGGCTTGAGCAAACAATCCGAGCTCCGGCCTTCTGCTTGTTGGGTAGAACTACCGTCGAATCCCCACATCGGAAGATCCGAGACGGATGTTGGCGCTTTGTCAACAATCTTTGTTTTGCTGCGCAGATTGGGCTCGGGCAGATACCCGTCCAACCAAATGTACTCGAGTTTGAATTTGTTTTCCGAAGACATTCAGCGATCCACTCTCATAAAAATAGGGACAAACAGATTCGGCGTAGCACACCCTGCGGTCCGTCAAAGGTCAAAGCGATCGGGACCACACCCGACCCAGCTCTGACAGCTCAACCCGCATTCCTTCGGTGGTCTCAGCGCGGACCGTCTACCCTTCGATCCCGACACCAATCCCATCCGCCTTCCGCCTTCTTCGGTGCAACCCGAGATCCGAATCCACCATGATTCATCCCTCAAGATACAACAAAAAGTGAACGCAAATGCTAAGCTGTTAACGCTCTGCCGACTGCATACTGTAGCGACCTGCGTTCCCCCGGCAAGCGACCTGCAAAGTTTCTTTAATTTACCACGCGAGAGGGATCACGAAGTCTTATGCACGCTATGCCATTGTTGCTGGGGGTGTTGGCCGCGATGGCGGTCGCTTACCGATTCTACAGCTCGTTTTTAGCAGCCCGGGTTGCGGTGCTCGATGCAGAGCGAATCACCCCCGCCCACCGGCTTAATGACGGACAGAATTACCATCCGACCAATCGATGGATCTTGTTCGGCCATCACTTTGCCGCAATCTCGGGGGCTGGGCCATTGATTGGCCCGGTCCTAGCCGTCCAATTTGGATACATGCCTGGACTGATTTGGCTGGTCATAGGAGTTTGCCTCGCCGGGGCCGTCCAGGATTTTTTGGTCCTGGCAGCCAGCGTGCGACATAATGGCCAGTCCCTCGCGCAAATCGCCCGCGGACTACTCGGTCCCAAACTGGGCCTACTGACCTCGATCTCAATTCTGTTCATCGTCATCATCGCCCTCTCCGGGTTAGGCGTGGTTGTTGTCAAAGCGTTAGGTGGTGACAAGGTCGCATTGGTGCCGGGGAGCATCATCACGCCCAAGGGGGAAGTGGTTCGCACGCAGGTCTCGGAAGCTATCGATCGGCTCAGCATTCCCAGTGGCTCCGCCGTAACTTATCCCACTGGAACCACGATCGTTCGGAGCGAAACATTCACCGTCGACATTCCGGTCCCATCTCGCGATGCTTCCGCAGCAGCCAACAAGGGAGCAACGATTGAGGTACCCGCAAAGTCGTTCGAGTTTATCCGCGGTAGTTCATGGGGAACGTTCACGATCGCATGCACGATACCCATCGCCCTTTTTGTTGGTTGGTACATGTACCGCTTCCGCAAAGGCCGTGTCGTCGAAGCATCTCTGGTCGGCGCAGTGGGCGTACTCGCGGCCACCGTAGCTGGTAACTGGATTCCAGGTTCGCCTCTTGAACCCTACTTCCAATTCTCGCGAGAAGGGATCATCGCTGCGATTTGCTTCTACGGTTTCATCGCCTCAATCCTTCCGGTTTGGCTGTTGCTTTGCCCGCGGGATTATCTCTCCAGCTTCCTTAAAATCGGGACGATCTTATTGTTGATGTTGGGGGTGGTCGTCGCCAATCCTCGTATGGAAGCACCCGCGGTTAACACATTTTTTGCCTACGGCGGTGGCCCCAATCTTTACGGTGGCATTTTCCCTTTCGTCTTCATTTGCATCATGTGCGGTGCGGTATCGGGGTTCCACTCGTTGGTCTCCTCAGGCACTACACCAAAAATGGCAAGCTCCGAAAATGACCTTCGCATGATCGGATATGGATCGATGCTCATGGAAGGCATGGTGGCTGTGTGCGCACTGATCGCAGCGGCGGCACTCCCGACTGCGGATTACTGGGCGATCAACATCGATATGTCCAAAGCCCAGCAGTACGCTGAGACACTCACCAAAATGCATGCTGATATCGATCACTTGGACAAGATCGAAGCGCAAGTCGGCGGTGAAACGCTTCGAGGACGGACCGGAGGCGCAGTGACACTGGCTGTTGGTATGGCAAATATCATGACGGGTGCGATCGCGAAAGTCGCTCCGCTGGCGTCCCTCGATGGGCTGATCAAATACTGGTTTCACTTCGCCATCATGTTCGAAGCCCTCTTCATCCTGACAACAATCGATACAGGTACGCGCATCGCTCGATTTCTGCTCCAGGAAGTTCTTGGGAACTTCTCGCCAAAATTCCAGAAGATGGACTGGTGGCCAGGCGTTTGGCTCTGCACCGCTTTGGTCACCATCGGTTGGGGCTCATTGATCTGGACGGGCTCGATCCAAACCATCTGGCCCATGTTCGGCATCGCCAACCAGTTGCTCGCGGCGATCGCTCTGTGCGTCGTCACTACCTGGCTGTTTCGCGAAGGCCGAGGCAGGTACGTCTGGGTCACGATCCTACCGATGATCTTTATCATGACCACCACTTACACCGCCGCAGCCGAACTCATTTACGGCCAATTGTGGCCCGACTTCACTCAAGGGCTCAAAACAGGCACCACCTCTCAAATCCTCAAGGGGGGGCTCAGCTCGGCGGCCATCGTTTTCCTCGTAACCAGTTTTACGATTCTGTTAGCGAATGCTGTTTCTCTATGGGTTCGTTCCTCTAGCACTTCGGCAAGCAATTCTCAATAGTTGGCCCGCTGGCACTGGTGTAGTGACTTGGAAACAAGAGGAAAAACCTGTTGGAAAATCCATCTTTGGATTGGAACCGACTGATAGCAACTCCGCGCCCCGTCATCCATAATGCAACGCGGCGCTGCATCTATGGCTCGAACGCATGGAATCACCCATCGTTCGTCGAGATACTGCCGCGTTCCCGCTACCTTCAACTTCGTTCCTAAACCATTGTTCTTACGAACGCCGTACTTCTTTAAATCATGAAACAAAAACAACAATTGCAGCGACTCGCATTGGCAGCCGCTCTCGCGATCGGCTTTCCAACCCTTGGAATGTCCCAAACGGAAAAAATCGACAACGACGTCATCAACAAGATCAAAGAAGAAGGGATGGATCGCTCCAAAGTCATGGAGACGATCAGTTACCTGACCGATGTGCATGGCCCTCGATTGACAGGTGCACCAGAGAGTCGCATCGCCGGAGAATGGGCAAAGTCACGACTCGCTGAATGGGGACTCGAAAACGCACATTTGGAAAGCTGGGGGCCGTTTGGCCGAGGCTGGTCCCTGCAATCGTACAAAGCCAATGTGGTAGCCCCTCAATTCTTTTCGTTGATCGCTTATCCGAAAGCGTGGACCCCCAGTACCCCAACTACAGTCCGTGGCACACCGATCTATCTCGATGCAGACTCGCCGGAGGAACTTGAGAAGTACCGCGGCAAGCTCGGCCGAGCCATCGTTCTTATCAGCCCTCCTCGCGAAGTGAAGCCATGGTTTGATCCACCTGGCGCCCGACAAACCGATGCCGACCTGTTGAACTTGGCCAACGCAGATACCGCAGCTCCGCGTCGACGACGCCCCGGCGAAGGGCAAACTGCAGGTGCAGGAGAGAACAGAGGCGGACAGGGTGGCGGTAATCGCAATGGTGGTAACCGTGAAGGCACGGCAAGCAACCAAAACGGCGATGGAAACGCTAACGGAGAGAATCGACAGCCCCCCCGCCGCAACGCCTCCGCCGTCAACCCGCAGTTGCAAACTGACAAGTGGCAATTGGCCTACGATGAAGGTGCCGCAGCGGTTCTAGAAGCAGGTCGTGGTGACGGTGGTACTGTCTTCGTTACCTCAGCAACCATGCCCCGCCGAGCCGATGCGGGCCGCGATACACGAAGTCCCGGCGAAGGCGGCCCGCTGTCGCGGGGCCCAAGGCCCTGGACGGTGGATTCCCCACCGATCTTACCCCAGTTGGTGGTCGCTGCAGAGCACTACAACCGATTGGTTCGGATGATTGAAAAGGGGGTTTCGCCTGAACTCGAGATCGATATCGAATCAAGCTACCACGACGGCGATCTCAATAGCTTTAACATCATCGCGGAAATCCCTGGGACCGATCTCAAGGACGAGATCGTGATGCTTGGAGCTCACTTTGACTCGTGGCATTCGGGCACGGGAGCGACCGACAATGCAATTGGGTGCGGGGTGGTCATGGAAGCGGTTCGCATCTTGAAAACGCTCGACATCAAGCCACGACGAACCATCCGCGTTGCTTTGTGGACGGGAGAGGAACAAGGCCTTCTCGGTTCACGAGCTTATGTCGCGGAACACTTCGGTGAGCTCAAAACGCAACGAGCCGCCGAAGGAGATACCGCCGATAGCAATCGCGTTGCACCGGTACTGGCCGTCAAACCTGAATACGAAAAACTTTCGACCTACTTCAATCTCGACAATGGTGCCGGAAAAATCCGCGGTATCTATTTGCAGGGGAACGAAGCGACACGACCGATCTTTCGATCATGGCTAAACCCATTTGCAGACATGGGTGCATCAACGATAACGTCGTCCAACACAGGTGGTACAGACCACCAATCATTCACTGGCATCGGCCTACCGGGCTTCCAATTCATCCAGGATCCCATCGAATACGACACCAGAACGCACCACTCCAGCATGGATGTCTACGAACGGTTGATCGAGGATGATGCGAAACAAGCGTCGGTCATCATGGCATCGTTCGCCTATAATGCCGCGATGCGAGACGAGAAACTCCCGCGACGTCCGCTGGAGGGAAATCCGACGATCCAGAAGGAATCAACTCCAGCAGCTGCCGCGCCCCAAGCAACCCCAGTGATTCCTTGAGTATCTGAGAGAAGGATCTGAGATAAGGCTCTGAGACTGTTCGCCGCATGAGGTGGTTGTACTCATGATGTCGCGGATCCCCCTCGGAACGAAACCGACAACTGTTTGCCAAACGCGATTGGCCATGTGCCAATCGCCATTCATGGCATTTGTGAAGCATTGGGCTTCATAAATGTCGCGGGCGATCGGATTACAAGTTGCATCGTGCGAACCTACTTCTTTCCCAAGTAATCTCCCTATTCCTTCCAAATATCTGGAATTAGTCGGTTCGAGAGTCGAAATCGGATAGGGTGCAGCGTGTTCTTACCGCTCCACTATCCGGAAAGTATTCCATGTCTCTCAATGGCAACGTTGATATCAAGCTAACTCAGCAAATCAACACCAAACTCGCGATGCGAGGAATTCGCTCCCCATGCCATGTCGCTGTCGCATGCCGTGGCGGAGAAGTCACCTTAACAGGAACCGTCGTTCAAGCGCACCAGAAAAATGCAGCGATGCGCGTGGCCCAAGGCATCACAGGTGTGAAACGAGTCATCAATCAGATCACCATCAAAGCGCAGGAAAGGTCCTAGTACCTACCCAATTGCGATAGCTGGACCATGTAGCTGCAATCGCATGCGGCCCGCGCAAGGGGCTTTGGCTCGCCACCTTTCCATGACGTAGACGTCGCCTCGACGCACGGTCGACGGCGACATCGATTGGATAAATTGATGCGTTGAACGTCAATCAACTCTTTACCAAACGCTACACCGTCGCTTCGTCTGGCAGCGAATATGGAGCTCGATACTCGCGGGTCAGCCAATGGTTTGGCGGGTTGGCTCCCGTGAACGATTCGGTCACTGGATCGAGGTTCAACTTGGGCCCCATCTGAATGGAGTAGTCCTTCACTCCGTTTTCCTTGAGATGGTCGGCTGTTCGCTGCCATGTCTCCGCAATGGCATCATCCCCACCATGCGACTTGATCGCCCCTGCAACCTCTTGAGAGGGTAGCATTTCGCCGAGTCGCAAGGAGATGTTTCCTAGGTGGCACAAAGCGCTCGAAAGATGGCCTTGTTCGATGTCCGCATTCAATTTGGTGTAATCCCGAGACCGCATTGCATCGGTGAAGTTCTTGTAGTGCATATCATCGCCGCCACCCGTGAATTGCTTGATCGGTTTCCCTTCCAAATCAAAAGCCGTCCCGCTGGCATACGATGTCATCACCAAGTAGCCCTTTGAGCCCTCGATGATGATCCCCACGTTTGCCCCTTTGTAATCAGGAGTCGGCAAACCGCGCACCTCGAAAATCAGTTTGCGGGGACCGTAATCGTGTACGACGACTTGGGTATTCGCCGTTTCACCCGCGTCTTCGTACCCAACTCTCGCTCCGAACGACCAAACCTTGTCGCTCACGCGGTCCACGCCCAAAGCCCAACGGCACAAATCCATTTGGTGAATGCCTTGATTGCCCAAGTCACCATTGCCGTATTCCCATTGCCAGTGCCAATCGTAATGGAATCGTTTTCTCGTCACGGGCAGCAACCTCGCTGGACCAGACCATAGGTCGTAGTCGACTTCCTTGGGCACTTCATAGTTTCCACGAGGCCCAATACTGTCGCGCCGTTTGTAACAGAGCCCACGCGCGATCGATACGTCGCCGATACCACCACCATGAATGAACTCGATGGCCTGACGCATGCCAGGATTCGATCGGCTTTGGGTGCCTGTTTGTACCATCCGCTGGTGCTTGCGAGCCGCCTGAACCACGCGTCTCCCCTCGAGCACATTGTGCGATACAGGCTTTTCTACATAGACATCCTTACCAGCTTGAATGGCCCAGATCGCTCCGAGGGAATGCCAGTGGTTCGGTGTTGCGATGCTCACCGCTTGAATCGATGGATCCTCAAGCAGTTTTCGGATGTCTTTCACCCAAACTGGCTTTCTCCCCCCCTGCTTTTCCGCAGCGGACTCGCAGCTCCGTTGACCAGCCTTCTCGTCGCAATCGCAGATGTGCGTAACTACCGTACCGGGTTTTCCAGCAAACCCACCGATGTGCGATTGACCTCTTCCTCCAGCGCCGACTACGGCAACCTGAATCGTATCGTTGGGTCCAATCGAAGTCGGTGGCTGTGGCTCGTTAGCAATACTGCGAGTCGATGCAGCAGCCAAAGCCGCAGCAGTTGTTAGCATGGACTGTTCCAAAAACAGTCGACGATTGAGAGTGCTCATCAATTCGGTCCCTTAACAGATTTGGAAGGAAAGCAGCAGTCGCTGGGTGGGAAACGATCGTGCACGTATTGTAAAGCATTCGCATTGCCGCTGCATCCATTGAGCATCCGATTATTCGACACCCCAGCGATCGATGAAACACAGAGCCCCAGATAACACACGGAGCCCCAGATAACACACTCTGGCCAAGCGGTTGCACCAACGTCCAGCGATCGCTTTTCACGCGATATGCAGCCAACGCCTCGGATTTTCACAGAACATTTTGACAAGTTCTGCTTCCGACATCGCAGTTTCCCGCCGCAACAAGCCAGCCATCATCCCCAACGTCGCACCGGAACCGACAAAATGCGTCCGGTCTTCGCTCCTCGGAACGCCATCATCCCCCACCGCGACCACTTGATCCCCCAAGCGATGCAATCCGGGTGGCAGTAAAGCCGCACTGATCGCATCGCTCACGATTGCCACCCGATCAAGACCAAAAATCCGGACCCAACTCTCCAAGAGCCAAAGTGGCAAATGATGCCCATCCGCGATCAGTGTGATCATGAGCGAGTCCCGTAAAGCGATCACTCGATGCACGATATTGTCGTGACGCGGTACCGTCGGCGGGCATGCATTCCCCAAATGCGTGAATAGACTCAACCCGGAATCGATCCCTCGCTTGAGTTGATCCACCGACGCATCGGTATGGCCGGCTGCGACCAAGACCCCTTGATCCACAAGCCACCTAGTGACCTTCCCACCTTCATCCCGTTCAGGAGCCAACGTCACCAGCTTGAGCCACCCCCGCGCTGCGTCGTATAGACGTTTCATTTCCTCAAGGCTCGCATCTTTGGCATGGGCTTTTGGATGCGCTCCGATGTACCCCGGTTTGGCCGACAAAAAGGGGCCTTCCAGATGGATTCCCACCGGCCGGCTGCCACCCTCTATTGAACCGCCCCCATCTGGCTCGCACAGGCTGGCTAGCCTATCCAGTTTCTCGATCAGTGCGGGGATCGAATCGGTGATCACCGTTGGTAAAAACGCTTCGGTACCATCGTTTCGAAGAGCTTGTAACGCTCGATCCCAATCGTCGCGGGAGAGCGATGTCGAATTGAAGTCAACGCCTTGGACTCCATTAATCTGAAGATCGACAAAACCATGCATCGTCACTCTCGCGATATTCCAAACCTAATCTAAAACCACAACATCGCTCGCATCGCTGGATGCTCGCCCTCGAGCCTGAACTGGCATAATAGCTCAAAACGACCACTGCGTGCGATGCGAATCGAAGTCCCAAATTGCGGAAACATGGTCGATGGCGGACTACCTATCGCGGTGATAGTACAACAAAAAACCGGCCGAGTTGCTCCCAGGTTCGCTGGAATCACTCGGCCGGTTCAATCATCACCGATCGGAATTGATTTGGGGATTGCGGAAACTAGGACCGTTTCTTTCGCAACACGTCGGTCACCAAACCATCTAAGTAATCTTCGCCGTCCACATCGCTTGCTACGCTAGCGAGGTAACTGTCAACACTGCTGGAGCTAACCGAACTCGACGCTCCCGCTGCCGGTGCCGACATCCAATTGGACTGGAGGCTATTACGGGTTACCGACGTTGGAACAACCACGCTTTCAAACTTGGTTGCAGGTGCATCGAGCAACGGTGCTGCTGACGATTCCCCTTCACCACCTCCACCGGATCCCTTGTTCAACTCATTGACAACCCACAGGATGTCGAGCGGTGATAGGTATCCATCGGAGTTCACGTCAACATAGTAATTGCCGCCGTTGCTATTTTCACCTTCACCTCCAGTTCCGTTGCCGCCGCTTCCACCACCGTTGAGCAAACCGCCGTTGCCTTGGTTGACCAAGTTCACGAGGATCAACACATCGATTGGCGACACGAAACCGTCACCGTTCACGTCGAAGCGGTTAGTGAGGTTGGTGTTTCCTTCACCGCTGCCACCACCTCCACCGCCGCCGTTGGATGCTGGCAGAATGATGATTTGAGCAGGGATATACGAAATCTTGTCGAACGCAACTTTGTTCCTTTGATCGCTGTAGAGGAGCGAATCATGGAATGGAGTGATGTCGGCTGGGTCACTCAAGAACTTGGCAACACCCGGGGTGTTCGCGGTCATCAGCACCGAGAACTGAAGCAATTCGCTTGTTCCAAGGGGTGATTGAGAGTTCTGGAACGAACCTAGCTCATTGATAAGGCCTGGGATTCGGACATCGCCCGACTGACCATTTTCATAACCGTTCGCACCGTTGCTGAACTTGACATCGAAGCCCAAACCGGTGGTCGTGGTTTTGACGGAGACCAGGTTTCGATCGTACAACACATCTTGGTATGCAGCGAACACACCACTCTGGGTTGTTGGATTTCGCAGGTCTTGAACATATCCACGGAGTTCAAATTGTTGACCGACAGGGATCTGTGTGATTGGGTTTCCTGAGAGGTCGAAGGCCTTCAACTGCAACTTCATCACATCGTTAGCCGCAGGATTGTCACCAACGTGCAACGTCACCGTAGCGGTCGAGGTGTAGCCACGCGAATCCGCGATCGTGTACGTGAATTGAGTCGAATATCCTGGGTCACCCGAGCCGGTGGTCGCAGGAACATACGAGATCACGTCGTCCGCAGTGGAAGTAGTTCCCTTATTGTTGATCGAAACGACACCCTTACCATCGATCGGCTGGGTCACCGAGACATATCGGATGGATCCCGAGGTACCAACGATATCGTTGGTTCGGTAATCCACTTCCTTCGTCGTGTTCGCGGCCACAGTCGCAGTGTCATCCACAGCGAACGGCAGTTCTACACCTCGAGGAGTTACCTCGATGCTCGAACGCAAGTATCGGATTTGCTCGATTGGAACCGAGGAGTTTGGTGGGTTGTACAAGAGCACATCGGTGTTTGGAGATTCATCCGCTGGATCCCCAACAAACTCAGCAATACCAGCCGAACGAGCGGTGAACGTCAACACGGTGACCGGTGAAGGCTCACCCCACGAGAATGGTGGCTTGACGCTTCCCGTAAAGGCACCCAGCGAACTGATCACGCCTGGGAGGTCCGCCTTGCCTGAAACACCTTGGTTGTACGGGTTCTGAGGCTGGTTTGCGAAATCCAAAGTCGTGTTTGTTCCCGGATTCGATGGCAGAACCAAATTGGAACTGTAGAGCATATCGAGGTATGCTGCATACACGCCCGGATCTTGAACGGTTCGCGGTGGTGTCTCGGTGATCAACTTGTCTGGACGCAAGTCATACGCGTACACGTAAACTTGGAACTGATCGCCTTGAGTCACACTGGTGATCGGTGCACCGCCCATGCTCTTGAAGGAGAAGCTGAACTGAACATTATCGTCCAGGCGATCGCCTTCTAGCGTATGAACCGTAATATCGGCCGTGGATTGCTTGCCCGACCCATCGGTTACCGTGTACTTGAATCGCTCGGTACCACCGAAACCTCTGGCAGGGGTGTATCGCAAGCTCAAGCCGCCAGAACCGACCGAAACCGTTCCGCCCTTGTCTGGGGTTGTGAAACCGGTGATCACAAGTGCGCCATTCTTGCCTTCAATGTCGTTGACGAGAACGTTGAGCGGATACGAGACCGAATTGGTCGGGATATCAAAGGAATCGTCGATGGCGACTGGATCTGTGAATTGCAGTGTTACGTTGACGGTAACGGTCGCTGTTTCACGCTTGCCAGAAGCGTAGACCAATGTGTAGGTGAAGGTTTCTTGCCCGAAGAATCCGCGTGCTGGCGAGTAACGAACCGTATTGTTCGAACCGACCGAAACGGATCCACCTTGGGACGGTGCACCGAGCAATAGTGCCGACACCGAATCTCCTGGCGGTACGAAGTCATTTGCAAGAACATCGAAGGAGTTCGAAACGCTGTTCCGTGCTACGGTGTACGTATCGTCCTGAACATTGCGTCGTGGGCCATCGCCGATGGTAAACACATAATCTTCGACTTCACCTGCAGCAGTCCGACCAGTCGGCCCAACGTCCTTGGTCTGAGATAGACGGAAGCGAGCATAGGTCTTGCTGACCGCATTGGCTGGCGTTGTGAAGTTGAGGATATTATCGCCGGCACTCACCAATAAATTGGTGACGATCTGCTCGCCGGGATCACCCCAAACGCCGTTGCCGTTGAAGTCGACCCAACCTTGAACATAACCAGCAGTACCATTCGTGTTGGTAACGTTGATCTTGATCGCATTTTGGCTATCACCACGAACAATCGGAGTGAGGAGCGTCACACCGTCTTCATCATTGATCACGCTGCCAAAACTGTTTAATGGACCAGTGCTGTCGTCGCCGGTCGCAGTGGCGGATGGGTTTCCATCAAACTCGGCATCCCAGTTCGCTCCCAATCGGAAGCCGGCCAAAACACCTGCTGACGCACCGTTTTGAGCTCGGGTGGTCGCATAAGGTGCAGGAGCATCACCCCAGTCGGAGGATTCACGATTTCCGAAATCAAACCCACGGAGTGGTGTGAACCCATCGTATACTGCCGAGTGGTACCCAATCGCCGGGAAAGTCTGGACATAACCAGGGTCGACAACTTCTCGGATTTGGTAGGTCCCGACCGATGGAGGAGTCAGCGTGTACGAACCGTCTGCCTTGGACACGGATGCTGGCTCCCCAACGTCCGGTCGTGCGTCGCC
The DNA here is from genome assembly GCA_046318275.1 of Pirellula sp. Lineage (GTDB taxonomy): Bacteria > Planctomycetota > Planctomycetia > Pirellulales > Pirellulaceae > JBKCUI01. The sequence goes on along the minus strand of JBKCUW010000053.1, from coordinate 13,888 downwards.
ATCGAGGTCTAGATAAATATAGACTCCGGCGAGACCGGGCTCACCTGCATCTCGGAAACCATCCCCGTTGAGATCGAGCCACTTGTAACCAGTAGCAGCAGCCGAAGGTAGCACCGAACCGAAGTTCGCGACAACAGTGCTCGAAAGAGCTACCGTCACCGACTTGACTTCCTCGGATGCCGTCGAAGCGATCCAACCCGCGGGTCGTGCCAAACGAACGTTGTACGTTCCAGCACCAGCACGCAAGGTGTAATTTCCTGATGCGTCGGTCGTGGTCCTTACTTCGCCGGTCTCCAAAAGACCATTGTTGTTCGAATCGATGTAGACTTGCCAACCAGCCAATCCTGCTTCGCCAGTATCTTTACGCGCATTTCGGTTAAGGTCATTGAACGCGGATCCGGTGATGGAACCGCCGACCGTACCGGTCGACATACCGATTGCTAAAACGTCCGGAGAGTTGCAGAGGCCTCCACCAAACGGGATCCCTGTAGTGATCGCATACTCGTCATCCAAGAACTTCAAGGTGACGTCATCGCGAGTACCAAAAATCAAGTCAGGTCCGACGCCCGCAGAAATCTCAGGAACATAGAACTGGTCCATGATGGTATCAGTGTCGTTGTTCGAATCTTGGTGCACGCCACCCAACGTATGCCCAGCTTCGTGAGCGATCGTGTCCGCAACCAATTCCGCGAAAAGATCGGCGACGGTGACGTTGCCTGCAATCGGGATCAACGTTCGGTCGAGAGCCGTATCGCCCATAATGTCGAGCATTACCAGCGTCGTTTCTTCGTGGGCAAAGTTCCCAACGTCAACCGATTGGGCGATCCCCAACAAACCGACGTCGTCTTGCAAAATTTCAAGCTGTGTCCCACCGACCAAAACGCGGGAAACATTCTTCTGTCCCCACAAGTCCGGGCTGTCATAACTGCTGACCAATCGAACGCCGAAGTCACCCGGATTTCCGGTGAGCGGGTAATATCCATTCGTCGAAAACTGAGCGAGCAATGGCTGCATCTTTCGTTCGACGCGGGACATGATGTTGCGAGCGACCGATGGCGCGTCCGCTTCGGTCAACCCAATCTGAGTCATGTAGCGAGCCATTGATGGGATTCGCAAGGTACCTGCTGGAACCCCCAGGGCAGTCAAATTGATCGTTTCAGCCCGAGTCAACGCGCCGTCAAAATCGATGTAAATCGTCTGTTGCGTGCCGATCGCTTCAGGCTCAAAGGTCGACCGATGCACTCTCATGTTCAGGGTGTATGCAGACACGCCGTCGCTAACCCGCATGTAATAGCGACCGGTTGTATCGATCACATAAGGAAGTGTTGTGTTTCCATCCTTGTAAAGCGGCGAAGTCGTCGGAAACGCAAGACCGCCCAAAAATCGTCCTTGAGCAAACTGCAACTCGCGGCCTTGGGAGTCGTACAGAGCCAGTGTAGGACGCGTCCCGGTCGCGGCAACAAGACGGGTATCGAGGATATCACCCTTCTTCAAGTCGAACGCGTAGTAGTCTTCATCGGAAAGCGTTCGGAAGGTACCGTTGACATTGACCCACTGGTTGCTCGAAACCGGAATCAATTGAGCCTGTGCGACGAAATCGTTCGACTCAATCTCGGAAACGTTGATCGGCGTGTTCGCTTCACCTGCACCAGTGCCTCCACCGGTCGATGATCCACCACCGAGGATGGAGGTCATCTTCTGGCCGGCCTCTTGGTACGCAGCGGGCCCATCGAGCCGCATCCGCGAGAGGTACCCCTCCACCGCTGGCGAAAAGTCATTCGCCATCAACTCGCGACGCTCCAGCGTCTCAAAGACTCTGCCTCGCTTGCTTTGCTTGCTTACCGATCGCTTTTGCAACAGGCTCTTCAGGTTACGAGATGGCTTGTTCGACTTCACCATGGAATCCCCGATTGAGGAACGTAAAGGAATTTCAAATGTTTACCCGCAGGGTCCCGTAATCCTTAGATTTGACAAGGGATTTACGATCCAAAGACCATCGACGAGCAATTTCCATCGTAGTTGGAGGGTATGGACTGTCAACAAAACAGACCGGGACTTACGATGCTCTTCACTTTGGGAAAGTTCCACCGAGCTTGCCAATTGCGATCAATCGGCATAAACGGCACAAGCGACCAGCCGCCTTTTCGAGGCCGACATCGCGAGATTCGTTGAAATCTCCTGGTTTTTTGCTAATCCGCGTCTCGAAGACCAGATGTCCGAGAAAAATTTTCAACTCGCGAAAAAAATAAGATGAAGGGCGATCAAAAAGATCGCTGCATCGATGATCCCATGACTGATCCACGATGGGATCAAGGACTCGGTCCGGGACACCAGCCAAGCCCAAACACCGCCGCCGATGGCGATCGAAAGGGAAAAGAAGTAGGTGTACACCGAGTCGTACCCGAAAAACTTCCCCAAAACGAGAACGTGATGGGCCATAAATCCAAGGCTTGAAATGATCAAAGCCACCAACATCGGACAGTACTGCCTCAACCCTTGAAACAGGAAACCTCGCCAGTAAAACTCTTCGAATCCCGAGTGCAAAAACGCGTAAAAAGCGGCAACGAGGAGGAGTGCTGCAGGGGACCCGATCCCAAGCGATTCGAGCTTGGCCACCCCCTCGCGTTTCGCTTGTTCCATCCCACCGCTAGGCAACAGAACGGCAAAATAAAGCCCCAGCATCGCCAGCAGGACAACGAAACCAAAGGCAATCGCCAGCACCCAATCTCGGCGCAATTTGCCTTTCAAGCTCTGAATCGCAGGCAACATCCCTCGTTTCCAATCGCCCCAAACCCCGACTGCGATGACCGGAAGCAAGAACTGACCTCCTTTGCCGAGCCCATACGCTAGCTGCTGCAACCCCGACGCGTGCCCCGCCAAAGCGACGAAGTAAACCCAAGTGATCGCAGTTGGTAACACCAGCCCAATCACGAGCAGCACCCATGGCACCCTCGGTCTAGCCTCTACGGTCGAGGACTGCCACTCTGGTTCGGTAGCCAGCCTTGCGTTTTTTACTGAGGTCATTCCCTAGCGTTCCGCACTACAGCGGCAAAAGAGTTGGTCATCATCGCTCAAATCAATCAAACGACTAGTTTATCGCCAATCGCAACGTTTTGTTTCGATTTCCTGGATTGCTTACGCGGTCTGTCGCAAACTGTATAAATCCTTAAAATCGAGGGGGTTGTGCGAATCCCATTCTCAAGCCTGGACATGGCGTTTTGCTGGGATTCTTTTGGATCGACACCTGTCGAAAGAAGCACTCGAAAGAAGAAGTGGTACCTTCGGACTATGGACTCAAGAATACAGTCGGCGATGGATGCGGTGGCGGCTGCGTCAAACGAGGGTTTGATCACAGAAGGTGCCAAAGGGAACATTGCAAATTGGCTCACTCAAGCTAGATACCAGGAGTATTTGCCGGAACTTCTTGGCCACATCGAGCAAAAATCCTGGAAAAAGCTGGACGATGCGTACTGGACCATCATCCCGTTCGGGACAGGTGGACGCCGTGGAAGAATGTACCCCATCGGATCCAATGCGATCAACGATCGCACCATCGGTGAAAGCGCCCAAGGGCTCGCAGATTACATTCTCTCCCAAAAAGATCGTCCAGAGAAACTCTCTTGCGCGATCGCCTACGACACCCGACATCGCTCTCGCCATTTCGCAGAACTCTGCGCGTCGATCATGATCGCCAACGGGTTCCACGTTTACTTCCTAGACGACTATCGCGCTACACCACAGCTCTCGTACGCCGTTCGAAAGTATGGTTGCACCTGCGGCATCATGGTGACGGCGTCGCACAATCCGCCAAGTGATAATGCGGTCAAGGTCTACTGGTCGACGGGTGGCCAAGTTCTCCCGCCGCACGATGCGAATATCATCGATCGCGTGATGAACGTCGAGAAAATCCACCGCGTTGACTTCGAAAGAGCCTTGGTCCAGCGGGACGTCACCATAGTTACCCAAGCAGTCGACATCGACTTTCGCGATGCTGCTCTCGAGTACGCGTGGCCTGGTTCTCGCTCAGCAAAGATCGTTTACTCGCCGCTGCATGGGGTCGGCGGGTTTGTCGTTCCGAACTTGCTAGCCGCTGCCGGGTTCGAGCATGTGATCGCCTACGGCCCCCATTCCACTCCCGACGGTGATTTCCCAAATGTTCCCGGTCACGTTAGCAACCCGGAGAATCCTGCGGTCTTCGATGCGATCGTTGAGTACGCGAAATCCATCGGCGGCGATATCGTCCTCGCTACCGACCCGGATTGCGACCGCATGGGTTGCTCATGCCCTTTGACGACTGCTCCCAACAGTCCATGGGCGACCATCAACGGAAATCAGCTGGGCGCCCTTCTCACCGATTATGTCCTATCGAAACGAAAAAAGGCTGGGGATTTGCCATCCACCGGGTACGTTATCAAAACCTTGGTAACCACCGAACTGATCCGCAAGATAGCGGAATCGTACGGTGTTCGATGCGAAGGAAACATCCACGTTGGTTTCAAATGGATTGCAGGCTTGATGGATGCGTGCGGACCTGATGATTTCCTGTTCGGGACTGAGGAATCGCATGGCTACCTTATCGGTCAGTACGCCCGAGACAAAGACGGCGCCGTCGCTTGTTTGCTCATGGCCCAACTGGCCGCTGACCTTAAAGATCGCGGATTGACGCTCCACCAACGTCTCGCCGAACTGCTGCAAGAGCACGGCGTCTACCTGGAAGATCTGATCAACGTACAGATGGAGGGAAGCGAAGGGATGGCCAACATGAAGAAATTGATGCAAGCCCTCCGCGATGCACCTCCCTCATCCATCGCCGGACTCCCCGTCGTCGCCGTACGCGACTATGGAAAACTGACCCGCCGCAAACAAGACGGTACGCTCGAACCGCTCGATGCTCCGAGCAGCAACATGCTCATTCTCGACCTCGGTTCCCCCGGTTCCACAGCACCTTCCGGGAACGCGATCGCCGTGAGACCCTCGGGCACCGAGCCGAAGATCAAGTTCTACCTGTTCGGCCATGAAGCGATTCCCTCATCGGGCTCGCTACAAGCAACCTTGAAATTGGTCGGCGACCGGATTGCTGCCATGAAGACCGACATCAAAAAGCTCGCGTAGAACCACCTGCGGTCGGAAATCAACACCACGCCATCAATCTCACGCCATTAATCCCACTTCTCCGATCGCCCTCGTTTTCGTTCGCCCGTGATTTTCTTCTCTGCCAGCCTTCGGCGCCGCGCCCCTGCCGATGGCTTGGTAGGCTTCCGAGGAATCACCGGCTTCATCGCTTCCACGACGAGCGAACGCAACAATTCGCGACATGCCTGCATATTCCTGGGCTGCTCCCGATGGACTTGGCAGGTGATCTTCAATATTCCCTCATCGGTAATGCGGCTTGCCGCCAAAGCCTTCAGTCGGACCAACGTCGTCGGATTGAGAACTTGAGTCTGATTCAAATCCCAACAGAGAGTCACCTTCGAATTGACTTTATTGACGTTTTGTCCACCCGGACCGCCACTCCGAGCGAACACTGCTTGCAGTTCCGCCGCTGGGATCGTCAAATAAGATTGAATGGGTAAGTCTTCCATAACACTAAGGTACCTTGAGATGCGTGGTGAGGCGAGAACTGGAACTTCGTTTTACCAGCGCGTGGGGGTTCGAACCCTCGGAATGCTGCTGGGCCCATTCGCGGACAGTCGGTGCCGATCGGTGGGATCTCCACTGCCGGCATCGGATACGACTTTGCACCATCGACCGCGAACGCACTGCAGTTACTGGGGGGTGATCCTGCTCATGATCGCTTCCACATGCTGCAACGCCAAAGAGCCCACGCAAGTCGGCACGACGGCGGTGCCGGGAAAATCGGACTCCACGAACCCAACCATCACCAACCAAGTCACCTCAACCGGGACGGTAGCATCGTCGTCGGCATCGCAGACAGCATCGCAGACAGCATCGCAAACAGCATCGCCGACAGGATCGTCGTCGGTGGAATCCCTTTGGACGCGCGAGCGAGGAGAAGACTGGCCTCGCATGCTCGGGGTTCACTTCGATTCTCGAAGTTCCGAAAAAGGGATTCGAACTCAATGGGGGCCGAAAGGGCTGCCTCTGGTCTGGTCCAAACCCACAGGAATTGGCTATGGCAACGGCGTCACTTCTAAAGGACGCTGGTTTCAGTTCGACCGATTTGGAGATGTCGAACGCCTAAGTTGCTACCGCGCTGAGACCGGAGAGTCCCTTTGGTCATGGGATGCTCAAGTCGATTACCGAGATCCTTACGGCTACAACAATGGCCCACGATGCAGTCCCGTCGTCGATGGCGACTATGTGTACACCTACGGCGTCGCGGGGCGATTGTCGTGCGTGCGGATCGCCGACGGAAAGCCGGTTTGGTCCCGCGATATCAACACCGAGTACCGCGTGGTCCCCAATTTCTTTGGGGTGGGTGCGTCTCCCGTAATCTACGGCGATTTCATCCTGGCGATGGTTGGCGGCAGCCCCAAGCGATCGGCTTTTTCTCGCTCACCTACGGTCAATGATTTACCAGGGGCGTCCCCCGATGGATCCGCAATCGTTGCCTTCGATAAGCGAACAGGGAACGAGGTCTACCGCGTCGGAAACTATTTGGCAAGCTACTCTGCACCGGTGATCGCCAAACTCGATGGGGTGGATCATTGCGTCGCACTGGTCCGCGAAGGATTGCTGGTGTTCCGAGCGATCGATGGATCCGGTGAGCAGTTTTTCCCCTGGCGTGCAGCGATGCTGGAAAGCGTCAACGCCGCATCTCCCCTCGTTTTCGATGAAAAGATTTTTATCTCCGAAGCGTACGAAATCGGAAGCGCTATGCTTCAATGGCGCGATGGAAAACTCGAGGAACTGTGGCGGGACAGCGGCACTCGCAGCAGCCAAAGCATGCGAACGCACTGGAACACTCCGCTTCTCGATGGAAACACCCTCTTCGCCAGCAGCGGTCGAAACCAACCGGATACGGACCTGAGAGCCTTGCAAATCGAAGGGACCGATCGCCCAAAAGTTCGATGGAGCCATCGCAACCGCGACCGCGGAACTGCGTTGATTGTCGATTCCCATTTTTTGTGGCTAGGAGAAACCGGAAAACTACAATTGATTCCGACGGCCGCTGAAACCTATCAAGTGACTGCCGAGATGGATCTTGGTTCGATCATCGATCCGAACGATGGCAAGCCTTTGGTAGACCCGCCCAGTTGGGCGCCACCGGTCCTCTCGCACGGCTTGCTATTCATTCGCGGAAGCGACAAACTCCTCTGCCTGGAATTGATTCCCCCCAAAGCGGCAAATTGATCCGCCCAAACCGGCGAAACGAAAGGGTGCACCTATGTTGGGCCGACGCAAATTCCTAGCAGCGGGTGCCAACGGCGCTTTGCTCGCAACCCTCCCGTTGGTGAGAATTCAGGCGAGCGACATTCTACCGCCGAACAGAGATGAGAATCTGATCGATTGGGTTCGCCGCTGCTCCAACGGTTGGGATCCCCACCTCTACTGCAGAATGCTCGGCGCTGCCAATAGCCCCAAGGAAGGAGACGCCAGCCTCGGTGTTGCCGCCCAATCCGAACAGGAGCGACTCTGGGCCAGGGAACTGCTCGGGAGAACAACCCTTTCACAAATCGACGCCCACCCTCCTTTTCAAGACAGCATGTTCGATTGGATCCAGAGTTCGCTTTCACCATCGGTGGCGACATCGATCCGCTCGATGACTCTGGGGGAACTGAAAGCGTTCTTGCTAGACAAACCCGAAAGCGATATCCATCGGATTCGGCCAGGCCTTTCGAGCGATGCGATCGCATGCGTCACCAAGCTGATGAGCGATGACGAACTTCGGCGGGTCGGTGCCAAAGTCTTCAATCCGCTCCCAGGCACCCAATTGGGTGCCAAAGGATACATGGGAGCTCGCATCCAACCCAATTCTCCCACCGATGACCCCGAAGATATCCTTTGGCAAGTCCTCGATGCATTCGCGTATGGAGTCGGGGATGTGTTGATCGGGACTAATCCTGTATCGAGCGAAGCATCATCGGTTGCCACCGTCGAGAAAACCCTGAAAGAGATTGTTCGAGCCTTTGGAATCTCAGATATCCTTCCCTACTGTGTACTCGCACATATCGACGTCCAAGCCGAGGTTGAGAAAAACGACCCAGGCTCCACTGCACTCTGGTTCCAAAGCATCGCGGGATCCGATACCGCGAATGGAACCTTTGATGTCACTCTAGAAAAAATGATCCGCCACTCGGAGAACCGACTTGGCCCCTTTGCCCTTTACTTCGAGACCGGGCAAGGAGCCGATTTCACGAATGGGCATGGTCATGGAACCGATATGGTAATCCATGAGTCACGCAAATACGGTTTGGCGAGAGCATTGACCGGCGTCGTTACAAAAGCCCGGCAGAGAGCAGGCCTGGGTTCGTATGCCTGGGTTCACGTGAACGATGTCGCAGGTTTCATCGGCCCCGAAGTCTTCCGAACCAAGGAGCAACTCGTCCGATGTTGCCTCGAAGACATCGTGATGGGAAAGCTTCATGGATTAATGATCGGTCTCGATATCTGCACTACGCTCCATATGGATGTCTCGCTCGACGACCTCGGGTGGTGCATCGATCAAATCATGCCAGCCAATCCAGGCTACTTGATGGCCCTCCCCACCCGAATCGATCCGATGCTGGGATACCTCACCACCGGATACCACGACCACGTCCATGTACGAGAGTCCTTTGGCTATCGGGTGAACGACGCGATGTGGGCCTTTTTCCAACGCTTGGGCGTCATCGACCACGACGGAAAACCCACCCAGCATTTCGGCGATCCGATTTGGGTCTTTCAAGCATACTTGCGAGCTCTTGGAGATACCCGCTCGGAGGCTGAGATCCGAGCGGATGGCCAAGCTGCAATCGCTCGTGTTCGCGCTCGCGGGGTCTTTCTGGCAGAGCGTTATGGCAAGGACTATTCGAAACTAGCTGCCGATCTCAACGATCATGTCCATCGGATTTACGACGATGCGAAAAAGTGTATCTGGGCGGAACTTCCAGCGAACTTCGAATCGCATATACCCAACGCAGTCGTCGTCACAACGCGTTCCATCGATCGCAATGATTACATCCTGCACCCGAGCGGTGGCGAGGAACTCTCGGAAGAATCAGCCATCAAGCTTTCGCAGTTATCACTTCAGTACCAGGATCGAATCGATACGGTGATCGTTCTCTCGGATGGTCTCAATGCGCTCGCCTCCACCACCGACGAGCAATCCTCTCGCTTGATAGCAGCACTCCGAAAAGAACTAACCGATGGCGGATATCGAGTAGCCAAAGAAACGCTGATCGTGCGATCGGGACGAGTACGTGCCGGATACCGTATCGGTGAAACCATGTTCAAGCATCAAGGTGTCACGCCCCAAGGGAATCAACCGGATTCCCCTGCCTTATCTGAGAAACCATCAAACGCCCGTCGACTCAACATTGTGCATGTTATTGGAGAACGACCTGGTAGCGGCCATCGCACGTTGTCGATTTACCTGACATCCGCCGAGAGCGAGGTATGGAGCATTCCTTCCAAGGTCGACCACAACATCACCAAGGTGGTCTCAGGGATTGCAACCACCGCGCTCGTACCAGAGGTCGCCGCAGAAACGGCCCTGCGGCTGTTGCGACAGATATCCTGAGCTAGGCCAAATCACCCGGAATAACCCCGAGTTCATCGAATAGCGATTACTCGCACGGTAAAGCTATTTCGATTCAGGTTGCTGCGCGAACGCATCGAGGTTGAGCGACTGCTCCAACGGATCCAACCCGAGCGTAACTTGCAACGAAGAGAGCGCTATGAAGTAATCGCGCTCGGAGTCGAGCAGCTTGATTTCCGCTTCGGTCGCCTTGGCTTCTTGTCCCAACAAGAAGATAAAATCTCGATTGCCCGCCGCAAAATCCTTACGGAAGTACTCGAGTGTCTGCTGGGTCTCGCGAAGCAATTGCTCCGATCGAATCACCATGTCCCGCGAGACATCAACCGCATTGCGTGCAGCACGCAAATCGACTTCGATTTTGTTCAGTTGCAACCAACGTTTTTGTTCGACCTGCTGAATCTTTGCCAACGTGCTTTCGATTTTACCTCGCGCTTTGCGTCGCTGGATCGGGACACCACCTACCAACCCCGACTCGAGAATAAACTCTCCCTTGTCGTCGATAACGGTCGCAGGAGCACCCACATTCTGAACACCTCGAACCGTGAAATCGACATTCGGCAGCATTTGGTTTTGCGCGAGTTGCACATCCCAGCGGAGCTTTTGAATTTCGATATTCAAGAGTGCGAGTTCGGGTCGACGCTCCTGCGCCCCTGCAAACTCCTCATCGAAATTCATGGGGGGCAACTCGATCAAACGAGGGAAATCGCTCGGCAACCAATCGGGGTTGGCTAGCATCGGATTGCCCGCCTCGTCGCGCAGGAATATCGCGAGTTTGAATGCCGTATCGCGAAACTTCAACCGCGATTCATACACCTTCAATTGACGCTCCGAGATCGCTTGCGCATTGATGGATAATTCCTGGCGAGTCGCAAGTCCACGGTCTAGAAGCTTTTGCAAACCATCGTTGCGTTTTACTGCCAACTCGAGAAGTCGCTCCTGCGCGAGCAACACATTTCCCGCCTCGATCCACTTCCAATAAGCGATCGAAGCATCAAAGCTCGCCGACAATATGTTTTGCTGGATTTCGGGTTTCACCGCTTGTTGGTTCAAATTCGCCTGAAACAATTCAACGCGGTATGGGTCAATCGCTCGGCCTTGCAACAACGGTTGCACCCAGCCAGCATGAAACTCACCACCCTTGTTGGTCTGAAGTTCCTTGTACCATGGCTCGAATGTTCCTCGACCGATCCTATAGCCAGCCATCGCATAACCACCCCACCAGAGCTGCCGCGATAAACTCACTCCATTTCGGCTGTTCTCGTAGTACCCCACCGGTTTGTTCAACGTGTAGTAATCAAGATGCGTGTCGTAAGCACCATACGCTGTCGTTGTCTGACCACCAGTGACGCGCGCCTCCAATCTCGCCATCTCGATCTCCGGATAAGCTCGATAGGTCGACGCAATAACATCCGACAGCAACAACGCTTCACCCATAGCCACCGCATCGCTGCTCGGCGATGGAAGCGTGGAAGGGAGCGGTTCCAGCGGATCATCGATTCGAAGGGGAATCACCCCGGGTGGCGCGCCAGGTACTCGCTCGGGCGTTTTTGGAATTTCTAGCAACTCCCGTTCGCGTTGCAAGCGACGCTCATTGATGATGGCTTCGATTTCAAGGAAACGCTTTTCGCCGTCGCTGATCTCGCCTTGCTGAACCGTGGGAGGGGTTTTCGCTTCTTGATCTTCCTTCGACAACCTTGCGCCGAGTTCTGCGCGGCTCGCCTTCAAGTATGCCTCAAGCTCATCGAGGGTCTTCCCTGCGGCCTGGGGTTGCGTCTGCCCAACCGTTTCAGATGAAATGCAGAGGGCAAGTACGCACGAACCAACAACCACCCAGAAGCCCCTGATGCTAGCTATTTGATCTTGGGCATCTTGGGATCTTTGGGTTTTGACTCCGTCGGCTCGGAATCGCTGATCGTTATTGGGAAACCATTGATTTGTCGCCATATCTCATAGCCCAGTGGGACGGTATTCAAGATTACCCATCCGTTAGCTCGAACTCCTTGCCTCAAGTATCGACTGTCGGGCCAACGATTCTCAGGATGGTTTGTCCCATCCTCGCCGGTTTTGGAGAGTTTTTCGCCTGGCACAGGGCCTACCATGATCTTGAAGATCCCCTTCCCGGAGTCAGTGGGATTGATAGCAATCACCTCTCCGGCAAAAGTACCGACCGCTACGCTGGGCCAGCCGACGAATTGAATCGCGGGCCAACCTTCGAACTGGAGACGCACTGGGTCACCCACGTGGATAAGCGGTGTGTCGACACCTCGAACGGTCAACTCGACAGCGAGGTCCTCGGTTTCGGGAACAACTTCAAAAAGTTTATCCCCTTCCTTGACCGTATTGGTGCCGACTTGCCCGCGAATGGCTTGGATGCGCCCACGGCTTGGGCTCGGAACGCGGAGACGATCGAGTTCACCTTGCTTGGTCAAAACCTCGTTGAGTTCCTTCTGGGCCGCATTCACATCGGTTTGTGCCTTGTCGCGGTAGTTCTGTGCCTGAAGGACTTTTTGCTCGAGCGATCGACGCTTCCCTTCCAGATCACGTTCCTTGGACTCGAGATCGTTGTACGATTTTTTGGCGGCTGCCATGGCGCCTTCAAGCTTCTTGAGTTCACTGAGCTCTTTGTTTTCCAAGCTTGAAAACTCTACCTCGGAGATAACATCGACCTTGAGATCCTTGTAACGTTCTCGTTCGAGCTTGGCCTGATTGAACTTCGGCAACTGCTCTTCCACTTCGGCAGTTGCTTTTTCCCATGCATTGCTTGCGGAACGAACTTCAGCCTCAGCACTCGCGATCTCTTGGGCTACCTGCATATGGACCGATTCGACCTGCCGAACCATATTTTCATAGATGATTTGGTATGAATCGAGTTTATCCTGCTGGGCTTTAACTTGTTCACGGGTCAGTCGAACCGCATCCTCGGCGAAGGGTTTGATCTCCATGATGATCTCACCTTCATCGACCAACGAACCTTCGCGCAGATCGGGCCGCAGAGACGAGATGATCCCTTTGGCAGGACTTTCGACCGCTTGGAGCCGCAATTGCGGCATCCTCGCGACGACCTGGCCTTCGCCTCGCGACGACTGCTGCCACGGCAGAAAAATCGCGGCGAACATCAGAAGGATCATCAGGCAGAGCAAAACCCGAGACAGCGCTCGCGCGAACCAGCTCGAACGGACCAGGTGCATCGCTGGAAAACGTTCCCCAAGCTGTTCGCTAGGGCGTAATCGGATCATGCGCCGAGTCGTCTCGGCGGAGGATACTGATGGGTTGGATTTCAATGCGTCTGTGGTTTGCATTACGGGAATCTCGTTCAGTCTGCCAAGCTACGATCTGCCAAGCTACGAATGGTGGGGTTGCATTGGAATGACATGGGAACACGCAGCGAGGATTTCGGGATCGTGGGTGACGATCACGATGGTCCACGGCTGTGTTGACTTTGACAGGTTTTGCCAAAGCTCCGAACGCATCTTTGGAGGCAGTCGGTCTAGGGTCTCATCGATCAATAGCAACCGAGGTCTCGATGAGATCGCTCGAGCGATCATCATCCGGTTGGCTTGCGAATGGCTCAGCGGATAACCTCCGGTTTGCAACATCGTGTCCAACCCTCGCGGAAGGGCCAGAACCTCATCCCATAATTGAGTGTTCGCCATTCCTTCGCGCACGTCGCTTTGCTGGATCGAAAGACGATTGAGTGTGATCCCTTCCAAGATCGTTCCATGGAAGATCTCAATGTCCGCAGCAACCGCGACCATCGAACCCTCGGCAAATCGGTTCACATCGCGCGAGTCGATACCACCGATCTCTGCCAGTCCAGCCACGGGGAATCGAAGCCCTGATAGCGTTTGGATCAACATCGACTTTCCGCATCGACCTTCGCCGGTAATAGCAACCCGCTGACCAGCTTGGATCGTGAGATTTGGCACGGCAAACTCATGCTCGCCCGTGCCCACCTTGAGATCCCGGAAGCGGACTTCGACCGGGCCAATACCTGCATCCAGAGCCCGCGATGGAGGGACTGTTGGCAAATCGATCAGGTGACCGACCTTGTCCGTGGCTGCCATCAAATCGTAGAAGGACTCCAGAGACTTACCGATTTTCGTGAAGGCACCAACAATCCCGGCGACCACCGAAACGCTGGCGACGAATTGCCCAGTCTAGATCGAGTGTCTAAGACCCATCCAACCT
>JBKCUW010000052.1:0-70742 GCA_046318275.1 Pirellula sp. | reverse complement strand
GATGTGGGTGTGATCCTCGATTGGAGCATGGAGGTCTCTCGGGAACTTGGGGCGGTTTCCGACGTGAACGGATACGCATTGGTCGATATGCCGGCGGGAACTGCGGATGCCGTTCTCAAACTTCAAGGAGCATACCAATATACGATCCCATCCGACGGGACCCATACGATCACTACCGACGGAAGTCCGATTTACGACCGATTGTATGGAGCAAGGTTGCCAAACGTAGCGCCTACACGACTTACCCTTTCTAAGTCGAGCGTCCTCGAAAACTCACCCGCTACAACATTGGTAGGGAAACTCACCTCAACCGATCCAAATCGCGGTGACACGTTTACCTATAGTTTTTCCAACACCCCAGCGAACCCTGATAACACTCGATTCCAAATTGTCGGTGATGAAATTTGGACGAACGAGTCCTTTGACTACGAACAAGACCAATCGTTGAAGATCCAAGTCAGGACTACCGACGAAGGTGGGCTGTTTTTGGACCAAGTCTTCACCATTTCGGTTCTCAACGTGAACGAGCTTCCGTTGGACATCGCATTGAGTCCCGCTTCGGTTCTTGAAAACTCGCCGAACGGAACGGAGGTTGGTACTCTCAAGACAACCGACACCGACTTTTTGACCGATTTTGTTTTCACTTACACGCTAGTGCCTGGTGCTGGAGATGCAGACAACAGCACCTTTGCCATAGCAGGCGATAAGCTGGTAGTGAACGGCCCCATCGATTTCGAGATTCAAAACCTGTTCAGTATCCGTGTTCGAAGTACTGACGCCGGTGGATTGTCGGTCGAGAAGATCCTTACCGTTTCTGCCATTGATATGAACGAGGGGGCCACCGTAATCACTCTCTCGAACAATATTTTGCCAGAGAACGAACTGCCGGGCTACGAAATCGGCACGCTGTCGAACAATGACCCGGACGCCGGAGACTCTGTTGCGTATACGCTGGTCTCCGGAACTGGCGATGACGACAACATCATGTTCAAGATTGACGGCGACAAACTGCAATCGGCGGTAACCTTCAACTTCGAAGCCCGGTCGCAGTACTTCCTGCGAGTGCGTGCAGCAGATCGTGCTGGATTATTCACCGAACAGCCGTTTGTCATTACCGTCACAGATGTGAATGAAGCACCGATCTCGATTTCGCTTAGTGATGATCGCGTTCTCGAAAATATGCCAGCGGGTACATTTGTGGGCAGCGTGTCCGCGTTCGATGTCGATGCAGGCGACAGTTATACGCTCAGCTTGGTCCCTGGTGTTGGCGGAGATGATAATGCGAAGTTTACGCTGGTTGGAACCTCGCTCTCAACCGCAGCCTCATTCGATTTCGAGTCGCAAAACACTCAGAAGATTCGTGTGTTGGCTACCGACAGCAAAGGACTGACGTTTGAATCGGCACTCGTTATCTCCGTGCTCAATGTGAATGAGTCCCCCACGGATATTTCGGTGACTCCGGATACCGTTCCCGAATCGCAACCGATTGGAACCACGGTTGGAAAACTGACCACAAAAGATCTGGATAATGACAATGTTTTCCGATACGAGTTCGCAAACGGCGCTGGTGCCGACGACAACGCGCTCTTCTCGATCGTCGGCGACGAACTGAGGACGCTCGCAGTCTTTGACTATGACGTCAAGCGAGATTACTCCGTGCGCATTCGGACCACGGACTTGGGTGGGCTTTCTGTTGAACGGGTCGTTGCAGTCCATGTCTCGAACATCAATGATCCGCCAACGAATATTTCGATGTCGAATCAGTCCGTTGCTGAAAACAGCCCCTTGGGAACTATTGTCGGTGCATTCAGTACAACTGATGCTGACGACACCGACACCTTCACCTATGCATTGGTGCCTGGGACCGGAGATGAAGACAATACTCTCTTCACCGTCAGTGGAAATCAACTTCTGACGAACAATGTGTTCAACTTTGAAGCTCGAAGCGTGTTCAGTGTTCGGGTCCGCTCCAGAGATTCGGGCGGATTGTTGATCGAGAAGCCGTTCACGATCAACGTAACGAATGTGAATGAGATGCCTTTGGTTATCCGATTGTCGAAACGAACCATTCCCGAAAATTCGCCTGTCAACACGGTCCTTGGGACGCTCTCGACGACCGATACGGATTCTCTCACCGACGCCGTATTCGCGTACAGTCTCGTCCCTGGCACCGGCGATGCCGACAACGGGGTTTTCGCCATTTCGGGAAACCAAGTCGTCCTCTCTGGTTCGTTGAACTTTGAACAAAAGAACTCGCTGAGCATTCGTGTTCGAAGTACCGATTTTGGTGGCCTCTTCACCGAAGAGATGTTTGCGATCAGCGTCACGAATGTGAATGAATCGCCCACTGTGGTGAATTTGTCCAATTCATCGATCGCGGAAAATCAGCCGATCGGAACGGTCGTCGGTCTTTTGTCCAACGACGACCCTGATTTTGGAGATGCTCATACTTATTCGCTCGAAACAGGGGTAGGAAGCACTGATAACGCTTCGTTCTCCATCAACGGCGATCAGCTTCTGGCAGTCCAAAGCTTCAACTTCGAGGCCAAGAGCACTTACTCCGTTCGGATCCGTGCCACGGACCGCATCGGTGCATTTGTCGATTCGGTCCGGGTGATTACGATCCTTGATGTCAACGAAGGTCCGAATAGTTTGACACTCGTCGGGGGGCAAATCGCGGAAAATTCCCCGATTGGCACCGAAGTTGGCACGTTGGCGGGTTCAGATCCAGACGCTGGTTCTGTGCTTTCTTACACCCTTGTCGCCGGGACCGGTTCCGAAGACAACGGCAGCTTTACGCTCGTTGGTGACAAACTCTTCACCAATACGGCGGTCAATTTTGAGACAAAGTCAACTTATTCGATTCGAGCCCTTGTCAGCGACCAGTTCGGGCTTGCTCTCGAGAAGTCCTTTGTTATTTCGATACTCAACGTAAACGAGCAGCCCGTGCTGGTTTCACTTTCGCCGAATACGATTTTCGAAGGGATGGCGATCGGTACGACAGTCGGAATACTCTCAACCGTTGATCCTGATAATGCAGACTCGTTCTCTTACTCGCTGGTTTCGGGAACGGGTGATTCGGACAACGCCAGCTTCACGATTGTGGGCTCACAAGTACGATCTGCTGCCGTGTTCGATTTTGACGTCAAATCGTCTTATAGCATACGAGTACGAACTACCGATGCCGGTGGTCTAAGTACGGAGATGCCATTGGTGATCCAAGTCGTCAACGTGAACGACCCACCTACCAATATCCTCCTGTCATCGAGTTCGATTGAGGAGAATGCGATCGCTGGAACAGTGTTGGGGACGTTGAGCACAACCGATGCGGATGATACGGATACGTTCACCTATAGTTTGGTAGCCGGTGCGGGCGACACGAACAACGCGAACTGGCTAATTGTCGGTAACCAACTCGTTACAAACAGCGCTATCAATTTTGAACAAACGAAGTTCCAGCAGGTACGGATCAAGACTGTCGATGCTGGCGGATTGGCATTCGAAAAGGCTTTCGTCATCACGATTGTCGATGTGAATGAATCGCCGACATCGATCGGACTAAGCGGGTTGACCATCGCTGAAAACTCCCCAGTTGGAACGGCTATCGGTACGCTATCGAGCACAGATCCTGACGCAGGCGATACATTTACGTATTCTTTGGTTCCCGGTACTGGAAGCGATGACAACAGTGCATTTGCGATTACGGGAAGCACACTGAAATCCTCGCAGTTGTTCGACTTTGAGACGAAGAGTTCGTATCAAGTCCGAATACGCTCGACCGACGCCAAAGGCTTGTTTACAGAGGCGATGTTTCTCGTAACGGTCAGCGATGTAAATGAAGTACCGATCTCGACGTCGCTCGCTCCAGCATCGATTCCGGAAAATAGTCCTGCGGGAACTGTGGTAGGTACATTCTCAACGCTCGATCCTGATGCTGGAGACAGCTGGGTGTACAGTTTGGTGAGTGGAACCGGAAGCACCAACAACAGCATGTTTGCGATTGTCGGAAGCTCGTTGCAAGCATCCCAGTCGCTCAATTTCGAAACCACGCCGAGTCTTTCGGTCCGAATTCGAACGCGTGATGCTGGAGGCTTGTCGCGAGACGATGTCTTTGTAATTTCCGTATTGAATCAGAATGACAGCCCATCTCAATTGACGTTGGTTGGTTCAACCGTCATCGAAAACCGACCTGTTGGAACGACAGTCGGTAGTTTGGCGACCACCGACGAGGATGCCGGCGACACGCATACCTATGCGTTTTCAACGGGATCTGGTGACACCGACAATAGTGCTTTCTCGATCGTTAACAATTCACTGAAAACGAATGCCGTTTTCGATTTCGAAGCGAAGAAATCCTATTCGGTTCGGATTTCATCCACCGATTCCCAAGGAGCGCGTATCGAGCGATCGTTCGTGATCTCCGTTCTCAACGAGAACGAAGCTCCGAGCAACATAGTGCTCAGCCCAAGCAGTATCCTTGAGAACCAGCCTGCGAACTCCTTGATCGGCCTGCTCGGCACAATGGATGTCGATGCTGGGGACTCGTTCAGTTACCAAATAATTCCGCAGCAAGGCAGCTTCGATCACTTGGCTTTCTCCGTAACTGGAAACCAGCTTCGAACGACTCGTTCGTTCAATTTCGAAGAACAGTCGGTCTTCACCATTGTGGTGCGATCCACAGACCTCGGTGGTTTATCGGCCGAACGTGAGATTGCCATCAACGTCGAAAATGTCGAAGAAGCTCCGATCGACCTTCGGTTGGTCGGGAATACCATCGCTGAAGGCTATCCTCCCGGTAGCCCTATTGGCACACTTTTAGCGATCGACCCCGATTTGGCAGGACAGGTGGTTTTCTCGTTGGTACCGGGTGCCCTCGACAATGCGTTGTTCCAAGTCTCTGGAACGCAGTTGCTTTCGAACGCAATCTTCAATTTTGAAGCCCGCGCAGATTACACGGTGCTCGTCCGCGCCACCGATGTGTCAGGCATGTTTACGGATAAGAGCTTCTCAATACTCATTGACGATGTAAATGAGGCAGCTAGCTCAATCCAACTGAGCAACACCGTAATGCCAGAAAACTCCTCGAACCTGCTTGTGGGAATTCTTTCCACTAATGACCCAGATAAGAACGAAACCATGTTCTATCGGCTCGTTCCGGGAGCCGGGGCCGAGGACAACTTGCAATTCGTCATCGTCGGTGACAAACTGTATGCCAAGACGCAATGGGATTACGAAACCAAGTCTTCGTATCGACTTCGCGTGGAGGGAATCGACTCCGTCAACCACTCCGTTGCAGCAGCCTTCATTATCCAGGTTACGGATGTTAACGATTCGCCCACCAGCGTGACGCTTACTCCTGCGTTCATTCCAGAGAACTCACCTGCAAACAGTGTGGTTGGTTCTTTGAACGCCGTGGACCAAGATGCAGGCGATACCTTTATGTTCGCTTTTGCATCGGGAGCTACGACGTCCCCTGATTCCCGATTTGCGATCGTGGATAATCGCCTTGTGGCTCTTCAGTCGTTCGATTACGAGACGGTTACGTCGTACACCGAATCGATTGTGGTCACGGACAAGGCGGGCGCGACCTTCGCAACGCAACTCGTTATTGCCATCTCTAACGTGAACGAGCGTCCGACGAACATCCGATTGAGCAATCAGTCCGTCGACGAGAACAAACCGATTGGATCTCTAGTCGGCCTATTCTCCGTCGAGGATGTAGACTCACCGGATACAGCGTCCTATACACTCGTTTCCGGTTCAGGTGGTTTTGACAACAGTCAATTCCGTATCAATGGCAACCGACTGGAAACCAATGTCAAGTTTAACTATGAACTCCGTGACAGTTACTCAGTTAGGGTGCGTGTTACGGACGCTGGTGGATTGACTTATGAGAAGCCCTTCATCGTAACCATTAACAATGTTGCGGAATTGCCACCGGTAACCGTCAGCGACAATTATCGGACTTCGTATGGCCGTCCAATAACGATGACTGTGCTGTCGAACGACTACGGAGTCAGTTCTCCTCTCGACCCGACAACGGTCAGGATCCTTACCCCGCCTGCTGTCGGTACCGCAAAGGTTCTCCCTGACGGGCGCATCGAGTACACCCATAGTGTGGCTACATCCACGCAAGTGGTGCTGCAATACGATGTGAAGGACGAAAACGGGGTTGCTGGCAATTTGGGGAATGTTGTGATTACGTTCTATTCCGCATTCCAGAATCAAGTGAACAACTTGGATGTCGATGGTGACACGCTCATCACGCCGCTGGACCCACTAGCGATCGTAAATTACATCAATGCCCACCCAGGAAATGGGCAGTTGCCACTCAATTCGGCTGATGCACCTCCATTCGTTGATGTCGATGGCGATGGATTCTCGACCCCACTCGATGTTCTCCTCGTGGTGAACAAACTCAACTCGAACGCTACCGGACGTGGCGGGGAGGGAGAAGGTATCTCAACTGCAGTGAGCGCAGCATCGGCATCTCCAGTGTCCAGCACCGCCGCGGATTCCGTGTTCGCGTCGTACGGATGGAGCGATGACGACTCGACAGCCTCCAACTGGATTGACGGGTCGAGTCAGCGAGGGAATGGAAAACTACGACGACGCGTTTAGCGTGTCGAATTCAACGGTTTAGGGTTTCACCAATCCCAAAACTTCGTATGTAAAACAAAGAAAGCCGGCAGGATCGTATCCCACCGGCTTTCTTTCTGATCATTACGACTGCCGACGCAGCCTCTTTTAAGCTCAAGGGTCCGTTGACACTATCCGTCCCATAACGGTTGTTGCGTCACATCCCGATGTATGTATCGGTGGTTACTCCCGGAGTGGGTTGTAGAACGAATCGATTTCTGAATCGAGCGACTCCGACGATTCCGGTGTCAGCGCTGTGCTAGCGGGAAGTTCCGCTTTTAGTCGATAAACAACGTCGATCTCGAGACTTGGCTTTTCTTCAATATCGGTCAGCACCTTGATCTTTCCACGAGCATCGCCGGAAGCGGTGGTCCCGATGGCTCGGAGCGAAAGTGGCAACGTATGAAGCGTCTTGGCTTCTTCATTGCGATTGTTGATCTCGATTGCAAAAGCTTCGCTCTCGACGCCGAGGACTCGGAACGGTTGCTGGGCCTTGAGAATCAGCAACTGCTTGATCGATTCATCGCGGTTGATATCGCCGAGTGATAACAGATTGGGTGTAATCGAAACTTCGGGGAGAACGTTTGCGGTTAAGCGGATTGGGACCGTGGTCAGATTACGGTCATTGGTTTGCAGTACGATCTCGCTTTGCAACGGTCCTGCGGGAGCGTCACCGTTGATACTTACTGTCATCGCATATTGAACGCGTCCATTTTGTCGCATTTTTTCTTCGCGTTCAACAGTGATGCACTTCTCATCGCATCGTACACCTGTGATTTGCCACGTAGGTTTGCCTGCGTAGTCGACCACAATTTGGATCGACTTGCCGGCTCCTTGGGATACCGTGCCAAAGGATGCTTCGCCAGGTTGGAAAACCACGTCGGTCCGAATGTAGCCCTTGACATGCAACTGGACTTCGCCGAAGGACGGTTTATCAAACGTCACAGTAACGGTCGCAGCGCGAGCCCCTGAATGCGTGCCGGTATTGAATCGGGCCAAGATGCTGCCTTGACCTCCGGGAGCGACGGTTTCCGTTTCAATAATCGGCGTTGTGCATCCGCAGGACGTGCGGACGCTGCGGACGTGAATGGGTTGACTATACGGATTCTCGAACAGGAATCGGTATTCGGTTTTCGCTGCCTTTGCTACGGTGCCAAAATCATGGCTCGTAGATCGGAACATCTGATTAAACTGGTTGCCGAAAACGGCAGGAGCCCACGCAGCGCACAGAAACGCCGCGATTGCTATAGATCTCATACCTTGGATCTCCACGGACACGGGACACGACAATGGAATCGGGGGTGGGGATGCTACGGAATTATTCGGACGAAGACAAAGTTTGGAGCGAGTCCTCGACGAAGCATCCGTCAATCGTACGATTGCGGACCGTAGCTGGCCACTTTTCGTTGGAGCGAACCGATTTGAGGCGATGACCTCTCGTCCGTATATCAGCAGTCTACTGAGTCTCTATTTGGTCGTTCTCTTCTGTTTTTCGTGGACTGTTCGACCTCGAGTGGCCACATCGGCTTCTAAAGACTTTTAGGCGATTCCTGCAAAAGCTGCATAACTCGAAAAACTGGAACTTCACTCGCACCGTTCAAGTTTCAAGATCGAAGTGCCGAATTGGGCTCGATGATAGTCGCATGGACGTGGCGCCTGGATATTCTCAAATCTATTTCGGGTTTCCCCATGTCCAAACAATCCAAGAATCGATCGAGTAATACACCCGGTGACGGCACTTCCTCCCGGCAGCCAAAGCTTCTCGCCGTCATGGTGGTCGTCGGAGGTGCGGTGAGCACTTGGTGCTGGTACAGACCACTGCCGAAGGATGCGACGAATGTTGCGAATGGCTTGGTAAGCGTCGCTTCCGGAGGGGATTCGCCTTCAAAAGGAGAATCCACGGCTAGGTCGCTGTGGGGTTTAGAGGGGCTCGTTTTCCCCTCCCTTTTCTCCAAGTCCACCCCTGAGAAAAAAGCCCGCGGTGGTGCGGACTACCCAGGAATTACGGGAGGTTCCGGCGTTACGGATTTACCAGGGGATCTGGTAGGCGAACAAGAGTTGCAACTTACTCCCTACCAGCGCCTTGATGTACCTCTCACGGAACGCGTCGCAGGTGAGCCTTTGCCAATAATCCCGGTGCAACCACCACTACATCGTGGACCTCCCGCCAAGCCACCGATTTGGGTTGATGCGGATGATCTATCGGGAAACCGTCAGGACATCGTAGCTCGGCAAGCCGTGGAGGAATCCACGCCCGCGTCTGTCTCCAAACTTGCTACCAATTCTGCGTCCTCACGTGCTACCAACTCCGAGGATTTGGACGCGCCGAGTCCATTTCGTATTCCTCCACGCGCCGCCAGTCCAACAGCTCCAACACCAGTCTTGGCTGAATCGAGGAAGTGGCCCGATGAAGGATTTCAGCCATCGCAAGTCGGAACGTCGTTTCGCCCCGACAAGGGGCAGTTCGCTTCGGGCAATAAGCCTGAAGCTGTGGGATCAAGGTCGCTCGCCACCCAAGGGAGAGATCCATCGGCCCAAGGGGTGGATCCAAGTTTTCACGCGCACACCAATGCGAATGAGCGAGACCGCGTGATGGCTCTTTCAAGCAATCGAATTCGAACGAAAGAAATCGAGGAACTTGAGCCGCCGCGCGACCATCGACAGGCACCAGGAGCTGGAACTCAGCCCATGCAGGTTCGCATTCCCGATCCATCCAATGTCATTCGCCAACCGAGAACTCCTTCCGGTTCGGGGCGGTAGGCAATACTCTTTTAGCTACCTACAGAAATCTAGCTACCCGCGGAAACCTCGCATTCCCGAAGCTATTGATTCATCGCTTGGGCGCGGAGTCTATCGCAAGGCGAACCAACCGGTGATGAGCATATGAATTGCTGCCAGACCTGAGAATCCCAGGATCACAATATCAAAGGAACGTTGGGGGATCCGATGAATGATCAATCTACCGATCCATAATCCCAAGACGATCACTGGCAGGAAGATTGCGTTCAATAAAAGCGTTTGTGGGCGAATCAAGCCCAGGTTCCAGCTAAATGGAATTTTCAAAACGTTGAGCAGGAGAAAGAACCACGCCGCCGTCCCTACGAACTCTTTCTTAGGGAGTCCAATAGCGAGCAAGAACAATCCAAAGACTGGACCCGCTGCATTTGCCAGCATCGTGGTTACTCCGACTAGGATTCCCATCCCCCAGGCAAACCATATCGAATGAGGTATGTGGGTGAACCAATTCTCTTTCGTCATCCGGAGGATTTGCATGGCAGCGAGCAGCAAGATGATAACACCGATCAGTGGTCGGTAGTACGATTCATCGAGTTTGTCCATGAGCAGCCATCCGCAAATGACGCCTAGAATTGCGGGAGGCATCATTTTTCGAACATAACGCCAATCGGCATCTTTGCCATAGATAAGCATGGCCATGACATCGCCTGCGATCAGCATAGGCAATACGATGCCAGTCGATGTTCTTGCTCCAAACACATAGGCAAAGACCAGAACGTGTACCAAACTCACCCCGGAGAAGCCGCTTTTGGTGATACCTATTCCGAGCGCTGCGAACCCGAGGAGCAGCCACGACGATGGAGCTATACTCCCCCAATCCTCGAGCAGCGACGCCCACCATCCATTCATGAGCGTCGCCCTTTGCCAGGATTCGCTTTACGTTCTGTCATTTCCTGAAGTGCTTCATCGGTGCTCTCTGGGTCCACCCGCCGGCAGCATTCGATCAACTGGCTATTCAGCGAGTCAAAGGGTTCTTCCCATTCTTCGGGGGTCGTGTTCTCGGGTGCGATACTGCTTATTTCGTTCAGCAATAAAACAAATCGCAGTACATGCCTAAAAAGCATCCCTTCTTGTTTTTGAAATCCTCGGGCGACGATGTACTTGTTGAAGTCGCAATTGAACTCAAGCAACTCCCCGACCACCCATACACCGCGTGTGTAGACATCATGAACGCCCGGAAAATCGTATTGGAACAACCGTCTAAGCTTTTCGCCTAGCGCAAGTGGTTTTGGAGGTGGTGGGCGAAAGCGGCGATCGTCGTCGCGACGCTGTGGGGCATCGTCATCTTCGTCATCCTCATCCCATCGGCCTAACAATTCTGAAACGCCGACCAATCCGAGTTCCAAAAGCTTTGGGTGGAGTATTTCCGTGGCCAGAGGACCGAAAGGCAATTCCTCGGGGGGCGGCACCGGCACTAGCTTGGCAATGTTCGCAGGGAGTTCCAAAACGCTCTCGAGCGCCTGGATCCTTTCGTTCATGTCCGCGAACTGTAGGTGGCTGATGAGAAAGAGTCCGTAAATTGGATTCAAACTTCGTATCTCGGTCAGTAGTTCTAGTCGTGGGGTGAACTCAACGTGATCCGGACGATACTCATCCAGTTCGTAACCACGCGATGCCGCTTCTTCGGTGGGCTTAGTCTCTGAGGCGACGGCGTCTTCTGCAGATTCATCATCATCGGACTCCGGTTCCGAATCGGTGGTGGATTTCGAAATCGAGGGGATCTCTAACCAAGGCTTGGTAATTACGCCCTCTTTGCCGGGGGCTTTGGTTGTTTCCACGGGCGATTTGGGTTGTGGCTTGGGAACCAAGTCCAAGAAACCGGCAGTCCAGAGGGTTACGAGCATTTGATTCAATTCCCTCTGAGCACGAGGAATATCTGTCGGTGGCAGCAAACGTTTCCCGACTAGGTCTCTGAGGGGTTGTATTTTGGGATTCTGCTGCAACATGAAGGCCAGGAGACGCCACGGTAGTGGACCTCGACTAGCGAGTCTCGCTGCGGGCGCTGTACGAAGTTTCTCGAACTGCTCCTTCGTCCAATATGTTTCACCAGCGCGACGAGTCGGCATCTTCTTTTTGAGTTGCTTTTTCGCTTTGATCAGATTGGGATCGCGAGTATCTTCGGGAATTTGGTCGTATTGCAATCTCCATCGGTTGTACTTCACGTCATCTTCGTGGGCGAGCGCATAGACAAAGCCCTCTCGATCAAACTGTGGTCTCCCGGCCCGGCCGAAGATTTGTTGTGCGGTACTCGCTTCGATGATTTTCTTTTTGCCAAAGGGGCCTTTAACTAAACTTGGCAAAATAACACTGCGAGCTGGAAGGTTGATGCCGGCCGAAAGTGTTTCGGTGCAAACGCATACGCTCAGCAGTTTCTCCTGAAACAACACCTCCACCATCCGTCGATACTTAGGCAATATACCAGCATGGTGGACACCGACTCCCCGTATCAGAATCTGCTTCAGTTTTGGTCCAGCCCCCTCCGAGAAGTCGAATTGTTCGATACGTTTCGTGATGATGGCTTGTCGTTCTTTATCGATCAGCTTCTTTCCCTTGAGCAATTCTGCGACTTGCCAGCATTGATCGCGGTTGAAACAAAACACGAGTCCCGGTGTTCTTCGTCGCGCGTCGTCTCCTTCGGCGATTCGTTCTAGATGTTCATCTAAGTACGCATCGTCCACCCATTCAAATTGAAGTGGCACTTTCCTGTCCGAGCTTTGGACGAGTTCGATATTTCGGCCGTGAGACCTTAAAAGCCAACTGCAAAACTCGACCGAATTCCCGATCGTTGCCGACAGCAGCATGAGTCGGATGTGGCGGGGAAGCAGGCCGATGGTCAGCTCCCAGACGATGCCTCGCTCCGGATCGTTGAAGCTGTGAAATTCGTCCATCACCACCGACGCTACGTCGTCCATCGAAATGCCATCAGGCTGCAATAGGCGGTTGAGAAGAATTTCCGCCACCACGACTAGAACTGGGGCATCCGGATTGACGCGTCTGTTCCCAGTAACCAATCCAACGGAGCTAGCAGGAAATCCCCACCGCACGGCTGCTTGCTGGATTTCCTGAAGTTTTTGGTCGGTCAATGCGATTAGAGGGGTCGTGTAGTAGCAGCGTTTTCCCGTTCTAAGGGCTTCATAGATCGCACCTTCAGCAATCAAGGTTTTTCCTGTACCCGTGGGGGCGCAGACCAAGACGCCGTGTTCCGCTGTGAACCAAGCTAACAAAGATTCTTCTTGAACCGGGTACGGAGGGTAGAGCAATCGCTCAAAATACTCGGTTGCGAGACCGTCTCGGTCCAAAAATGCGGTAGAGTTAACCGGCCCTGACTTCGTGGTGGAAGTATTCGTCGTGGATGGATTGGAAGACGGCAATTTTTCGCTCGATTACTTCTGGACCGTAACCCAAGGAGGGCGGATGGCAAAATGAAGTTTTTGAAATCAATTCTGAGATCGTAACACAAAATTGTTGGCCTGCGGAGAATCGTTTGGTGAATCGACATGAACCGAATTCCAAGTCAGAATTCGATCGATACGCAGGGAAGTACGAAGAAGCCCTTCAGCATGGGTTACGGGTTTCCGGAGAGGATTCCGACTATTTTGCCAAAGGTAGGATGGAATGGCTCCGCGATCGAATCACCCGAATATCCCCTGGAGAGGAACTGAAGTCTGGCATGGACTTCGGGTGTGGGACGGGAAATAGCATTGGTCATTTATCGGAGATCCTCGGCCTAAAAAAGATCGTTGGGCTGGATACGTCTGAGGAATCCTTGCACCGAGCTCGCCAGCGGTACAACCAGCACGATTTTTCGTTTGCAAATCCGTTTGCCTACCGTCCAAACGGGGACTTGGACCTCGCCTTTTGCAATGGTGTTTTCCATCACATTCCTGTTGAGGCAAGGCCCAAGGCGCTCGAAGTGATCCACAGTTCGCTGCGGCCTGGAGGTTGGTTGGCGTTCTGGGAAAACAATCCTTGGAATCCGGGAACACGCTACGTCATGAGCCGTATCCCCTTTGACCACGACGCCATCACGCTTTCGATTGCGGAAGCGAGACAAATGATTTGCGAAAACAAGTTTCTCGTTCTTTCTGTCGATACCCGTTTTTACTTCCCAAGAGCTGTAAAATGGTTGCGCCCCGTCGAACCATGGCTTTGCAAGCTACCGTTCGGGGCCCAGTATTTAGTATTGGCCCAAAAACCGAAAGAGCCTTCGCCATAAGCAGCGGGGACCGCAAGTGACGTTTAAGAACATCCGAATCCTAGGCATCGCGATCATCGCTTGCCTTATTTGCTATGCCAACGCGATCCGGTTTCGATCGACGCGAGATATCGCACTCGCAATGGACATCATCGGCCAGGTGTACGTGGAACCGGCTGACCCAAAAGATCTTTACCGTTCGGCCATGAACGGGATGATGAAGTCGCTCGATCAGCACTCGAGCTACATTGCGTCTGATTCTCTCCAATCGTTTCAATCGTATTTCGAGCAGCAGTTTGGAGGGCTCGGGGTCAGCCTCGATGGACCACCCAGACGTCCGCACCTAACCATCGTTACGACTTTGTTCAACTCACCTGCCTTTCGTGCGGGGTTACTCCCGGGGGACGTGATCACAAAAATTGATGACGACGAGGCGCGGCACAGCACAGTGGACCAAGTATCGAGCAAGCTACGGGGCAAGGAGGGAACCTCCGTCACGCTCGAAATCGACCGAGCTGGTCGACTTTTCAATAAAACGATAGTGCGTGAGAAGATCGATGTCGAAAGTGTTATCGGCGATCGTCGACGCGGCGATGGCACTTGGGAATACAGCATGCAGTACGATCCACGAATCGCCTACTTTCGCATCGAACTATTCGGCGAAAAGACGGCGGACGAGCTTCAGAAAGCGATTGAGAGCTGCAAAGATACGGCCCGCGGGCTAGTTATCGACTTGAGAGACAACAGCGGTGGCCTATTGCTAGCGGCCACGGATATTTGCGACATGTTTCTGGATGATGGACAGATCGTAACCACACGCGGTCGAGGCCAAAAAATCGATGAAGAGATCGACGCCGAATTCGGTACAGCCGTACCGAATTCGATTCCAATTGCAGTAATCGTCAATGAAAATTCCGCCAGCGCGAGCGAAATTGTGGCGGCGTGTCTCAAAGATCGGAATCGTTGCTTGGTGGTCGGGGTACGCTCATTCGGGAAAGGTAGCGTTCAAAATGTGATTCCTCTCGAGGGAGGGAAAGCTGCATTGCGTCTGACGACAGCGTACTATTACCCACCTAGTGGTCATCGCATCCATCGAAGGGAAAACCAACCGACAGATGCGTGGGGAGTCGACCCAAGCGAGGGCTGCGAAGTCGATTTGACGGAGGAGCAGCTCACCAAAACGATTGCAAGATTTCGTGAGCGGAGTGATCCGTTGGCCAATGGAATGCTTCCCCAAGAGACGGCCAAAGAGCAATCCAGTGAGTCACTCGATCCGAGCCTGGATGACGACGCCCAGTTGCTGCTGGCGGTTCGCAAGCTTCAAGAGGCGATTTCTGGTCAGCCATAAGCAGTTTCGGGGATACGGATTTTCGGGATCCCTGTTTCTGCTTTTCGGGATCCCTGTATCTGCAGGATACTCAAAACTGCTCAGAAGTGTATTCGCAGCAAATCAGGCTCAGCCATGCAACCGCTATCGGCGGGTGCACCTCAGAAAAAGCAACGGCGACAAAACAAGGGACGGAGACGAATATCCTGATCCATCCTCTCGTATTACTTTACGCCAAGGGATGCTTTTAGATTGGTCAGTAAATCGACCGCATGTTGGATTTCCGCCTTTTGCCGCTCTGGCTCCTGTGGAATTTCCCGTTCGATTGTGAGTGGACCAGTGTACCCGATATCCTTGAGTGTCTTCAAATACACGGCGATATCGACTTGGCCCTTGCCAAGCGGGACTTCGGCTCCCCATGTCTTCCCAGGTTGATCGCTCCAGGTTGCATCTTTGCAGTGGACGCTGCGAACGTATTTGCCGACCTTGCGGAGGGCCTCGATCGGTTCCCCCATTCCGTAGAGGATCATGTTAGCTGGATCAAAATTGATGAAAAGGTTCGGACGCTGTGTGTCTGAGATAAATTGCAACAGTGCATCCGCCGTTTCCTGGCCTGTTTCGAGGTGAATCGCTTGTTCGTTCTTTGCCGCGTGATCGCATAATTGACGGGTCACTTCGACCACATCGAGGTATTCTTTGCTCTTGATGTCGTGCGGGACGACTCCGAGATGCAATCCGACCACATCGCATCCGAGAAGCCTTGCAAAGTCAGCGATCTCCTTCATCTCTTTTAACCGGGCCGCTCGTGTTTCAGCAGGAACCAAACCGATCGTCTTCTCGACTGTCGGGATGTCAGCATAACTTTCTCCCTCAAACCCACCGAAAACGCACGTCAGCTCGATGCCGTATTGATCGAGCTTTTTCAAAAACGCTTCGGCCGCGGCGGGAGTTCGTCCTGCTGCATGCGGTGTATGCAACTGGATCGAAGGGACTCCGAGTTCTCGAGCCACATCGAGATGAACACCAAGCCCCGCGTCGATACTTGTGAATACGCCAATGGACCAAGGAGAGAGCGCCATTGAAAAAGCCTTTCGTGGTGGGATGATTGGAAAGGGAGGTGCTGTGTTGATTGGAAAGGGAGAATAGTGGGGATATCGATTAAAGCATCCGCGAGCGGGCCATCGCGTCTTCTGCCATTCGAATGTAACGTTGGTCCCCTGTCCCTGCGTAAGCCCTTTGATAGGTCACGCTGAGGAGAGTGAAATTGAAAGACTCGGTTGGCTCCAATTCGCATGCCTTTTCCGCATGCGCGACCGCAGATTCGTGCTTTCCAGCCGCCGTGTAAATCCGAGCGAGAGTCATGTGCGAAAGGGCATGCCCAGGCTCGTCAGCAAGCAACGCCACCAAAAGCTGTTCGGCTTGATCGGCCTGACCGGCGTCTTTGAGTTTTTCGGCTTGGTTGTATCGTTCGGAGATCGAGGTCATGGTTGGTATTTGAAGGACGGTTTGCAAAAAAGAAAAGATATCCTATTTCATCCAAGGCGTCCCATGAAGAGCTGGCCCCCGGATGGAATTTCCGCGGAATTGTAACGTTCTGGCGAGCCCCCTCAAAGCGTCCTCGGGGGCCATCCCGACGGAGACCAGGGATTCGGCGATTGGGGTGGCCGATTGCAACGCTTGGTTCGATTGGACGGCTTGGAATCGCCGATTGGCGTAGCGAACCGAGGTGATCGTGTTAAGCTTTTCCGAACTCTTGACCGCGACACAATTGAACACAGCGAAAACTTGAAAACGGCGAATACTTGAACACGGCGAATACTTCAAAGGAATAGACCGAAGTGGAAATATGGCCAGCGATCGATTTGCTCGGTGGAAACTGCGTGCGGCTCCAGCAGGGGGACTACGCTCGCGACACAATCTTCAGTGATCGACCTGGAGAAATTGCGTCCCGATGGTTCGATGCCGGAGCCCAGTTGCTCCATTGCGTCGATTTGGATGGCGCCAAAACTGGGAGTATCGTCAACGAGCCTGCCATCCGACAAATTGTGGATGTCGCCCAAGGCAAACCGGTGCAACTTGGCGGAGGGGTCCGAGACCAAGCCACCATTGAAAGATTACTGGGTTTGGGACTGCAGAGGCTTGTGGTTGGAACTGCTGCGCTCAAGGATCCAAAATGGTTTGCAGCCATGTGCGAACGATTTCCCGGTCATATGGTCCTTGGCGTCGATGCGAGGGACGGTATGGTTGCCACCGAAGGATGGCTCGAAACTTCGAAAACGCCGGCCACCGAATTGATCCAAAGGATCGGGGAGCATACCCAAGCGTGTGTTGCCGTCGTTTACACCGACATTTCACGGGACGGAATGCTTGAGGGCCCAAACCTGGAATCCCTCGCTGAGGTGCAAAAGTGCAGTCCATTCCCAGTGATCGCCTCAGGCGGGGTGACAACCTTGAAGGATATCGAAGACTTGCTTCGTCAAAACACGCACGGTGCGATCATCGGTCGAGCCCTCTACGAAGGACGCCTCGATCTTGCTGAAGCACTCAAATGTGCCGAATAACGCCTGAGTGAGCCGCGTCCCAGCAGCTGACGCCGCTCTCTCACACCCCATCCTTACTCCGCTACCATCCGGCTTTGGGTAATTCTTGGAGTCGCTTCATTAGGCAAATCGATACCGGATTCGTTCCCGCGATCTGCTTAGACGCGGTTCTAAATCGTCGAGTGCAACGTTTCCCACCGGGCCTTGGGTTGAAATCCACCGATTAGCAAACGGTACTCGGTCTCGTGAATCATACCTGTTCTCGCAAACGGTAGCTGTGGTTTCGTGAACGGAAAGGTGGTTTTCTCGGTACGATCGGCCGATATCCTCGGGCGATATCCCAGGGCGATATCCCAGGGCGATATCCTCGGTTGATATCCTCGGTTGATATCTTGGGTGGGCGCCCCGCAGATGAAGCCCGCCGCGTCCGTCCGTCACGCCCTCGGGATGATAGGATCCCACCTCCGCGGAAGAACAGATTTGGGGAATCCTCGAGATACCCTTGTTCCGGTTGAATCTTTAGCGTTACACTACAAGTGAGGGTAGATGGTATCCATCTCCCGAGGGAGTGCGAGTAACGCACAGGCGGTCCCGCGTTTTTTTGCAACTGTCGTCCGATGGTTCGGCACGGCACAGATATTTCTGGAGTTTGTGGAATGAAGAAAGTTGAAGCTGTTGTTCGCCACTTCAAACTGGAAGACGTCAAAAACGCGCTGACTGAAAAGGGCATTCACGGAATGACCGTGAGCGAAGTTCGAGGTTATGGCCGTCAAAAGGGTCACACCGAAATCTATCGCGGCACCGAGTACGCGGTTGACTTTGTTCCGAAAGTGAAGATCGAAGTGGTATGCGCTGATGGCAATCTGCAGTCGGTGATCGACACGATTGTTAAGACAGCACAGACGGGCCAAATCGGCGACGGTAAGATCTTCGTTTCTGACCTTCAGAACGCAGTACGTATCCGAACCGGTGAACAAGGAGAAGACGCGCTGTAATTCGTTGCACGCGCGGTTAGCCTGACTTGTCCTCTCTTCATCCCCAGGTCATTGAAGCGCGTACGCAACTTGCGGAAGCGCGTCTGAAGGCTTCGAATCTCCATGCCTCAGGTGCCACGGGGCCTCAGGTTTGTCTCGCTTGGGCAGATTCCGTCGACGCGATTATTCGTCGACTGATCGAAGCCGCCAGCGAAGGCTCCGAGGCCGATCCGTCTGGCTATTCCTTTATTGCACTGGGTGGTTACGGACGCAGAGACCTTGCGCCGTTTTCCGATATCGACTTGATGCTTCTGCACCGCGGTGTCAAAGAGAAAGACATTTCTCTTTTGGCCCGCAAAGTTTCGCAGATGATTGTCGATGCGGGATTCCAGCTTGGGTTCTCCGTTCGTACACCTTATCAGTGTCGGCAGATTGCTTGGACCGATGCAACCGCATTGACTGCGCTCGTCGAAATGCGATTGCTGCACGGTTCGCAGTCCTTGTACGACCATTTCGAAAACTCGATTCGAACTGGAGCTAAACGCCGTTGGCGATCCCTCTCGGCGATGATCGAAAACGAGCGTTTTGCCGAGCGTCAGAAATATGGTGAGACCGAGTTCCTGCTCCACCCCAACGTCAAACGATCTCGAGGGTGTTTGCGCGATGTGCAAATCGTCCGCTGGATTGGCTTCGTTTGCTTTGGCGAAAAGAGCCCCGAGCAGTTGGTCGATATGGGATTGCTCGCTCCCGAAGACTTCACGGCCATCCGAGACGGATACCAATATCTGCTCCACCTTCGAAACCAACTTCATTTCATCTCGGGTCGAGCTCAGGATTCACTAGATCGAACCAAACAAGTGGAATTAGCTCGATGGCTGGGGTTCCAAGGCACGGATGGCGTCCTTCCCGTCGAAGAGTTCATGCAGCAATTTTTCGAACGGACCAGCGAAGTCCGATACAGTTCGGCGAACTTTGTAGGCATGGCGAGGTCTAGGCTTTCCCCCTTTGGTTTCTTACTTCAGTTTCTCTGCATCCCCGTCGGCAAAAACCTGAGACTTGGATTCAAAGAGGTATGGTCCACACGCCGGGGACTGAAGCAATTGCAATCGGATCCCGCCAAGGTCTTGGAGTTGATGCAGATTTCCAATCGCTTCAACCGACGCATCGAGCACCGTACTTGGCGCACCATCCGACAAGGCATGTTGCGACGCGTGGGTGGTCAGATGGGATTCGAAACGATCGACCGCTTCCTGGAACTGATCAGTAAGCCAGGTCGCTTGGGTGAAATCCTTCGACGGTTGCATGAACTGAGAGTGCTCGAGCAAATCATTCCTGCTATGCGGCATGCCCGCTGCTTGTTGCAATTCAATGAGTACCACAAGTATACGGTCGATGCGCACTGCATCCGTTCGGTCGAATGCGCCGAAGAGTTCATCAAGCGGGATGATTTTTTGGGCAAGCTCTACCGTGGGCTAAAGAACAAGATGCTCCTCCACTTGACGCTTCTTCTCCACGACTTAGGAAAGGGCTTCATCGAAGATCACAGCGAAGTCGGCCAAGTTATCGCTGAAGAAACAGCGAGAATGCTTAAACTCTCCGATGCGGATCGCGAGTTGATTGTCTTTCTCGTCCATCAGCATCTTTTGATGACTCATGCCGCTTTCCGATTCGATTTGACCCAAAGCTCCACCATCGTCCGATTCGCACAACAAGTCGGTAGCCTTGAACGCCTGCAACTGCTGACGCTGTTATCCTGTGCGGATCTTGCCGCTGTCGGGCCCGGAGCGCTCAATGACTGGAAGCTCAATTTAATCCGTCAACTTTACGATGCGACCGAGACTCAGCTTACCTCCGGTAACAATCCGGACAAAGAGTCGAGTACCCATGCCGCATTGAGGACCACCTTGCTCGCCCAGCGAACGTCACACGAACGTGACGACCCTTGGTGGGCAGAGCAGATCGCTGCAATTCCGGCCACTTACCTTGCGCAAGTCAAACCGAGGGATCTGATTGAAGAGTTGCGCAAGATCAAGCGACTTTCGTCAGAACAACCTGCACAGGCCTGGGCTCAGTACATTCCCTCTCGCAATGCGACGGAGTATGTGGTCGCGGTGCACCCGGATCGCGCATCAGGCATTTTTCACCGCGTCACCGGTGCGCTGACCAGCCAAGGTCTCAGTATCCTTTCCGCGGAAATTCACACTCAACCAGGACCCTTCGCATGGGACCGGTTTGTCGTCGACGACCCGGACTACGGGGGAGCATCGCCACCACATCGGATCGCAGAGGTTTGCAAAACGATCGTGGATTCCATCTTGGCTACCGAAACGGCCCCACCCTCGTTCCGACGCGTCTGGAAAACCAAATCCACCGTTGACGCATCTGCCGCTCGAACCCAACCCACACAAATTCGATTCGATAACAGCACTTCCGACGATTTTACGATCATCACCGTTTTCGCGTATGACCGGACCGGGTTGTTGTACGATATCTCGAAAACGTTGTTCGATAACCAGTTGGACCTGCAAATTGCCAAGGTCAGCACGCACCTCGACCAAGTCGTCGACGTTTTCTATGTGACCGATGTCGACGGTAGAAAAGTCAGCGAGCCAACGCGATTGTACACCTTGCGACAAACCCTATTGCGGGCCATCGAAACCCAAAAGGTCGAATAGAGCCGAGCATGTAAACCAGCCTTGGCCAAGCTACTGCGCGGAGTAAGTCCCAGAAAAACAGGGCCCAGTGAAACAGGGCCCACAGGAATAGGGCCCACAGGAATAGGGCCCAGTGGAATAGAGCCTAAAAAGTTACGGCGGATCGCCAGCGGTTAGACTTTGTAGAGCAAGGCAACACAATGAGCGGTCGCGAGTTCTCCGCGTCCAATCTCGCCTATTCCTTCCCCCGTCTTTCCCTTGAGGGATACTTCATCGACGGTAACGTCGAGAATCGTGGCGATTCGTTGCCTCATGGCGAGCTTATGATGAGCGAGCTTGGGCTGCTCGATCTGCACCACAGCATCGATATTGATCAACTCCCACCCTGCATCCCTCACCGCCTGCATCGCTTGGGCGAGCATCTCTGCCGAATCTCGACCGCGATTGGTTTCATCTGTGTTGGGGAACAATTGGCCGATATCGGGAAGCCCAGCTCCGCTGAGAACCGCATCGGTAATCGCATGCAACAAAACATCCGCATCCGAATGCCCCACGAAGTGCAAATCGACATCGAGCCGAATGCCTCCCAATACCATGGGGCCTCCTGATTCGATCCGGTGCGAATCGAACCCAAGCCCCACGCGAAGCCTCTTTAGTGTCTCCACTGCATGATTCCTTTGGTTGTTGCTTTCGAGCGGTGTTGGTTTTGGCCGCTCGACGACTATTGAACGCCAGATGGGTTGAAATAGGAGGGCTCTTTGCCTGCGTGCCATTTGATATTGCAGCCGATGCTAGGACGTTGCTCTGTCGGTGCATTCTGGCCAGACAAAATCAAATCGAGGGCATTGCGGAGGTCTTTGCCGGTGACAGGGATGCCATTCTTCGGTCTCGAATCGTCCAACTGGCCACGGTATGCGAGTTTTCGTTGCGCATCGAAAACGAAAAAGTCTGGGGTGCAGGCTGCCCGATACGACTGTGCCACTTCCTGTGTCTCGTCGTACAAATACGGAAAATCGTACCCTTGCACCCTTGCTTCTTCCTTCATCGCTTCCGGTGAGTCATCGGGATAGGTCGATACATCGTTCGAACTGATTCCGACCAGCTTCACTCCCTTGCTCGCATAATCTCGAGACAATCGGACCAACTCCGCAGCCACGTGCTTCACAAACGGACAGTGATTGCACATGAATACGACGACCAGGGCCTTCCCACCAGCGACATCATCGAGGGAAACGAGCGAACCGTCGATATTGGGAAGTCTAAAATCGGGAGCGAGAGTACCCAGCGGCAACATCGTACTGGCTGTTTTTACCATGGCTAATTACTTACTAGTTGTGTCAACAATTCGAAAAAACATTCGGGAAACACTACGTCGGAAATTCCCTTTGGCCTTGAACGAGGACCGCTCTCGGCCGACCCCGATTGTACCAAAACGAAGGGACTTCAAAAGGAGCACGCATCAGGATGGATGTTTCTAAGGTTGCTGTCGTTGACTAACAAGCAATCGCCCATGTTCGGATGGACCATTTTGAATGCACGGAGGTCCACATGGCCAAAACTTAGAGATGCGTTCCGGGGTGAACAACGACAGGCTGTGATGCTTGCATGTCGTCAGGAAGGATTGTGAAGGTGCACTAGCGATTCAGAATTATAATTTCTTGGGATCGAGAACGACGTGTTTGATCTTCTTGCGATTCCACGTGTAGGTGATGTGGACCAAGCCATCGGTGGTTTGGATCACGGCAGGGTAGCTAAACTCGCCTGGCTCAGACTCGAGGACTACCGACGAATCCCATCGCGAAGCATTCTTGGAGATGGCGACGTTTAACGGGGTACGTTTCCCTCCCCACTCTCCTGGCGTACCTTTGACATGGTTGTAGACGATCAAATGACGAGAATCCGCCAAGGTCACCGCATCGATGCCGGAGTTGTTGTTCGGCAAGCTACCAAGTCTTAGTTCGGACCATGTTCGCCCATCGTCTTTTGTCTCCAATTCAAATATCTTGTCCTGCCTCGA
The DNA here is from genome assembly GCA_046318275.1 of Pirellula sp. GTDB lineage: Bacteria > Planctomycetota > Planctomycetia > Pirellulales > Pirellulaceae > JBKCUI01. Next base: position 47,600 of record JBKCUW010000052.1, on the reverse strand, counting down.
TCGACCGATGGCCAACCAGTGGGCTTCACCTAGCTTCAGCAGACTCGGTTGGATCGCTTGTACAGCCTCGCCGTCATTGAGCGCATCGGTCCGTTTCCAGGTCTTGCCGCGATCCTCGGTCCATTCGAAATGCACAGACCACTTGCTCTCCTCTTCGTCCGACTCCGTACTAGACGGGCATAACCAAGTCCCATCTTTGAGTTCGACAGGCTTGTTTTTAATGGGGCCGAGAATTCCTTCAGGCAAACGTGTCGGAGAACTCCATGAAATTCCTCCGTCGGTGCTGGTGGTCATCATCCCCCACCAAGTCTGCGGCGAGGGGCCAACCTTGTAAAACAGGACTAGCGGTTGCACGTTTCCATCGGCACGAAGTTTTGGTTGAAACAAAACCGGATTCCACGTTGGAAAGCGATTGGGGGCGTCTAGCGAGGATTTGCGATCACCACCGGTTTTTGAGTCTTCCTCATCGCTCTTGACAATCCCATTGGCTACCTCGACTGGATCCGTCCATCTTCCATCGATTCGTCTCGAAACCCAAATGCCGACGTCAGGATGTTTCTCGTGGGTGCCTCCAAACCAAGCGGCCACAAGATGACCTTGGGATTCTTCGATGGTCGACGCGTGGCAGCTAGGAAAACTCGCTTGGTCGTAGATAAACTCCGAAAGAACAGCGCCGGCATTCGAGGTCGGCTCTTGGGTCAGGCCTGGGAGGCACGTCGCGAGCATCGCAATGGCCACGGCGATCCGGAGCGAAAAGCCTGGGACACGAACTCGATCGAAAACGGGGCTAACTTCGATGGTCTGCATATTGGAAAAACTGGGATGAACCCAAAAGAAGGGACAACGCACTCGGTTCGGCGTGCTTTCTGGCAACATGACACCGGACGAATTATGGACGCATATTTTAGCGGATGCCACGTTCGATTGTTATTCAGCTCCCGTTTTGGTTAAACTAGCCACGTTGGTCGGGAACCGGTTCGGTGGAAGATGATGCATTACATCGACTGACCGTGTTCCCTGTCCGACCCACAACCCCCTCCCATATCGGCATCATTCTGTCCCACCACAAGGATCCCATCCATGGCTTTTCCTCGTTCCAATCGTCGCGATTTCCTTTACACCAGCGTGGGGGCTCTTGCGCTATCCAATTCAACTAAAGGAATTGCCCGTGCGCTGACATCGCCATCCGATACGTTGCGATTGGCTGGGATCGGAGTGGGAGGAATGGGAGGCGCAGACTTGGCGTCCCTTAGCTCCCATGCCAAAGTTGAGGTCGTCGCGCTATGCGATGTGGATGCGAACAATTTGGCATCGGCCGGTGAAAAGCATCCCAAAGCGAAGAAGTTCACCGACTTTCGCAAGATGTTTGACGAGATGGCAAACCAAATCGATGCGGTGCATGTTTCGACCCCGGATCATACCCATGCGGCAGCGGCGATGACCGCCATGAATCATGGAAAGCATGTGTATTGCCAGAAGCCTTTGACACACGACGTCTACGAATCGAGACAACTTCGATTAGTCGCGGAGAAAACAAAGCTCGTCACCCAAATGGGGACGCAAATCCATTCCGCAAGCCCTTACCGAACTGCAGTGAAGCTAGTTCAAAGCGGGATCATTGGAAAGATTCGTGAAACCCACTCCTGGAGTAATAAGACCTGGGGTTACGAAGGGCCTAATCCGGAACCAACGCCAGTCCCCGAATCGCTGAATTGGGATCTTTGGCTCGGCACAGCAGCCGAACGTCCATATTCGCAGGGGCATTTCCACCCCGGTAATTGGAGGCGATGGTACGACTACGGTTGTGGGACTATGGGGGATATGGCGATCCATATCTTGGATCCCGTTTTCTCCGCGTTGAAACTCGGCGCTCCCACAAAAATCATTTCGAGCAGTTCCGCTGCACCCAAATTCTCATTCGGTATGCAAAATCATACGCGTTACACCTTCCCCGCTTCCGAATTCACGACTCCTGATTTCTTACTGACGTGGAGTGACGGTGGAAAGATGCCTGATACTTCCTCGTGGCCGTTGGAGGGAGGCCCTGAAGGAAAGCCGATCGGTTTGCCCGATCAAGGCTCCATGTTCTTGGGTGAGAAAGGTGCGATTTTGCTTCCGCACGTCGCGATGCCCCTCTTGTTGCCGTTGAAGCAATTTGCGGAAACCAAGATCGACGCTGCCCCGGACGGTAATCATTATCACCTGTTCGTCGATGCATGTTTGGGTGGGGCACCGACAACGGCACACTTTGGTTATGCCGGTCCTCTTACCGAAGCGGTCCTGCTCGGCACGCTCGCGAATCGATTCCCTGGCGAAGAGTTGGCATGGAACCAGGCATCGCTCAGCATTCCAAACCATCAACAAGCAAACGCGCTGTTGCGACGGGTTTACCGTAAGGGGTTTGAAGTTACAAATCTATCCTGAGCTGTCGAGGTTGCACGTAATTGCCGGCCAGACTCACGCTACCACCCAGCGTCCGCGTCTCTCCAACGGTTGTGCGCGGCTAGGCATAAGCCGGTGGTCGGCTGATCTGTTGATAGCGCCGAAAATCATGATTGCCGTCGTGGGTTGGTATATCCCTAACGGCACCACCGGCTCGCGTCTTGCATCCAAAGCAGCCAATAAGTACACCTGCGTTGCCATCAACATCGCAGTCGGCAGTCACCATCGCATCAAGCATTGACCATCGCATCGGGCAATCACTATCGCGGTAAGTGCATCTCGTAGCAGTGGTCGTTTATCGCAATAACTCTTGTCAAAAAAGGTTTCCTGTTCTAGCGCAATCCCATTCAAGATTGAGCAAGGTTTTCTTTCCGCATCGATACCAACCGCATTGACGCAGGGCATTACAAACCCGATATTGGTGGTACCTAACAACCACGTTCATTTTCAATCATTCGGTCCAAAATAGCTGGACGGAAGATGCAATGAATGCGCACCACGCTCTTTCATGTCGGTTCATTCTCCTACCAAGGAACTCTGGGTCATGTCGAGCAAACGAAAGTCTGGCGTTGGTCATTCGCAGAGAAAAGAAACTCTCCGAAATTCACTTCGCTGCCGTAAACTCTCGCAAGGATTCGAGCAGCTTGAACTACGGCGGCTGATGGCAGCAGACTTGAACTGGTCGACACGCCCGATTGTAGGCGAGTACATTCCCAACGAAATCCTCGTCCAATACTTACCTGGAGCCAACGCATCCCAACGCGGACTTGCCCGGGCAGCAACCAACGGTTCGGTGTCGGAGCAAATCTTTACAAAGACGATGCAGGCCTCCGGTTTGGGCCAGATGGAGCGGATTTCGCTCGGCAACGGCGTCAATGTCCAGCAAGCGATCGCAGCCCTCGCGAACAATCCGTTCGTCGCGTACGCTGAACCTAATTACATCTACAAGCCCACGCTGGTAAGCAACGACACCTACTACACCAACGGTTCTCTTTGGGGGATGTATGGGGACGACACGCCATCGGCTGTCGGACCAGCCGGAACGACCAACACCTTCGGCAGTCAAGCAGAGAAGGCATGGAACGACAATATCGTTGGCAAGGCGAGCGTCGTCGTGGGGATCATCGATGAAGGTGTTCAAATCACCCATCCTGATTTGGTGAACAACATCTGGGTCAACCCGTTTGAAACGCCCAATGACGGGCTTGACAATGATGGAAACGGATACGTCGACGACGTCAATGGATGGGACTTTGTGAACAACGACAAGACGGTTTACGACGCTGGCGGAGATGCTCACGGCACTCACGTGGCGGGGACCATCGGCGGCGATGGTGGAAACGGAGCTGGCGTGGTGGGGGTCAACTGGGATGTGACGATGATCTCGACCAAGTTCCTTGGAACCAGCGGTGGATCAACGGCAAATGCAGTCAAAGCCCTGGATTACTTGACCGATCTCAAGTCACGCCATGGTATCAACATTGTCGCGACAAACAATTCTTGGGGCGGGGGAGGGTATTCTCAGTCACTTCACGACGCAATTATCCGCAGCGCGAAGAGCAATATCCTCTTCGTAGCTGCGGCAGGTAATTCGACGACGAATAACGACACCACCGCGTCCTATCCGTCAAACTACAACACGACGTCGGGCACATCCACGCAAACCGCCGCTCCCTACGACTCGGTAATCGCCGTCGCTGCGATTAGCAACACCGGTGCTATTGCTAGCTTCTCAAGCTACGGGGCGACAACGGTGGACATCGGTGCTCCAGGTGTGAGCATCAACTCTTCCGTACCAACGAATACCTATGCGAGCTACAACGGCACCTCGATGGCAACGCCCCACGTGACCGGTGCAGTGGCCCTCTATGCGTCCGTCCAGCCAGCAGGCGTTAGTGCGTCGAGCATCAAGTCGGCTATTTTAAATAGCGCCGTACCCACATCTTCGCTCGCAGGCAAGACGCTGACAGGTGGCCGACTGAACGTCTATGCAGCCCTGCAACAAGCCAGTTCCATCGTGCTCGACAAAAGCGTCTATGGAGCCCCCTCCACGGCCACCGTCACCGTCAACTCCGCCGCTGCCAATACGAACGCTTCCGTAGCCGATACCCTCCAAATCACCGTTCAAAGCTCCAGCGAACTTACTCCTGAAGCGATCACACTGACGGAAACGGGGGTCAATACAGGGGTTTTTGCCGGTAGCTTCGGTTTGTTGACCGCGTCTCCTGCGGGAGACGGCAAATTGGCTGTTTCCAACGGGGACACGATCACGGCGACCTGCACGGCCATCAGTAAATCGACGAATGCTACTGTCGATTTGCTGGCACCTACCCTATCGAGTATCACCGCGTCGCCCCAGCGATTGACCAGTAAGATCGACTGGAGCACCAATGAATCGTCTACCACTGTAGTGTTGTACGGGACAAGTGCTGCCAATCTCGATAAATCATCGATCAATACGGCATTGTCCACGGTACACAGCGCGACTTTGAGTGGATTGCAACCTGGCACAACTTACTACTACCAAGTCCAATCGTCGGATGCAGCAGGGAATACTTCCACATCCTCTGTTCTTTCCTTCGCGACCTTGGCACCCGCGGCGATTTTGTTCGTTGACGACGACCTCGGAGCCGCATACGAGGTTTACTTTAAAAACGCCCTCATCGCAAACAATCTCGATTTTGACGTGTGGGATTCATCGGTGGTTGGAAATACACCGGCTACCGCCCAGATGTCGTCGTATCAGACGGTGATCTGGAATACGGGATACGACTACTCCACCTCCACGGCAACCCTCGCTTCTGGACTCTCGGCGAACGAACAGACGCAAATTGCCGGCTATCTCAACGGTGGCGGTCGGATGTTCATCTCCGGCCAGGACATCCTGTACAACTTCGGCACCGATGCAAACTCAGCTGCTTTCCGCCAGAACTATTTGAAGGTGGCTGCATCCACCAATGATGTGCTTAATGCAAACCATACGGAGAATGGAGTTGCAGGGAACGCGATCACCGACGGAATGAGCTTGGCTATCGCGAAACCAGCCGACTACGCATCGCTCTACATCGACGCATTAACGCCAGCAACGGGGGCTACTGGCTTATTGACCCATGGACTCACGACAACGACCAACCCGTTCACCGCGGTTTCGTACCGTGGTGATTACGCCACAGGCGGTTTTGGAATGGTTTTCCTTTCGGTCCCTTTCGAATCGATCAGCACTTCGGCTGCCAATCCGAACAACCAAACCGTTTTCCTGAAACGCACCCTTGATTTCTTGGCCGGAACCGTAGGCATCAGCGTGAGCGCCCCCAGCGCCACGGCAACTACGGAAGCCGGTGGCACCGTGTCGATCCAAGTTTCCTTGCTCGCTCCTCCTACGGCGAATGTTACTGTTCCAGTCGCCACGAGCGATCTTACGGAAGGGACCGTCAGTGTCGGTAGCTTGATCTTTACCCCAACCAACTGGAATGTACCGCAAGCGGTAACGGTCACCGGTGTGAACGACGATGTGGATGACGGTAACGTTGCATACTCAATCGTATTTGGTGCCACCAACTCGACAGACACCCGATACAACGGGCTTGATCCCGCCGACACATCGCTTACCAACACGGACAACGATACCGCTGGAATTACCATCGGTGCAATCTCTGGAGTGACCACTTCGGAATCAGGTACGAGCGTTACCTTTACGATCCAGCTAAATTCTCAGCCTACAGCCAACGTCACGGTGCCTCTGAGTTCTAGCGATACCACGGAGGGAACGGTCAGCCAAAGCCAAGTCGCCTTCACCGCTTCCAATTGGAATCAGCCCGTCACCATCACGGTCACGGGCGTCGACGACACGATCTTCGACGGGAATATCGCTTACACTGTTGCGATCGCTGCCACAACATCGACCGACCCGCTCTACAACGGCGTCAACCCGGCTGATTTTTCTATCACGAACCTGGACAACGAGGTCGAACCTCCGACCAAGTTCTTTGTGGTCGATGACGGAACTACGGACCGAAACTACCACTACGATAGCAATGGTGCGGCGATCAAGAATTACGCGATCAACAGCGGCAATACTGCTCCTCGAGGAATCGCCACTACTAGTGCAGGTACGAAACTCTGGGTCGTCGACAACAACAAAAAGGTTTTTGTCTACACAAACACGGGTACGCTCCTTGGATCCTGGACGGCTGGCTCCCTTGCTTCGAATGCAATTGTCGAAGGAATCGCTACCGATGGGACAAACATCTGGATTGTCGATGCCCGTGCTGATCGCGTGTACTACTACGCCAATGCGGCGGCGCTAACCTCGGGTACGGCTACCGCGACCTCGTTTGTCCTGACCACCGGAAACACCAATCCGAAGGATGTGGTGTTTGGGGTCACCAACAACATACGTTACCTTTGGGTCGTCAATGACGCGGCCACCGACACGGTCTATCGATATGCCCTCGGTGCTAACGGTTTGGTCAGCGGCAGCGCTACCTCCTGGACACTCAATTCGGCGAACTCTCTTCCGACTGGAATCACAGTCGACCCTTCGAATGCGACTCAAGACATATGGGTTGTCGATCGAGGAACCGATCGTGTGTACAAGTACGCGAACGGACGTACCGGCGCAGCAGCACTGACTAGTTCGTTTGCTTTGGCTTCGGGGAATACCAACCCGCAAGGCATCGCGGATCCTCCCCCGGCGTGGGCCGCTGGCTGGTCCGATGAAACATCCTCTCCTGCGGTACAGTCTGCGTTGGCGGCGATGCCTAGTCAAATAACAGTCGCATCATCGATCCCCTTCCCCGTGTTCGCAACTCACGGAAAGCAATTGTCTCCCGAAAGACTTGCAACCCATCACTCGCGCAAGGGAATGGACCTATCGAAGCATGAGCTATCTCTTCGAATGCCCGTTACACCCGCTGAGAACGCCTCTAATACGGGGCAATCGTTCTCAATTGGAAGAGAACGCAGTTCAAAAAGCGCGGGAATACGCAACCACGGGAATCGAGCCGAACTCGCCGACTTGGCGATCGCTGATTTGCTAAAAACTGGCAGATTCGAAGCCTAGCTATCCCCGACTCCTCGGCAGGTAGTACAATGGAATGATCCTACCTGCCAACGCTTCGGAGTCGATCATGCGGCGTTTCCCTCCAGCCATATCTCTCTTACTGTGGATCCTTGGATCCGCAGTTACCTGCGCCGATGAGGGAACAGATTTCTTTGAAGCCAAAGTTCGCCCCCTCTTGGTGAAACACTGCTACGAATGCCATAGCGGAGAAAAGACCAAAGGTGGCTTGGCGCTCGACACCAAATCGGGCTGGGAAAAAGGTGGTGACTCTGGCTCGCCAATTTCGTCAGGGGAACCGGACAAAAGCCTTCTGATTACAGCCATTCGCTACCAAGACTTGGAAATGCCCCCTTCGGGCAAGCTACCTGATGAGGAAATCCAGATCCTCGAAAAATGGGTGCGAATGGGTGCTCCTGATCCTCGGGTGACCGCATCAAAAATCGGGGGTATGACTGCCGACCAAGCCCAATCATGGTGGGCTTTCCAGCCGCTTCCCCAACTCGCCAGCGACTTCAATTCGAAATCGATCGATCGAGCGATCGATGCAGTCCTTGATGAAAACGGTATCACCGCTAGTTCCCCAACTGACCGTCGATCATGGCTGCGGCGGGCTACCTTTGACCTAACTGGTTTGCCTCCAACACCCGAAGAAATGAATGCGTTTCTTTCCGATTCTTCGAATGAGGCAGCTAGCCGTGTCATCGAAAGGCTCCTCGAATCGCCTCAGTATGGTGTGCAATGGGGCCGCCATTGGCTCGATGTAGTAAGGTATGCCGACACTGCCGGGGAAAACACCGATCGCCCCCTCGTTCATGCTTGGCGGTACCGCAACTGGGTCTTTGATGCGTTCAATCGAGACTTGCCATACGACCAGTTCGTCAAGATGCAGATCGCTGGGGATCTTCTCTTTGACAACGCTCCGGCCCTTCAGCGAAGCGAGGGGATTATCGCAACCGGTTACCTCGCCATTGCGCGACGATTCGGCCACGATATCGACAAAGATATCCATCTGACCTACGAAGACATCATCGACAACCTCGGGAAAAACTTCGTGGGCATCACCATTGGATGCGCTCGCTGCCACGATCACAAATATGATCCTGTGACCGCAGAAGATTACTACGGGCTGATGGGTTTTTTTGCCAGCACCAAATTTTCATTTCCAGGGTGTGAGCCTAAAGGACAACCCAAGGACATGGTCCCGCTGCTCGCCCCCAGCGAAGTTGAGTCGATGATGCAGCCATGGAGGGAACGCAACGCACTCTATGAAGCAGAGAAAAAGAAGCGACAAGAATCGGCGGATCTCGCTCGGAAATCATTGAAGGAGCAACTTACTACCGCAACACGTCTTCTCGCTCAAGGTAAGATCGCCGAAGGTTCCTCGGTCCCCATCGCTACCGGCGCGTCTCAATCACTCGATTCGATCGCTGTCCGAAAAGGCGAAGTTCTCCAATTGACTGTGTTGCCAAACGACAATCACGGCGCCGACTCAACCTTGGTCGACTGGACGATTCGTTCGCAAAACTCACCGGATCAAGTGTGGAGCACTACGGATTTGATTGCTGACTTCTTGCAGTCCAACCCGCATCCTGGAGCACACGGTGCCACCTGGTTCTTACTGGATTCAACCGATGGTCCTGCTCCTCTCGTGGAGAAACGCAAATCCAATGGAGGCAGCAACGCAATTCAATCCTGGAGTATCGGTAGTGAACCGTCTGCCTTTGTGAATACCTCGGAGACGCCCACGAGCGTTTGGACCTCACTCCCTGCAAAATCGCTCTTTTTGCATCCAGGGCAAAACCGGGCAGTCGCGATCGCTTGGACCAGCCCGGTCGATGGTACGGTAAGTATCGAAGGCCGTATTGCAGACGCTCATCCCGCAGCCCTCGACGGGGTTTCGTTTCGACTAGAGCATTTCGCAGCCACGGAAATCGGCGAAAAATTCCTCGCGATTACCGACGAGAAAACGGCACCCTTGCAATCGCCAGGTCCACCCCCAGATATCCCGGTTGCATACGCAGTCACGGAAGCTTCGCCGATTCACTCAAAGGTACATCTGCGAGGCGACCCCGAGAAGTTGGGCGCAGAGATTCCGCGTCGATGGGTTTCTGTGCTCGGCGCTGATCCCTTGCCTGAGAATGCGGGAAGCGGACGTAAGCAACTTGGAGATTGGATCGCATCGGAACCCATTGCAGCGAGAGTGATGGTGAACCGAGTATGGCAACTGCATTTCGGCCAGGGCCTCGTGCGCACGCCAAATGATTTCGGTTCACGTGGGGATCCTCCATCCCACCCAGAATTACTCGACCAACTCGCTGCATATTTTGTTGAGCGTGGATACAGCACAAAATCGCTTCACCGGCTCATCATGAATACATCCGCCTACCAACGAAGCAGCGAGGCTACGGAGAACGCATTAATTCGAGATCCGGAAAATCGCTTCCTTTCTCATTTCAACCGACGCAGGCTGACCGCAGAGGAAATGCGGGACAGCCTTCTCGCTGTCAGTCAACAATTGGATCTAACGGAAGCACAATCCCATCCGTTTCCACCCGAAGCCAGTTGGACATTCACTCAACACGATCCATTCAACGCAGTCTATGACACCAAAAAACGAAGTGCCTATTTGATGGTGCAACGTCAACGACGGCATCCTTTTCTAGCTCTTTTTGATGGAGCAGACCCCAATGCCAGCACCCCCGTACGTCAATCCACCACTGTCCCTACCCAAGCATTGTATTTCCTCAATGATCCCTTCTTCCACGCGCAAGCATCCCAAGTAGCGAGCGCACTGTTAACGCAACCCGACGACGAAACTCGGATCCGAAGCCTCTTTCAGCGAGCATTGCAAAGGGACCCGAGTCCCAGTGAGCAATCTCGATTGATGGATTTCGTGAAGCAGTATGGTGCTACCCTCGAGGAAAATTGGGGTGCCGTCGCACGTATCCTGCTCGCAAGCAACGAGTTCCTTTATCTGGACTAAGGCGAAAAATTCGTATGGCACTTCCTAGCATCACCAACCGCCGATCGATTTTAAGCTCTGTCGTTGGTTCGACGCTGCTGTTCCCTGCCATCGTTGAGCAATTGCTCGCTGATAATCGCGATCTCGGTACGGATCCATTATTAGCAAGAGACCCGCACTTCCCCGCAAAAGCAAAACGAGTCATTTTCCTGTTCATGACCGGCGGTGTCTCGCATGTCGATACCTTCGATCCCAAGCCAGCGTTAACCCGGGACCATGGAAAAGAGATTAAAGCCGACCACCCTGAGATCAAAGATCGACCTGGATACGAACGTATTTTTTTGAAGAAACCGCAATGGGAATTTTCGCCGCATGGGCAATGCGGCATGGAAGTTAGTACCCTTTTCCCACACGTCGCCACCTGCGTCGATGATATCGCACTCATACGATCGATGCACACCTCGCATTCCAACCATTACAATGCCACTCTAGGCATGCATACCGGTTCGTTCGCTCAATCGCGTCCTAGCATTGGCTCATGGATGACCTATGGACTCGGGACCGTCAATCGCAATCTCCCCGGGTTTGTTGTGATCGCGCCCAAGCAAACCTATGCTGGAACTCAGGTCTACGCGAACGATTTTCTGCCAGGAGCCTTTCAAGGCACTTTAGTCGTCCCCGGGGCCGATCCGATTCGGAACGTTGTACCCCGCACTCCAACAGCGAAGCAACGGATGGAACTTGAAGCGCTGAAAGCGATCAACCAAGAGCATCTTGCAACTCGCCCCATGGATGGATCCTTGGCTGCCCGTGTTCAATCCTTTGAAACTGCATTCGGAATGCAGACCGCAGTTCCAGATGTGTTCGATCTAAGCGGTGAAAGCGACGCAACGCTTGAAAGCTACGGACTAAAACGTGGGCAAACGACAGGATTTGGCTGGCAGTGCCTTGCTGCGCGGCGATTGGTCGAACGTGGTGTTCGCTTTGTGGAACTGATAGACACTGGATCCTCAGGAAACTGGGATGCTCACGGGGACATGATGACGCACGAGCCGTTGGCAAAGAATGTCGATCAACCGATCGCTGCCCTTCTCAAGGATCTGAAGCAACGAGGGTTGCTCGACGACACGCTAGTTGTTTGGACGACCGAATTCGGTCGGACTCCGTTCAACAACACCGCCGAAGCGAAGGGACGCGAGCATCATCCCTGGGCATTCAGTTCCTGGCTTGCCGGGGCTGGAGTGAAGCCTGGTGTCGTCTATGGTGAAACCGATGAGCATGGCGTTCGCGTTGCCAACAATGGAGTTCACGTCCATGACTTCCACGCAACGATTCTGCACCTCATGGGATTCGACCATGAAAAGTTAACCTTCCGTCATAGTGGACGCGACTATCGACTCACCGATGTCGAAGGCAAGGTCGTCCAAGGTGTTTTAGCATGATCGCGATTCGCAAAATCGCATGGCAAGATTACCACTCGTCGGTCCGAAACGGAGATGCGGGCAACCCATCTTTGTTGTAAAGGTTGGCGCCATCAGGATTCATCGTGAACGCATATCTGACAGCAACCGGGTTTTCGATCCCTGGATGGGAGCAAACCACGGTGTCTCCTACAATTTGAGCGTCGGCCCACTTCCAAACGCGATCGGATCCAGCAATTGCAAATCGCCGCAAAGGCTCGCCGTCTGCTTGCGTTACCGGATCGCGCCCATGCTTTCGACCGACCATCAATCCAGCACCGACGTGATCAAATTCGATGATCGCCTTGTTCCCTGAGACCTTGAGTTCACGGAACAAGGGCCCAGAAAACTCGAGCTTTTTCCCGTATTGGTTGGCAAGCGCCCAGCGTGCCAAGCGATCCCCGACATCGAACTTGTTCTTTGGATGGATATCTTCTGCGTCCCCGATATCGATGGCAACCGCCATTCCCGTGTTGGGCAACGTCAAGCATCGACGTTGCGCATCTCGAAAATATGCCCAACCCTCTGCGTTTGCAGGATCGTTGGATGGCTTTTGCCATGATGCCAATTGAACATAGTAGAACGGAAGGTCCGGGTCGCCAAACCATTTCCTCCAGTCGGAAATCATAGCTCGCTTTTTCTCAATGTATTGAACGCCGTCGGCTGCGCTTCCTGCGTTGTTTTCGCCTTGGTACCACAATACTCCACGCATCGAAAAGGGCTTCAGAGGATGTATCATCCCATTGTGGAGTGTTACGCAACGCGGTCGGAACATCTTCTCACCAAACGGGAAATCCGGAACCGCCGGAGGCATTGGGATCTCTCGTCCCTCAGCGATCGCCTTCTTGGCTGACGCCGTCCATTCTTCAACCGACGAAACAACTATCGAAAGATCCTTTTGGTATTGGGCAAGTGAATCGCGCATCATTCTCGCGTACGGCTCGAGAACCGGCGTATTCATCAAGGTTTCCTGCGACATCCAACATTCGATATTGGTTCCTCCTACACTTGATCGAAGCAGTCCGATGGGAACACCCGTTTCCTGATGGACCCGCCGCGCAAAATAATATCCCACTGCGGTAAACCCGTGGGATGTCTCAGGCTTGGAAACCAACCACCTGCCTTTCACATCCTTTTGAGGCGTCGACGCAAAATGGTACTCGACTCCAAAATGTCGAATCAAAGGGTAAGCCGACTCTCGAATATCCTCGGCGGCATCGCAACCACCTAACGCCCATTCCATATTGGACTGACCACTGCACAACCACACATCGCCAAGCAATACATCTCGCACCCGTATTTCATTGCTCGCCGAGATGATCAATTCTCTTCCTTCGCGCGACACTCCTTGCGCTGCGAGCGTGCATTGCCAACGTCCGTCCTCGGCGACAATTGCCTCCGCGGTTTCACGCCCAAACGCAACACGAACTTTCTCACCGGGGTCGCCCCATCCCCAAACCGGCAACGGCCGATCCCTTTGGAGAACCATATGGTCGGAAAAAATCGCGGGTAAACGCACCTCGGCACGAACGCTGCCTGGGCCGATGTGCAGAGAGAAACAAGCCCAACACCACGTCAGAAACGTTGCTGTTAAGAGCCTGCGTGTCGAGGGTACTGCGCCAACACCATTCAATCGCATCGAACACTTCCTATTCACTTTGACTCAGTGCACACAAAAGCCCTGCTCCATGACGAGTGTCTAGTCTCAGGTAGTTTTCTTCCTATTCTAATCGCTCGAGGCGAAAGGAATTTCTATCGACCACGAGATTTCCCGCCGTTCCCCGAATCCCTACCAATACCTCGATACCCGCTCGATCTTCGACGACGTTGATCTCCATGGAAATATCTCGCCACATAGGATCTCCTTCCCAACGCAACCATCGTTCATCGCGTTGCGTCCCATAAACGATCGTTTCCAGATTTTCCGTGTCCAAAGGTTGTAATTCCACGACGCGGAATCGTCCCTGCAAGCGGTACTTGCCACGCGATAGCAACAACGGGCAACGCCATGACCCCATGCCAGGTTGCTCCGCCAGGAATCTTACCTCAAGCCGTTCTTCCGCAGCGCCTTCTCCTGAAGTTGTTGCCGCGATCTGATCGTTATCGGTAGCGGGATACCAGGATTCTAACGGTACAAAACCTTTCAATGATATTTCTAGAGGCTTCGACTCCTCTTCGTCTAGTTGTGAACGAATATTGTCAGCGCGCTCGCGAACACGCTGCTTGAGCTCTTCAACCTTCTGACGGTGTTGCTCCACAAATTCCTCCCCCAGAATTTCAATCCCTTCCTGCAATTGAGCAGACTTGGCATCGATCGCGGCGATCAAGCTATCCGGTGGGTAGAAGATAGGAAGAAGTTCTCGCACTCGTTCGCGATATTTTCTCCTCAAGACCTCAGAACTCATCACCACCCGTGCTACCAATGCCCCATTAGGATCGAAAAGCGGCATCCCGATGTCGTCAAAGATCTGGTCCATTCCATGAGGCAGAAAAACTGCGCGATTCGAATCTGGGTCGAAGTACAAGCGATAATTGTTGGCGTTGTTGCAATAGCCATCCCAATGCGCCACCATCCGTTCCAACGCGAAAAAGGTCAGGAATCGATTGAGGTCGATCAACTCCGATACGCCGTTCACACGTTCCTGAAAATCTTCGCTACCTAATCGGGTTGCGATCTCGTGGAGATCGCTGTGATCGTCGACCCCATCACCGCCGTCCTTCTCAAGTTCTGCATCCAAATCCTGCACAAACCCGCCATCGTAAAGATTTCCGTGGGACGCTGAGAAAAACCGACGGATAAGGATCGCGTCGTACCCCTCGCGAAGCACATACAATTCGGGCGGCCGATCGTTGATATTGAGGATCGCGTGGGCGACGCGCGGGGCGGGATATCGAGCTCGCCGAAACACTTCATTCCCTAGCCACTCTTCCAAATAGGTGTCATCCTGCACCGAGTTATTCAAGTGAAACTTGTCGAGAGAGTGAAAACGCAAATCCTTTTCGTACTTATCCATGTTGATGGTAAAGCCAGGCTTCCCATCAAACCCTTGAAAGCTTCCAGCGGCTCCCTTCAGCTTGATGCCGATGCTTGGAAATTTGTCTCCTGCCGATTCCTCCAACGCGGCACGCACATAGGGCCGCTCATCCCGCTGCAGCTTGTCGATGTTGCTTGCAGTGACGCGAAGTCGTAATGCATGGACCCGGTTGCCTGAAAACACTTCGGCACTCGGGTCGGAACTCTCGCTGTTGAGGCTCGGGATTTCGGAACGTGTCGAGTCTGATCTATCCCTCAAGCCCCCACCGGTGGCTCCAGGGCGGTTTGCTCCTGGCTTCGATCCGTCACATCCCTCCCCCAAAACCACCCCTAGGAGGACGAGTATCACGACGAAAAAACAATTGGATTGGATAGGTTCCCTGGCGGCTGTGTCGCGTACCACCGAAGGCTCGTTGAACAAGGAAAGATTCATAACTATTTAGCTAGCTCCTACCTCGCGAACCCCATGAGCCAAACCTCGGCCGCCGGATCCAAACCCAGGGCCACACGTCTGGAGACTTGCGAGTCACTCTCGGCGCACATCATGCCGTTTTCCATCATATTTTCAGGCAACTACAACCGAGCGATGATTCGCGGTAAAGTATCATCCCCCTTCGTGCGTTATTTCGCAATTGGGCAATGCGAGTACGAGAGGTTAACACGGATTCTTGTGAGTTATTATGAGTCAGCAGCAAACCAGCGATGGAAACATTAGTCGCAGCGCGAAACGCCCGTTAGGCAGCGTCCAATACGATCACTCGGGACGGGTCGTTTTGGTAACCGGTGGGTGCAATGGGATCGGTAGAGCAATCTGCGATGGATTTGCAAATTCAGGTGCCACTGTTGTCTGCGCCGACATTGAGTCGAAACTGGCTGCGGGATTACCGCCAGGAGTTCACTTTCGGAAAACCGATGTTGCGGTCGAAGCCGAGTGCAAGTCAGTCGTGGATTGGACGGTATCAGAGTTCGGGGGGCTTGATGTTTTAGTCAACAATGCAGCGATCCAGCCGGCCTCATCGTACGTTCGAATCGAGGATGTAAACCGCGACGACTACGATCGCATGGTCGCCATCAATCTAACGGGATTCGCGTTCATGGCGAAATATGGGCTCAAGGTGATGCGGCAGCAACAATCGGGGGTACTGGTCAACATCGCAAGTGGCCAAGCACACCGAACCTCGCGCGGCGTGCCCGTGTATGGACCTATCAAGGCAGCCAACGTACTTCAAGCAATGCAATGGGGTGTCGAATATGCCCGCGATGGAATCCGGGTCGTTAGCGTCTCCCCCGGAGCTATCAATACACCGCTTGTCCAAGCGATCCTGGAACAGCAAGGAGGTGAAAAGGAGCTCGCAAATCGCCATCCCCTAGGTCGGCTCGGCCAGCCTGAGGAGATTGCACACGCCGTTCTCTGGCTAACGAGCAGTGCAGCATCGTTCATCACCGCTACCGATCTTGCTGTCGATGGGGGGCTGGGTGGCTTCGGTTCCTTTGCCGACCCCTATCCGATGCAATAAATCTTTCCTAGCAAAAAAACATCCCATTTAACGGCCCGGGCCGTCGGCGATCCAGGCAGAAAAAGTAATCCTCGCTCAACGAATGCCCCCATTCACCATCAATCCATGAAAAACGCATCACCGCAATTCGTTGGCCACATCCTTTTTCCCCACCCTGTTCGACTCGCGATCGTACTCGTTTCCATCCTCGCACTCGGCGATTCAAGCGAGCGGTTAGGCGCCCAGGAATCCAACATCTCCGGTTCAGCAGACCTTGCCCTCCGGTACCCGGCATGGACCAATGATGTTGTCTACTGGGAAAGCAGTGTTCTTCTCGATGACGAGGACGGAACCCCACCGAAAGCAAGGCTCGCCCGCCCAGCACTCGAGATCCTCGCGATTCGCCATGCCGACCGCACTACGACCCTGGACAATGCCCTCCGGCTCGACCCCAGCCATCCAAGTACGTTGATTCAGCAATCGCCGAGTGTTACGGCTATCAAGAAATCGGAGTTCTATAAATCCCCGAACGCGGCACAAAGCTATCGCCATCGAACTGGCAATGAGAACGAGTGGTTGCTCTACGCACCCGGCCGCTGGTTCCATGACCGAAATATCGAAGTCACCTATCGCGCTAAGCTCATCGAGGATGCGAAACCCATTCAATCCGTTCTCGGCTACCTGCCCAGGACCATGCAGCGACTGCTCGATGGAGAACCGGTCCAGATCGCGATTAGTGGGGACAGCATCTCGACGGGTTTGGATGCTTCCAAAACGGCCAATGCCAATCCGCATCAGGAGGGCTATGTCGAACTGCTGGCACAGCAACTAAGAAGTGAATTTAAAAGCGAAATCAAGGTCAACAATCGGTCGGTGCCTGGTTGGAGTGTCGCTAATGGCAATGAAGACGTGCAAAACCTGCTCGCCTCGCCACATGATCTCGTTATCATCGCTTATGGGATGAACGATGTTGGAAGACGCGATCCAAAATGGTTTCACGACCAACTCCACTCATTGATCCAAAAAACGCGCACACTATCTCCCGATGCTGAAATTGTGCTTGTGTCGCCAATGCTAGGAAATAGCGAATGGATTCACACACCCTTCGAAATGTTTGAGAAGTATAGCGATGAAATGAGGAAGCTCGTTGGGCCTGGAATTGCCATGGCAGATGTGACAGCCGTCTGGACCTGGATGAATCAAAGAAAGCATTTCTTCGACATGACTGGAAATGGACTTAATCATCCCAATGATTTTGGGCATCGAGTCTATGCGCAATGCATCCTTCAATTACTACCTCCACCCTCTAAGTGATAGTTCAGGTAGTGCACTTGCCCAAGCCAATCAGCGGGTCGAGGATTGCAATGCGGGTACCGAATTGGACTTTCGGCGAAGAAATTGCCATTCACTGGGAACCACAAACGCCAATAACCCCAGGATCATCACCCATTCGAATAAAAACAAATTCATCGATACCTCGATCCCTAGGTGCAACGCTAAGCCAGCCAGGATCGCTATCTTTCGTGTCCAGCGAAACCAAAGCGCTACTGGCAATGCAGCTTCGATGAAAAGTGCCCCCCAGGTCAACCCGGCGCTCACCCAGAAATGATCAAAGTAAACGGATGGCACCAATCTTCCAAAATTATCGGTCATCCGCGACACGTACCACATCGCTGTCCCATTCTGCCATGTTTCGCCGGAAAGCTTGCTGATCGCCGCAGACGCATAAATCGCAGTCATTTCGAACTGAATTAGACGCATGCCCCATGCCGATGAGGGACTTCTCGCCTTTGCGACCGAGTCACAGGACCGTCGCAGGACTGACCAATAAGCATCCAATGGCAGCCAAACCATCATGAACGCGAAAATCCGAAAGACCGTATCTTCCCCGTCATTAATCAACGGATTGCGATTTTGGAATGAGACGAGCCACAAGAAGATCGCCGCTGCTTGCACCCGAGAGAAGACTCCTACGAGCATCAGTGCTGCATGTATCGCTAGTGCGAAGAGCGATCCGCGAATCACAAGAGGCGTAGATGGCACCCAGTAGAATAATGACCAGCCTACAGGCTGAGTGGTAAGTTTTGCAGTACTGACACTCAGTACCCCTTCGTCACTAAACCACATTGCAGCGTCATCCCATACGATGGCGATTTGGATCAAGACGAGGATGGCGAACCCAATTCTGAATACCGAGGCAATGCGGGGATCACAGCCTTCGAATAGGAACCGATCCCATGCAGCCATGCACTTTGATGAAAAAATACGCCAAAAGCTCATTTCGAGTACTCGCGGCGAAGCAGGAAGCGGTTTTGGTTGCTCCAAATCGTCTCGGACTGCGAGGGCATGGGATTATTTTTGCTCAGTACCATACGCTGCTGATACTGATAGAGCTTTATATCGATGATGGGGGGAGTTAACGCAACACCAGGAATCAAGTCATTGGATTCACTCCACCGCATCGCTGGAATCGCATGTTCCTTTGTAGGAATTGCGCGATGAAGGTAGTCCGCGAGATCCATGGCAGCATAATGATTGAGACCAACTCGCTGGTAGTAATTCATATGTCGGAATCGGTAGAATTTTTCCCATGGAGCAGTTCGCGCCCAATCGGGCGAACTCCAAGTTCCTTGCTGACCCGAGCGATCACAAACCTCTGCGACTATGCTTCCATTTTTCAGCACTGGATTCGGCGCGAATAGCGGCCAATCTCCTTGAGCTAACCCGATCGATCCAAGGATTGGAAACACAACGTTTTTAAGAGGCTGCATGAAAGAAATGTTCGTAGGCATGGTATCGATCGCGATAAGTATCGCCGTCATCGTTACCCCCAAACGGATTGCAAATCTTTGCCTCTGTTCGCGAGAGGAGCAGGGTTCGGAGTTTCTAGATCCTGTATCCAATTCTCGATTCGTTGTGTCGTTCGAAGTTCCCATCGATGAATACGCCCTGTTCTCACTGCTTTTGTTATTGGCCCGTGTATCCAACAGGATGGATTCGCGGCGGACGTTACCTTTTTAAGTTTGATCCGCAGGAAGTAGGGCAGTGAAGCATTCGAGAAGATTACCAAGCAAGCTGTATTCGAGCGGCCATACAATTGATACGAGCCGCGTATTCAACCCTCGGTATTATGTACTAAACTTCCATCGATCCGACTGTAGGCTTACCTCTCGGTGAATCCGGAGGTCCAGACGCCAATCCCGAAGGGAACGCCGTAGATAGTCCGACCGATTAGAAACGGGATCGGTATGCATCGCAGCCTGACGTAGTTTCTGAGGCCCGCAAAACTCCACGGCGCGAGCTTGCGATCCGGAATCGAATCCAGTCCTACGGAAAAACCATCGGTTTTCCAGTTCTTTTTGGCTGGCATTCGGTCGTAGCAGCCGCTTTTTTCTTGCTTCCCGCCCCCCCCAAACGACCATGGGAAGGATCACGCCTGATGCCTTACTTGTGCTCCGATGAGACGCGAAGAACTCCTATCGTTTTTTGACAATTCCCCGACCGCTCGGTTGCTCCGATCCGATCTCGGCGCATGGGTCATTGCATTCCTCTACGACACCTTCAAAGCCTCTTCGCTACTTTCGATTCCTCAATCGGAGCTGAGGGCGCGGCTCAAAGAGTTTCAGAGCGAGATCCACACCGCGAACCCCTCGACCATGCCGGGATCGCCGGAACGCTACTTAACCCAGTGGACGCAATCGCAATGGATCCGCCGCTTCGTGGACGCCCATTCCCAGGAACCGCAGTTCCAATTAACGCCCCACGCAGAAGAGGCGATTCGATACGTAGAAGACTCCATAACGCGACGGAAGCAGTTGGTAGGAACTGAGAGCCGTTTGCGTTTGATCATTGATACCCTGAACGACATCGTCCGAGGATCCTCCGACGATCCCGCACGACGTTTGGATTCGCTTCAAGCTCAACGAGATGCCATACAACATGAAATCGATGCTATCGAATCGGGCGATCGATTCCATGTGTACAAACCCAGTCAAATCCGCGAACGTTTCCAAACTGCAATTCATCTGCTCCGAGAATTGCAGTCCGATTTTAGAGGTGTCGAAGATAGATTCCAACAAATCGCCCGACGCGTGCAGCAATTAAAGGCCTCGGGGATGGGCAATCGCAGTTCGATCCTTGGATATGCACTCGATGCGGAAGAAGCATTGAAACACGAAGATGAAGGAGTCAGTTTCTATGCGTTTGTGCGTTTCCTACTTTCCCCAACGGAACAATCCGCACTCAGAAATCAAATTCAGAACATCCAGCAATTGACGCCCTTAGCAGATCAACAGGAATCGCTCGATCGATTAGGAAAGATGGTTCCTTGCCTGCTAGCCGAAGCGGACAAGGTGATGCGCACCACGGCTCGCCTCTCCTCGTCGTTACGCAGATTGCTCGACTCAAAGTCGGAACCCCAAAGAACTCGATTAACGCAAGTCCTTTCGGATATCCGCGATGCAGCCGTGTTGCTTCGCGATTCGCCACCCGACGCAATTTCTATCACCATCGATACGGACGCTTCCCTGCAATCGCCTTTTAGCCGCCCGTTTTGGACCCCTGAAGCCGGATTCCAATCCTTACCCAGCGACCCGATATCCATCGCTCCTGAGCAAATTGAACTCCTCGCTTCTGCATTTAGCAAATTGGTACGTCTGGATATGCGCAAACTCCGAAACAACATTCGAGAGGCAACCTTTGAAGGGAACGCATGCTCACTGAAAGAGTTGATCGATCGTTCATCATCGGATATTGGGATCGCTGAAATCCTCGGATACCTTCAAATCGCTCATGATGATGCACACGATATCGATTTCACGCACCATGAATTGATTGAGTTGCACGCAGATTCTCTGCTGAGCCCACCAAGATTGATTCGGGTGCCAACCGTTCTGTTCCAAGCCAAAGCTAAAAACCGCGATTTTGCGAGGAAACCTCGTTGATGGAACCTATCCCTCATCCTATCGAATCTGAGTTGGCACGCACGAATACGACTGGTCGAAAAAACTGGAGCGGTGTTGCTGTGCGGCTATTACAAGGAGTCGTCTACCAAGAGGATAATGCGACAACATGGGAAGCGTTGCTCGCGTCGCATGATGAATTGCAGAACTATTTTGATGCCATTGGACTTTCATTGATCATCGATGAAGTCAATTCAATGGCCTATCTTCGACAAAATGATGAGACTGGTGACTCAAAAGCTGATGCCGGCATACCAAGACTTTTTCGCCGTCAACCACTCTCCTACGAACAAACTCTGTTGTGCGTACTACTCCGAGAAGAGCTGCGGCAATTTGAAGAGACCGACGTCCAGAATGAGCGATGTGTCGTCCAGCAAAGCGAAATACTTAGCGTTTGGCAATCGTTCTTTCCAGAAACCAACGACAGTGTCAAACTCAATCGCGCTCTGAGTTCATCCCTCCGGAAACTTGAGGAACTAAAGTTCGTTCGGCAGTTCGAAAAGGACCCTCCTTCCTGGGAGGTTTGCCGTATCCTCAAAGCGCGTTTATCCATCGATGAACTGGAAACCATCCGGCAAACCCTGCTCGCTGAGGTTGCCAAAAAACAGAAACCTCAGGATTTCGATCGGCAGTCCCTCAACCCTTTGAGTCGTGAGGAATAGCAAAACCATGAAATCCACCCTAAAACAAAAGGGGTTACCTTCCTCATCGGAGCCGGAATCACTTCGATACGCTGCAATGTCAGGGTATCGGTTGTCCGTACTGGAAATCTACAACTGGGGAACTTTTGACGATGCTGTCTATAGCATCGAACCCGATCGCTGCGCAACCTTGCTGGTCGGTGAAAACGGATCCGGTAAATCGACCGTAATCGACGCGCTTCTGACGCTTCTCGTCCGTCCACAAACACGAAACTACAACGTTGCCGCAGGCGCGGGAAAGCAGGAACGCGACGAGCGCACCTATTGTCGTGGAGCCTACGACCGAACCATCAACGCAGAAGGGAAATCGCAAGTACAGTATCTTCGTCCAAGCAGCGGTACTTACACAGCACTGCTGGCAGTATTCTCGAGGGGCGATATACGCCCGGAATCGATCACCGCTCCGAGTATTACGCTCGCATCCGATTCGAGTTCCCAGCCACAGGATTCCAACGAAGATAGTGCGTTTACCGTTGCCCAAATCCTGTATATGAACTCCGATAATAGTTGTGAAAGAATCTACGCAACTAGCCTCGGAAAGCGGTCCATCAGCAAGGACATGAATCGCTTGCAATCAGGTGCAACGATGGCGAGGCAACTTAAGGAGCGAGGCTTCGAGATCCACGCGAGCTACCAGCAGTACTTTCAGTGGTTGCAGCGTAGGACAGGGCTCCGCACCAAAGCCATGGATATCTTCAACCAAACAGTCGCGGTCAAGGACGTACAAAAGCTTGACTCGTTTATTCGCCAACACATGCTCGAGAAGCATTCGTGGAGCGATCGACTGACAAAGCTATTGACGCATTTCCATGAATTATCCGAAGCCCATCGGCATCTCTTGCGAGCCCGACAACAGTCGGAGCTCCTCGAGCCAATTGCAATCGCTGGCGCGGAATATCGCCGGCAGCTACAAAGTGTTGACGACGCGAAAGCTCGGATGGAGGCGTTACCGTTCGCAATCGCTGAATCTACGATTGCGATCCTTTCACCTCTGCATGCCGAATGGCAATCAAAAATTGAACTACATCGAGATACCGTGGAACAGATCGACCGCGAGCTCAAACAGAAACGACGCGAAATAGCGCGTTTGGAAGTACAACTAGAAGGCACCCCTCCCTCTTCGCAGCAGTACACGCAATCCAGACTTGAATATCTTCAGCGCTGGGTAACGGAGAATCAAAGTTTAGCTCATCGCTCGGAAGTATTGCTCAAGCGGCTCGGTTTGCCAAACAGCCCGTCCGCGGAGTCCCTTCCACTTCGGGATGTACTTATTAAGCGAAAAGCCTCCATCACTCACGATCGCCGGTCGCTGCTCGAACAAAGGGATGAGGCCAACCGCTGCATTTCCTCTCTTCGGCAGCAATTGCGTCACCACCAGCAATCCGTCGCTTTCCTGAAATCCAATAAAACAAAGCTTCCCGAGTCCCTTGTGTCCGTTCGTGACGCCATGTGCGCGAAGTTGCGAATCAACACGACGGATCTGCCCTTTGTAGCCGAACTGATTGCCATCTCGCCTGACCAACAAGCCTGGGCGGATTCCATCGAGCACGTTCTTCATGGATTCGCCCGAAGTCTACTGGTGCCCGAGTCTCACTACGAAATAGTCTCCAAATACATGGAACAACATCGACTTGTCGACTCACGAGGACAAGGACAGCGACTCGTCTATTTGCGTATCCCACCGGCAACTTCTTTGCCAGCGTCTAAAGCCGCCCATACCAATGCCAAGGTGCCGCGACTTCCCGAGAAGCTTCAATTCCGCAACCATGCGTTGACCAAGTGGCTTCAATCCGAGCTTGAGCATCGCTTCAATGTAACGGCTTGTGAATCGGTCGAAGAGTTCCAGCGAACCCCACCCCCTGCGATGACGATCAATCGGCATTTCAAGATCGGTCCTCATCGTCATGAGAAAAGTGACCGGTCGACCAATGACGGATCTGAAGGGAACCGGAATGGGACTCACGTACTGGGGTGGAACACCAGCAAATCAGTCGATTCCTTGGTCCGCAACATCGCCGAGGGAGAGGCGAACTTAGCCCACTTCACACGCGAGTTAGAGCGACTTACCGCCGAAGAAGAGCAATTGGTCGAGGAGCTGGTCGCGATCGATCAATTACTTACGATTGAACCCATCCCCTTGAACCAACTCGCTGAATACCAGGAAGAACTAGAGCGACTGCGAACATCCATTTCACAAGTGGAATTCGAATCGGATGCTTCGTCTCATATGCGACGCCGAATTAACAGCCTTAGCAATGAGGTTGATCGCTTGCAACGAGAACGTGATGAACAACTCGGCAAGCGCACCCAATTACTCATGGAATCGAAGAATGGCGAGGCTGTACTCCAGCGTGCACGCGCCCTGCTGGAAACCGCCAGTTCTTCCAACCACGGGATGCACCAGGAAGCGATTCTGCGGGAAATCAAACAAGAAATCCATCAGCGATTGAACTTGGAGAGCCTTCAATCTCAAACACTCGAGTGGAATACCACGTATCGCAAGCGGTGCGATCGCGCCATCGAGAAACTGCAACCGTTGCTCAAGGAGGTCACGGCTAGGATGGCTCGCTACTTGCGTGTATTTCCTGAGGCAGGAGTAGATCTAGATCCCGACATCGCCTCCCTCGAAAGCTTTGAAGCGTTGCACCAAAAAATAAGAGCCGATGATCTACCTCGATATGAGTCCCGCTTTAAGGACCGACTTAATGAAAAAGTGCTCCATGAGGTCGGTTTGTTTTACAGCAGCTTGGAAAATGATCGACAGGAGATTCGGGAGAAACTTGATCAATTGAACCAGGCTCTCCGCTTGCTGGAATGGAAGCCCGGGACACACATGCGTTTAGAGGCAAACGACGTGTCGGATCGAGAAATCCAAGACTTTCGTAAGGAACTGAAAAGTTGTCTTGACCGCACGCTCGAGGCCTCGCCCGAGGCGAACGAGGAGAGCTTTATCAGGATCGCAAAACTAATCGCAAAATTGAGAGACCCAGCGACAGAACGCTGGAGGGATAAAGTTGTTGATGTTCGAAATTGGTTCAGCTTTGCAGCGCGCGAGATCGTCAGCCAAACTGGCGAATCCAGGAGCTATTACGAAGGGGGCAGTGGGCAAAGCGGCGGAGAGAAAGGAAAGTTGGCGTTTTTAGTTTTAGTTGCCGCTATCGCATACCAATACGATTTGGATCCCCACCAAAACGACAGCGATCGCTTTCATTTCGTCATGGTCGATGAAATGTTCTCAAGGAGCGACGACACGCACGCGGAATACGCGCTCGATCTATTCCATCGCTTCGGCCTACAACTACTAATCGTGGCTCCTCTGGACGCCAAAGTCCGAGTGACTGAACCGTACGTGGGTACCTACGTTCAGGTACTGAAAGACAAGGAGACTAATCGCAGTTCGTTGATCACCATCACGGCGGAGCAAATCGCCAACCGATAATTCGATCCGCCCCGGAACTCAACCATTTTCTTCTCGGTCTACTAGTAAAACCAGCTACTAGTACAACCAGCTACTGCGACAACAAGCTACTGGGACAACGCGAATTTTTGCCGTTTGAGGGCTTAGTACTCGAGTACCCGGGGCAGCTTTTTCGCTTCCTCAATCCAACCGGTAATCTCAGCCAAGCTTGGAGGTTGCCGCGTATTCTTTTTCTCTTTGTTCACGGCCGATACTTTGGTGTGCAGATTCTTGGGAACACGAGTCGCTAGTTCGACGACGGTATCGACACCTGCTGCTTCGAGAAGTTGCGAATATTCCGAACTGATTCCTTTGACCCGGTACAAATCTGCCATGTTCGCGAACTTGAGGATCCACTTCTCACTGATCCCGGTTTTCTCGGCCAAACTCTTGCGCTGTTTAGGCGTCTTGGTGGACTTTAGAAGCCCATCGGTATCCTTGATACCTGCAGCTAAAAACTTTTCCCTGCGAACAGGCCCAATTCCCTCGACGTCGTGGATCTTGTGATTCGCCATCGCTGACAACTCCCTTTGAAACGATACTTCATGAATACATCATCGACATAACGTCAAAATTATCAGGATTAAAGGCAGAAACAAGCATAGGAGCGGGGCGGATCGCAGTAAAAACCAAAACTCATCAAACTCGGGAAAACCGAGGCTCTCCCGGTTGCTGGACGTTGAAAGCAGTTTCCAATTTTTGGAATCACCCCTGTACCGTCCCTGCGGCACGCTCGCGTTCCACTCGCTACAATCTGCCACGAGGTACGGAGACGTTTGAAATTCTCTGATCGTAGTAACTTTGTTCGGTTTCAATTGGGAAATCATTCCTTGGGTGAAAACTATGAAATATATGTTGGTTGCTCTTAGCATCTTCGGGCTCTTTTCCCTGACGTGCGTTTTTTTCCCATCGCAGCCTACCCAAGCACGCCCAACATCCCTCGCCGATGCGCAGATCAAACCGCTCGATGTGAACATGCACGACTTCATGGAAGGCATGTTTCAGGCTCCCTACCGGCGTCTCAAGGTTTCGATGGCCAAAGAGCCGGCCGACAATGCAGGTTGGAAGCAACTTCGATCCGACACATTGATCCTCGCTGAAGGCTGCAATTTGCTACTGACCCGACTCCCTGAAAAGGATGGCGAAGATTGGGTGACTCATAGCGGTGCGTCTCGAGACGCTGGCGCAGAAGTTTACTCCGCTGCCAAACAGAAGGATTTTGCGAAATCGCGAGCGGCTTATGAAAAGATGCTTACCCACTGCAACGCTTGCCACAAACAATTCGAAAACGGCAAGCATATCCTCGAACCATAACTGGGAACTGGTAACGTCGTATTTTTCATCCCAGTATGTTTGAACCAACGATCGCCAAACAGCCATGTCGCTTTCAACCCGAAGAACGTTTCTACAGCTGAATGCTGCTGCAGCTACGGGGATCGTAGCGCAGCGGATACCGGCGATAGCGTCGTCGGCTCCAACCAAGATCTGGCGGGTTGGAATCATCGGTGCTACGGGTCGTGGCGATTACGGACATGCCGTCGATATGGCTTTTAAAAAGCTGCCCGAGGTTCGCATTGTTAGCCTTGCGGATTCGGACCCGAAAGGCCTTGATGCCGCAGCCAAACGACTTCAACCGGACCGAGTCTTCGCTAGCTATCGTGAGATGCTGACCACGGTTCCGTGCGATATCGTGGCCATCTGCCCCCGTTGGATCGACCAGCATTACGACATGTTGCTCGCGGCTATCAATGCTGGATGTCATGTTTATATGGAAAAGCCGTTCTGTCCTACGTTGGAACAATGCGACCGAGTACTTCAATCCTTGCGTGAAAAAAAACTAAAACTGGCCATTGCGCACACGGGACAATACTCGCCAACTCTCCAAGCCGTCCGAAAGATTATCGCTGATGGAGCCATCGGCGAATTGATCGAGCTGCGTGGTCGGGGCAAAGAAGATCATCGTGGCGGTGGCGAGGATCTCTGGGTACTCGGTTCCCATATCTTTGGACTGATCCGAGCTATCGCGGGCGAGAACGCAACGGCCTGCTCATCGATTGTCAAAACCAACGGCAAACCGATTTGTCGAAGCGATGTGGTCGAAGGGGCCGAAGGGATTGGCCCACTAGCCGGGGATCATGTCCACGCCAGTTATACCTTTAATTCTGAAGTCATCGCGACATTTGGATCCCGTCGCGGACTTGCGGGGGCCCCGAGTCGATTCGCTTTACAAGTTTTCGGCTCAAAAGGGATGATCGAACTCGAAAGCGGTTTTCTCGCACCAGCGCACCTTTTGCGGGACAGCAGTTGGTCCCCAGGCCGTTCATCAAGAACCTGGGAAACGATTACCTCTCAAGGCATCGGCCAGACCGAAACACGAACCGATCGCACCTACGAAGACGGGCATATCGCCGCGATTCGCGATTTATTCGAAGCAATCGACAACGATCGTGATCCAATATGCTCAGCCCACGACGCGGCAGCGATCACGGAAATGATCGTCGCTGTATTTGAGTCCGCACGCAAGCAATCCACGGTAGCGCTGCCATTGCAATCGAGAGTCAATCCGTTAACGCTGCTGGATTGAAATCATGAAACCGCTATCCGCTATTGACTCGTATTTCTTTTAGTCTTTCCCTTTTGATTCATCCTTGGGCTAAATTCGCAATGACCGTTCCCTGGGACGAAGATGAAATACTTGTGATCGCAAATCCAAAAGCGGGTCGATTGAGGTCCAAACAAAAACACTTTCAATCGCGCCTACCATCTCACGCGCGATGGGTGTCGACCATGCATCCTGGGCATGCCGAATCGTTGGCCCTGGAAGCGAGCAACAATCGATGTCGTACCGTGATCGTTGCAGGGGGAGACGGAACCATTCATGAAGCTCTCAACGGGTTGATGCGCAACCCCGAAAATCAAACCGGTTTGGGAATTCTTTCCGTAGGAACCGCTAACGATTACGCTTATTCCCTTCGCGCGCAGCCCCATTCATTGCCCTGCTTCTCGAGGTTTTGCGATGTGGGATTAGCAACGTGGCAGTCTAACTCGGGTTCCTCTGGTACTCGATACTTCGCCAACGTTGCAGGCATTGGGCTTCCAGGTCGTGTTGCGCATTTCGCACGACAAATGAAACGCATTCCAGCACGAATTCGATACACCCTCGCGTTGATTCGAAGCATGGGACCCGCGTTTTGCCCGATCCATTCCGAAGTTACTCTGCCGAACGCCCCTACCGCAGTCCCCGAGGAATTGTTGATGCTATCGGCGGCTATTGGTGCTCGAGAGGGAAGCTACCCACTCACTCCCAACGCACTTATCGATGACGGTTTACTCGATATTTTACGCGTGGCCATGCTTCGACGATGCGATGTTGCACGCTATTTTCCTCGCATTCTTCGAGGTGATATTCCGAAGACCGACGCGAGGATCTCCGAGTTTCGCGCCGAGGGAATATCAATTACTAGCAGACACCCCATCCCCTTCCATCTCGATGGCGAAATGCCCAGCGATCCATCGGCAGCCAACGCGAATCGATTATCTATAAGTGTGCAGCAACAGCGATTGGCTGTTGAATTGCTGGATTGAGCGAACCTACAGACTTCAATCGCGTCCCCAACAGTTGATGTGTTGTCACAGATCCTTACGATGTCTGATCGAGCTCAATGGATGCATTGATTCCGTGGGATACAACCCGCTGTCCGACCGGTACAGATACGGGAAAACCGTTTGCGACACGTTGAATAGAGGCCTAGGAAAGTTGCCGGAGCAACCAGCGGAGTAAGGTCCACCGAGTACCAGTCCGCATGCGAACGCTTCGCGTCTGACGATCGAGCGAAACGCTCACGCTCTTTTTACTTGCCGATTGCTCTATCCCCGCCAGAGATGCAATACAGTTTCGACGCGGTTCGGATCAATAGTTTCCCTTGTGCGATGGCTGGGGTTGCAAGCGACATCTCATCGAGCGAATTGGTGCGCACGATTCGAAATTCTGGACCTGCTGAAATCACATATGTCAACCCTTCTTCGCTCAAGCAAAACACGAATCCGTTGTAAGCCCAAGGGGACGCGGTAAACGTCCCCTTCGGAGAGAATCGCTGTTTTCCATAAACTTCTTCGCCGGTTTTCGCATCATGACACGTGATAAAACCAAGATCGTAAACGGTGTACAGATAATCGCCATAAACCAATTGAGTCGTGTTGTACGGGGAGCCCTTGTCCTGGTACCAAGCGATATACGGATTGTCGGTGTACTCATCATCCGTGCCCGGTGAGATATCCCCCTTGGCACCCGGACGAATGGCAAACGTAGGGCGATGTCCATCCCCAATGTATCCACTAGAAACGTAACACATTCCATGCGCTGCAAAGGGAGAAGGAATCACCAACGAAGACATCTTGCCATCAAATTCCCAGAGCAATTCCCCTGTCAGTGAGTAGCTTCGGTTTCTTCCCTGGCCGGGTACCACAACCTCCGTGCGTTGCTCATTTTGCCATACAAAGGGCGTCGCCCAGGATTTCGTCTCTTGTCGGTCTTGTTTCCAAAGCACCGTTCCCGATTTCGCATCGAATGCCGCGATCCATGACGCTTCTAGGTTGTCATAGACGACAAATACCTTTCCATCATGGACTACAGGACTTGATGCAGCACCATAACTGTAAAAGGTCTTTTTCGGTTCGATCGGATGAGCCCACTGGAGTTCTCCGTCGAAATCATAACAGTACAACCCGACGTCGCCGAACAAAACATACACTCGCTCGCCATCCGTCGCAGCGGTTTCCGCTGCATAGGAACTTTTGGGATGCCGCGGTACCGTTGGATGACCAGTATGGGTTTCCCGTCTCCAAAGTTCTCTCCCCGTGTTCAAATCAATACAGATAGTCCACCAATGATGGAGTCCTTTTCCAGGTTCCCGCGTCCCCTCACCCAGATAAAGTCCCTTGGAAGGTTTGGTATTCTCTTCATCGCTGGTCACGGAGGTTACGAAGACCCTACTTCCCCAAACAATAGGGCACGACCACCCCAATCCCGGCACGTCGGCTGCCCAGACCACGTTCTGATTCGTGCCCCATATCTCGGGAAGTTTCGCATCATCGAGCGCGACACCATCTGCTCGATCGCCACGAAATCGACTCCAATTCTCTTGTGCATGAGCCACCTTAAGGCTTCCGGTGATGCCAATCGCGATCGCGAGGACCAAGTTCCAAAGGAACGCGAACGAACGAGGGATGCTTACGATGGAAGGTACCATGTTTGTTTTCTGGGGTTATGGGAGAACGCTTAACTGAAAGATTGGCAAGCGAGAATGGCGATTGCATTGTACGATACACTCGTGCAAAGCGCGAAACATGGATGACAGAACTTTGACGATCGATGAGCCTCGCTTTTCGAAATCACTCCTGCAACAAGTCTTTCGATGTCGATGAATAAAATCGCAATCATCCATGTCTCTGTTCACCATCATAATACCCGCATGGTTGCTCAGGCGATGGGTGAGGCAACCGGTGCCACGGTGCTCACGGTCGACCAAGCGAAGAAAGTGGACTTTACTGAGTACGGTCTGGTCGGCCTTGGTTCCGGAATTTTCTTCTCGTCGCATCACCCGGCACTTCTTCGGTTCGCCAGGGAGCACCCTCTACCTCGTAACGCCTTTCTCTTCTCGACCGCTGGTCTCCCCTCCCTGCACTGGATTTGGCACCGCGCATTACGCCAAATCCTCAGAAACAATAACATTACTATTCGTGGAGAAGCATGTTATCCAGGTTGGGACACCGTCGGTCCACTCCGATGGTTCGGGGGAATCCAGCGAGGTCACCCCAACGACGAGGATTGTGAACAAGCGGCCCAATTCGCTTCCCGAATCGCCCACCTCCAATCAGCTCAATCCAACCCACGGTAAATTAGGGTGTCTAGGTGTTTTCCAGTTCGAGTTGGATTATGCTATGCCGGCCAAGCGTTTCGTGAGCTACAGTTTTGTTGATCAACGGTCGCTTGTTCCCTCCGGTAAACTCTGCGCGAGAGAGCCGACCCACCCCGACCCGTGACCGCATTTATCGTTGGCCCTGCTGTCGAAGTCATATTTGACCGCATAGGTTTTACCGATCAAACTCATGTTGATCCTCGCCATACCAAACATCGCCCCAAGTCCCAGTCATCCGTTTTTGTTCTTCTGAAGTAATCATCACCGCATGCGCAACAAACTTGCCTCTCGTTTTGGGTTTTGTTTCCCAAATTACGTTTTCCAAGGAATTCTTGCCGCCTTCGTCTCATCCCTGCCGGTGGCAACCCTTTATACACTTCAACCTCTCGTGGGATACGCACAAGATGCCACGGCGACCGAAGCATTTAAACTTCAAGGGGAATACCTCAAATCTGGTCGAGGTGTCCAAGCGGCAGCGCTAGCGGGAGATCAATTTCGCGTATCTTTCTTCCAGGGTGGATTGCCAGGCGAAGGATGGGACCGCAGCCCTATCCAAGTCGTTGAAATGGACCTCGATGAACTCAAAGACTTGGTTGCCAATGCTGAGAAAATTAACCGTAAGAGCCCAAGCCTGGGCGCGAAGCCCCCGGCGAGCGCGATCGTCCTCTTTGATGGAACGCAAGCCAGCATCGATAAGCATTGGCAACCGGGCGCAAAACTGGTCGAAGACAACCTACTCCTCGCAGGTGTAACGACTAAAGACACGTTCAAAGACTATCGACTTCACCTCGAATTCCGAACGCCATTTGTTCCCCAAGCGATGGGGCAAGGACGTGGAAACAGCGGTGTCTATCACCAAGGACGATACGAAACACAAGTCCTGGATTCCTTTGGCTTCGATAACGAAGGAAATACCTGCGGAGCCATCTACGGGGTCAAAGCGGCTGACTTCAACGCTGGCCTTCCGCCGATGGCTTGGCAAACCTACGACGTTGAGTTCGTCGCCGCACGCTTTGACACCGACGGTAAAAAAACCTCCGATGCAAAACTCTCGGTGTGGCTGAATGGGTATCCAATCCATCGCGATCAAAAAGCTCCAGGCGAAACTACGGCCGCACCAGTCCGCGAAGGGAAGGACCCTGGGCCGTTGTATCTCCAAGATCATGGCAATCCAGTCACGTACCGAAACATTTGGGTTGTTCCCATGGATGCAGATGCCGCTGCGCTGCGTCCTCGAATTCCCGGCTACGAACGTCTTGCATCCCAAAGTAACGACCAAGCATCCCTAGTTACGAGCGGACAGATCCTCGTCAGTGAATTGGGATGCCTATCCTGCCACGCTGCAGGCCCGAAGAACTCGATTCTAGAAAAGAAAGAAGCACCGATCTTGGACCAGGCCGGCAGTCGACTGCGACCCGGATTCGTCGCCTCGATGCTCGCGGATGTCCATCGCTCCAAAACGGGGACCACCATGCCGGACCTGTTCCATGGACTCGATGACTCCAAGAAAAAGGAAACCATCAATGCCATCGCAGCCTATCTCGAAAGTACCGGCAAAGCTCGACGCCAATCTCGTATCGAGCCACAGGCCATCGAACGTGGTAAAGACCTCTACGCGAAGATCGGTTGCGCTGTTTGTCACGGCAACATAGACGGTTCCAAGGTCACCGCGACCAGCGTACCACTTCCCGACCTGACCAAGAAATACTCGTTCGACGGTTTGGCGTTATTTCTGAAGCAGCCTCATACCGTTCGTCCTGGGAATCGGATGCCAGGGATGCATCTCAACGACAACGAAGTTAAGGATTTGGCTAGCTACCTTCTCCCGAGCGTCGACCCGTCCGACGTTCGCCCTAATATGAACTACCAATTGTTTTACGGGGGCTGGCAGAAAATCCCTAACTTCGAGGAAATGAAACCCGAGGCCACTGGAACATGCGAAGGGCTTGATCTGACCGTATCGGGCAAAGGTGGCAACTACGGGATCCGGTTTGAATCCTACATAACCATCGATCAAGCAGGTAAGTATCGGTTCCACCTTCGATCCGACGATGGTAGCAAGCTCTACGTAGACGGGAAGCTCGTCGTCGATGTCGACGGCATTCACCCACCCCAAACGGGCTCCGGGGAAGTCGAATTGCAATCGGGACCGCACCAAGTCCGTGTCGATTTCATCCAGGGGGGCGGTGGGGCCGAACTCGATTTAGAACTTGAAAGTCCGACGGTTGTACGCCAAGCCATCGATGCATGGCTGATGCTCAAACCCAACCAACCCAAGTCCAACGACGGTCCCAATAGTCCTGACTCGAAGTTGATTGAAACCGGCAAAATCCTCTTTCAATCGGTCGGTTGCGTTCAGTGCCACAAAATGAACGGAACAGATTCAGCATCGTCGGCTATGGCGAAAGCACCGGCCTTGGACCAAGCTAAGCTCGATTCAGGGTGCTTAGCCAACCAGCCCAAAGCGGGTGTGCCTGATTACAAACTGACAGTGTTCCAGAGAGAAGCAATCACTGCTGCCCTCAGGAACCCTCAATCAGAACCGCGCTCACCCGCGATGCACTCGAAGTATCTAATCA
The DNA here is from genome assembly GCA_046318275.1 of Pirellula sp. Taxonomy (GTDB): domain Bacteria; phylum Planctomycetota; class Planctomycetia; order Pirellulales; family Pirellulaceae; genus JBKCUI01. The sequence continues at coordinate 13,528 of JBKCUW010000052.1, read as the reverse complement.
CGAAATTGAATTGTATAGCTTGCCACCAACGAGACGATTGGGGGGGGCCCGAATCCGACAAACTGGATCTGTTCACCACAACCATTCCTGAAATGGGCGATGAAGGCCGATTGCCCCCGCGATTGACTGGGGTTGCGGACAAACTGAACGACAACTATCTCAATAAAGTTCTCTCCGAAGGTGCCAGGCAGCGTCCGTACATGCTGGTCCGAATGCCGCAGTACGGTAATGCAACCCAAGGCTTAGCTGACCATTGGAAAAAACTCGATCGCCCTTCGGACGAACGCGTTGCCAAAAGCCCAGACGAAGCTGAAATTCGAACGATTGCTGCCGGTCGGCAATTGGCAGGTACCAAAGGCTTATCCTGCGCGCAATGCCATACTTTTGGTAACGAGCGGGCAATCGGTATCCAAGCGATCAATTTGCAGACAATGACCGAGCGGCTCCGACCCGAATGGTTCTATCGATACTTGCTCGAACCTACCAAGTACCGCCCTGGAACCCGGATGCCTGCGAGTTTCCCTGAAGGTGTCAGCGTCCTGAAGACCATCTACGACGGCAATGCTGAACATCAAATCGCAGCTATATGGAAATACCTTGCACAAGGCTCACAAGCCGCAGCGCCGGAAGGTTTGCAACGGAATCAAATCGTTCTCGAGCCAATTGACAAGCCAATCCTATACCGGAATTTTCTCGATGGCCTGTCAGCGCGTGGCATCGCCGTGGGATACCCCGGTGGATTGAATATCGCGTGGGATGCGGAATCGATGAATCTCGCCAAAGTTTGGCAAGGCCAGTTCATCGATGCTTCCATGCACTGGAGGGATCGAGGTGTTGGTCGGCAAAAGCCATTAGGTGACTTGGTTCTACCCCTCGAATCCTCCGCCCCTGTGGCGATCCTCGAGTCAGCAGATGCACCGTGGCCCAATGCAAAATCGATCGCCGGAAGCTATCGATTCAAAGGCTACGCGCTGGACAAATCCGGTACGCCAACCTTTAAGTACATGATGGACGGAATCGAGATCTCCGACCGATCGGAACTCAGCAAAGGCCTCAATGACACGCCCGGATTGAAGCGTAGCCTTGCGGTTCGGCCGCTGGCGCGGTCTGTGCCCAAGGGGACGGTTACATTGCGCCTCGGTGAAGGAAACAACATCATCAAAGATGGTGAGAACACGTGGAAGGTTGACGATAAGTATCAGGTAACCATCCCTGCGGCGTTCGCTTCCATGGTTTCGATCCGCGACGCCTCTGGGAAGAAGGAGTTGGTACTACCGATTTCAGCGAATCCCGCCGGAACGACCATTGAATACTTTGTTCGTTGGTAGCTCCGTCTAAGAAGTAACAATCGACCGAGTTCTCACATGGAACTCGACACCTGCTCCGGGAAACCGGATCGGGGCCTGAACTAAAACCTACAAGACACCAAGCTCTTTCTAGTTGACCATGCACCGATCCATCAAAACTGCACGACTACAAACCGCCGCACTACTGGCTTCCACGCTATGGGTTGTCCCATTGGCGTTTTCGATTTCCGCGAACCCAGTCACAGCCCAAGACACCAAGGCAACTGCTGAATCCAAGGTTGCGGTCACAAAGCCAGCAACCGAAGCGGACTACTACACGATCACTTCGTTCCAGGTTCCCGACGGCGTTGAACTCGAAGCGACCTCGTTCCAAATGATGCCGGATGGCAAAATGGCAGTCGCCTCCCGACGCGGTGAGATCTGGATGATTACGGATCCGTTTGCCGAAGAGGTTAGCGCCAAGCAGTTCAAGCGGTTCGCGCACGGACTTCATGAACCATTGGGAATGGCGCTCAAAGACGGGTGGCTTTACGTCACACAGCGACCTGACGTATCCCGTATTCGGGATACGGATGGCGATGGAGAAGCCGATGAGTTTGAAGTTGTTGCCGACGGCTGGCAAATCACAGGTGACTATCATGAGTATGCCTTCGGTTCAAAATTCGACAAAGAAGGAAATATCTGGGTCGTACTGTGCTTAACCGGATCCTTCGGTAGCGATGCGCTCTACCGAGGCTGGGCCGTTCGCGCGACATCGGATGGAAACACGATCCCAACCACGAGCGGCATTCGCTCTCCAGGGGGCATCGGCATGAACGCCGCCGGCGACGTTTTCTATACCGACAACCAAGGACCATGGAATGGCACCTGCGGCCTGAAGCACCTCAGCCCGGGCAAGTTTGTCGGACACCCAGGTGGTTTTAAATGGTACGAAAATGCAGCCCAGTATATGGGTAAAAAGCCCACAGAGCCGAAAGATGGAAGTCGCTTCGTGGTCGAAGCGGATCGGATCCCTGAGTATGAACCAGCAGCCATCCTCTTTCCCTACGGAAAAATGGGACAGTCCGCTGCTGGTATCACCTGCGATACCACGGGTGGGAAGTTCGGGCCCTTCAAAGATCAGATCTTCGTCGGAGACCAAACGTTTAGCACCGTAATGCGCTGCTACATGGAGAAAGTTCAGGGACATTACCAGGGCGCCTGCTTCCCGTTCCGAGAGGGGCTGGATTGCGGCGTTGTCGGTTTGGAGATGCAACCCAATGGTGCGATGTTCGTCGGGGGGACAAATCGCGGATGGGGTTCACGCGGAACCAAGTCGTTCTGCGTTCAGCGGCTTGATTGGACCGGTAAGACTCCATTCGAAGTCCTTGAAATGAAAGCTCAGAAGAACGGTTTTGAACTCGTTTTTACCGAACCTGTCGATAAAAAGACTGCAGAGGATGTGACTTCCTATGAGATGAAGACTTTCACGTATATCTACCAAGGGTCCTACGGAAGTCCAGAAGTCGATGCGACAACCCCGACGATCACCTCGGCCAAACTTTCCGACGATGGACGTCGTGTCCAATTAGTGATTGATGGACTCCAACGGGGCCATGTTCACCATCTAGTTTCCAAGGGGATCGTCTCGGCGAAGGATAAATCGCCGCTTCTCCACAGGGATGCCTACTACACCCTCAATTACATGCCTTAACGGACTGTTGAGAGTTGGAAGCGGCACGACGCAAGCCACCGCAATCCCTCGGGTAAGGCGAGGTTGATTACGAGAAATCGGGCACCTTGCGGTGCACCACCTTTGATCGATCGTTTTCCAACGGGCTGAGAAGGCTGCCAGTAGCGCGTAAGCCAAAGCCACTTCGATCGATGGCTCTACCGAGAATGGGCAACACAGAAAATCATTCGGAACCGCATTGAACGCTGCGTATGCATCGAGGAACGTAGCTAGGCAACAAAACCAACTCCACTCGTCGCAAACCTAACGTGGACCAAAATCGATTCGATGAAATTAATTCCAATGCTACCGGTTCGGTCTGTAGAGAACAGTCTCAAGTTCTACCAGCAGTTAGGCTTTACAGTCGAACAGTTTCGGAAGGAATGGGGATGGGCGATGCTTCGCTTCGACGAGTGCCGCATTATGCTCGATCAATCCATCTGGCACCCACACCCAACTCCGAAACAACAAGTCATCTATCTCTACCCTGACGATATAACGCAGTACCATCAAGCGGTGAAAAATCGAGGAATGGGTATTCCTGAGCTTGAGGAAACGTTCTACGGCATGCTTGAATTTCGCATCGACGATCCTGATGGGAATCGATTCTGGATCGGCCAATCAACCGATAGTATCACCGACCAATAAAGGGATAATTCGCCGTCGCAACGCAGGCATAGCTTGATTTGTAGTTTAGGAAAATTTCAACGGCGAAACCTGTCGTCCGTGCGTGCGTTCGATTGTCGTTTGTTCTTTCTCTAAGTACGTTTCATTCCGTACGGCTGGCTGATAAACTGGTGGCGGTTCGATTCCCGATCGCCCTTCGCGATTGTTTGTTGTTCGATCTCCCCATAACTCTCTCCCTACACGCAAACCATGCAGAGCAAACCAACCATGGGTTCCTTGGACCGCCGGCAATTTCTTGCAACCGCAACAGCATGTACTGCAACGCTGGCATCGAGTCGCTTGGCTCAAGCTTGCTCGGCCAACGATAAATTCAATATTGCTTTTGTCGGCGTCGGTGGGCGTGGTGGCGGAAACCTTGAAGAAATGGTCAAGGATTCAGGCGTAAATGTTGCAGCAATCTGTGATGTTAACAAAGCGACCCTCGATCGGGTGTCGGAGCGTTTTCCGAAGGCTCGCAAGTACGTGGATCTTCGTCGGCTCTGCGACGGCTTGAAAGATATCGACGCGGTGGTTGTCAGTTCGACGGAACATACGCATGCCTTCGCGACATTGCCCGCGCTCCAGCAACGCAAACCTGTCTATTGCGAAAAGCCACTAACGTACAACATTCAGGAGGCAAAGCGGATCATGGACGAGGCGGCGATTGCCAAAGTACCAACGCAGATGGGTACCCAGATCCATGCGACAGCGAACTATCGCCGGGTTGTAGAACTGATTCAATCGGGAGCTATCGGCCCCGTCTCCGAAGCGCATGTATGGACGTCCCGTGCTTGGGGATTGCAAAGCGAAGAAGATGCGAAAAAAAATGGGGATATCGTCTACGTGACCGATCGCCCAACCCAAGAGATGCAACCTCCCAAGGAAGTGGATTGGGACCTGTGGATTGGTCCAGCACCAACGCGGCCCTTCCATGAGGTTTATCTTCCGGGGCCCAAGTGGTACCGTTGGTGGGACTTTGCCAACGGGACAATGTCGGATCTCGGAAGCCATTTCAACGATCTTCCCTTTTGGGCACTCAAGCTGGATCATCCTCGTACGGTAGAAGCGTTCGGGGCACCGGCACACAAGGAACTTGCTCCTGCGTCGATGACCGCCGTGTACGAATACGGGCCCCGAGGTGATCTGCCAGCCTGCCGCGTTGCTTGGTACCAAGGAGCCGATAAGCCTCAGATTTGGAAAGAAAAGGGGATCCCTACCTGGGAGAACGGTATTTTATTCATCGGTCGCGATGGGATGCTCCTCTCGGACTATGGACGCCATGTTCTATTGCCTGAATCGAAATTCCAATCGTTCGAAGGTCCCAAACCCTTCCTGAGAGAGTCCCCTGGGCACCAACAAGAATGGCTCAACGCTATTCGAAATGGTACACCTACCGGTAGCCCATTCGATTATGCTGGTTTGCTGACTATCGCAAATCACCTCGGAAACGTAGCCTACCGCGCCGGTCAAAAGCTCGAATGGGATCCCCTTTCCCTCCGAGCAAAGAATTGTTCAGAGGCAACTCAGTTCATCGAACGTCAACCTCGTACTGGTTGGTCGTTGGCTTGATCGCCATAGATCCGATAGCGTTTATCACACGGTGAATCCTATGAAATTCTGCAGATATTCATTCGCAGCCTTTTCCTTGGTTGCGTTTTTCGCCCACGCGATCGTCGGGGCGCAGGAATCCCCAGACCAGCTCGGGAAGGAATCTGGGGCGGCCGGTCGAAAGGAGTGGATCTCTGCAGAGAACATCCCCATCGGGGATCTCACCACGGGTGTGATCGACAATCGCCGAATTTACGATGTCTTCGTCAATCGCGGAAAGGAACTCCTGCACGATGACCGGATCGTGACCGATCAAGAAATGTTTGAGCTACTCAAGTCGGCGCCGGAGCATATCTCCCTTTCGCTCGGCGATGTGCCTCCAGTTGCTCCCGGCGAAGTCCTTGAACGGATGACCCAAGCCTCACTCATGGTTGGAACGCTGTACGATTGCGGACGATGCAGCAACATTCATGGAAATATCTCCGGAGGTGTTGTCATTTCCAGCGACGGTCTCGCCTTGACTAACTACCACGTCCTATCCAGAAACGACGCTGCCGTGAAGGGTCTCGCGGCGATGAATCATCAAGGCCAATGCTTCGCGATCTCTGAAGTTCTCGCCACTTCGAAAAAAGACGACGTCGCCCTGATTCGACTGGTTTCTGATACTCCGCTCAAGCCAGTCCCGATCGCGGCCGCCTCCCCCAAGGCACTGGATCGTGTGATGGTGCTAAGTCACCCCCACAACGAGTTCTATGTTTTGTCTACGGGTATCGCTAGTCGACTCACCAAACCGACGATGTCAGGTGACTCCGCAACTTGGCTGGAAATCACTGCCGAGTTTTCTGGTGGGTCGAGTGGATCTGGGGTCTTCAACGAACGCGGTGAGCTGGTAGGTTTGGTCTCACGCATCCACACCCTGTTTCGCACCGACAACATGCCTGGCGACCCGCGGCGCAATGGGCCTAACGGGGACAACAAGGGCACGTTTGCAGAACAGATTTTGAGACGCTGCGTCCCCGTCGAAGCAATCCGATCCATGTTCGAAGTACCCCAATGACATGAACTGCTCACCAGCCTTCCTCGGAGTCGATGATGCAATGCGTTGCCTCAAACCATGGGTTCCAAGTGATGACGCATCGATTTGGAGCTCATAGTCTTGCTTCGCTCGCGATCGCTATGTTGTTCGTTGCCGTCGGCAACCGAGACAGCACAGCAGCGGGCCCATTGCTGGCAGGTGTCGCTAAAGTCGATATCACGAAACGTGAAGCGGGCCCCGTCAATGATCCACTCTATGTCAAAATTCTTGTCCTTAAAGACGACGATACAACCGTTGTGTTGGGAACCGTCGATGCAGTCGCGATCGGCGAAATCGGGCATATCAAAAATAGCTATTTGACAAACGTTCGTGACCGGCTCCAGGCTGAGTACCAAATCCCAGCCGAATCGTTCATAGTCAATGCAAGCCATTGCCATGGCATCGTTTGTGAGGATATCGAAGACCGCACGATTGAAGCGGTCAAATTAGCGCTCTCCACGCTGACACCAGTTACGGTCGGTGCAGGATCCGGGTTCGAAAACCGAATCATGGAGAATCGTCGATTACGACTAAAAAATGGACGCGAACTCGATGTCAGGCATGCATATTCCTTGCCACCTGATGAAGAGGTTGAAAGCGTCGGGCCAATCGATCCGCAAATCGGTCTTCTACGGATCAATCGGCTTTCCGGCGAAACTCTCGCCGTCGTGTACAACTTTGCCTGCCATCCGATCCAAGGAGTCCCAAACGGTGGCAACACAGCCGACCTAGTGGGGTTTGCCTCAAAGGTGATCGAAGAAAATCTCTCGCCAGGGACGATGGCATTTTTCCTCCAAGGCTGCGGGGGAGATATCAACCCGGTTCTTTACAAGGATGTCAGTCATCCTCGCGATGCTGAACCGCACGGGACCAAATTAGGACTGAGCACGTTGCAAGCGGTTCGGTCGATTGATTGCAAAACGACGGAAGGTATGCAATTGATGACGGAGTTTATTGATCTTCCTCGCGCGAATCTCGCCGAACGGATCCTGGAACTCGAAACCGAACAAAAGCGTCTGGTAGCGTCTCTCCAGGGTACCAGCTTGAATTTGAAGACATTCCTACCACTCGTTACGAAATACCGAATGGATCCGGAACATCCATCCTACTATTCCCATCGGTACCTACAGGAACAAGCGATCGGCAAGGAAGATTTACGTCGTATGGATGCGGAAAATCTGAAAAATATGAACGCCTACATCCACAACATCCACACCATGGAAAACCTATCGCGCGTTCAAGTCAATTTGGAACTGCTTCGTATGCACGAGCGTCAAAACGCTACCGCCGCAAGTCGAACGATCCGCGTGGAGGTTTCCGCACTGCGCGTTGGCGATTTTCGCTGGATTACTTTTCCTGGGGAACTCACGGTTCAGATCGGATTGAATATAAAATCCCAAGCTCCCTTTCCGAATACCTTTGTATCAGGATATACCAACGGCTACATCTACTACGCTCCAACCGCTGAACAACTTCGTAATCTCGGGGGCGCACAAGAAGACAGTGACTGTATCCTTGCACCTGAGTGGCAGGAGATGTTTGAAGCGAAAGCGCTTTCGATGCTCAATGGCCTCCACTAAACTCCTCGTCGATGCGAAGGCAGGGGAGTCGACGTGCAGGTAGCCGATGCGAAGGGCGCGGATGTAGCTTCACGGCAGACGCACGTTGTCGATTCGAATTGTTGTTGATTCTCGGTAAGTTCCTGCGGAACGAAGTTATCAATCACTTATTACTTGGATGGTAAAACATGAAGTGCTTACCGTTGTTTTGCGCATTGGCCGTTTTCAATCTAGACTATTGCGTTTGGGCCCAGCAACGCGGTACCGAGGTGCAGCTTTCCAACGTGAAAGAGATTTTGCGACCCGATGACCATACTTGTGTTCGTTATTTTGTCGACGAAAACGGGGCCACACAACTGATTAGGAATCTTGATCATTGGCGTACCCGTCGGCAATCCATTTTGGAAAACGTCCAGAAAGTAATGGGACCTCTTCCCGATCGAAAACATCTACCACCAGTGAATATGGAGATTCTCGAGGAGCAAGTCCTTGGGAGTGGAGTCGTCCGAAGAGAGATTCGCTTTCTCTCGGAGGGGAACGATTGGGTACACGCATATCTAATGCTTCCGAATCGCCGTGATGTTGGATCGCGTGAAGGAAAAGAATCGAAAAGAGGCATTCTCTGTTTGCATCAAACCATAGCGATCGGAAAAGAAGAGCCGGCAGGACTCGGGGGGAGTCAGAATCTTCAATATGCGAGGGAACTTGCCGAGCGTGGTATGGTCACCCTTACACCCGATTACCCGTCCTTTGGCGACCATCCTTACGATTTTGCGCAGCACCCTGAGTGGATAAGTGGCTCCATGAAAGCCATCTGGGATAACATGCGTGCGATCGATCTCATGCTACAACTTGGATTGGTCGAGGAAGGGAAAATAGGTTGTATCGGTCATTCCCTGGGTGGACATAATGCGATATTTACGTCCGTTTTCGAAGAGCGAATTCGCGCGGTGGTTTCTAGTTGTGGGTTCACGCGGTTTCACAAGTACTACCGCGGAGATTTGAAGGGTTGGACGAGCGATCGTTACATGCCACTCATCAGCAAATCGTATAAGAACGACCCGGATCGTGTGCCGTTCGACTTTCCTGAATTGATCGCAGGGATAGCACCGCGAGGATTTTTTACAAGCTCTCCGGTTCGGGACGACAATTTCGACGCCGATGGCGTTCGGGATACGATCAAGGAAGCGGATGTGGTTTATAAGTTGTTCAATGCGGCTGGGAATTTGCAAGCCATCTATCCGGACAGCGCTCATGACTTTCCCCCCGCGGCTCGCGAGCTCGCCTATCGGTTTCTCGAAGAACAATTGCGATAGGCAATCGGTGTTGTGGGAAAAGAATGTGGGCTAAATGGCGATTGTGGTTAAAAAAACCATCAAGCGACAGCGTCTCCCCGGCTGTTGTGAACAGCAAGGCGCTAGCCGGTGGTCTGGTGATCACAACAATCAACATGATCGTCGTCGCAGGTTGATACGTCCCTAGAGACACCGACGGCTAGCGCCAAAGTCGCTCACCCCATCAAGCGACAGCGTCCCCACGGCTGTTGTGAACAGCAAGGCGCTAGCCGGTGGTCTGGTGATCGCAACAATCAACACGATCGTCGTCGCAGGTTGATACGCCCCGAAAGACACCGACGGCTAGCGCCAAAGTCGCTCACAAAAAACATCAAGCGTCAACGTTCCACTGGCTGTTGTGAGCAGCAAGGCGCTAGCCGGTGGTCTGGTGATCGTGACGATCAACATGATCGTCGTCGCAGGTTATCGCGTGCCTAAATACACCGACGGCTAGCACCAAAGTCGCTCACCCCATCAAGCGTCAGCGCTCCACTGGCTGTTGTGTACAGCAAGCTCTACATCCGCGACTAGGGTCTTCTGCTTTGCTACGACGTGAAGGCAAAATAAGACTTGCGTGCAAACGATCGCAACCTATCCAAACATACCGTAGCACGACGCTTCGCCGTCGTGCACGCTTTCCCGGTATGCGTCTTTTCATAAGTAGACTTTAGGATTCACAGTTTCGCAGTCTTAACGGCGACGACACGGAGCAAAGTACTACGTTGTTACAAAGCAATTTCACAACGCGGTCTGAGTGTTGCCTGACCCTACGTTTCCGTCGCGCCCAACATCACAATCGCAGGACTTCGGGCCTATTCTAAGTCCGTTAGTCGCATGGGCACCAGACGCCGATTTTTTGGCGGTCGGATTGAGCCGGCTTTCTCACTAGCCATCCGCCGCCATCGCCCTTTCCCCCCAACACACCAGTGTCTGGTTCAAACAGTTACTTTTCATCACCTCACTTACGAACGCAAAATCGTATAGTTCAACTGATGAGAACTTCGAAATCACCCAATTGCGACCTTGTCATTTGTCATTGCCGTTGCCATTCGTTACACTCACTGGACAAAATTTGGGTTGACAACTCCAGTTTTCGACCATTCCCCCGGGTGTTCACTGCTCTTTGGCGTGAATACACAGCAGTCAGGTCACGAACCGATTTCGTCTCCATGTTGCGTCGCGAGACGGATGGAAGATAGCCCTATTTCTCGCCTGCCAAGAATCCCAGTCGTTTATCCCGCTCCCCCCAATGAACCTGCCTGATCCAAACGAACCCTCAAAAACAGGTGGCGATCCGAAACCGCCGTCTCTCGACGAAACCATGCAATTGCATGGTGACACTTCACCCGACGGGATGAGCGGTCTTCGCGATTTCCCAGAACGATGGATCGGACGCATGATTGGTAAGTACCAGATCACTGCGGTTCTCGGTACGGGTGGGATGGGGATGGTCCTCAAGGCGCACGATCCTTCGATCGATCGAGATGTAGCAATCAAACTTCTCCCATCGCATCTGTCGAACGATGAAAGATCGCTCCATCGATTCTTGGCCGAGGCAAAGAGCGCTGGAAAGCTTAATCATCCTAATACTGTGACGATCTACGAAGTGGGGAATCAAGACAGCAACCACTACCTCGTTATGGAGGTCGTTTCGGGGGGCAGCGCCGCGGACTATATAGAGAAAAATGGCGCCTACTCCGTCAGCGAGGCAACTCGTCTTGCGATCGAAGCGTGCAAGGGCCTCTCGGCTGCCCATCAGGTCCAATTGATCCACCGAGATATCAAGCCAGCGAATATTTTGTTGACGCAAGATGGAACCGCCAAGGTCGCCGATTTCGGCTTGGCAAAGCAAATGGAAAAGCAGTCGATGATGCTGACCCAAGAAGGGCTCCTCGTCGGTTCGCCATACTACATGAGTCCAGAGCAATGCCAAGCGAAACCGGTCGATGCGCGGAGCGACATCTATTCGCTAGGTGCAACGTACTACAGTTTATTGACAGGCAAGTTTCCCTTTCACGACACCGGTAGCGTGGTTCAGGTAATGTTCGCGCATTGCAACTCCGCTCTTCCCGATCCTCGAGAAATTCGCAAAAACATCCCAGCCGCTTGCGTCGCGATCATCGAGCGGGCGATGGCAAAGGAACCCTCGCAACGCTACCAGTCGATGGAAGAGATGCAAGCCGACCTTGAGAGTGTACTAGCGGCATTGTCGGGAGCAGGAATACAACTCCCCAGCCGATCCTCTCCCTCACTGGTACGCCCACCCCTCGAGCAGTTAACGGTCAAGCGTCGTAGCATGACGGGCGCGATTGTGACCGGAGTATGCCTTCTCTCTGCCGCACTGTTAGGAGGTTGTTTCTATTTCCTCTCCAACGATCGCGGATCTGTTGATGCGACCAAGCCCAAGAATAGCGAGAACTCAAGTGGGGTTGTGGGCGCTGTATCCGCGGAACCCATCCGGATCGGAATACTCCACTCATTGACCGGCACAATGGCAAACAGTGGATCCTCGGTTGCTGATGCTACGTTGCTAGCTGTTGACGAAATCAACCGAAATGGCGGTGTTTTGGGACGGCCAGTAGAAGCGATTGTTGCAGATGGACGCTCTGATCCCGAAAAGTACTTGGTCGAAGCACGCCGGCTGATCGAGGTGGAAAAGGTCTGTACAGTCTTCGGTTGCTGGACGTCGGCTAGCCGAAAAACGGTCGTCCCACTCTTCGAGGAATTGAATCATTTGTTGGTCTACCCACTGCAGTATGAGGGGCTAGAGGAATCTCCGAACGTGATTTACACCGGTGCGACACCGAACCAACAAGTACTCCCGGCCGTGAAATGGGCCTATGAGTCCGAAAACAAGCGACGATTTTTCTTGGTGGGTTCCGACTACGTCTTTCCCAGAGTGGTGCATGAGATCATCAAGGATCAGCTGAAGGAATTGGGAGCCGAACTGGTCGGCGAAGCGTTCTTGCCTTTGGGCAGCTTGGAAGTGAGACCCGTGATCGAGCAAATTGTGGCTGCAAAGCCCGATATGATCTTGAACTCGATCAATGGGAACTCCAACATCGTTTTCTTTCGCGCGCTGCGTGTTGCCGGACTGACGCCGGACAAATTACCAACTATGTCATTTAGTATCGCCGAGGAAGAATTTCGGCAGTTCGATGCATCTGAGTTCGCCGGTAATTATGCAGCTTGGAATTATTTCCAGAGCATCGACTCCGAGGAAAACCGGGCATTCGTGAATAGCTATCGAAAGAAATATGGGCCGCAACGTGTTGTGACGGACCCGATGGAGTCGGGATACTTTGGGGTTAAGCTTTGGGCACAAGCCGTCGCCGAAGCAGGTTCGACCGATGTCCGACAGATCCGGAGCTCCATGATCCGTCAGAGACTTACCGCTCCTAGTGGAAATATACGAATCGATTCCGCCACACAACACACCTTCAAAACGCCCCGAATCGGCAGGCTGCAACCCGACGGGCAATTCGAAATACTGTGGACATCCTCCAAACAAGAGCCTCCAATGCCCTATGCTCCATCACGCACCGCGGAGTCATGGAGAGCATTCTTGCACGATCTATACCTTGGTTGGGGGAACCGTTGGTCGGCGCCGACGGAATAGTACTCCGTGCCCATTTCCCCGAGTCCAGCGGTTCCATAGCTAGGAGATATGCATTATCCAGAGAATGCATCGATGGATCAGACCGCGATGCACGTACACCCCTCCCGGTGAGCGATTGCCTCAATCGTTTTTGGCTCCTGGCGATGAGCAGTTGAGGACAACGGCTCTACAGTGCGGCCCATCGTGGCACGACAGTCCCTTGTCGTGAATGACTGTTCGATCGCCGGTCTTTAATCCTCGAACAATCTCTCACGGAGACGCAAAGACACAGAGTCAGGCTGGAGAGAGCATGGGTTGATACTGCGTATCCGTTCGTACTTTGGTTCTTCTCCGTGTCTCCGTGCCCCCGTGTGAGTTTGGCTGTTATGGTTTAATCCTCGATCCAACCTCACGCGAAGGCGCGAAGCCGCGAAGGGAAAGCCTTGGATCCAGTTGGTAGAGCGATTGCCTCAATCGTTTTTGGCTCCTGGCGATGAGCAGTTGAGGACAACGGCTCTACAGTGCGGACCCATCGTGGCACGACAGTCCCTTGTCGTGGATGACTGTTCGATCATCGTTCTTTAATCCTCGATCTAACCTCACGCGAAGGCGCGAAGCCGCGAAGGGAAAGCTTTGGATCCAGTTGGTAGAACGATTGTCTCAATCGTTTTTGCCTCCTGGCGATGAGCAGTTGAGGACAACGGCTCTACAGTGCGGACCCATCGTGGCA